>PMES01000056.1 GCA_003154775.1 Acidobacteriota bacterium | reverse complement strand
TTCATGGACTGGGTGGGCAACCGTCCCCATGGCGTGCGTTTGCCGTACAACTATCAGAGCCGCAAGGAATGGGAAGCGCGCTTTGCGAGATGCAGGCTCTCCCTCACCCAGTGGACCACCGAACTGCCGCTGTACCCTCTTCCGTTCTCGCTGCTGGTCGGCCGAGGACTTTTTCCGTCGCCCTGTTTGAGGAGGAGTAAGAGCACGGGAATCCTTGCGCAGTACGATTGGATATAACGCGCGCGAAATCTGCCCAATTCAGTGTGCGCTGGAGGAATCTTCGGCGAAGCGAGCCAGCGGCGCGCTTTCAATGCCCGCTTTGACGATCCAAACGTTGCGGTCCCTGAAGTAGTCCATCAATTTTGCATTCTGTTCCGGGCCGAGATCGCGTGCCCAAACCACTTTCGAGCCGTCAATGTCCGCGCCATTGTAGACCCACTCGTCATGGAAGCTATGCACACCCTCATAGTTAACGATGACGAGGTGTTTTCCGGGAGTCTGGTCAAGCTGCTTCTGGATCTCCACGCGCCGCTGCAGTCCGCCTCCTCCCCAACCCATCGGATCGCCGTAGCCGGTGGCCGCGAATTGCGAAATATCGAGAATCAAGAGCAAAACGATGGCGCGCGAAAGGGCCGCACCGATGGGCCGCTTCCGGTAGTACATCTGCCGCAGGTGGCGCATGGCCTGGACGATGACTCCGTAGAGGATGCACGTGACCGGGGCGATGTAATGTGGATTTGGCCAGGTGGTAATGAAATAAGCCAGAAGCACGAAGAGCAGAACCACGAGAAGAAATCGCATGCGTTTATCGCGGTAAAGAAAAAGCAGCCCGGGCAGGACGAGCAGCAGCGCCAGCCAGGTGTAGACCGCCTGGCATCGATACAGCTTGTCGACGCTCACGTCTCCCAGAGTGTCCCACGTGCGCATGTAGTTGCTACGCCCCCAGTCGTTGTAAAACTCCTCCATTTCCAGATTGTTGTAGTGGATCATCGGCGCGTTTTTCTGCCAGATGAAATTGGCGAAGCGCTCGTAAGTGTGGGCCGCGGCAACAAACGGAGGCACGAACGGGCTGCCGGTCACGCGCCAGTTGTAATAGCCCATGAACAGGAACGTCGCCAGCAGGATTACAAGAACGGGAAGGACAACACGCAGGGCAGGCTGAGGCCAGGTTCGGCCGTATTTTGTTTTTCCAAGAGTCCAGCGGAGCAGCACAAACGCGACGGGGAGGCAAAAAAACAAGCCTTCGTACGGCCTGCTGTTCGCAAGAATCGCTATGCCCAGGCCGAGCAAGACACTGAGCGTGAGCGTGGGACGCCGCAGGATACGCACCAGCGCACCAAGGACCAGCGCTCCGGCAAACGCCGCAACGGCGCCGCCCCAATAGCTATTCATCCAGTAGCAGACAATGCAAAGCTTGATTGCCGCCAGCGCGCCGGCGAGAAACGCCCACCGCGCGGGCATCCACGCCTGCAACATCCAGACGATGGCGGCACACATGGCGGCCGCGCTCAGCAACACGCCAATCCAGGGATGGCCCAGCAATTGCCCCAGCGCGAGTACCGCCCCTTGCGCTGGCGGATATTTCGAAGCGTAAGTGGGAAACGACAACACGTGGAATGTTTCAAAGCTCCGCCACATCGCATGGGTCGGATTGGCCAGCCGGCCATGCGCCAGGGTATCCCCCAAAAGTAGGTAGCTGAATTCGTCGTGAATGCCGGGCGTGGGAACCTGAACCACCGGGAGCAGCGCGAGGCGAACCGCGAGAACCGCAAGGAATATCGTGACGACCGCCAGTGTTTTGTGCGCAGCAAAGCGGGAGAACGGCCGCTCCATCGTCCGCAGCAGCCGTTCCGACCTCTTCGGCCAGACGCAGGCCACCAGGCACGCCAGCAGTGCAACCAGGATCGTGATGCCCGGCTCGGTGATTGGACTTAGAGAAGAGAAATCTATATCCCCCATGGGCGCTCGATGGAGACAGTATTTGCGTTGAATAGGATTCAGCGCAAGGAGCATTGCGGCACGGAATCCTGCATACCGTGCCTTAGTATTGCAGAGGAAGGTTCGCGCGCTGTTTTCGGGAATTCCGAAGGTGGTCTATCCGACACTCCCCGCACTCCTGCATCGCGTGGAGAAGACGGGGCGTGCGAAGGAACAAATCGATGCAGAAACATTGAAGATTGATGACCATGGAAGGCAGCACGGCCGCGCCGACGATTCCACTGATTACTTGCCGCGACCTGTAGCACTGGCCGTAGGCATCCCCTGGTTGGTACAGCCCGTCCCGATTCCGCACAGTGCCGCATCCCTTCTTGCTCGGACTCCTTCCTCCAGAAATTCATTTCTGCTCCACTTACCGCGCCTTGGCGTTGCTTTCCGCGCGGAAAGTGTCCATTCCTGAGGGGCCAAAGCTCGCGTTACCCCCATAAAAGCATGCGCTTCCCACGAATGGCTTCACGGCGGCAAGGGGTCGCGGAACCGTGGCTCAGAGTTTGCTCATCTTCGGCAGCTCCGGCATCGTTTCACAGTGTCCCCGCTCCATTGGCTCTTCTCATGCAAGCAGATACTCCCAGGAGGGAGCCTTGAGCGTGATCACGCAAAATGCGCGCCCGGGAGGGGTGGCCCATCAGCGCCGCAGCCAGCGCATCGTCCTGTCCGTGTCCATCATCGTTTCCGGCGAGCGTGCCAACGGCTCGGCGTTCAACGAACGCACCAAGACACTGGTGGTGAATGCTCACGGGGGCCTGATCCTTCTTCGCGAACCTGTCATGGTTGGGCAGGTTTTGAGTGTCAACCATGTGGGGACCGGCGAAGATCTCGTCTGTACCGTGAAAGACATCAACCCCGGGGAAGAGCAGATACCGGAAATCGGGATCGAATTTGCCCACCCCAACGCGCGCTTCTGGCGGGTTTCGTTTCCTCCCGAGGACTGGACCCCCCGCAGCCCTGAGGCCAAGCGTTACGCCAAGCAGAGTGCGCCGGCGGCGAAACCCCTGGAAGTCAAGAAGTAACCGCTCTAGCCGCACCCAGCATTCCCGCAATCTTCGCTGTAGCCATCCAGCCCGCCAGCGCATCTCAATCTCGTGATCAGCCAAGGCCAATTCTGCTAATTTTTTTTTCTGGGGGGGGGGAATGATGAGGAACGCACACATGCTTATCGTTGCTGTCGCCGTGATTGCCGTGATCGGAATTGTTGCTCTCTATAGCTTCACCGCGCGCGCCGGAGACAAAGCTCCGGCAGTGGGTTCCGCCGCGCCGGACTTCACGCTGAATAATCAGGAAGGCAAGGCCATCAGCCTGCACGATTTCAAGGGCAAGTGGGTGGTGCTGTACTTCTATCCCAAGGACATGACCCCCGGCTGCACCATCGAAGCCCATAATTTCCAGCGGGACTTGGCCAAGTACGACGCCAAGAATACTGTCATTCTCGGCGTCAGCGTCCAGGATGAAAAGAGCCACCAGGAGTTCTGCGCCAAGGAAGGGCTGAACTTCAAGCTGCTGGCCGACACGAAAAAGGAAGTTTCGGAGAAATACGATTCCATCATGAACCTGGGTGTCGCCAAACTCTCCGCCCGTCACACCTTCCTGATCGATCCGAGCGGCACGGTGCGCAAGGTCTGGACCGAAGTGGACGTGAAGACACACAGCGACGACGTGCTCGCGGCAATCGACGAACTGCAAAAGTAACTTCGAGAGGCCTGGCTTTCCTCTCTTTCGGGCACGTTGGCTTAAGGCTCCGAAATGCGCCAGAGTTTCGGAGCCTGTTCCTTTGAGGGGTGATCCATGAATCGCAGATTCTTCCTTCCGGTCCTGACGTTGAGCGTCCTTGCCCTGAGCCTGGCCCTGCATGCGGGCTCGGTGAAAACGGAAACCGTGAACTACAAAAGCGGCAGCGACACGGTGAACGGGTACCTGGCACTGCCGGAGGGCGGCGGCAAGCATCCCGCCATCATCGTGATTCACGAATGGTGGGGGCTGAACGACTGGGTGAAGGAGCAGGCCCAGAAATACGCAGGGCAAGGTTACGTAGCGCTGGCCGTGGATCTCTATCGCGGCAAAGTGGCGGCGAATCCCGATGATGCGCACATCCTGATGCGCGGCCTCGCCGATGATCGCGGCTTGCGCGACCTGGAAGCTGCATTCTCGTATCTCTCCTCACGCTCCGATGTGGACGCCGCGAAAATCGGCTCGGTTGGCTGGTGCATGGGCGGCAGTTGGTCCCTAACCCACATTTCTCACAGCTTGGC
>PMES01000060.1 GCA_003154775.1 Acidobacteriota bacterium | reverse complement strand
CAGTTCAAGGGTTCACTCCAATATCAACTCCACCGATCCGCAACTCCTCACCACCAACATGGCCTATGCGGATGCGGCCGGCCTCGGCGCCACCAATCCGTTGCTTGTGCAGGTGCAGGATAAAACCCCCATTTCTGGCGCCACGTGCGGCCTCACCACCGCGGCGCCTGGGCTTGTCCCCGGCATTCTTGGCGTTCTCTACGGCTGCCCGTCGTCCGGTTTGAACGGCAAATTCGTCGGCACGCCGGCGTTCTTCAACTTCTTCCGGCCCTCCGGCCCGAATCCTTCGTTCGCCACTGCTACGGCGCTCAGCGCGCCGCAATGTCAAGGGGCTCCCGCGTCGGCTCTATTGTCCTGCGGCTTTGCCGTTCAGCAAGCTCTTGCTGCCGCCGCGGGCTTTCCCGTTGGCGTCCCAGGCGTCCCTGTGCCGTTTAACAGCGTGGATACACAGGTTTCCAATGGAAACTCCTGGTACAACGCCCTGACCCTCAATTTGGAAAAGCGCTTCTCGCAACACTTCGAATTGCTCTCCAGCTTTACCTGGTCGCACTCGATGGACGATTCCACCGACCTGCAATCCACGCTGGAGCCGCAAGACAGCCGTTTCCCCGGCCTGGAGCGCTCCGACTCCGTCAACGACCAGCGCCTTCGCTGGGTCACCAGCGGTGTTTTCCAATCCTCTCCCTATAAGTCCGGGGAGTCCTTCTGGAACAGCTTCTTGAGCAACTTCACCCTCGCCCCCCTCGTGGAACTGGCTTCGGGGCGACCGTACAACGTGATCACCGGCACCGATACGCGTCTCGACCTGGGCGCGTCGGAGATTCGTCCTGCGGTTGTTGCGGCGGGAACGCCCGGCGCCACAACGTCGCCCTACATTCCTGGCGTGGCCTTTGTTGAGCCCACTACTTGCTTGCTGGCCAATGGCGCAACGTTCACTGTTCCTGGCATTACGCCGCCTTACGGCTGCATTGGCGACCTCGGCCGCAATGCCTTCCGTATGCCGGGTTTCTTCCAGTTCGACATGCGCGTCTCCAAAGGCATCAACTTTGGCGAGCGCTTCCGGCTGGACCTGATCGCCGACGGTTTCAACCTTCTCAACCACACGAACATTCTTGCCGTGAACCAGTTGTGCGATCCTTCCGCAGGCAGCGTGTGCAGCGCGGGCCAGCCCTCCGCTGCCTACGACGCCCGGCAGTTCCAGTTCGCCATCAAGCTGAACTGGTGACGCCATCCGCAATTCCACTTCAACAGAGAGGCCCCGCGCCATCGGGGCCTCTTCTCTTTTGTACCGGCCCTCTTTTTTGTAGCGGCCCCGACCCGGTCGGGGGCGCATGGGCAACCCAGCCGCTCCTGTCGATCGTTGCGCTCTACCCAATCCGCGGTCTTCCGAGTAAAGTAGTTTTACCGTTTCCCGTTAACGCATTGGAGCACGCATGAACGTCATCTTGATTGCCGTCGCGGTGTTCGCACTCGTTTTGATTGGCCTGGTCGTCTGGGTTCTCCTCCAGAACACTCAGGATCAGAAGAAGAACGAACAACTGGAATCGCAAATGAACGAGATGCGCCGAGATTTTCAGGGGATGTCCACGGCGCATACGCAGAGCAGCACCAAAATCGAGACCCTGGCCGGAACCGTCGCCTCCCGCCTCGAAGCCGTCACCAAAGCCCTTCAGGATGGCGTCAAGGATTCCGCCCAGGTGACTTCCAAAATCACCTCTGACGCCCAGGCGGCCATGTCCACGGAGCTGAAAAATACGCGCGAGCAGATCAACCAGATCCAATTGCAGTTGGGCGAAGTCCAGCAAGCCGGAAAGCAAATGTTTCAGACCGCCCAGACGCTGGAGAGCATTCTCGGCGGCACCAAATCGCGCGGTTCGCTCGGTGAGGTCACGCTCGAACGCCTGTTGGAGGATTCCCTCCCACTTTCGCAATACTCCACGCAATACCGCTTCCGCAGCGGTGAAGTCGCCGACGCCATCATTTTCCTGCGCGACAAAAAAATGATGGCTGTGGATTCCAAGTTTCCTCTCGACGCCTACCGCCGCATCGGCGCCGAAGGTGACGATGCTCGCAAGGCCTTCGTCTCCTCCATCAAGGGCCACGCCGATTCCATTGCGCGCAAATACATCGTTCCTGATGAAGGCACGCTGGACCTTGCGCTGATGTTCGTTCCCAGCGAAACGGTTTATTATGAACTGCTGATGAGCGTGGATTCCAAGGGGCAGGCCGTTGACGCCTACTGCCGCAGCCGCAACATTGTTGCCGTCTCGCCCAACACTCTGTACGCGCATCTCTGCGTCATCGGCATGGGCTTGCGCGGCATGCAGATTGAAGAAAACGCCAAGCGCCTTTCGGAAAATCTATCCGGCATGCGCAAACAGCTTGATACCTTTGGCGAGTATTTTGAAAAGATTGGCACGCACCTGAAGAACGCGCAGCAGAGCTACACCGAAGCCGACAAGCGCTTTGACAAGGCTTCCAACACCCTCGATAACCTGCTTAGCAGCGGCGACGCCGCGCAGCCTGCTCTCGAAGACACCCAGGACACCCTGGCGCTGCCGCCCGCCGCCGCCAAAAAATCCGCCTGAATTTTTTGGAGAGCGGTCCCGCAACTGCGGGACCGCTTTTACGGTCTTGGGGTCACAAGCGGCGCGACCAGCCGGATGGAAATCAGGAAACTCCCGTGCTGCTTCCCTTGCAGCGCGAAGTGCGCCACATTGTCCGCGCCGCCTGAAGAAGCCGCGCGCACCGTGGTTCCTCCCTGCAAATCCGCCACATCCGGCGCAAGGTTCCGCGCCTCCAGGTTAATCTTCGCCGTGCTCCCACGCACGCGCACTGTCAATTCACGATGCTCTCCCGGTGCCAGGGTCGCGCCGCTCGCATCCAGTTCCAGGCTGACAAACAACGCGGTGAACGCCGTCGCCTTGCGCGCACCGCAACTTACCTCCACACGCGCGAACCCCGGATCTATGTCCGCCGGCGGCAGCACCGTAAGGTACGCCGGCGAAGCCGCAAGAACCAATCCGGGCACGCCGCCGATGCTCACTTTGTTAGCATCCGCATCGCCGCAAAAGCCGTGCCCCGAAATCTCGAAGCGATCGCTCACCGTGGCCACACGGGGCGCCAGGGTCACTTCCAGCGAGCTGGAAGGCACCTCCGCGGGCGAAAGGATAACGGACGTCACGCGGCCGGCGCGCCCTTCAAGCGAAGCAAAAATCACGCCGGCATTTAGCGGGCCCACAAACAAGGCGCGCCCGGTCGCGTCTGTCGTGACTTTATCTCCGTTCGAGAAAACGACGGTCACACCCGGCGTCAATCGCCCGTTCACGTCCAGCACCGCCAGCGTCGAGCGCTCCCCCGTAACAATTTTCCGCGGCAGCAGCAAAATCCGCGCCCCGGACGCCGCAGGAGCCTGTTGCGCCCGGCACGCCCCGGCCACAGCGCAGAGCACCGCCAACCCCAGCATTCCCTTTCGCATCTGCCGCGACGTTGTTTTCCGCACACCGCGATTGTAGTGGAGTTTTCCCCTCCACAGTAGTGCCCCGCCCATCCCGGGATTACTCCCACGCCCCTTACTTCATATCTTGCTGTCTCCCCTGCTGCGATTCGGTTATTCTTCCCAACTGGCCCTTCAGCCAGTGTTGCCAATCGGCGAGTAATCACTTGGGTGCAAAGCCTTTCCTGGCGGCCAAGCCTCTGCTAGCGTGGACCATACGGTACTTGCTGGTGTGTCCGCGCAGGGGGTGCCACGCGTGTTCACGGAAAGCTTGGAAGGAGCGGCTGTGCAGATCGCTAGTGACGGCTTGACGGACGTAGGACGTGTGCGCACCAACAACGAGGACTCCTTCCGGATTCTTGAAGCGCCCCACCTCTTCGTCCTTTCCGATGGCATGGGCGGCGAAGCCCACGGTGAAGTCGCCAGTTCCATGGCCGTGGAAACCATCGTTAATTACTGCGCGGAAGCGAAGGACGATCCCGGCATTACTTTCTCTGGCGCTCCCGGCGACCACTGGGCGGAAAAAACCAAGCGTCTGCAAAGCGCCGTGTACCTGGCAAATAGCAGGATTTATCAATCCGCGCAAGAAAATCCGGAGCAGCGCGGCATGGGCGCCACTCTTACCGCCGCGTGGTTCGATAACGGCCGCCTGAGCATCGCTCACGTCGGCGATAGCCGCGCCTATCTGTTGCGCGGCGGCACTCTCCAGCAGCTCACCAACGACCACTCCCTGGTCGCGGAACAGGTGCGCCGCGGCATCATCACGCCCCAGGAAGCGGAAGCCAGCGAAATGCAGAGCGTGTTGTTACGCGCACTCGGCGCTCACTCCCAAGTCGAAGTGGACGTAGATGAAGTCGGCATCTTTCCCCGCGACGTTCTGCTGCTGTGTTCCGACGGCCTTACTCGCATGGTCACGGAACCCGAAATTGCCGGCTCTTTGCAGGCGGAGACCGACCCCGCTTCCGCGGCCCGCAAGCTCATCGAATTAGCCAACGAACGCGGCGGCATTGATAACGTTACGGTCATCGTCGCGCGCTTTCAGGAAGAGCCCAGGAGTTGGTTTTCCTGGCTGCGTCGCGACTCGGCCAAAAAAGAATAGACCTCCGCAGGAGGATTTGCATGGCGAAGCTCAGCCTCATGTTTGAAGACAGATTGGTTAAGGAGGTCCCCATCGGCAGCCGTCCGGTCAGCATTGGCCGCTCTCCGGACAACGACATCCCCATTGACAACCTCGCCATCTCCAACTATCACGCCCGCGTCTATTACGAAGGCGGCCGCCTCGTCGTTGAAGACCTCGACAGCCTCAACGGAACTTTCGTCAACGATCTCCGCGTGGAGCGCGCCACTTTACACGATGGCGATTCCATCTGGATCGGCAAGCATCACATCAAAGTTGACGCCACCGCCGATGCCGCCATTCCCTGGGACACCGGCCGCAAAGCCGCCGCTCCCAAAATTAACGAAACCATGGTCCTCGATACCAAGGCGCGCCGCGACATGCTTTCGCAAGCCGCTGCCATGGGCGAACGCTCGCAATTTTCTCCCGGCCGCGCCAAGATGCCCACGCTCGTCGTTCTCAGCGGTAAGGTCAATCAAAAGGAATACGTGCTCGCCAACAAGCTCACCGTCATCGGCAAATCGCCCATGGCCACCATTCGCCTTCGCGGCTGGTTCAAACCTCCCATGGCCGCCCAGATCAATCAGCGCGATGACGGCTACTACCTCGGCACCGGCGACAAAGTCCCCACCATCAACGGCACGCCGATTCCCGGGCCCACGCGTCTGAACGACGGCGACCTCATCGAAGTCTGCGGCGTCCGGCTCAACTTTATTATTCGCGAATAGCGCTCCTCCGCGACGGCCACTCCTCCTGAAGGAGCTCACTGCGCGCGGAACGCTTTTCGTTTCCGCGAGCTGTTTTCCTCCGGGTGAGTATCGCGCCTGCCTTTTCCATCAAAATCCTCGATGGTGGCCCCGCCTTTTTTCGCGCGAACCTGCCGCAAACCCGGCGTACCCAAATATGGTCCACTCGTAGTCTAATAAGAGTAGGCAGGCTTACCCTGCAAGGCAGCGAGGGTGTGTGTGAAGTTGCGCTCTAGCCGGCCAAGAGGTCACTTTCTCTTTCTATGTGGATTGTCCGATTAGCTCTTGCCCGGCCCTATACGTTCATCGTCATGGCCCTGGTCATCGTGCTCCTGACGTTTGTCGTGGTGCCACGCACGCCCACGGACATTTTTCCGGACATCAATATCCCGGTGATCGCCCTGGTCTGGAATTACGCCGGCCTCCAGCCGCAGGAGATGGAGCAGCGCATTACCACTGGCGTCGAACGCGGCATTACCACGCTGGTCAACGACGTCGAACACATCGAATCGCAATCGCTGAACGGCATCGCGATCATCAAAATTTTCTTCCAGCCGAGCGTCAATATTCAGACCGCTCTCGCGCAAACCACCGCCATCTCGCAGACCTTTCTTCGCTCACTGCCCCCGGGTACCACTCCCCCGCTGGTCATGATCTACTCGGCTTCCACGGTTCCGGTTCTTCAGATTGGCCTGACCAGTGACAGCCTCAGCGAGCAGCAACTCTTCGACTACGGCGCCAATTTCATCCGCGTGCAACTCGCCACCGTTCAGGGCGCCGCATCACCCTATCCCTATGGCGGCAAGCCGCGCCTGATTTCCGTGGATATTGACGCCGCGTCTCTACAAGCCAAGGGGCTCTCCGCGGTGGATATCGTCAACGCCGTCAACGCCCAGAACCTCATCCTGCCGACAGGCACGGTAAAACTCGGATCGCTGGAATTCAATGTGGAGATGAATGGCAGCCCGCGCACCGTGGCCGAACTCAACGACCTTCCCGTGAAGACTGTCAATGGCTCAACCATCTACCTGCGCGACGTGGCCCACGTGCGCGACGGGTTCGCTCCGCAGACCAACGTAGTTCTCGCCAATGGTCATCGCAGCGTGCTCATGAGCGTCTACAAAACCGGCAACGCCTCCACGCTTGCCATCGTTGATCGCGTCAAACAAACAGTTCACGACTACCTGCCTTCCCTTCCCAAAGAGCTCAACGTCACGACCTTTTTCGATCAATCCCTTTTCGTGCGCGCCGCCATCCAAGGTGTTCTCCGCGAGGCCATCATCGCCGCGTGCCTCACGGCCATCATGATTCTTCTCTTCCTCGGCAATTGGAAGAGCACCTTCATCATCGCCACTTCCATTCCTCTATCTATTCTTGTCAGCCTGCTCTGCCTGAGCGCCCTCGGTGAAACCATCAACATCATGACCCTGGGCGGCCTCGCTCTTGCCGTCGGCATCCTCGTTGATGACGCCACCGTCGAAATCGAGAACATCAATCGTCAACTCGCGATGGGCAAGGAAACCGTCCAGGCGATCCTCGACGGCGCTCAGCAGATTGCCGTTCCGGCGTTCGTTTCCACATTATCCATCTGCATCGTGTTCATCCCCATGTTTTTTCTTTCCGGCGTCGCCAAATATCTTTTCGTGCCGCTCGCCGAAGCCGTGATCTTTGCCATGCTCGCTTCCTACATGTGGTCGCGCACCATCGTCCCGACGATGGCGATGTACCTGTTGAGTTCGGAAGACGAATACCATGCCGACGAGCGCGCGGGTGAGAAGATGGGTCTCTTCCGGCGCTACCAGCAGGCGTTCGAGCGCGGCTTCGAGCGTTTCCGCGCGGCCTATCGCCGCTCCCTCTCCGCCGCCCTGCACCACGGTCCTCTCTTCTCCGCGTGTTTCCTGGCCTTCTGTCTCCTCTCCGCGGGACTCACTTTTTTTCTCGGCCGCGATTTCTTTCCTAGCGTGGACGCCGGCCAGATTCGCCTGCACATGCGCGCCCGCACCGGCCTGCGCATTGAAGAGACCGCCCGGCTAGCCGATCAAATCAACGCGGTAATCCGCCGCACCATCCCCGACCGCGACCTCACCACCGTGCTAGACAACGTCGGCCTGCCCTACTCCGGCATCAATCTCACCTACAGCAACTCCGGCACGATCGGCACCTCCGACGCCGAAATCCTCGTCCAGCTCAAGCCCGAACGCAGCCGTTCCACGCGCGAGTACATCAACGATCTCCGCAAGAGTCTCCCCAGCGAATTCCCCGGCGTGCAGTTTTTCTTCCAGCCCGCGGACATCGTCACCCAGATTCTCAATTTCGGGACGCCCGCCCCCGTCGATATCCAGATCACCGGCATGAATCAGCCCGCCAATTATGCCGTCGGGCTGAAACTCGCCAACGAAATCCGCCACATCCCCGGCGCCGTGGATGTCCACGTCCAGCAGGCCTTTGACGCTCCCACCCTGTTCATGAACATCGATCGCACGCGCGCCCAATACGTTGGTTTGCAGGCCCGCGACGTTGCACAGAATGTCCTTGTCTCGCTCTCGTCCAGCTTTCAGACTTCACCGAATTTCTGGCTCGATCCCAAAAATGGCGTCAGTTACAGCGTAGCCGTCCAAACTCCTCAGTACCGCGTGGACAATTACCAGGCTCTCCAAAACATTCCCATCAACAGCGGCCTTCCGGGGGCTCCCGCGCAGATCCTCGGCAATCTCGTGGACATTTCCACCGTCGCGCGCCCTGCTTCCATCTCGCATTACAATGTCCAGCCGATGATCAATGTGTATGCCGCCGTGGATGGACGCGATCTCGGCTCCGTGGCTACCGAAGTCACGAAGCTCGTGGACAATATCGAGAAGGAACTCCCCCGGGGCAGCCGCATCTTCATCCGCGGCCAGATCCAGACCATGAACTCCTCGTTCGTGGGCCTCGGCGTTGGACTGGTCGGAGCCATCGTTCTTGCCTATCTGCTCATCGTCGTCAACTTCCAGTCCTGGCTCGATCCCTTCATCATCATCACGGCTCTGCCGGGCGCGCTGGCGGGCATCTGTTGGATGCTCTTGTTCACCCACACAACCTTGAGCGTTCCCTCGCTGACCGGCGCTATCATGTGTATGGGTGTGGCTACCTCGAACAGCATCTTGATGATTTCCTTCGCGCGCGAACAATTGAGCGAAGGCAGGAGCGCGGCTGACGCGGCCCTGGAAGCGGGCTTCGTCCGTATGCGTCCCGTGATCATGACCGCACTCGCAATGATCATCGGCATGGTGCCCATGGCCATCGGCCTTGGCGAAGGCGGCGAGCAAAACGCGCCCCTGGGCCGCGCCGTCATCGGCGGCCTGCTCTTCGCCACCCTGGCTACTCTTTTCTTTGTGCCGTGCGTCTTTTCCATTATTCACGGCTGGCTGGAGCGCCGGCGTCACCGCGCCGTCGCTCTGAGGGCATAGCAATCATGAAGCCCGCACTTCGATCTAGGACTTGGAGCCACTGACCATGACTGACGTCTCAACCCATCTCGACAGCGATCCCGGCGCATCTCCGCCGAAGAAGAGTTCCCTCTTTCTAATTCTCTTCCTCATCGTCATTGTTCTTGTGGTCGTTGGCGCTTTCCAGATGTTCCAGCGCCGCGCGCAGTACAAAGCCCTCGCCGACAACACCGAAGTCCTCGCCGTTCCCACCGTGGCCGTCTTCCATCCCGCCGCGCAGGCGGGCGATGAGAATCTGATTCTCCCCGGCACGCTGATGGCTTACATCGAATCTCCCATCTACGCGCGCACCAACGGCTACCTGAAAAAGTGGTACCGCGACATTGGCAGCCGCGTGAGCAAAGGCGAACTCCTCGCGGAAATCGATACCCCCGAAGTTGACCAGCAACTTTCCCAGGCCCGCGCCGATCTGGCCACCTCTCAGGCCAACGTGCACCTCTCCGAAACTACGGCTGTCCGCTACTCCGACCTCCTCAAGTCCGACGGCGTCTCCAAACAGGAAGTCGACAATGCCAATGGCGATCTGGCCGCCAAGCGCGCTATCGTCCAATCCGCCGAAGCCAACGTCCGCCGCCTTGAAGAGTTGAAATCCTTCCAGCGCATCGACGCCCCCTTTAGCGGCGTCATTACCCGCCGCAATACCGACATTGGCATGCTCATCAACGCCGGCAATGGCGGCTCCTCGCAGCAGCTCTTCTTCCTTGCGCAAACCGATCCCATGCGCGTGTACGTCAATGTGCCCGAAGCCTACGCCTCTTCCATTCGCCCGGGAATCGGCGCCTATCTGGAACTCACGCAGTTCCCCGGCCAGAGATTTGAGGGCAAGGTCGTGCGCACCGCGGAGGCCATCGATCTATCCACTCGTACGCTCCTCACCGAAGTGGATGTGCCCAACAAATCCGCACAATTGTTGCCCGGCGGCTACGCCCAGGTTCATCTTCTGGTCAAAGTCAAGGCCCAGCGCCTCCAGGTTCCCGTGAACGCGCTGCTCTTCCGCTCCGAAGGACTCCGCGCCGTAGTGATCGATGCGAATCACCACGCGCGTCTGCAATCTCTCACCATCGGCCGCGATTACGGCACCAGCCTCGAAGTGCTTAACGGCCTCAAGCCCGACGATTGGATCGTTCTCAACCCTCCAGACTCTCTCGAAGACGGCCAAGAGGTGCACGTCAAGGAAGTCAACAACCCGCTCGTGCCAGCCCCCACTGCCGCGCCTTCCACGCAACCCGCGCCCGCGAAACGTCCGGCCTCCAGCGCTTCTCCGGAGAAAAGGCCCTGATGATTTCCCGCGCAAGCGCTCAGCACCGATCGCACTGCCCTTGCCTCGTGCGTGTGGGTCTTCTTTTCGCTGGAGTGCTGCTTCTCGCGGGCTGCACCGTCGGGCCAAACTACAAACGACCCGCCGCTGCCGTGCCCGCCAAGTGGGAGACTGTCGAGCCCTGGCGCGAAGCCGTGCCCAAGGACGCTATTCCCAAAACATCGTGGTGGACCGTCTTCCACGACGATGACCTCAACACTCTCGAAAGCGAACTCCTCGCCGCCAACCAGACGCTCAAAGTCGCCTTCGCCCATTACGACCAGGCGCGCGCTTCCGCCGCCGTCCAGAATGCTCAGCTCTTTCCCACGCTTTCGGTCGATCCCGCCGCCGAGCGCCAGCGCTACTCCGGGACTCGCTCCACCGGCTCATACGTTCCACTCACGGGTCCTGTAACGCAGAACAATTATGTTCTCCCCTTCACGGTGAGCTACGAAGTGGATCTCGTCGGCAAGCGCCGCCGCACCATCGAAGCCGCGCAAGCCTCCTATCAGGCCAACGCCGCCGACCTCGAAAGCGTTCGCCTCGTTCTCAACGCGGAACTCGCCGCCGACTATTTCACGCTGCGCCAACTCGATACGCAGATCGCTCTTCTGCGGCGCACCGTGGAAACTCTTCAGAAGGGACTCGATCTCGTCAACTCGCGCCACAACGGCGGCGTCGCTTCCGGCCTCGACGTCACTCAGGAAGAGACGCTCCTCAACACTACGCGCACTCAGGCGATACTTCTCCGCCAGGAGCGCAAACAGTTTGAGGATGCCATTGCCGTTCTTACCGGCAAGCCCGCTCCCGATTTCCACGTCGCGGAGCGCCCACTCGCCGCCGAGCCGCCTAATCTCGAAACTTCACTTCCCTCTGAGCTCCTCGAGCGGCGCCCGGATATCGCTGAATCCGAGCGTCAAATGGCCATCGCCAACGCGCAGATCGGCATTGCCAAAGCGGCTTATTATCCTTCGCTCGTTCTTTATGGCCAGGGTGGCTGGAACTCCGAGGAGATTTCCCAATTGCTCAACGCCGCAAGCGCTTTTTGGGCCGTGGGCGCCAATCTTGCGCAGGACATTTTTACCGGCGGCGCCCGCCGCGCGCAGATGCAGTTCTCCCAGGCGGGTTACGACGCTTCCGTCGCCACCTATCGCGGCACCGTCCTCAACGCTTTCCGCGAAGTGCAGGACAACATCACCGGGCTGCAGGTGCTGGACGCCGCGCGGCAATCTCAAACGGACGCTGTCGACTCCTCCCGCCGCCAGCTCGAGATCGCCACTTCGCGCTACACCGGCGGCCTCGTCAGTTATCTCGACGTCGTCAGCGCCCAGCAAAATCTTCTCAATAACGAGCAGGAAGCCGCCATCATCCAGGGCCAGCGCCTCGTCACCTCCGTGCTCCTGGTGAAGGCCCTGGGCGGTGGTTGGGACGCCGCCAGCCTCGCCGCCGTCCAGCTTAAGCCGCAAACTCGCGACGCCTTCGCCCCCTGATCCAACCCCGGCGCTTCTCTCTTCTCTGCGAATCTCTCCGAACTCAGCACCGGCGTTTACCCCGACCCGGTCGGGGCGCTATCTTTCTCCGCCTCCGTGCTCTCTGTGTTCTCTGTGGTGAATTCCTTTCCGCAAATCTTCTCGCGTGGCGTTTACCTCGAAGCATCCCAAATTTGTCATCCCGACCGAAGCGGCCCGACTTTCTCTTTCGCGTCGTATTTTGGCGCGTCGGGCCGTGTAGTGGAGGGATCGCGGCACAGCTTACGTCCCTCTACACTGCCCCTGGTTGGCGGGCCTTTTTTTTGGTAATTTTTTGATTGGCACTCGAAGGGAGCAATCCATGAACTTTCCCCGTCCGCGTCGCAGCCTCGCCGTGTTTCTTGCATTACTTCTCATGGCCTGCGTTGTTAGCGCAGACTCGGCGGCTTATCGCCAGTCCGTCGAAAAGTGGCGCCACGATTACGAAGCCCAGCTCACTTCCGATTCCGGATGGCTCAGCGTTTCGGGTCTCTTCTGGCTCCACGACGGCGAGAACCGCTTCGGCTCCGATCCTCTCAATGACATCGTTCTTCCCGCTTCCGCGCCTGCACAAGCCGGCACTTTCGATTTCCATGCCGGCAAGACCACCGTCCACATTCATCGGGGCGTCACCGCGACCATCAACGGCAAGCCTGTGCAATCCGCCGAACTGCGCCCAGACAACCGCGATGACCGTCTCGTGCTCGGCGATCTCACGCTCTATGTCCACGCCAGCGGCGATCGCTTCGCTCTCCGCCTCAAGGATAAGCACAGTCCCTTGCTCAAGAGCTTTGCAGGTCTGCACTGGTTCCCAGTCGACGAATCCTATGCGCTCGCCGCGCGCTTCATCCCCTATGACTCGCCCAAGCAATTCGACTCGCAGAATGTTCTCGGCGATCCCATCAAGTTGGACATCGTCGGCTACGTGCTATTTTCGCTGCACGGCCAGGAGTACCGCTTGGAAGCCGAAGCCAATCCCGACGGCACGCTTTTCATCGTCTTTCGCGATCTCACCAGCGGCAAGGAAACCTACCCAGCCTCCCGCTTCCTTGATACCGATCTCCCCAAGGACGGCCCCGATGGCAAAACCGTCCAACTCGATTTCAACAAAGCCTACAATCCTCCTTGCGCCTACAACCCCTACACCACTTGCCCCATTCCCTTGCCCGCCAACCGCCTGCGCGTGGAAATCCCCGCCGGCGAAAAACTCTACAAGCACCCTCACGCCTCATAGCCTTCGCGCACTTCCCTTAGCGCGGAGAACCTGGCAGAGTTTGAACAGCAACACCAGCACTGAGAACCGGTCGCGCGGAAATCAGATACTACCGAATCCCTTCACGCGCCACCCTCCCCGATAGCCGTCCAACACGCAGCGATAACGCTACCGCATGGGCAGCGCATACATCAGCCCGCCTTGCGTCCAGAGGTTGTTTGGACCGCATGGCAGCTTCATCACCGACCCCGAGCCGAGGTCCCGCTCGAACATCTCGCCATAATTGCCCACGGCTTCGATAACGCGCGCCGCCCAGGCATCGTCGAGTCCGATGAATTGGCCGTAACCGCGCTGTACGCCGAGCAAGCGCCGGATCACCGGATCGTCGCTCTTCTTCATCTCCGCGAGATTCGCCTGCGTCACGCCGCTTTCCTCGGCTTGGATCAGCGCTTCCACAGTCCAGTTGACGATGCTGGCCCATTGCGGGTCGTCCAACCGATAGGTGGGCGCCAATGGGTCTTTGGCGATAACGTCCGGTAGGATTTCGTAGTTCCGCGCCCTGTTCTTAAACGCGAGCCGCTCATAGGCGAGTTGCGAGACATCCGCACTTATGGCGGCGCAGTTGCCCGTGACGAATGCCGCTTCCATCTCGCCCTCTTCCTGAAAGAGGAAGGGCAGCCACTTGATATTCTCGCGCTGCATGTACCCTTGAAGCTGAATCTCGATCTCGGTGCCACCCAGAAAACAGACTTTCTTGCCAGTCAGGTCCTTGGGAGAAGCGATTCCCATCGTCTTGTTCACAAGGAAGCCCTGATAGTCATAGAAGATGGGCCGCGCAAAGCCCAAGCCCGTGTTGGCTGTATTGATGAAATTCGGAGAACCCGTGGCAAGTAGCGCGATCTCCCCAGATTTTAGGGCTTTCAGGGCATCCTGTTCGTCGTTGAAGGGCACAATTGTGAACTTGGCATTTGTCCCGAGCACAGCCACGGCCACGGCCTTACAAATGTCCTGGTCGAAGGCGGCATGATTTCCATGCGCGTCCTGCGTGGAGTACTCGGGCAGTTCGGTGTTGATTCCGCATGGGAGTGAGCCGGCAACTTTGATTTTATCGAGCGTGGATCCGGCAAGAGCCGCCGGCGCTGTTCCGCTTATCAGCCAGACGATGAAACACAAAAGTGCGGAAATTCGCATCATGCAGGTCACGTTCCTTTCGAGTACCTGTGACAGGCCTGTTCATAATAATACGGCGACCGGGGAGAATATCCGGTCGCCACAGATAATTGGTTGACGTGGACTTTCGTTCTATTGCCAGGTACCCGACGTCGGCACACCCGGTTCGCTGCCGGGACGCGGATTGAAGTCGGCCGGAGCCGGATCGATCACTTTCCCGTGGACGATATCGGTCGGCGTGATCTGCAGGACGCGGCAGCCCGCCGCGCCATAGTGGGGAAGAGTCACCGCCTCGCTTCGCGGAATCTTGGCGTAGTCGGCCGGCAACGGCGGCAGGAAGCCCAGCAAGCGCGAATTGTCAAAGGCGGAGAAGAGGTTGCCAACTCCAGGAGTATGGGCATCGGCCGGCCCCAGGTACTTCTGGTTGAAGGGCGGCTGTTCGCCGAGCGCGCGCGCGTTGGCTTCATCGGGAAGATCGGCAAGCGGCGTCAGGTTGAAGAGTTCGTCGATGAACTTGATGATCGAGCTATGCTCGGTGGCTTCATGGGTGATGGCGTGAACGACGCCATACGACGAGATGACGATCGCTGGGATGCGCGGACCCTGATCCAGGGCATCTCCCACGGGATCGAAGGAGCGGATCTGCGGCACGGTGTGGTCGTAGAGGCCATCCGTTTCATCGTAGGTGATGATGATGGCGCTCTCATGCCAATACCTGCTGCTGGCGATCGCGTTGATGGAGTCCGCCAGAAGCGCCTCGCTGATCTGTGCGTCGGAGTAGCCAGGGTGGTCGTCATTCCCAGGGAAATCAGCTTGGACCGCTTTGCTGGGTGACCGGGGAAGCAGGTTGTCCAGGTTGCCATATCCGCCGCGGACGTAGAACACACCGCCTTCTTTGGGCAGGGCATTCGTGCTGATCGCGGTGAAGAAGTCGCCGAGACCCTTCAAGTGCGCCTGGGTTTCGACCGGATTATTGGCCTCGTAACCGAAGTACTGCGGGCCGTTGTGATGGGCGATGTAGGTGGCATAGGTTGGGGTGCTGGTGGGATCGGTGGACTCGTGATCATAGCCTTCCTGGAACCAGCCCCAATTTACCGGCTTGTTCTTATCGCCGAGAATCTTCTGGATGTCATTCTGAACATCTGGAAGATCGAAGGCGGGGTCCTGATCACTGGCCGTGATGGTTTGAATCTCTTTTCCCATAAAGGAGAGAGGCAAACTGGCAAAGGTTAGATTCGAGGCCGGGGTTTTGGTCTCAGCGGCCCCGCTCTCGGTGGGCTGGAATACACCCGGCGGGTTCAAAAGGGCTGCGAGCGCGTTGCCCCAGTAGGGTTGTGGATCACCGGTTACGGGAAGCTGCCCGTTTGCGTATATGCCTGTGCCCCCCAACGCCAGATTGGGATGCAGGACCCACTGCGTCATGCCCGATTGGCCGGCGATCATAGCGATGGCGTTTGGCGTCGATGGCCCAATCACGGTATCAAAGAAGTTGTCGAAAAGCGTGAAGCGGTCCGCGTATTGCCACATAAAGGGAGCCGTATCGCAATCCACATGGCTCACGACCAACTCGCCCTTCTGCACTTGCGCCTGTGTCGGCACTGGTCCGGTATAGGTCGTTCCATCGGCGCTCAGTGTCCCGCCCGTGATGCCTTCTTCCGTAAAGGCATAGCGGTCATTGTGGGCCACGTTGCCGACATCCAGATGCAGCTTGGCGTCAATGGCAGTGTGGCCGTGATTCACGGAGTCCGTATCCTCGGGGTACAACAACACCGTATTGCCGTTGACGTCCTTAACGGACTGGGGAATCAAGAATGGGGAGATGGTTTCAACTCCGCCAGCTGTATTGACGATCGGCTGGTAAAAACCAGGAGTTTCGCTCGCGGGCTGCGAGAACAGGCCCCGGGCTCCGGGGTAGGTGCCGAAGTAGAAGTCAAAAGAGCGGTTCTCCTGGAAGAGAACGAAGACGTACTTAATGTGCTTACGAAGCAGTTCGAGTTTCTGAGCGTGGCTGAGATAAGGGAAGTCTTCCACGCGATGCGTATATTGAGCGACTTCATCACTTGACCTCGGGGCAATTTCGACAACTCTGTTCTGGTCGGCAACTTCATCATTCTTTTGGTTTTGGGCCATTAGCGTGGCTGGCTGCAGCAGCAACGCGGCAACCGCCAAGTAAGCGCAACCGGCCTTCGCCCATTCTTTTATGTGCATACGTGCTCCTCTCAGATTGAAAGCTTTTTACCCGTGCGGTTTCCTTCGCTGTTCCCCGGACACCACCTGAGAGCTGAGGGATTAGGCGAGGAAAAACTTCGCATCACAAGGCTTAACAGAGGCGCGTGAATCGGGATTGTAACTTTCGTGAATAGCTGATGAAGACCCTGGGAAGCACAAAAGCCCTGAAGAACGCGACATCTCCCGCGATCAGCGATCTTTGCGCTAGCGTCTGCGCGCAGGAGGCGCCGGACGCATGATTTTGCTGCTCGTCAGCATGAGCTGCAGTTATCATCACTCAAGAAGCTCTTGAAGCGATTTTCGCCCGTAACTCTTTTCGCTTGAATGCGAGCCGGCCCATCGGAAACTTCTCCACTTCTTCTAGTCTCGGCGACTGGCCTCACGCGAACTCTGGCTTTTCGCACCAGGTCTCAGCATTCGCGCCCGTCAACCACCGAAACATCTCACCCTGAGACTCTAGCTGAAAAATCTCCCTGCTCTTGACCACACAGCCTCCTTCTAGCACATGCCGTGCAGGCCCAAGGCAAACTGTAAGTCATGTTTCATTAATACGATAGAGGAAAATGGCGCCCCGTTGTCACGCCAGCCCGTGCGCTCCCAGATTCCTGCGACTCTGGCCGCCCCTTGCAAGTTTATCCGTCACACTTAGGGGAGAGGCTCGCGTCTGCTCGCTGCTTCACTTCGCGGGCCGCAGAAATGGCAGTCATCCGATGAAAACATCTGGCTACAAGCAACTGGGCCTCTTGTTCAGCTTTGCGATTCTTCTGCTTTCTGGCGCGGCGTCCGCCCCTGCGACAGCATCGTCCCCAGCACAAACCCCACGCCAAAAATGATCGCGAAGTAGGTCATTCCTGCCTTGACTATTTTCATTGCCGCCTACTCTCTCGCAAACGAAAGCCGCGACGCGAGGACTCGCAGGACGCAAGTTCGCACGCTGGCTCCTTCGCTTTTCTTCTGCCACAATCAATTCATCGCCATGATCGCCGATCCTGACATCCAGAAGGCCGCTCAAATTCTCCGCTCCGGCGGCTTGGTCGTCTTTCCGACGGAAACCGTCTACGGCCTCGGTGCCAACGCGCTTGATCCCTCGGCAATCCGCAAAATCTATGCCCTCAAGGGTCGCCCCGCCACCAGCCCGCTCATCGTTCACGTTGCCAGCATCGAGCAGGCGCGCGATCTCGCCGCCGAATGGCCGCAGGAAGCCGAGCGCCTCGCCCGCGAATATTGGCCCGGCCCGCTAACGCTCGTCGTGCCGAAAAAAGCCGTCATTCCCGATGAGGCCACCGCCGGCCTCCCCACCGTTGGCCTGCGCATGCCCCGACATCCCGTCGCCCTCGCGCTTCTCCGCGAAGTGGGCTTCCCCATCGCCGCCCCCAGCGCCAACCGCTTCACACAACTTTCCCCCACCACGGCACAGCACGTTCGCGAAGCCTTTGGTGACGACACGCCGTTTCTCCTCGATGGCGGCCCGTGCGAAGTCGGCCTCGAATCCACGGTGATCGCCGTTACGCCCGATGGCTTGGAAGTCTTGCGCCCCGGCATGGCGTTTGTAGAAGACGCACAAGAGGAGAAGCCGGACGCGGCGGCGACGCAACCTCTCGAAGACGCCCATCGTTCCCCCGGTCAGCACAAAAAGCACTACAGCCCGCGCACACGCGTCCTCCTTGTCAGCCGCGGCCATCTGCCCCGCGAAGGACGCGGCGCCTATCTCTGGCTCGCCTACAACGCCCGCGCCGCTTTCAAGCAGCGCATGCCGCAAAGCGCAGACGAATACGCCGCGCAGCTTTACGCCACGTTGCACGAACTGGACCGCCAATCCTTCGACTGGATCGCCGTCGAACTTCCCCCCGACACGCCGGAGTGGACCCCGATCCGCGACCGCCTCACCCGCGCCGCCTACGAATAAAATGTTATCTAGGCAGAATGAACCGGTAGTGACTCAGCTTCCGGTGAGTGCGCTCACCAGAAGCTAGCCACCAAGCGCATTCGGTCTAGACAGCTGAGAACGAGTAGAATCGAGGTTGGAGTAGGCTCTTGATATATCACTGCCCAATTTGTCTTACCGATTTTGATGCCACGGCTATTCGACGGCCATCGGGTGTCACAGGGCCTTCTTACTTCCCGAACTGTCAAGGACGAGTTCGTGTGGCACTCCCGTATGGTAAGCATGCGGCAGTAATCGGAGTGTTGGTGGCCTGGGGGATTTTGGCCGTTTTGCGGGTTCGATCAATTCTTGGATTCGCGATTGGAACCGTCCTGATCTGGATTCCTCTCTCCATGTATTTGAATGCCCTCTTATTCCGTCACAAACCTCCATTCCTGAAGAAATGGGAGCCTCGCAAGCAACTCCACTTTAAGAGCTTTTTTGAATGGCAGCACGAGCGAGATAAACCCCCGACTATGTTCGACAAGAAAGGACGGCTGACATCGCTCACTGTTCATTTCTGCATTTACCTCTCCTCTCTAATGGGCTGCGACTATGCTTCCTCAGAATGGGACTGACCCCTGCGTGCTGCGGTAACCGGAAACTGACCAAGTACAAAGACATCGGCTAACTAGAGCAAATCGCGCAATCCGCGTTACAATGCCTGCACCATTTCCGTTCGAGGAGATTCTCATGCGCAAACTTTTCTCACCGCGTTTCCTATTCGCATCCGTCATTCTCATCGCCACAGCATTTCTCGCCGTCGGCCATTTCGCAAAGGCCAGTGCACAGACCGCATCCGGCAGCGACAAGCCCTTCGTCATCGAGTACTACTACAAAACCAAATGGGGCCACGCCGATGAGTTCATTGCGCTCTTCCGCAAGAACCACTATCCCGTGCTGAGAAAACAGGTCGAGATGGGCCGCCTCTTGAAAGTTACCGCCGTCGCTCCCGTCTACCACACCACCGAAGACGGCCGCTGGGACTATCGCGTCACCATCGTTTACAAAAATGCCGCCATCGCCAACGATGGCTACGACTCCGCGCCCCTTCTCAAACAACTCTTCCCCGATCAGGACACCTTCAAGAAGGAATAGCAGCGCCGCTTCGAAATCCTCGATGCCCACTGGGATTTGCCTATCAAAGACGTCGACCTCGACGCGAAGTAAGCCGCACCACTAGCGAGTCCGCGACCGCCGTCTATCACTCTATAAATTGTCCAGGAAGAATTTCGTCACGCGGTTCCACAACACCCGCTCCGCCGGCAGGTCGCTCACCCCGTGCCCTCGCCCGGGAAACGCCATCACCTCGACGTATTTCCCCGCTTTGAGCAAATCGTCGATCAGCGCCAGCGTGTTGGAGTAATGCACGTTGTCGTCGCCCGTGCCATGCGCGATCAGCAGCTTCCCCTTCAGCTTCCCCGCATTCTTGATCGGCGAAGATTCCTGGTAGCTCTCCTCGTGCATCGGCAGCAGCCCCATGTACCGCTCCGTATAAATCGTGTCGTAGAAGTGCCAGTCCGTCACCGGGCCGCCCGCGAATCCTACTTTGTAGATGTCCGGCGCCTCAAACATCGCGTGCAGCGTCATATGCCCGCCGTAGCTCCAGCCGTGTATGCCGATGCGTTCCGCGTCCACGTAGGGCTGCATCTTCAGCCATTCGCCGCCGTCCCGTTGATCGGAAAGCTCCTGCGCGCCGAAGCGGTAATGGATGGGCTCCTCGAACACGTGTCCGCGCCCCGCCGAGCCTCGGTTATCCAGCGAAAAAATGATGTAGCCCTTCTGCGCCATCATCTGGTGCCACAGGAATCCGCCGCCCATCCACATATTCATGACCATTTGCGCGTGCGGCCCGCCGTAGGTGTACACAATCACCGGATATTTCTTCGCCGGGTCGAAATTGGGCGGCTTGATCATCGAGCAATTCAGCGTCACTCCGTCATGCGCCTTGATGGTAAAGAATTCCACCGGCGACAAATGATATTCGGCTAGCTCCGCCACCTTGTTTTCGTTCAGCGTGGCCAGCTTCTTGCCGTCCGCGCGATACACATCCTGCCGCGGTGGCGTGCCCGCGTTGGAGTATGTGTCCACATAAATTTCCGCATTCGGCGCGAAATTCACGCGGTGCGTACCATCTTCCTTGGTGATCCGCGCGAACCCGCTGCCATCCAGCCCGACGCGATATAGATGCCGTTCCAGCGGCGATTTCTCCGTGGCCGAGAAGTACACCACCCCTCTCTCTTCATCCACACCGTCCACGTGGTCTACTTCCCAGTCGCCCTTCGTCAGTTGCAACGGCTGCCTCCCCGAAAAATCATGCAAATAAAGGTGGCGGTAGCCGCTGCGCTCGCTGGACCACAGGAATCGCTTGCCAGCCTTCAGGAAATGCAGGTCATCGCTGACGTTGATCCAATAGTCGTCCTGGTCCGAAAGAATCGTGGACGATTTCCCCGTGGTCGCGTCGGAAAGTAGCACGTCCACAATCGTTTGCGTGCGATTCAGCCGCTGAATCGCCAGGCGCTTCGAATCCGGCAGCCAGTTCACTCGCGCAATGTAGACATCCGTTTCCGCGCCCAGGTCCATCGCGCGCGCCTCGCCGCCCCCCACCGGCGCAACAAGGACGCGCACAACCGGATTCGCCCCTCCCGGCACCGGATACCTTTGCAGCTCCGCCTCACCCGCAAATGACTCGAAATCCAGCAGCGAAAATTGCGTCACTTTCCGCTCATCCATTTCCAGATACGCAATCGCCGAAGAATCCGGCGCCCACCAGTAGCCCGTGAAAATGTCCAGCTCTTCGGGGTACACCCAATCCAGCTCGCCTTTCCTCACTTCCTCGGTCCCGCCGGTCGTCAGCGCGCGCTCTTTTCCATCCGCCGTGCTCACCAGCCACACGTTGTGCTCGCGCACAAAGCTCACGTATTTCCCGTCCGGCGAAATCTTCGTGTCGCTCAAATCCTCTTTTCCGTTCACAAGTACGCGCGGCGTCTGGCTCTTCAGATCGAACCACGCCAGCGCGTGAGGCCCTTCAAACAGCAGAGCGTCGCCTCCCGGCGCCCATTGATACTGCGCCGGGGGACGCCGTCCCGCGCCCGTCGCTTGCGTTTCCTTACTCGGCGCCGCAGGCAGTGCGCTCTCCAGTTTCTCCGTCGAAACTAGCAGTGTTCGTTCTCCCGTCGCGGCGTCCATCGCCCAGAGCTCCGGCTTCACGTCCTTGCCGCTGCCTTTGGTCTCGAAGTAGCTGAGCCGCTTGTTGTCCGGCGCCCAGGCAATGCCTCGCGTCAGGCGCCCGCTCAAACTCGGTTGCGCAAAGATGCGATCAACCGTCAGCTCACCCGGCTTCGCCGCCGCCGTTGTTTTTTGCTGACCAAGAACGTCGCACTGCCCGCCAATCAACAAACTCAACAGCAGGCCAGACACAACTCCAGCGCGCACCACACTGCGAAAACGCATGCTGCCTCCTGGAAAGACGCATGATTTTAGCCTGAGCCATCTAAAAGGGAAAGTCAGCCAATGAAGAACGACTATGCAGAATCACCAGTACGACCCTTAATCACGCTTACACCCGCACCTTCGACTTCCCAACCGCCGCCAACTATTTCTTCAAGTTCACGTCACCCGCCTCTTCGCCTATCCCGGCGGCCAGCGGAAATTCCGTCCACCCAGCAAATGCAGGTGCAAATGAAACACAGACTGCCCCGCGCCGCTCCCGTTGTTGAACACCGTGCGATACCCCGCCAGCAGGCCGCGCTCCTTCGCAATCTTCGCCGCGGCCATCTGCAGCTTGCCCAACAGGGCCGCATCCTCTTCGCTGGCCTCGTGCAACGACGCGAAATGCTTGCGCGGGCACAGCAGTATGTGCGTGGGCGCCTGCGGGTTGATGTCCTCGAACGCAAAAATCTCTTCTTCGTCCAGCACCAGCTTCGCCGGAATTTTCTTCGCGCCAATTTTGCAGAACAGGCAATTCGCGTCCATCAGTTCCCTCCTGAAGGCGGCAGCTCATCCAGTCGCAGCACCATGGGCGAGAATCCTTCCTTGGCCCGCAGTTGCTCCGCAAAATCCTGCGCCGCGCTCTCGCCGGAAATTTTCCCCACCCTCACGCGGTAAAACGTCCCGTCGGGTGCATCATACTGCTGAATGAAGATCGGCATGTACGAAGCGTTCAGGCGGTCGCGCAGCCTCTCGGCGTTCCCGCGATCCCGGAAAGCCCCCACCTGCACCGTGAAAAATCCTTCCGTGGGATCCACGTTCCCCAGCACTTCCAGCCGCACGCGCACCACGCCCGGCCCGATCGATTCGATCTCCCGCGCCGCCGCCTGCGAAAGATCGATGATGCGGCTCTCCACGAACGGCCCGCGGTCCGTGATGCGCACCATCGTCGATTTGTTGTTGCTGAGATTCGTCACGCGCACCATGGTCTCAAACGGCAACGTGCGGTGCGCCGCCGTCAGTTTGTTCATATCGTAAGTTTCGCCGTTCGAGGCCCGGCGTCCGTGAAACGGATTCCCATACCAGGAAGCGTTGCCTTCTTCGGTGTAGCCCACCGGCGCAGGCACCGCCGGAGTCTTGCCGTGTTTCGCCGCTGGCGCAGCGGGAGCGGGCGCTGGGGAAACCTCCGTGTCGCGCTTGGCCTTCTCGCTGGTTTCTTCCGGCGTCTCGGCGGGCTGTGCCGGAGCCGGCGGATGCTTGTCGGCGACGGGGCGTCTCGCGGCACACCCCATGCTGCATGCACTCACTACCATCAGCACTGCACGCAACGTGGGCCGGCTCGCCCTCACGGTTTTGGTTCTTGCGGTGTGCGCGCCGCCACTCGCTCTTCCAACTTCTTTGCCGCTTCGGCCAGCTTGTCGGACACTTCCCGCAGAAACTGCGCCGTGCGTTTCTCCGTCACCGGCGCCACCTCTTCATCCAGATATTTCCGCAGGCGCGTAATTTCGTCGTCCAGTTTCCGCCCGAATTCTTCGAATTTGTCCATAGGTCCTCTTCGCCGGATTGCGCGGCGCGTTTCCGGTATTATAGGAATGTGTTCTGAACCCCGCAAGGAGGACGGTTGGCCCTTCCCTACCATTGGCAAATGCGCCTCGCGCGCTGGAAGCAAATCTTCGGCGGCATGTTCGGCGGCTCCGGCGAAAAACGCCCGCAACTCTGTCCCGCCTGCGGCGCTTTGGTCGGCATCCACGCTAATCGCTGCCACGAGTGCGGCACCAGCCTGCGCTTCTCCCTCGCCGCCTGGAGCAAAGGCCTCTCCGAATTCTTCGGCGGCCACGCCCCGGTCACCGTGGTTGTCCTCATTGTCAATGTGTTCATGTTCGGCGTCTGCATGCTCCGCTCGTTACATTCGGGCGGCAGCCTCGGTCTATTCGGTGGCATGAGCGGCGTCGAGCTTTACCGCCTGGGAGAGAATCTTCCCTTTCATAGCGGACTATGGGCCTGGTGGCGCTTGATCCTCGCTACCTTCCTTCATGGTGGGTTGCTGCACATCGGATTCAACATGATGGTCCTCATGGATATTGCGCCCGTTGTCGAAGAGTTGCTCGGCTCCGCTCGTTTTCTCTTTCTCTATGTTGCCTGCGGGATTGGCGGCTCACTTTGTAGCACTTTGCTGGGGAAATATCCTTCTGTCGGTGCGAGCGGGGCCATTCTCGGGCTCATCGGATTGCTCCTTGCCGTCACCACACGGCGCAGCGGTGCCAGCATGCAGGCGATGCGCTCCCGCTTGATTTCCTGGGTGGTTACGATTTTCGCCTTTGGCTTTCTCTTCCCGGGAATCGACAATTGGGGACATTTCGGCGGCCTCGCCACGGGCTTTCTACTGGGCAGGGTCTTCGCCGACCGCCAGCCGGCCCCTGGTCCTGAACGCACCCGCGCCTATCTTCTGGGTTGGCTCGCGGGCGCTGTGGTGATCGCCGCGTTTGTCTTTATGTTCCTTCAGTTGAATAACCCGCTGCCCCAATGAGCAGCGGCCAGACAGGTGGATAAACTCTCGTCATGAACGACATACCGCGTCTCTTCCAAGCCTTCGTCGGCCCGGCCATTTTCGTCTCCGCCTCCGCCCTTTTCGTGCTCTCCCTCAATGTCCGCTTGATGGGCATGGTCAGCCGCCTTCGCCAGTACCTTCACCACAAATATACCGCCGCGAAGCAGGGACGCCCCGCGGAAGCCGAAGCCTACGCGGCGCAGATCGCCCACATCCAAAAGCGTGCCGAACTGATTCGCGTAGCCTTCCTGCTCACTCTGGTTTCTCTCGCGGGAACCGTCACGACTTGCCTGTTGCTCGGCCTGGGTTTGTATTGGCGCATCGCCGAGCTTCTCGCCGCCATCGTCTTCGTGCTTTCACTCCTCAGCCTACTGGCCGGCACGATCTACTATATCCGTGAAGTGAATGTCGCCCTCAGCTCCGTCCGCGACGAAGCCGCCGACTCGCGTTTCATGGACTTGACCGACGACTCCGCCTCCGTCGGCGAACGCCGCGCCCCTTCTCCGCTGTAGCCACCTTATCTCTTGTGGCACAGTCACTCTTGACTGTGTTCTTGGGTTTCCTTTTGTACGGGTCGAGCACGCTCGACCCCGTCTCGGGAATGGCTCCGGCTTTACGCTCGCGTGAGCGTCGCGCTGCGCGCGGCTTCCAGGAGTTTGGCGGCATTCCCGCGAATGTCGCCGTGGCCGAACACGCCAGTGCCGATGACCAGCAACTCCGCGCCGGCCTTCACCACATCGGCCACCGTGGTGAGATCGATTCCGCCGTCCACCTCAATGCGGAAGTCCAGCTTGCGCTCGGCGCGCATGCGCGCCAACGCCGCGATCTTGTTCAGCGAATTCGGGATGAACTTCTGCCCGCCAAAGCCGGGATTCACGCTCATCACCAGGACGTGATGCACCAGGTCCAGAACTTCCGTCAGGAGTTCCACGGGCGTGGCCGGATTGACCACCACACCCGGTTTGCAGCCATGTTGCGCGATCAGGTGCAGGGTGCGGTCCAGGTTGGCGCACGCTTCCTGATGGACAGAAATCCAGTTTGCGCCGGCGTCGGCAAATGCCGGTATAAACAGATCCGGGTCCTCGATCATCAAGTGACAATCGAGCGGAACACTTACGACCTTTCGCAACGACGCCACCAGCGGCGGCCCCACAGTGAGGTTCGGCACGAAGTGCCCGTCCATCACGTCTACATGCAAAGCCGTGCCCCCGCCCTCAATCGCCGCATGCGCATCGCTGCCAAGTTGCGCAAAGTTACAGGCCAGAATCGACGGCAACAGTTCGATTTTCGTCATGAATGGATCTGCGCTCCTTCCGCCCGAAGCTTGATTATACGACGTACCGCTCGCCTCTGGCCCAGCTTCACAAAGCTAGAGTGCAACATTCCGCCATGGGATGACGCAACGCAGTGCCTGGCTTTCCTGCGCCAGTTCCAGCGCCATCATCACATCAATCACCTGTTTCGGCGTGACCTGCAGGGCGGCCTGGCCGAGCAACACATCGCGGACATTCGCGTAGAATTCGCGCCAATCCCCGCGCGAAGCGACTTTTCGCTTCCGCGTTTGGCCATCCGCGACCACCGTCAGCACGCCCCAATTTTCCTCCGGATCGAGGACCCACGCCTCACCTTTTGGAATATCCTCGCGGCGGAGCGCCGACTCCAGCGCATCAAATTCATTCTTGATGAAGGTTCCCTTTTCGCCGAGAAGCACAAAGCGCGGCCGCGGCGTGACGCACAACATGGTCGCGCACAGATGAGCGCGCAGGTTGCCGGGATAAAAGAAGCAGATGTCGAAGGCATCGTCGGTGAGAAATCCTGGGCGTTCGATGCGAATGTCGGCGGCAACCGCTTCCGGCGGGCCGAAAAGCATCATCGCGTGGTCCATCAAGTGGGGGCCCAGGTCGAAAAGTATGCCGCTGCCGGGGCCGGGCACTTCCCGCCAGGCATTCGCGCGCGAGGTGGGCCGGTAGCGATCGTAGTGCGTCTCGAACCGCAGGATTTGCCCCAATTCACCGCCGGCGACGACCTGATGCACGGCTTGAAAATCGGCGTCGAAACGCCGGCTGTGGAACACCGTCAAGAGGCGGCCGCACTTTTTGGCGATGCGGAAAAGCTCGATGGCTTCCGGCAGAGCGGGGGTGATGGGCTTGTCCACCACGACGTCGCGCCCGGCTTCCAGGCATTGCATGGCGAAGGGGAAATGCGTCTGGTTGGGCGAGGCAATCACCACTAGCCGGATGGAATCGATGGCCAAAAGTTCCTCGATGCTGCGCACGATGCGCGCGCCGGGATAGCGCTTGGCGGCTTCGTTGCCGCTGCGTTGCAGCACGGCAGCAAGCCGCAGCCCGGGGACGGCGTGGATCAGCGGCGCGTGAAAATACCGCCCCGCCAGGCCAAATCCAATGAGTCCCACGTCGATCATGCGCCGCGCTCCAGGAATTGTGTGAAATCGTCAGCAGTGTATCACCGACGCGCCAGTCGGCGCCGTGGAGATCGCATAGCCGGCATTTGTTCCCGTCGCGGCAACGTTATATCCTTTGCTCGTGGAAAAAAGTCCGCCGCAACGTGGCCCGACCCTGGGCCTCTATCTCGGCCTGATCGTCACGATCCTCGCGGTGCTGGCCTATGCCGGCTACATCACGCGGCAATTTTCGGGGCTGCGCAAGCTGCAGGGCGAAATGGTAGATCGCAACCGCAAGGATTCGCTGCAACTCCTGCGCATCCAGAACGATTTGAACTCGCTGGGGCTGGCCATGCGGGACATGCTCGATGCCAGCGAGCCTTACCCCCTGATCGCCTGGACCGCGCAATTCGATCGCACCCGCAACGATCTAAGCGCGGCGCTCCGGCAGGAAGAGAATCTGGCGGAGGCCACGCGCACCAGCGATCAACGGCGTTACCTGACCCAGTCGCTGACGCAATTCTGGGACGCCTGCGACCGCATGTTCTCGCAGGCGCAAAATGGCCAGGAGCAGGCCGCGCGCGAGCAGATTCGCGATACCCTGCAGCCGCAGCAAGCGGCTTTGAGTTCCGCGGTTTCCCGCCTGCTGGTGCAAAACAATGAAGGCGAGGAGCAGGCCGCCGCGCGCATCGCGGAGATCTACGATCGTGTGCAGCGCCAGCTCTACTATTTTCTGGCCGCGATTCTGCTGGCGATTGTGGTCACCAGCCTGTATATGATCCGCTACAACCGGCGGATTTTTGCGCACGTCGCGGAATTGTCGCTGCAACGCAGCGAGCTTGCGCAGAAGCTGATCGCCACGCAGGAATCCACGCTGCGGCACATCTCGCGCGAGCTGCACGATGAATTCGGCCAGGTGCTCACGGCGATTGGCTCGCTGTTGCGCCGCGCCGATAAAGACATGCCGGAAAATTCGGCCCTGCGTGAAGACTTGCAGGAAGTAAGGGAAATTGCCCAGACCACGCTGAATAATATCCGCAGCCTCTCGCAGGCGCTGCATCCTGTTTTGCTTGAAGAGGCCGGGCTGGAAAGCACGCTTGACTGGTACATTCCCACGGTGGAACGCCAGACGGGACTCGCGCTGCATTACGAGAAATCGGGCCAGGCGTTTCCGTTGGAAACAAGCGCGAGCGTACAACTGTACCGCTTGGTTCAAGAGGCGCTCAACAATGTGGCGCGGCATTCCGGTGCGAAGGAAGCCTGGGTCCGTTTGCGCTTTCAGCCCGCCAGCCTCGAATTGGAAGTGGAAGATCGCGGAAAGGGATTCGCGCCTCCGGCAGGCCACACTGGCATTGGGTTGGTGGCCATGCGGGAACGCGCGGAAATCCTCGGCGGCACGCTGAAGGTTACGCCGATTGCGGGCGGAGGCACGCTGGTGCAGATCCACATTCCGCGGGAAAGGGCGGAAACGCATGGCGAATAAATTGAGAGTTCTGCTGGTGGACGACCACGCGCTGGTGCGCCGCGGATTTCGCCGCATGTTGGAGGACGAGCCAACGTTTCAGGTCGCCGGCGAAGCGAGCGATGGCCTGGAAGCGGTGGAGCTGGCGCTGGAGTTGCGTCCCGATGTCATCGTGATGGATTGTGCGCTGCCGCAGATGAACGGCATTGAAGCTTCGCGGCGCATCCTGGCGAAGCTGCCGGAAACCGCCATCCTGATGCTGAGCATGCACTCGGAAGACACGTTGGTGAAGCAGGCGCTGGAAGCGGGCGCGCGGGGCTACATCCTGAAGAACGCGATGGACCTGGACCTCGTCAGCGCGATCAAGAAAGTGGCCGAGGGCCAGACCGTACTCGATCCGCAGATTGCGCGAGGCGGTGCGCTGAAGGGCGAGCGCGACACCGGTCTCACACCGCGCGAGCTGGAAATACTGCAGCACATCGTCGCGGGCAAATCGAACAAGGAAATCGCCACGGAATTGAGTTTGAGCGTAAACACGGTGTCCGTCCATCGCGCGAATATCATGGATGCACTGGGCATCCACAAAACGGCTGAGCTGGTGGTCTATGCGATTCGCAACGGGCTGGTGAATCTTCCGTGAAGCGCCGCGATTTCATCCGGCAGGCCGTTGGGGCGGGGCTGATCCACGCGGCCTTTCCTCGCGCCCTGCCCGCCGCTCCGGCAGGATTTCGTTTTGTAGATGTTACCAGCAACGCGGGTTTGCGCTTCCAGCATAACAGCGGGGCGTACGGCGGCAAGCTGCTTCCCGAAACCCTGGGATCCGGCTGCGCATTTCTGGATTACGACGCGGATGGCTGGCAGGACATTCTTCTAGTGAACTCCATGGATTGGCCGGGGCACAAGCGCCAGCGGACAACCATGAAGTTGTATCGCAACAACCGCAACGGCACGTTCACGGACGTGACCCAGGCGGCGGGCCTGGACGTGGAAATGTACGGCATGGGCGTGGCAGTGGGCGACTACAACAACGACGGCTTTCCTGACATTTTCATCTCCTGCGTGGGACAGAGCCGGTTGTTCCGCAACACCGGCAAGGGCACATTTCGCGACGTCACCAAGGCCAGCGGCCTGCTCGGGAAGCAAGGGCTGAGCAGTTCGGCGATCTGGTTCGATTACGATCGCGATGGCTTCCTCGATCTGTTTGTCTGCAATTATGTCCATTGGACCGCGGAGACCGACGTCTTTTGCAGCCTCGATGGCAAAAACAAATCCTATTGCACGCCGGAAGCATATCGCGGAGACACCTGCTGGCTCTACCACAATCGGGGCAACGGCACGTTTGAGGATGTAACCGCGACCAGCGGCATCTTTGACAGCAGTTCCAAATCCCTCGGCGTGGCCATGCTGGACTACGATCAGGACGGTTGGCCGGACCTGTTGGTCGCGAATGACACGCAGCCCAACAAACTGTACCGTAATTTGCACAACGGCAAATTCAAGGATGCGGCCGTGGAGGCGGGCCTGGCGTTCAGCGTCGACGGCAAGGCGCGTGCCGGCATGGGCGTGGACGTCGCCGACTACGACAATTCCGGCAAGCCGGGCATCATCATCACCAATTTTGACAACGAGATGATCGGACTCTACCGCAAGACGGGCCAGGCCTACGACGATGTGGCCATGCAAACGGGACTTGGCGCGGCTTCGCGGAACACCTTGGGTTTCGGCTGCGTTTTTTTTGACGCGGACCTGGACGGGCTCCTGGATATCGCCGTCGCCAACGGCCACATCGATGATACGGTGCGCCACATTCGCGGCAACGTCGGCTACGCGCAGCCCGCGCAGCTTTTTCTGAACCTCGGCCGCGGCAAATTCCGCGACATCGCCGGAGATATCGGCGGCGGATATGATTTGCCCAAAGTCGGGCGCGGCCTGGCCGTCGGCGATTTCGATCATGACGGCGATCAGGATCTTCTGCTCACCACCAACAACGGGCCGGCGTTTCTCTATCGCAATGATCAGCTCTCCGGCAATCGCAGCATTCGCTTCCACTTGATCGGCACCAAATCGAATCGCGACGCCATCGGTGCGAACGTGCGGATTTTCTTCAATGGCCAGACGGAGTTGCGCGTCGTTCGCAGCGGCTCCAGCTATTTGTCGCAATCGGAATTGCCAGTAATGTTTGGCGTGGGCAAGCAGGACGTCATTGACCGCGTGGTCGTGGACTGGCCCAGCGGGCAGAGCCAGGAGCACCAGAAACTCAAGACCGGGAAGGCCTACCAAATCATTGAAAATAAAGGCATTAAGGAAATCTTCCAGTTCTAATACTTTCACAGTATTGTCAACTCCTACGCCCTGCTCTATAAACGATGCAACATTGAACCGCTTCCGAAACAGGCTCTGCCTTCGCCTAACCAGGAAGCACCCCAACAAAGGAAGATTGCGGCCGGACACACGACCCTCCGGCCGCATTTTTCATTCTTGGGGATAGGGCAGTTGAACCAGGTTGGATGGGGGGGAATGGAACGCTGGCGCTCGCTTGGCGTGTTTGTCCTCGTTGTAACCGCAATTTATCTCTACGCCTATCCATCCGCGACTCTCGTTTATGCCGGCGCGGTTCTTCTGCACACCGGTCTGGGTGTGCTGGTTTCGCTGGCGCTGGTGGTATTTCTATTTCGAGGAATCGGCAAGGAGCGGTTGCTGGCGCGCTGCGGTTGGATTCTGTTTGCAGCGGGCGCGGCTTTGGGCCTGGCGTTGATTCGCCTGGGAACGCCGCATCGTTTGAAAGCCTGGTTGTATGCACATATTGCCCTGTGCACCCTGGGCGTGATTTTTCTAGCGGCTTCGTGGCTCTCCGCAAGAGGGTGGCTCGGCGCGAGCATCGGAAGACAAGCAGCGGGTTTCGCCGCACTGTTGCTGTTGACCTCGGGTATCGCCGCGGGCTCCTGGTATGCCCGGGAATTTGCCTGGAAGAATCGCTACGTCGTGCAGAATCCGCCGATTTCGCCGGCCACGATGTTGCAGGAGGGCGACGGCGCGCACGGAAAATTCTTTCCGAGTTCCGCGCAAACCACCGACGGTCAGTACATCCCTTCCGGGTATTTCCTGAAATCGCAAGCCTGCGAACGCTGCCACGCGGACATTTACAAACAGTGGGAAAGCTCGATGCACCATTTTTCCTCCTTCAACAACCAGTGGTACCGCAAGAGCATCGAGTACATGCAGGACGTCGCCGGCGTGCAGCCGTCGAAGTGGTGCGCGGGTTGCCACGACCCCGCGTTGCTCTTCAGCGGGATGATGGATGCACCGATCAAGCAGAACATCGACAAGCCCGAAGCGCAGGCTGGCCTGAGCTGCATGATGTGCCACAGCATCGTGCAGGTGAAAAGCACCATGGGGCAAGGCGATTTCGTGCTGGAATACCCGAAACTGCACGAATTGGCCGCGAGCGACAATCCCATCATCCGAGGGCTTCATGACTTTATGGTGCGCCTGAATCCGGAGCCCCACCGCCGCGTGTTTCTGAAGCCATTCATGAGGAATCAGGTGCCGGAGTTCTGCTCCGGCTGCCACAAGGTGCACCTGGACGTGCCGCTGAACAGCTATCGCTGGGTTCGGGGTTTCAACGAGTACGACAACTGGCAGGCCAGCGGCGTTTCCGGGCAGGGCGCGCGGTCATTTTATTACCCGGCAACTCCGATGATGTGCGCGGACTGCCACATGCCATTAGTGCCATCGAAGGACGAAGGCAATATTGACGGCTATGTGCACTCGCACCGCTTCCCCGGAGCGAACACTGCGGTGCCAGTTGCGAATGAGGATGCTTCTCAATTGGATGCGAGCCGGAAGTTTTTGCAGGACAAGCAACTGAGCGTGGATATTTTTGCGATTGCCCCGGCAGGGAGCAAGGGAGAGCAAAAGACCGCGGAAGCGCCGAAGCAGGAACTCTCGACAACCTTCGCGGTGGGCGAAGAGGCGGATGTTTCCCTGCCGAAAGGCCCGGCTGGAGAAGCGCGGGAGATCACCGCGCCTCTTGGCCGCGTGGATGCGATGGTGCGCCGCGGGGATGATGTGCTGGTGGAAGTTGTAGTGCGTACGCGCAAGGTCGGGCATTTCTTCCCGGGCGGCACGATCGACGCCTTCGACGTCTGGGTTGAATTGCAGGCCACGGATGATAAAGGGCAGACGATTTTCTGGAGCGGCAAGGTTGAGGATGATGGCAAAGGCCCGGTCGATCCTGGGGCACACTTTTACAAATCGCTACAGATTGATGCGCACGGCAATCCCATCAACAAGCGCAATGCGTGGGCGAGCCGCGCCGTTGTTTATGTTCGGCTGATACCTCCCGGCGCCGCGGATACAGTGCACTACCGCCTGCACGTGCCTGAAAACGCGGGCGAACACATCAACCTGCACGCCAAGTTGAACTACCGGAAATTCCAGTGGTGGAACACGCAGTTTGCATTCGGGGGCGTGCCTGACCCGCACTCGACGGGTGACGTTACGCCGGACCACGACGATCGCAAATGGAACTTCAACGGCGACTTCTCGCATGTTTCGAGCAAAATCAATGCGATTCCGAATTTGCCGATCATCGCCGTGGCGGAAGACACGAAAAGCCTTCGCGTTTTGCCGAAATCGGCTGCGGCGCCGAAGCCCCAGGTGGCGTGGGTGAAAGAGGACTGGACGCGCTGGAACGATTACGGCATTGGACTGTTTCTCCAAGGCGACCTGAAAGGAGCGGAGCAGGCGTTCGAGAAAATCACGGAGATGGATCCGCAAAACCCCGATGGCTGGACAAACGTCGGGCGCGTGCGCGTGCAGGAAGGAAACATCGAGGGCGCGCGCGAGGTGCTGCTGAAAGCCCTGGCGCTGAAGCCGGGCCTGGCGCGGGCAAATTTCTTCTATGCGCGCGTTTTGAAGGAAGAGGGCAAGTACGACGAGGCGGCGCAAGCATTGCAAGCCGTGCTGGCGCAATACCCGCGCGACCGCGTGGTCCACAACGAATTGGGCCGCGTACTCTTCCTGCAGAAGCGCTACGCCGATGCGGTGAAGGAACTCCAGCAGACTCTCGCGATCGACCCGGAAGACCTCCAGGCGAATTACAATCTGATGCTCTGCTACACCGGCCTGGGCGACGAGGCACGCGCCAACGAACATAAGGAACGATACTTGCGCTTCAAAGCCGATGAAGCCTCGCAGGCGCTGACCGGGGCGTACCGTCAAGCGCATCCGGAAGACAACAATGAACGCCAATCGATCCACGAGCATGTTTCGGTCCCGCTCGGCCCCGCGACGGGGGCGAAATCCGCGAAGGCCGCTGCCATGGCAAAGAACGCGCCGGCCAAGAAGGCTGTGGCAGGCGCAGGCCGCTGAGCATGAACATTCTTTCCACAAGCAAAGGACAACGGGAATGACCTGGATCAAGACGATAAAGATGGAAGACGACGAGCAGGTGCGCAAAGCCATGATGGAGCAGCGCAAGCTGTATCCCATGGAGTACGCGACGCCTGTACCGATTGTGGATCACGGCATTGAGAACAGCATCGTCGGTTCGCACAGCCTGTTCCCCCAAGTGCTGTTTCATGCCTTCAGCACGTTTGGGGCGCTGATGTCGCCAGAGCTCCCTTTGCGGCGCGATAAGCACGAAATGATCGCCACGATGGTTTCCGTGACGAACCGCTGCTTCTATTGAATCGAATCCCACGCAGAGTTTCTGCGTCGCGTCAGTTTGAACGAAGAGTTGGTGGAGGCCTTGCGCAAGGATTTCCGCTCCGCCCCCATCAGCGAGCAGGACAAAACCATGCTGGAGTATGTGGTGAAACTTACGAAAGATGCGACGCAGTGCAGTCCCGCGGACCACAAGAAGCTGCGCGCCGCGGGCTTCGACGACCGCGGCATTTTGCAGATTACCCTGATCGCCTCGTGGTTCAACTACATCAACCGCGTGGCGGATGCTTTGGGCGTGGGCCGCGAAGGAACGGCGGAGGGCCAGTGAGGAGATTTTGGTTAGCGCTCTTTCTGTTATCTTGCGCGATGGGAGCGAGCGCGCAAACGCCGCAGAGTTCCTCGGCCAACACCATCACGTTTCGCGACATCACGCAAAAGGCCGGCATCCATTTTGTCCACAACAATGCGGCCTTCGGTAAAAAATACCTGCCGGAAACGATGGGGCCGGGTGTGGCCTTCATTGACTACGACAACGATGGCTGGC
>PMES01000101.1 GCA_003154775.1 Acidobacteriota bacterium | reverse complement strand
GAATTTTTGACTCGCGCACATCGTATGCTTCTCCTGCCGTGAACACAACCAATCTACCACTAGAGCAGGCAACCACCGCCCCGTTCGCCTCACGCGCAGCGTCCGCCGCTGGTCGGCTTCGTTCAAAGGGTGTTGTGGAAAGTTAGCAAGACAACACACGGATGTCACTGTGAGGCGTGTGCCGTAAGTGGACGAGGCAAGTGACGGCCCGAATTGCTCGCGGCCGAGGCAGCGCAGCGAATTCGGTATAACCTCGGTACAACTGGGGGCGAGATTTCGAGAGAGAGAGTCTGTAAGCGACGCTCAGCGAAGCATTTAGAATTTTTACCTGCCTTATTAGAAGGCAGACGCTCTACCGGATATACCCGAGTAGGACGGTGGGCCTTTGAAGTACTGCTTCTTTTCCAATGAGCCTGACTCTGACGTCAAGTCGATTCCGTCCCCTGAGTTTTTTCAGGCCTGACACTCAATCGAGTAGGCTAGCGCGCGTTCCGTTTTCCATCATTTTCCAATTACCAGCGCTGTATCACCGGTCGCACGCGGCGGTCCGCTCGCATCGCTGGGAAGGAGGGGATGACTTTTCCTTGATCTCGTTCCTCCGGACGGCGCTTACTTCACGACATTCAGTGTCGAACGATTACGGTATCAATTACGACCGATCAGTCACCGACAAGTCCCGAGAAACAAGGGAATATAAATGGGCCAAGGCCATGGGTCAAACGGAGGGGCAATCTAGAGGATGTTTGATTTCAACCTAAATGCAACGGTCCAAACGGTTTATCTCTTAACTTAATCAATATCCAGAGTCTGGAGTCCTACCAATTGGACGACCTCCCAGCCGAAGGAAGGAATACAGACAGTCCAGGAGGCAAGAATGGCTTCCACAACTGCTGTCCAACCTTTCTAGGGTAAAACGGGACTCCGCACTGCGTCAACACAGGGATTCCGCCGCGAATTCGCTCCGAGAAATGCCGGCCCGCGATTCCACGAGCTTTTCAGGATAAATGGTTGCGCGCTCCCGGCAAGCGTGATATTTTCCCCGTACGCTTTGCGCCTCCCGCCTCCGCCTCCGCCTCCGCCCCCGTGAACTTTGTTAGTCGAGAGGCGACACCCCGGCGGGATTGTTTGCCGGCAATTGGTTACCGGGGGTGCAGCATCAAAGGTGTTCCGCCAAAGTGGGACTGGCGGCTCGGCCTGTTTCTTAATCGCAATCCGGAGAGATCGCATCATGATGAAACGTCAACGCGCCTTTCCATTCCATTTTCCAGGCTGCGCATTGCTGACGTTGGCGGCATTGCTCTCAATGGCCGGAACTGCTGCAGCGCAACAACCGGCTGGCGCGGGAGCCGGTTCGCAATCCCTTCCGGACTCGCCCCAGGCAAAACAACAGCCCACAGCGAACGCTCCCGAGGAAGAAGCTGGCAAGTTTGTCGGCTACATGACCAAGCGCTCGCTCTTCTTCCCTGATATCGCCGCGTCACCCCATCCGCTCTCAGTGGGAGGCAAGTTCGAGCTCTTCGTCAACGAAAGCATTTCTCCGGAGACCATTCTGATCTCTGCCTTTGGTGCGGGCTTCGAGCAGTGGCGGGATACGCCGCCTGGCTATGGACAAGGGGCCGAGGGCTACGGCAAGCGATTCGGCGCGTCCATGGCAACTGGCGCATCGAGTAGTTTCTTTGGCACTTTCCTTGGCGCTTCCGTGCTACATCAGGATCCGCGGTTCTTTCCGCAAACTCACCCGACGTTTTGGGGTTCCATCAAGTACTCCGCGCGCCGCCTGGTCGTTACGCGCAGCGATTCCGGCAACGATGTGTTCAACGCATCTGGTTTAATCGGGCCGCTGGCCGGTGAAACTTTGGCCAACACTTACTTGCCCAAAACAGAGCAGACCGGCGCGAAGACCGGGGAGCGTTACGGTATTGATTTGGCCTGGAAATTCGCGGCGAATATGTTCAAGAACTATTGGCCGACGATTTTCCGCGACATGGAACTCAATCATCTGGGCGTGATTCCCACTCCCACGCAGCCCGGGCCGAGCGCCGAGCAAATGAAGAATCCGCAGTAGCCTGCTGCTCTTAAAGCCATCGCCTATTCGGGCGGCTCATTCCTTTTCCAGTTGCTTGCGCGCCACTTTCAGGGCGGCGTACTGCGCATCGTCCAGCTTGGGAAATTTCAGGTCCATGCTGTGCAAGGCATCCACGACGGTGGCCACTACCAGCAACCGGCTGAACCACTTGTTGTCCGCGGGCACGACGATCCACGGCGCATACTCCGTCGCGGTGTTACGGATCATTTTTTCGTAGGCGTCCTGGTAGTCATCCCAGAATTTCCGCTCCTGGAGGTCGGACTGGGAGAATTTCCAGTTTTTGTCGGCGTCGTCCAGGCGCTCCATGAAGCGCTTCTTCTGCTCTTCTTTGCTGATGTTCAGGAAGAATTTGCGGACGGCGATGCCGTTGCGCGTCAGATAGCGCTCGAACGAGTTGATGTCTTCGTAACGGTCGCGCCACAAGTGCTTGCCGCGCAGGGATTCGGGGATGTGTTGGCGGTCCAGAAATTCCTGGTGGACACGCACCACGAGGACTTCTTCATAGTAGGAGCGATTAAAGATGGCAATCTTCCCCCGCGGAGGAATGGAGCCCATGCTCCGCCACATGAACGTGTGCGCCAGTTCCTCGGCGGAGGGCGCCTTGAACGAATAAACGTTCACGCCCTGCGGGTTCACGCCGCTCATCACGTGTTTGATCGTGCCGTCTTTTCCCGCCGCGTCCATGGCCTGAAAAATCAGCAGGAGTCCCCAGTTGCCCTGCGCAAACAGGATGTCCTGCAATGCGCTGAGCTGCACCACGCCCTGCTCCAGCCACTTGGTGGCTTCGGGCTTGTCCTGCGATTTCAGGCCGTGAATATCGCCGGGGTCGTGGTCTTTCAGGCGAAAGCCTTCGCCCGCGTCAACCACATAGGGCTTGATGAATTTGTGGAACTTCAGTTCTTTGGGCATTTTGCTCCTGCCATAGAGCGCGATGATTCCAGATTTTCCGCGATGATCCAAGCGGGCGAGCGGTCCCCTGGAGCACCAGCATCATGGCACCAATCCTCCGCGCGATTCAAGTTGCTCCCGCTTCCTGTGTTTTGTAGAGGCCGCCTGGCGTTTACCCCGACCTGGTCGGGGAGGCGGGCGCCTCTCTCTCGGTTTTGTAGTGGCCGATCCCGCTTTGCGGGGTCGGTTCTTGGGTTTGTCTTTCCTTGCCCACAAGAACGGGAATGTCGGCGCGCCGCTCTTGCCTTCCCTCTCCGTCATCCCGCTTGGCCGCCGCAGGAGCGAGCCGCATGCGATCCCTCTTCCGCCAGGGCACCCTGGGATCGCCATTCTCCCGAATGGCGCTTTTGCCTATTCTCTTCCCCTCTTGCCTGTGTCATTCTGGCCTCACTGGCGCTTGACGTTTGCGCGCATCCAGGCAGCGAACGCGGTTTCGTCGAGGGTTCCGGCAGCAAGGCCCTCGTTTCCCACTCTTTCTCCTGAATGGCGCTTTCCGAATTGTCAGATTCAAAAGATTCATCCGGCGGTTGTGGTTCCTCAGCAAGAGGCGGAGAATGGGCAAAGAAGCTGGCATCTAATCTCGTAGGGAAAATTTGAAGCGTGAAAGTTAAAGCGAGGGAGTCCCAAGTTAGTGAAAGGAAACCTTACAAAGAAAATCCATCTCGGCCCGAATACGATCCTCCATCCTCATCCCGTCATGCTCGTCGGCACTTATGGTGCTGACGGAAAGCCGAATCTTATGAACGCCGCGTGGGGCGGGATCTGCTGCAGCGATCCACCCTGCGTGGCGGTTTCGCTTCGCGAAGCGACACTGACCTATCACAATATCTTGCACAGTCAGGCGTTCACCGTGGGGATCCCCTCACGGAAATACGTTGAGGCTGCCGACTATGTTGGCCTCGTCTCGGGTCGCGATCATGATAAGTTCCGGGACACGGGCCTCACGCCGCTCAAAAGCGAGCGCGTGAACGCCCCGCTTGCCAGCGAATTGCCCTTTTCCCTGGAATGCCGTCTTTTCCAGCATCATAAGCTCGGGTTGCACGCGATGTTCATCGGGGAAATCTTGGGCATTCTCGCCGACGAGGATGTCCTGGGCCCGAACGGGCTGCCGGATATCGAGAAAACCCAGGCAATTCTCTACGGCGGCTCCGGCAGCAACCACTACTTCGCGGTCGGCGAAAAACTGGGGGAAGCTTTCTCCGTCGGCAAAAAGCTCAAGAAATCGTAACCTGGAACAATTCTTTTACGGCGGGTAGCACAGCCTTAGCGGCCTTCCACGAGACCGAAGATCACGCAGTCCCGATCTTTTGTCACTCCCCGGTCACTTTCCAAAGTGATATCCTGCCCATGGTGACCCGAATTCAAGCCAAGCGACGGCGGGTACTCCGCTTTCGGAGACAGCATGCGTGGACTGGAGAAAAACCTCAGGTCCTGGGCGGCCAAGGAGCTCAGATACTGGGAGCAGGCCGCGCTCGAGAAGATCTCGCGCCAGGACGAACTGACAAATAATGACATCCAGGAACTTGTGCAATATTTCATCGAAGACGCTGGCCTCGTCTCGATCCCACCGGACCGGCCCTCCCTGTCCCTTCTTGAGAGCACCATCGCGGAGCCCGAGCAGGTGCCATGTTGCCTGAGTAGAATTTTCAATTTAAGGAATGTGAATGCCCTACCAGAGGGGCAGGAGATTCGTTTTGGCCCTCAGCTGACTTTGGTCTATGGCAAGAACGGTGCAGGAAAATCCGGTTACGCTCGCGCCCTTGGATCAGCCGGATTTGCCAGGGGTGAGCGCAAAGTCCTTCCGAATGCAACTGGCCTAGAGTCAAGGAAAAGCACACAGGCAGACATTGAAGTCTCCTACTCTAGCGGAAAAAAGGTGATCACGTGGACCGAAGGGGAACGATGCGCTGAATTGAGTGGGTTCTACCTTTTCGATGGTGGCAGCTTGACAGCTCATCTGACAGGCTCCAACCCACTGAGCTTCACTCCGGGCGGCCTGTCGCTTTTAACAACGCTGGCAGAGTTAACCGACTTAGTCCGCGAAAACGTACGAATCCTCATTGAAAAGTGCGAAGAATCCCACAACTTCCAGGCATTCTTCGATGGAGATTCGCAAGTTAAGAATCAACTAGCGAATCTTGATGCGCAAACAAACGTGGTCGCTCTTGAGAAGCTCGCACAACTGACGCCTGAAGAGAAAACAACCAGCGCCGCTCTTGAAAGAGAAATAGCCGAGCTTAAATTGCTCAACATAACCAAACAAGTTGAGAAGCGACGTCAGGAAATCAGAGATTTAGGGAACCTTATCCAGGCATTGCAAAGAGCTCAAGTTGAGTTAGGTGAGCCAGTCGTAGCTGAAGTGACCGACTTAATCAATAAGCTGCGCGGTTGCCGCGAGGCCGCAGAGCGCTCGGGAGTGAATCAATTCGAGTTTGAACCTTTCTCCAAGATAGGGACCGACGCATGGCGCCAGTTCGTTACTGCTGCGAAGGCCCTCGCAGACTCGGAGGGCAATCGTGGGGCGGCGTATCCCAGACCCGGTGATCCCTGTCTCTTGTGTCGACAGACTCTGTCCGCAGAGGCAATCGATCTTATCGAAAGATTGTGGGCTTTTCTCAAGTCCGACGCGCAGGCTCAGCTTTCCCGTGCGGAAAGCGCATGCGCCACAAAGGCGAGAAATCTGGAGCGTATAAATCTGAATTACTTTTCCCCGGATTCCAATGCGAGAAGGATCCTCGACGAGGAGCTGCAGGTTGCTATCCCTGCGTTAGATGCTCAAGTTGAATCCTGCCAGGAGCGATGCCAGGAGATGCAAGAGGCGCTGAGAACTAACGAAGTGCGTTTGCTACCTCCTTTAATCAATTTTGATCTGACTGACCTCAAAAGGCTTGTGAATATCCGTCATGATGAGGTGGAGCAGCTGGAAAAATCGGACACGGGGCAACGTTTGGCCAAAGCAGAGAAAGCTCTCCGGGAATTGAAACACCGGCAGATCCTTGGGGAACGACTCTCTGAAATTGTCGCGTACGTGGAAAGAAGGAAATGGGCAGCTAAAGCACAGCAGGCGCTGGGAACCACTAGGGCGATCACGATGAAGTACAACGAGCTTTTCCAGGAACTAGTGACCGAGCGCTACAGGAGATTGTTTGAGGAAACGCTGAAGCGTTTTAGAACGGAAAGCAAGGTCACAATCGAAACGCGCGGCTCCAAAGGCGAGACAGTAAGACATGTTGTCCTCAATCCTAAATCCTTCCGTACTGGCTTTTCAGTTGACCAAATTCTAAGCGAAGGCGAGAAGCGTGCAGTAGCAATAGCTGATTTTCTAACTGAGGCTGCACTAGATAGACACAACAGGGGAATCATTCTGGACGATCCTGTGACCTCTTTGGACGATGAATGGAAAAAAACCTTGGCGGGGTGTCTGGCTGAGCTTGGAAAGGCCCGTCAGGTGGTTGTATTTACCCACGATCTCAGTTTTCTGTATCGCATTAAAGAACGCGCGAAAGAACTGACGGTCGATGCAGTAACGCACTGGATTAGAGAAGAAAACGGACAACCTGGCTTTGTTTACCTCGACAACAGCCCAGTTTGCGAAAAGGACTTCAGATCAACGACAAAGGCAAGGGAGTATTACAGTAAGGCAAAAGAAGCACCACCTGCCGAGCAACAGGCTCTCTTGCAACAGGGGTTCGGTGCTCTCCGAACCTCTTATGAGGCACTAATCATCTTTGAGATTTTCTGCGAGGTCGTTGCTCGCTTTGAGGAAAGAGTGAGTTTTGGGCGGCTTAAGGACGTGCGCGTAGACCCGAGCCTATTGGATGAAATCATTCGTCGCATGGAAACACTCTCGGAATATATCGACGCACATCTCCACAGTGACAAGTTTGGTTCCGCGAAGCCTTCGCCGACCACCTTGTTTGATGAAATCAACACTTTTGAATCCATCCGCAGGGCGCAGAGGGACCTTAAGAAACCCACCGATCAGCCGGTTCCTGCTGGGAAGGCGGAGCTCGCTCGCTCTGAGCCTGAAAACAGGCCCAAGTCTGTTGTGAACACCCATGAAGCTCCAGGACCGCCCGCAAAGCCCTCGGCAAACTGACGGCGGGTGGGTCCGGGCACCGGGTGGGAATTAAACCCGGGTGCCCCTCGATAAGAGCGAAGGCATTGTCAAGGCATAAGAGTCCCCGGCAGTGTTTTTCCACCGCGTGATGGTCAGAGTTGGTGGAGAACCCAAGCTCTGTAACTCTCACGGTGAATCAGCTTGGCGGGTGGCCCGGACTCAAACGATTAGTTGAAGTTGGGTGCCCCATCCTGGGTTTGTGAGGGTGGGTCTTGGGGTTCACTTTCTCCCCGCCTCTTACCAGTTTTGGACCCGGTGCTGTGTCCCACAAGTTCATTGCACTTCCCTTTAGGAGGTCGGGGTGTTAAAAGTCCCCGGGTCTTTGACTTTCTCTTCTCTCTTCTCCGAAACTTAAGACTGAAAACTTACCACTGACGACTCCCCACCGGCGGGTGGCGCAGCCTTAACTTCCGAAACGAATTTGGGTGGCCTACCCTTTCGGGTTTTGAAAGGGTGGGACGCTCTTCTCTGGACTGTGATCCGATCTAGCGGGCGATTCAAGATCAGCAACGTCTCGTTAGGATTCGCGATGAATTCCTGAATCGCGGGTAGCGCAGCGTTACCGAGGAAGCAGAGAGATCCCTCCACTACGCGGCCCGACGCGCCACAATTCGGCGCGGAAGAGAAAGTCGGGCGGCTCCGGTCGGGATGACAGGGGTAAGGGCAGGGGCGTGGCGGCAGGTTCTCGTCAAAGAGAAGCTTCACGCTTTTTGCAATTCTAGTTTACGTTCGCGGTCCGCGGCATACGCCAGGCAGGCACGGATATCTTCATTCGTCAGATAGGGAAATTCGCGCAGGATGTCCTCATGGCTCATCCCGCCGGCCAGGTTTTCCAGCACGTCATACACAGTGACGCGAAGCCCGCGGATACAGGGCTTGCCGCCGCGTTTTCCCGGTTCCAATGTGATGATCTTGGCGTAGTCCATGGCCCCATCATAGCAGGATTGCTCCGCCCTTTCTCCCCCTTCCTAAAACCCCTCCTCGTACCAGTTTCGAAACTAGTACCCACTAAATAATAGTAGACACACGGTAAATAATGTGCTATGCTTCCCCTGTTATGCTGAGGGTCCCGCAACATCATCCGGGACACAAACAACGTGGACGCGGCTGTTGTGCTATTTCCGGTCGTCCTGGAGCCTCACCCGCCTTTCAATCTCTGCTAACTCCTTTGTTTCCCCTACTTCCAGGAAAATCGCCCGTAAGTCCTTTGTTTCCCCTACTTACGCAAAAACAGGGGGGTGGGGGCCTCTAAACAAATGTGCTCACTTATAACTCTTTTGTTTTCTTCCACCGTGTTAACTACTCCGTTAAGTACAATTGTCGGCGCGCCGACATTCCCGAATGCGGAACGCAGCCTGCACCCGCGAGAGTTCCTTTGTAGATGCGAGGCTTTAGCCTCGCCAGAATGCATGACTAAAGTCATGCACCTACATAGAGCGTCCGCCTCCCCGACCGGGTCGGGGTAAACGCCAGGCGGCTCCTACACGGGCAAGAGAAAGGCGCCAATCACGGCAAAAACGCCATTCGGGAGAATGGCGTTCCCGGGGCGGTTATTTTTGGGGGGGCGGATGTGCCTCGAACATTTGGCCGTTGCGCAGCTCGAACTCGAGGCCGCCCCACTTTATGCGATTGGAGGTGAAGGCGGCGAGCCAGACGGCGAAATGGAACAAATCGCGCAGCGGCACCAGCCAAAGCTTGCGGCGCAGCACGGCGTCCTGCAAGCCCCACACGCCCACGAGCCACGCCATTCCCAGACGCAAAACAAGATACGCGAGCAGGTACGCGGCGCCGATCCAGGCGGCCGGCGCGACGGCGGCGGCGAGCAGGGCGAGCGGCAGACCATGCGTGAAGAGCAAGCCGAGAAACGACGCCGGACGCACGAGGCGAATCGTGCGCGCCCATCGGACCTGGTGCTCCCAAAAGCCGCGCGCGGTTTGCGCCGGGTACATCGTCCAGACGGGCTCGCGGGAAAGCAAAACTTTTGCGCCGGCTTTGTACACGCGATTGCCGATTTCATAATCATCCGCGAGGAGATTCGCCAGCGCTTCGTAGCCGCCGATTTTCGCGAGCCAGCTTTTCGTCGTGGTGACCGAAGCACCCAGCGCGAAGGTGACGCCTTCCTTCCAGTCCGCCACCAGCGCGCCAGCCATGAAATCGCTGGCTGCGCCAACGGCTTCGAGCTGCGCCCACAGATTGTTTTGCGCGATGCCGCGATACAGACAACTGACGACGCCAACAGCGGGATCGCGGAAAGGCGCCACCACTTCGCGCAAGTAGTTCGGGCCGACGCGCACGTCGCCATCGCTCTGCACCAGGATTTCGTGACGCGCTTCCCGGGCCAGCAAGACCAGGTTGTTGATTTTGCGGTTGGAGCCGATGGGAGCGGCGCCAGAAAGGATGCGGATGGACCGCTCGGGAAAATCCGCCATCACCTTTTGGATGATGGCCACGGATGGATCGGAGAGTTCGTTGACGCAAAAGAGGATTTCGTAGTCGGGATAGTCCTGCCGGCAAAAACTTGCGAAATTTTCATAAGTGGCAAAATCGACACCGTGCACGGGCTTCAAAACACTGACGGGCGGCGTGAAATTGGGCAATTTTTTCGCGCGCGCGCGCGTAAAAAAGCGGACGGCGGCGATGGCTGCCACGAGGTAAAACGCAAGCGGCGCCAAGGCCAAAAGGAGAATCAGCATGCGCCAGAGGGAAATAGGAAGATTCATAAGCTGATAGGAGTGTATCGCTTTCCACTCTCGCTGCCACAGCTCAGCCAATTTTCCGGGGCGATGACGTGGCGCACTGCCATGTAAATCCAAACGTGCATGATACAATTTCAGGAGAAGCATAACCCGTATTCAGCGCTTTCGCCGTATTTTGAGGGGCTTTTTCGCGCATGCTCAATTCGATGGGACAACGGGTGTTGCCGGCCCTGGCGATTCTGACGCTGCTGTGGCTTGCTGTTTTTGGCCCCGGCCTGTTTCATCCAGCACTGTTTGACGATGCCGATGCGGCTCACGCGGAAGCGGGCCGCGAAATTCTGGTGCGGCACGATTGGGTTACCCTGCACGAAAACGGGATCCGCTATCTGGAAAAAGCGCCGCTTCCCTACTGGGGCATTGCGCTGGGGATTAAAGTGTTCGGGGTGACGGAGTGGGCGGTGCGGCTCTGGCTGCATCTCGGCATACTGTTGCTGGCAATCTTTGTTTATCAGTTTGGCCGCCGCTTCCTCACGCCCGAGGCTGGCTTCTGGGCCGGAGTGGCGCTGCTGAGTTCCTGTGGTCCGTACGAGTTCACCCGCATTCTGATTCCCGACATGATCGTGGGCCTGTGGATCGGGGTGAGCCTGTACTTTTTTCTGGACGGATGGCGGTCCGGCAAACCTTCGCTACTATCGTGTTGGGGGTTGGCCGCCGCCGTAGCGCTGAATGTGCTCACCAAGGGTCTGATTGGGATCGTTTTCCCGGGCGCGATTATTTTCGTATTTCTGGTGATGGCCGGCGACCTGCGGCATCTGTTCAAGATGCGGCTTTTCTCGAGCAGCATCGTTTTTCTGGTGATCGCGGCGCCCTGGCATGTTCTTGCAGCCATCGCCAATCCGCCGGCGGGAGAGACCCGGGGGTTCCTGTGGTTCTACTTCGTCAACGAACAATTCCTGCGGTATCTCGGGAAGCGCTATCCGGCCGACTACGGGACGGTTTCCTTTTGGCTGTTTCACGGACTGCTGCTGCTATGGTTGCTGCCGTGGAGCGTTTTCCTGCCGCAGGCCCTGGCTAAAATACGCCTGCGGCTTGCGCGGGCCGAAGGTGTTCGGCGGTCTCCTGAGGCAGTATTGCTTCTTTTGTTTTGCTGGGCAGGATTCATCCTGCTGTTTTTCAGTTTTTCCACGCGCCAGGAATACTACCTTGCTCCGGCGTTGCCGGCGTTGGCGCTGCTTCTGGGGCACTGGCTATCGCTGGAATCCCGGGCACAAATCGGATCATCTATTGCGCGCGCAGGGCGCATCTCTTCGGTAGTGCTGATGGTTGTTGGTGTCCTGATCGCAGGAATCACGGGCGCGCTCGCCATCATGTTTCACACGCCGGCGAAAGGCGTTGAGCTTAGCGACCTTCTGAACAAGAATCCCGATGCTTACGTGCTGTCCCTGGGGCACATTCTGGACCTCACGGGGAAAGCTATGAGCTTGTTCCGAGGGCCACTTATTGGCACGTGCGTGGCGTTTCTTTTCGGCACGGTACTGAACTGGTACTTTCGTCGCGGCGGCAAGGCACGGGTAGCCAACTGGGCACTGGTAGCGATGATGGTGCTATTCATCGAGTGCGCTCATGTCGCGTTGTCCGTGTTTTACCCTTTGCTTGGTTCCCAACCGCTGGCTGCGGCGATTCTGCGCGAGTATCAGCCGGGAGAAGTCATAGTTTCCGATGGCGAATACTCGCTGACTTCCTCGGTCAATTTCTATACCGGCGTGCAGGAATCGATCCTCAATGGCCGAATCAACGGGCTGTGGTATGGTTCGCTGTTTCCCGATGCACCAGCGATTTTTCTGGATGACGCGCAGTTCGCCACGCTATGGGCAAGCGCGAAGCGAGTTTACCTCGTCAGCCCATCCGATGAGCGCCGCGCCTACCTCGCGAAGCTGGGTCCCGTTTTTGAATTTGCGCATGCAGGCGGAAAATTTGTGTTCACCAACCGGCCGGGCAGGATGCGCGAAGGGGAAAAGTGGTAAACCCGTTAGATTGCGACTCTTCCACAGCTCGAACCACAAATTTTGATCCGAGTGATTGCAGCGCGGGCGGAACAGTTGCGATTTTTCCTTAAAAGCGGCGCTCCAATTAGATATTCCGTTTAGAGTGCGCCTTTTCATTGAGAGGGGCGCGGTCTTCCGCGGAGCGGCGGTAATGCCGCACCGCTCGATCGCGAGCCGCCTTCACAAACCGCAGCCGGAAGAGGTTGACCACAAATTCCCATTGGTCGAGGAAAGAGAGTTTGGATTCGCCATGCGCGCGGCCGGAGAACACGATGGGAGTCTCGATAAGACGCGCGCCGTTGCGCAGGAGTTCGCAAAGGAGCGACGACTGAAAGGAATAGCCGCGCGTCGAAAGATGCTCGAGATCGCAGTGGGGAATCAAGTCGGCCCGGATCACGCGATACCCGGAGGTGCAATCACGGATGGGAGGGATGCCTCCGAACCAGCGCACCAGGCGAGTGCCCGCTAGGCTGATGAGTTTGCGATGTCCCGGGAGGCCGGGGATCGCTCCGCCAGGAGCGAAGCGCGAGCCGACGACGACGTCGTAACCATCGTTGGCCAGGCCGATCATCCGCGGCAGAACAGCCGGGTCGTGCTGGAGGTCGGCGTCCATCTGGAGAATCAGAAGGGGTTGCAGGGTCTTGATTGCGTGAGTGATACCTCTCTTGTATGCTTCGCCCAGCCCATTCTTTTCGCCTGTAATGAGATGAAGATGAGGAAAGTGTTGCATGGCTTCGCGCACACGCTCTGCCGTGCCGTCCGGAGAATTGTCATCCACAACCAGAACATGCAATTCGTGAGACGGGATGGCGTCCGCTTGAGAAAAGATCCCGGAAAGAACAGCCGGAATGTTTTCGGCCTCGTTGAAAGTTGGAAGGACGATGCAGGCGACAGGTTTTGCCATCTGCCTAATTGTGGGCCGGAAAGCTTGTTTGGCGCAACTCGCTTTGAGGAGTTCCCCTTGAAACGTGAAGGAGTTCATCCGTGAAGCAAACCCATCGTCTGCGGGATTGTTTCCTCCTGCTTGGGATGACGGCCGCTGCCGTGGCCGTACATGGCTATCATCGGGGTATTGAGGACATGGCCGTGTATTTGCCGGCCATCAAGAAACTCCTCACGCCCGCATTGTATCCCTATGATGCAGCGTTCTTTCTGCTGTACATACGCATGACGGTGTTTCATTCGTTTGTCGCCGCCGCAACGCGCGTTACCCACATCCCTCTCGACTGGATGATTTTCCTGCTGCACCTGATCAGCATTTTTCTGTTTTTGCTGGGGTGCCTGGCGCTCATTCGCAAGTGTATTGCGGAAGAAGCTGCGCAGTGGGCGGGAGTGGCGCTCGTTGCAGCGCTGCTGACGCTGCCGGTCACTGGCACGGCGTTGTTTCTGGTGGATCAGCACCTTGCCCCGCGCACGCTGGCCAGTGCTTTCCTGCTATTCGCGACGGTAGCGGTCCTGAATGGTCAGCCTCGGGCGTTGCTGTGGGTGGTTCTGGCGGGATTGTTCCATCCCACCATAACTGCCTATGGGATCGTCCACTTGGTTGTGCTGGGCATGCCGCCCATTGGCACGCGACCGGCGTTGTTTCTTCCGGCGTTGCCGATGAGCGAACCCGCGAACCCGATCTGGCGGGAGATGATGTCGCACCGGCATTTCCAGTACCCGCTGCGATGGACTTGGTACGAGTGGCTCGGGGTGGGTGGCCCGCTTGTATTGTTGATGAGCTACGCCCGAGTGGGGCGGCGCAACAACATGCCTGTTCTGGAGCGCCTGTGCACGCGGTTTGTAGTCTCGACAATTGTGGGAGTGCTGGCGGCGATGATCTCCACAACGTGCTTTCCCAGCCAAACGTGGGAACGCCTGGAGCCGATGCGTATCCTCCACCTGACGTACGTGGTGTTTGTCCTGATTTCCGGAGCCCTCCTTGGAAACTACGTCCTCCGCAAGCAATGGCTACGCTGGCTTGCGCTCCTTCTTCCTATTTCGCTCGGAATGTTCTATGCGCAGCGGCAGGAGTTTCCCGCCAGCCGGCACATCGAATTGCCGGGACTCGCGCCGCGTAACGCCTGGGTCGAAGCATTCGAGTGGGTCCGGGGCAACACGCCTCGAAATGCATTCTTCGCGCTTGACCCGAAATACATGGAGAAGTCCGGAGACGACTATCACGGGTTCCGTGGAATCGCTGAGCGCAGCATGCTGGCCGACGATGTAAAAGACACCTCCGTGGTGGAAGTATTCCCGGACTTGGCTTATCAGTGGAAACTCGAATTGGCTGGCCGGGAAAAGTGGTCGAGCCTGGGCCTGGATGATTTCGAGCGGATGAAGAAAAAGTTCGGCGTTGGGTGGGTGGTACTTGAACGGCCCGGAGCCGCGGGAATGCCGTGCCCCTACGTTAATCGCGCCGTGATGGTGTGCCGTATTCCGTAGAATCACTGGAACGCGTGCGGCAGTTAGCGTGGTATGGATTTGGGCGCGTTGTACAGGTGTAATTGCCGGAAGCCACTTCCGCTATTCAGCCGGTCGCAACGACCAGCAGCACGCCCAAAAAGACCAGAGCAACTCCGAGCCACCTCTTTGGGGTCACCTTCTCTTTGAGCAGGTACTTCGCGCCGAACGTCCCCGCGACATAGTTGAATGCCGAGGCTGGAATGACCAGGCTGATGGGCGCCCAGGACAACAAGATCAAAAGCGAGTAAAACGATACTGCCAGCAAGGGCAAGGCCAGCCAAACCCAACCGCACTTCACGGCGCGACCCAGAAATCGCAGAACCGCGCGCGGATGGAATCCTTCCAGTTCGCCGGTGCGCTTCATGCCATAGGTCATGGCGATTTCGCCGCCGGCGCTGGTGCAGATCAACACTCCCAGCATCAGGATCACCTTAATCATGACGCCACCTGCTGCGAGTTCGTGGTGTTCGGTTTGGTGTGCCCGACCAGGAGCACCCCGATGCAAATCACGAACACGCCAATCCAGCGTTTGGCACTGACGGCCTCATGAAGTACCACGATGGCCAGCAGCGTCTGTGTGGCATAGCCGAAGGCGCCCGCCGGCATGACGTAGCTGTAGTCCGCCCAACTGACCGCGCTCATATAACAAAGTGTGAATCCAAGCAGGAAGAGGATGGCCAGCCAAATCGTGCCGTTCTGTACGGTGGAGAGGAGGGTTTGCTTCAAGCCATCAAGCGAGATATGGACTGCACCGATCTGGGTCATCCCGCGCTTTAGCAGGAGATCGCCGACGTTGGCGCACACGACCATCAACAAGACCGTGAATAGGGTCTTAAACCTTAACCTGTGCTCGTGCGTCATTCTTAGCGGTCTAGTCGTTTCCGCCGGCGGCTGGAGTTCCGGGCACCGGCACCATCGTCTCCGGAGAATCGCCCCCGTGACGTGCCCACTTCACGCGCTCCGCGCGCAGCTTCAGGAAATCCACGGCTTCGTGGTACAGACGCTTCCGCTCGTTGCCATCCCAGAGCGCTTCGCGAACGATGCGCCAGGCGACGCGGGGGCGGAAATAATACTCGTCATAAAAACGGCTCACTCCCGCCATCATGTCCGCCTTCGACAAATGCGGATACTCGATATGAGGAAGCTGGTGGCCGCCGTGATCGGCGAGAGCTTCGACGCGCAGGAAACCTTGCTGGGCCATGGAGTCGTGAAGTTCGGTGCCGGGCATGGCATGGGCAAGAGAAACCTGGATGGTTTCGCAATCGAGTTCCTTGGCAAACTCGATGGTGTTTTGGATGGTTTCCTTGGTTTCACCGGGGAGACCGATGATGAAGTCGCCGTGGACGCGAATGCCGACTTTGCGGCAATTCTTCATGAAAGTGCGGCCCATTTCCACGGTCGCGCCTTTCTTGATGTTCTTCAGAATCTGAGCATCGCCGGATTCGAAGCCAACGATGAACAGGCGAGCTCCGCCATCCGCCATGGCCTTCAGTGTTTCGCAATCGCTGTGAACGCGCGCGGTGGAGGACCACTGGAACTTCAGCGGCTTGAACTTGGCGCTGAGTTCCATGACGCGGTCCTTGCGGATGTTGAAGGTGTCGTCGTCGAAGAAAATCTCTTTCATCCGCGGGAAGTATTCCAGGGCCTGCTTGACTTCCCGGACGACGTTGTCGGTCGAGCGAGTCCGCCAGGCGTGCCCGGAGATGGTCTGCGGCCACATGCAGAAGGTGCACAAGGCCGGGCAACCCCGCGTGGTGTAAAAGGAGACGTAGGGGTGCAGGAGGAAGGGCACGTTGTAGCGCTCGATCTGCAAATCGCGCTTATAAGTGTCCGTGGCAAACGGAAGAGCATCGAGCTCCGCGGTGTGCAATTGGGGCTGCGGGGCATTGTGGACAATTTGGCCGTCCTTGCGGTAACTGGCCCCGAGAATCTGGCCCAGCGGCTTTCCGTGAGCATAATCCGCCACGGCGTGATCAAATTCGCCGCGCACCACGAAGTCAATGTCTTCGCTGGCGTTCAGCGTTTCGTCGGGCTTGATATGGCCGTGAGGCCCGACAAAGGCCACCTTGAGGGAGGGATTGCCTTCCTTGATTTTGCGCAAAAGCTTGATGTCGCTGGCAAACCCGACGGTGGAAGTAAACAGGACGAGGAATTCGTAATCCTTGCAGATTTCGATAGTCTGCCGCCAGTCAATGCCATGCGGCGAGGCATCCACCAGCCGGCTACCCGGAATTAACCCGGCTGGATAACTCAGCCACACGGGGTACCAGTAGGACTCAATCTCGCGGGTGGCGGGCCATCGCGAACCTGCCCCGCCGTCGAAGTTCTCAAAACTCGGCGGGTTCAACAGCACCGTTTTCATGACATCTGGCATTCTCCACCCTCAGCTTCACGCAGGATTCTGCAAATAAGCTTGCGAACGTTAGCTACACCCGTGGGAATGATCCCAGCGCCCACTTTAGAGTAGATAATAGTTTAACCGAGTTGGTTGCATCCTCCCACGGCTTTCTCGTAAATGGGTGAAAGAGGCATCCAATTGCTAAATGCCGCATTAAGTGGGAGTTGGAGGTGCTGCGGAGGTCGGACGGAGGCAATCGGGAGCAGCAGGGTGCGGAGCCGAGCGTGCGCACTAGCGCCCCATGCACTCTTGTGTGGCCTGGTCTAAGATCGCCCAGATGCGGTCGAGCCAGTCGAGGTGCTCGGGCTTCATGAGCACCGTCCTCAGACAAGCCAGACCGAAACGGTCTTGCTTGTCGCGCTCCCATCGGCCACCAAAAAAGGCGACCGGAATCTCCGCGACCGCGAGATGCAGATCTCTTCGGGCAGCCGCTTGGAAGATCTTTCGCGTGAGGACGGAGGCTTCCTCCACGTTTGCCGCGCGCGGGGCAAAAACGACGATGTCCAGCTCTGGTGCGAAGGGCGTCAGGAACCGGCCATCCTGCGCGAGCCGTTGATGGAACATCAAGGCCGCTTCACGGCAGCGCTCGAGGGAGTTCGCGAACTCGCCGTGCTTCTGCAGAGGGAGCAGGCGTTGCGTGGCCCAAAGCGCGACAGCGGCAGCCCCGGGCCGCGAGCACTCGAGACTGATTTCGCCCAGATGGAGCTCCGTGGAACTGAAGTAGGTATAGGGTGAATCGTGCTTGTACAGCCGCCCGACTGCCGGATCGCGAAACAACACGCAACCGCAACCGTAGGGCTGCAAGCCATGCTTGTGGGGGTCAATCACGATGGAATCGGCGTGCTGAATCTGGCCGAAGTTTCCGCGCGTTTCTTCCGCGAGGTTTCCCGCCAATCGGAAATAGCCGCCATAAGCGGCATCGGCGTGGATCCGGAAACCGTACTTCTGGCGAAGGGGAAGAATTTCCGCCAAGGGATCCACGGAGCCGGTGGCCGTCGTCCCCATCGTCGCGACCACGGTGCCTACATCGCCGCGCGCGAGCCGAGCGCGAAGAGCATCCACATCCATTCGCCCGCGAGCGTCGCATCGGACCGTTTCACAGGGTAACTGCAAGACGCGGGAGATGCGCTGGTGCGTGTAGTGAGCCTGCTCGCTCGCAAGAATCGTTTTGCCGGGAGCAAGTTGTCCGGCAACCCAGAGAGCTTCCAGATTGGCCATCGTGCCGCCGCCGCAGAGGTGCCCAAGGTGGGTATCCCAGTCAAACATTGCGGCGATCTCCGCGACGGCCTCTTTCTCCATGGCAGAGGAGGCGCGCCCGCCATCCAGCGCGTGATTATTGGGGTTGATCCACAGTGCGAGCGCGTAGGCCAGCCGCGCGACGGGATGTGGCGGCTTGAGCATCTGGCCGGCATACAACGGATGAAAATAGGGGTAATTGTCGCGCAGCCGCACCGCGGTTGACGTGAGGACTTCGCTGATTTTTTGCGAATCCGTTGCAGCGGCCGCGAATTCAGGCAAAGAGAGGAAACCTGCGTCCAGCTTCCGCAAAGCCTCCTGCAGGATCTTCAGTGTGTCACTTTCCAGCATGGGGCGGTCTGTTCGCCTTCCGATTCGGACGTTCCGTCTTCCAGTTTATTGCAGGACCTTATCGAGTTGTCCCGCGGTGCGCAAGAGTTCCAGTTGTGCCTGTTGCCGCAGGAAATTGGCATCCAGGTAAGCCATCCACTTCTCGTTTTCTTCGAGCCGCGCGCGTTCGACATCGCGAAGATTCGCCTTGCCCTCGCCAAATTGCGACTGCAGGACGCCTACATCCTGCTGCGCCAGTTGCAGTTCCAGGCGCGCCACCTCTTTCGCCGCATCCGCTTCCTGCACCTTGCGCGATTTCTGGCGGACGCCGGCGCTCACCTGATTCCTGGTGCTGACGAGATTTAGCCTTGCCGCGTCGAGATTCGCCTCCGCCAGGGCGATGCTCGCGCGCGTTTTCGAGCTGAAAATCGGGAATTGCACATTCACGCCCGCATTGAAGTTGTTGTACTGGAATTTATTGAAATAAACCTGGTAATTATTGTATTTCGCCAACAGGCTGTAGACGGATACCAGCTCGAGTGTCGGCAATTTTCCGCGCTTCTCTCCGATAAGACGGAACTCCTTCGCGCGGACGTCCGACTGCGCAAAAGCCAGGCTGGGATTGCTTTCCGAGGCCATGGCAATCAAGGTGGCACCCTGTTGCTCGGCTGCTCCGGGCAATTCTTCGGGAGTAACTTCGATGGGCTGTTCCGGCGCGAGCCCCAGTTGATTTCGCAGGAAGACTTCCAGTTCATCCTGGCGGCCTTCGAGTTGCAGGATGCGCTGCACCACCTGCGCGCGCGTCAACTGCGCTTTCGTCACTTCCACGGGCAACTCAAAGCCCTCGCCCTGGCGCTGCTGGGTGACCTCGACGATTTTCTCGGCGCTTTCCTTCTCTTTTCGAAGCAGGTCCAGCGCATGATGCACCTTTACTAGTTCCAGATAAGCAGTGGCCACGCGCAACATCACGGTGCTGCGCGTCTCCTCCAAAAGGATACGTTGGGCCTTGGCCTGCTCCTGCTGCTCTTTTGCCAGGCCGCGCAGGGGTTCATTGAATACCTGCTCGGTATAGGTCACATTGAAGACCGACGGCGCACGGCCCCCGGGCGTTTCGGGAATGCCATAAGAGTAGCCCGCACCCGAACCGGCGTAGAGATTCGGCTTGAACTCGGACCTGGTCAAATCGGCGGACTGGTCGGCAACACGCGTCTGAATCCTGGCGAGCTGGATGTCCTTGCTATTCTGCAGTGCGAGTTCTACGGTGCGCCGGAGGGTCAGCACAATCGGCGTGCCGGAGGAGTTGCCCGGTTGCACCGGCTCCTGGGCCATCAAGGCAGGCATACTCGCCACTGTCCCCGCGATTCCGCACAGCAAGCAATGCTTCCAGGTCGTCATTTTCCCCCCTGTTCCAAAAGACATTTTCGCGCCTTGGCTTCATTCAAACTATTCGTAACGCAGCGACTCAACCGGCTCCATGCTCGCGGCCTGCTTCGCCGGCAGCCAGCCAAAAAAGAGCCCGGTTGAGCAGGACACCAGAAACGCCAGCACCACGCTCGTTTCCGAAACGGGCGCGCGCAAATTGCCGGGCAGCAGTTGCTGGACTACGACCGGAATGGCCAAGCCGAGCAGGATTCCGATGACCGCCCCGCCCGCGCTGATCAGAAAAGCTTCAATCAGGAATTGCGAGAGAATCTGTTTTGGCGCGGCGCCAACGGCCTTGCGAAGGCCAATCTCCCGCGTCCTCTCCGTCACCGTAACCAGCATGATGTTCATGATCCCGACCCCGCTGATCAGCAGAGCGATGAAGGCGATCACGACCAGCACGATCGTCAACGCCAGCGAAATCGTGTGCGCTGCACTCAAGATGGAAGCCAGCGTGCGCACAAGATATTCCGCCTCGGCGGGATGGCGGTTCTTGAGAAACACCAGGAGCTTCCTTTGCACCACCGGCACCATCTCCGGCCCCGACGCTTGCGCATAAACTGTCCGGATCACTTCCTTGCCGGTGTAATATTTGATCAGCGAAAATGGAATAATTACGGAGTCTTCCTCGATCTCGGACAATCCAAAGGTGGCCACGCGTTCCCGGAACACGCCGATCACCGTAAACGTCAGCTCTCCCATGCGGAGATTCTTGCCGACAGGATTTTCCAACCCGAACACGCGTTCGGCGAGTTCCCTGGTGATCAGGCAAACTTTGCTTCGCGCTTCCATGTCTCCGGAATCGAAATACCTGCCGCGCAGGATCACCAGGCGCCGAATGGTCTGGTATCCCTCGGTAACTCCAATCAGCGCGGCTGTTCGCGTTTTACCATTTACGACGACGGACATCGGGATGTCGTTAATCCCGGCCACTTCCACCACGCCGGGGATCTCCTCCTTCACCTCCGCCATATCTTCCAGGGTGATTTCATAGCTGAAGGGCTGGGCCTTATCCGGGGCGTTGATCAATTCAGCCCACACCAGGTTGGAGCCCACGGCTTCAATCTGCGAGATGACAAATTTCCGGCTGGTGAGCGCCACGGTGACCACCAGCACGATGGAAGCGCTTCCGATGATCACGCCAAGCGAAGTCAGAATGGCCCGCACTTTGTTAGCGCGCAAGGCGTCGACTGCCAGGGTTATGGTTTCGCGCATCTGCATAAGATGGTTTAGGCCCTCACCTTGCGGCTCGCAGCCGGAACCTGTGGCTCCAGCCAGGCCCGCTTGGATCGCCGCGCCTCATGACTTCCCCAGTTGTTTAAGCGCATCCTGGGCCCTCTTGTATTTTGCGTTCAGTTTCAAGGCGGCGCCATACTCTCCGCGGGCCGCCGCCAGATTCTTCTGCTTTTCATAGAGCTGGCCCAGCCAATAATGAGCGGCCCACGGGCCCGGATACGTCGGGTGCCTGGGCACCGCCTGGATGTAGTTTAGTAGAATCTTTTCGGCATCCGGCAACTTCTCCCCCTGAAGGATCCAGCCCATGGCGCGGAAAAACCGCGCACGGGGGTCTGCCGGCGCCGCTGCTTCGGCGGCATCGGCCGCCGACAACACGCGCTCGGCTAAGCCGCGATTTGCAAAATACCCGGCAATCTCTTCGATGATGTCCAGCGAGTTCGGGTGGCTCTCGAGCGCCTTCATAAACTCAGCGTCCGCTGCCGCGAAATCTTTTTTCAGGCGCCGGCAATTTCCGGCCGCATAATGCCCCTGAGAAGCGTCGAGCAGCAGCAATTTCTGAATCAGCGGGCGAGCCTTTTCTTCCCCTCCTCCAACAAAGGAGGGAGCAGTACAGTCGAATTCAACGAGATGTTGCGCGGCGTCGAAATTGCGGTCGTCGAGCTGCACCGCGGTTTCAAATTCCTTCCGTGTTTTCCTGGCAAGCGAGTACGCGGTGAACATCGAAGCGTGATCGGCCTTGCCGCCATAGGCTTGCCCCAGCCAATTGTGGTATTCGGAGTTTTTCGGATTGATCGCCACGGCCCGCTCGCCGCTCTTCTCAGCCGCATTAAACTGTTCGACACCCAAGTGAGCCTTGGTCAGGAGAAGCTGGATCTCCCCGTTGTTGGGTTCTTTTGCCGCGGCTTCGTTGAGGATGGCGATGGCCTCGGCGTAATCCGTGCTTTCGTAAGCCCTTCGAGCCGCATCCAACGGGGCTTCCTGCGCCCTGCCAGCAATCGCTTGCACAGCCAGAGAAAACAGCAACGCGGCGAGAAGCGCCCTACAGACTCGCATCCTTCGCTTCCTTCAGATTCGACGACGCCATGTTCACAACTTTTACGGTCATGCCGTCGTGCAATTCCACATCGCCGGGGATGGCGACCACTTCGCCTTCCCGCAATCCACTGACAACCTCGTAATTCGTGGCATCGGCAATGCCCACCTGAATCAGCCGTTTTTCAAGGCGGGATTGCCCCACGCGATCCCGCACCACAAAAACGTAGCGCTGTGAATTGTCCGTTTCCACCGCCCCGCGCGTCACGCTCAATACATTCAGGCGTTCCTTTAAATTTATGCGCACGTTTACGTTGGTGTTGGGGAGAAGTTCCAGTTTATCGTTCTGCACGGAGCACAACAGTTCGCCGACGTTTCGCAATCCCCGGGCCACCACTTGCTTGGGGATGATTTCCGTCTTACCTTCCCAGACACGGTTTGGGAGGGCGTCCCACGTAATTTTCACGGGTTCATCGGGCTCCAGCGCTCCCATTTCCGGTTCGTCGATGAAAGCGCGGACGCGCACTTTGTGGAGATCGGCCATTTCCGCGAGCAGGTCGCCTACCTTCACAAAATCACCTTCATGGACCGGCATGGCGTAGAGGGTTCCATCAATAGAGGCACGGATGCGCCCTTGCTGTACTTTGTCTTCCAGCGCCGCGACATCGCTCTGCGCCTGCTGCACGGCAAGGGATGAGCGGGATTGGTCGAGATTCGCTTGCCGGTCAAATTCCTTTTTGGCTGCCGCCAATTTGTTCACTTCGGCGTGCATTTTTTCCAGGGCCAGGTCATTGGCGGTGAGCTCGTCCTTTGTCGCCGCGCCCTGTGCCAGCAGCCGGGTCAATGAATCGTGGTTTCGTTGCAAACGGTCGCGCTCGGCTTGCGCTTTCGCCAAGTCCCCATTGATACGCGCAGCTTCATCCGAGCGCCCGCCGGCTTTAGCCACACGCAAGTCGTCTTGCGCGCGCAAAAGTCTCGCCTTGGCGGCGGCTAGTTGCGAGGATGCATCCTTTACGTTCAATTCGAGCAGGAGTTGGCCCTTCTTGACGTTCTGCCCCGGCAATAAGTGGACCTTGGTCACAAAGGTGTCCAACTGGGCCCGCACGGTAGCGGGTGCGATGGGTTCGACTTTGCCATTGCTGCTGATGGAGGCAACAATGTTCCGCCGGACCGGCGTGGTCGCCGATATTTTTGCCACCGGCTGCCGCCCGCTAATCCGCACCAGCAGAAAGGCCACGATTCCCGCCAACAGCAGGAACACTACAACCCTGTTTCGCAGCTTCTTATCCATAAGTACCTGAAATCGAGCCGTCACCAGCCATAAGCGCTCGTCCAAGCCACACCCGCGAGCACTCCTCGCTGGGTTCAAACGATTCTTTTGCGGGGCTTTCTGGCCGATTGCCTGGGCGGTCTATCCCTGCGGTAAAGTCTATCAGGACGGTTGGCCATTTCTCCACACACTTCCGTTCCTGTCCCGTCATTGGCAATGAGATGCCGGGGGCCAGATTCGGGATGGCGAAGTCCGTCAGCGGCGTCGCCGTGTTAGAATCCAGGCATGAGCAACAGCGAAGCGCCGACCGCCCATCCGGCCGACAAACCGGGCACTCCGGCCCCTCCCAAGGTACTCCACCGGGTGTGCATTCAGTGCAACAATGTCTTCCGCGTGTCTCCAGAAAAGTTTGATGCGAAACAGTGCCCCAACTGCCACAAAGGGTAACCATCACTTGCTGGCACCCAACGCTTTGCGATTTACCTCCGTTGTTGCACCGGTCTTTGGTAATTTTTTTGCATCCCCTGCGTAGTATTCAATGGACGCAGTCTGCCCTGTACCCGGACGAATTCTGTGAGGTTCCTACCATGATCGAGACTCGTGGTCTGACCAAAACGTTCAAGGACAAGAAGCGCGGCGAAATTCGCGCGGTTGATAACGTCAGCTTCGTCTGCAAGCCGGGCGAGATTTACGGCCTGCTGGGCGCGAACGGCGCAGGCAAAACTACCACGCTGCGTTTGCTGGCCACCATTCTGGAGCCCACAGACGGCACGGCCATTGTGTGCGGCTACGACGTCGTGGAAGCCCCCGAAAAGGTGCGCGCCAACGTCGGCTTCCTCTCCACCGCTACGGCTCTCTACCCCCGCCTGACCTCCCAGGAGATGGTCGAATACTTCGGGCGCTTGAACGGTCTAGATGAAGCCACTCTGAAGAAGCGCGTGGATGACATCTTCACCCGCCTGGACATGAATTCATTTCGCGACCGCCGTTGCGACAAGCTCTCCACCGGCATGAAGCAGAAGACCTCCATCGCCCGCACCCTCGTTCACGACCCCCCGGTGATGATCTTTGACGAGCCCACGCTTGGCCTGGACATCATGACTGCCCGCACGATCGTCGGCTTCATTCGCGAATGCCGCCAGCGGGGCAAAACCGTAATTTTCTCGACCCACGTGATGAGCGAGGTGGAGAAATTGTGCGACATCATCGGCATTATCCAGTCCGGCAAACTCCTGGCGGAGGGCTCCCTTGCCGCACTGCGTTCCCGCTACAGCGAAAACGACCTGGAAGAAATCTTCGTGAAGGTTGTCGCTCCTCACTACGCCGGGCAAGAGGCCAACTGACATGAATCTCCGCAATATCGGCATCGTCTATCGCAAGGAACTGCGCGAGGCTCTGCGCGACCGGCGCACCCTGATTTCCTCGCTTCTTGTGCCGCTCCTCCTCTTTCCGCTACTGACTGCCGGAATCGGGGCCGCCTTTTCCGCTCTCATCGGCAAGGCCAAGGAGGAAGTCCCCGCGGTCATGATCCTCGGCGGAGACGATTCCCCCGGCATTCTTGCGGAATTGCGGGGCTCCGGCAAAATCAAGATTGTCCCCACCACCCAGAATTGGAAGGATGCGGTCATTAACAAGGAGATTCGCGCGGCCATCGAGATTCCCGCGGGCTTCCAGGACGACGTCGCGCACGAAAAGTCCGCCACGCTGCTGATCCACAACTACGAAGGCGATGTGAAGTCCTCCATCGCCACCGGCAACATCCAGAAGGGCCTTGAAAAATACCGCGACCGCATCGTTCACGACAACCTCGCCGCCAAGAACCTCCCCGAAACGGCTTTCAAACCGTTTGAAATCAAGGAGCACAACGTCGCCCCGCCCGAAAAGGTCGGCGGCGCGGCCTTCGGCGGCGTCATCGGCTACATGGTAATCCTTCTCTGCCTCACCGGAAGCATGTATCCCGCCATGGACCTGACCGCGGGCGAAAAGGAACGCGGCACGATGGAAACCATACTTTCCAGCCCCATCGCCCGCGTGGACCTGGTCTTCGGCAAGTTCTTCCTCGTGCTCACCACCGCGCTCGTCACCGCCGCACTCTCCGTCACGTCCATGGGCGTCTCCTTCGCGGTCCTCGGGCACCTGCACGCCTTTGACACGGCTGGCGCCGATGCCGCCCAACTCCAACTGCACATCGGCATTTACACGGTCCTCTCCATCTTCATCATGGTGCTACCGGTTGCCGTCCTTTTCTCCGCTGGCGTCATGACCGTGTCCCTCTTTGCCAAAAGCTATAAGGAAGCCCAGAGCTACGTCAGCCCGCTCATGTTCATCGTCATCATTCCTGCCGTCGCCGCGATGTTGCCAATCGACCTCACCGCCAAACTTGCCTTGGTGCCGATCCTCAACGCCAGCCTGCTCTGCAAGGAGCTGGTCACCGGCACCTATCACTGGAATTTCATCGCCATCATCTTTTTCTCGACGTGCGTCTATGCCGCCGCGGCGCTCTTTCTCGCCGTCAAAATGTTTCAGCGCGAAGATGTGCTGTTCCGATCCTGATTTTGATCTTGCGGGCATGGGGTCCAGCGGTGCTGGACCCCTACGTGACCAGGCGGATGCGACGGCTTGTGCACGATGAGAAACAGTTCCCGCTGCCTTGAACTTTCCCTGCTTCTTTTGCGTCTACTTTAATATGCGAACGCGCCGGCGGCTTCTCCGCATCCTTCTAATCTTGCTCTTCTTTCCGCCTGCGTTTGCGGGCGTGGCAGGCTGGCTGGCGGCGCCGGCATTTTTGCACCCGGCGCGTGGATGATGCTGCACCGCGGGCAATCGCTGGCGGGCTTCCCAGCCGCGAATGTCTCTCCGGAACTCGCGGTGGCTTCGCGCCCTTTTCCTGTTCTCTTGATTTGCGACACCGCGGACACGACGCTGCCGTGCCGCCACGCCGAAAGGATTTACAAGGCTGCGCGGCGGCCAAAATCGCTTTGGGTGGTTCCGCGCGCGTTTCACACGGCGGCGCTGGCGTACCAGCCGCAGGAATTCCGCCGCCGGGTCTTGCAGTTCTTCGCGGACCCCACGACGGCGCCGTGATTCGCGCTAACGCTTAGTTCGGGGACTGGACCACGTCGCGGGTCATGGCTTCGGACTGCGCTTCCCATTCGTCGCTCAGGCGCCGCACGGTTTCCCGCATGCGCACGGCGAGCGCGGCGATGGTTTCCAGACGGTGCTCCGCCTGCGGTGGCAGGGGCACCTTTTTCCTGCGGAGTTCCACCAACAAGAGCTCGGCATTGCCGAGTATCCCGGTGAGGGGGTTGTTCAATTCGTGGCGCAAAATTTCCCCGAAATCCCGGGTCTCCGAATCTCCGGGATGATCTTCGGTTTCCAAGGGGTGCGCCATCCTGGCGTTTCGCCATCCGTTGTGCCGACGCAGACGGCGCTCCACCAAGCCCATGGCCACCGGCAGGCAATCCGCGGCGCGCGTCACAAAATCCACTGTTCCGCCCGCCAGCAGTGCCAGCAGACCCGCCTGCTGCTCCGCGCTACCCACCACCACCGTCGGCGCATAACCCGCAAACAGAGTGACCACCGCGTTCAGCGCCGGCAGCTCCTCCCGCTCCGCTCTGGCGTCCGGCTCCACGGTTCGCTGCTCGACTAAAATCACGGCGGGGATGCGTGCTTCCAGTAGCTTGCGCGCCGACTGCCATCCACTTACGCACTCCAGGCGGGCCGGATTATGGCGCTGCCCCCATTCGCCCTGCACTTCTTCGCTGAATTCCCGCTCTCCGCACACCATCACGAACTCTTCCCGTTTGTCTTGCTCTTGTTCCCACATCGTGTTACCCATCTCTCTAGGCTTCTTTGGCCTTGACGCTTACCCGGACGGCAGCCATCTCCTTTTTCGTTCTCAACATCCCGTGGACCGCGCCGCTCAATTCTTCCATGCGGAATGGTTTAGCTACGTGTGTCAGGTGATGGCGATCCAGAAACTTCTGTGTGCGCGGCGCAACCATGTCGCCCGTTACAAACAAAACATGCTCGCGAAGCGCATTCTGCCGCTGCACCAGTGTCTGATAGAACCTCTGGCCATCCATGCCGGGCATCTTCAGGTCACAGATGACCAGGTCATAGGATTCGCGTTCCGCCTGCTGCACGGCCTCGCAGCTGTCCAGTAGGACGTCCACGCGCATGCCTTGGTCGCCCAAAACATCCGCAATCAGGTTCGCGACCGTTGGTTCGTCCTCCACTACCAGGATTCGTGGCACTTTGCCTGCCGGCACACTTTCGAGCACGACATGCTCCGCCGTTAGCGGGAGTTCTTCTGCCGCCAATCCAGCACATTGCTCGTCGTCGTGTATGCCGGCCACTGGAGGAACCGGCAATTCCACGACGAAACGCGCGCCCCCGTGCGGCGGACTCACCAGCGCGACGGTGCCACCGTGCTGGCGCACGAAGCCCAGCACAATCGCCAGCCCTAAACCGGTGCCCACACCGGGCGGCTTGGTGGTAAAGAAGGGATCGAAAACGCGCGCCTGGATCACCCCGGGAATCCCCGGGCCGTCGTCCCAGACTTCCAGGGTGACGCGGCTGCCGCCGGCGAATCCCGTGCGCACGCCGATGGTGCTGCCCGTTCCGCTGTATTCGAGGGCTTGCTGGGCATTCTGGAGCAGATTCATCAGTACCTGCTGCAGTTGGACGTAGTCCCCTTCAATGAGAGGCAGCCCCTCCTGCTTTTCGACGATCAGGCGAAGGTGGCTTCCGGAAAGCGCCAGCCTCTGGAGTTCCATGGTGCGATCGACCAATTCATTCAAGGAAACACGCCGCCGCTCCGGCAACGATTCCCGCGACAATACGAGCAACTGCCGGAGTATGGCCGTGGCGCGTTCGGACTCTTCCAAGATGTTTTGCGAAAGCGTGGCGCGCATCCCATCGCCATCCTGTGACACCAGGCGCTGCGCGTTCACCAGTATGGTTGTGAGCGGGTTACTCAATTCATGGACGATCCCGGTGACGCGCTGCCCGATTGCCGCCAGCTTCTCCGTCTGCATCATGCGGGACTGGAACATTCGCTGTGCGCTCATCTCCCGGTACACTTCCACGCGCCCCAGTTTTCGCCCGTTTTCCCCGACAATTGCGCGTGTGGACCGCTCAATCACCTGAGGAAGAGGCGCTTCCATGGCCAATTCCTCGCGCATCCTCTCCTCGGCGCCTTCCGCAAAGGCTTTCCAACGGGCCGCGAACTTTTCGGGCTCCCTGGCACTCTTTGCCGTGCGGCGTATCAGGTCCTCGAGACTCTGCAAGGAAGCGCCGTCGTCCGCGCTGAGACCCAGGATCTGAAGAAATCGCGCATTCTTCGCACGAATGCGATCGTTTTCGTCGAAGACAACAACCCCTTCATCCAGCCAGTCCAGTACCTGGTGGAGTTCCGCCTCCCCTTCATGGACCTGCCGCGCGCGCCCCAATCCGGCCACCCTCTCCAGGAATATGGAGCAATGCTTCCCATCGGAAATCGCCGTGCGTCGCAATCGTAACTCGGTCCCGTTTTTCAAGTACGCCACAAGCGATTCTTCCGGTCCCTGGGTTCCCTCGACGAAAGCAGATTCCACCCAACCATGAACTTCCTCCCACTCCCGTGGCCGGAAGACCTCCGCAAATCGCAAGACCTGATGGGTATCTTCCCGCGGTTCTGCCGAATCCGCGATCAGTTGCCTGGCCCCGCGGCTCATCGCGGTGATGAATCCTCGGCGGTCCACGATCACCACGGGCTCTTCATGCAATTCCAGCAAGGTTCTTTGTTGCGACTCTTCGCACAGCTCCCGCGCGATGCGGTTTCGACGCTCCAGGACCTGAGCCGCCAGAAGCGCGCGCAGCTCCAATCGCTCCAGCACGCCGAGAGAACTCCTTGGCCAGGGAAGCCCGGCCAGCAGCACCGCGTTCACCGCTCCATCGAATTCCATGGGAATGGCCACAACCCTGGAAATCTTGCGCGCCAGGGGAAGGCGTTCGGCCTCCGCGCCACAGACGCGCCCTGTTTCCAGCGCCTGGCGCCAGAGATTCTCGAGCGGCCCTTGATCGAGACTGTGCGCCCACTCGGGATCTCCGCTCTGTCCGCAGAGCACCAGGCGATTCACTTCGCCCGAGGCCGCTGGTGCGTTCACGGGGAAAGCGTTGCTTCGCTCGCCAATCAATGCAAAGACGGCGCCAGCCCCGCCTTTCCCCTTTCCCCCGGTGCAGCTTTCCGCCAATTCGCGCAATAAATCCTTGGGGTCTTCGGGTTCCCGCAGCAGATCCTGAATACGCCGCCAGAGCGTCAGATCCTCCTGGCGCTCGCGGGCCAACCGGCGCTCTTCCTCGATTTCAAGGAGAAGGCCGAGTTCTTCCGCGATGCGCTCCACCTTCGCGCGGGGCAGGAGTGTCTGTTTTTCCCTGGTTCCGGCAAGGATCAGGCCGCCGAGGATGCGGTGCCCGATGATGGGCACCCAGAGGGCGCGCTGGAGTTCCACAAGCGGCCCGAGCATGGGCGCATTCGAAGTGCCCGCCAGTTCGTGTTCCACGCTGCTTGTGCCGTTTAGAACTTCGCGGGGCAGAGGCGCTTCCGCTGAGATCTTTCGCCACTCCGGCGGCAAGTTACCAGCGCTGCGTTCCCAAACTGCGCCGCTGAAGACAACCGTACCTCTGTCTCCATCCTGTGCAGCCGGCTCGAGCCAGATCCCGATGCGTTCGATGGATGGTTCCATCGCCAATTCATCAATGGCGATGCGGATCCACGTTTCACGGCCGGCTCCCGCCCTGGCGGCACGCAAAACGCCGCCAGCGGCGATTTCCTGCGGCGTCTTTTTTGCGCGGCTTTGCGAGAACATGCCGGGGCCCCCGTGGCCTACTCAGGGCTCAGCTATGCATTGGCCGGACCAAACTAGTGAGGAGGGGATCTTGTTGAAAAAGCAGGGGAATTGAATGGCAGGCAGTTGCCAACTCGAAACTCGCGGGAATCCATTCCCGAAGTGAAACGGAGTGCGCTGGAGCACCCGGCTAAGCGTCAATGCGCTCGATCTGGTACTGCTTCAATTTCCGGTACAGTGTGGTCTTGCCGATTCCCAGCATGCGAGCTGCCGCTTGTTTGTCGCCGCCGGTCTGCCGCAAGGTGCTCAGAATCGCACGGCGTTCCAGTTCGTTCAGCGGCAACAGCTCCTCTTTATCCGGGGCGCGCTCCGTGGTGGGATATTGCAGATTCGTCGGCAGGTCATGGACACTTATGAGAGGGCCAGAACTTAAAGCCACCGCGCGTTCGATGGTGTTCTCCAACTCGCGAACGTTTCCCGGCCAGTCGTAGGCCATCAATTGCCGCATGGCGTCTTCGGTCAGCTCACGGTGGGCGTCGTCCGGGTCGGCGAATTTCTCCAGAAACGCGGTCACCAGCAAGGGGATGTCGCCTTTCCGGTCTCGCAGCGGCGGAAGTTTGATCTGCACCACATTCAACCGGAAAAAGAGGTCCTGGCGGAAGATCCCGTTCTTGATGGCCAATTCCAAGTCCCGGTTGGTGGCGGCGACGATGCGGACATCAATCGTTCTGCGCTCCGTGGAGCCCACCGGCTTGATCTCTCTCTGTTGTAGCGCGCGCAGGAGTTTCGCCTGCATTTCCAGCGACATCTCTCCAATCTCATCCAGGAACAAGGTGCCCCCATTGGCCGATTCCATCAGGCCTTGCCTGGCCTGCATGGCTCCGGTAAACGCTCCCTTGGTGTATCCGAACAACTCGGATTCCACCAGGGTTGGCACCAGCGCGGAACACTCCACGGGCACAAAAGGCCGGTCTTTGCGAGGTCCCAGAAAATGAACGCTTCGCGCCACCAGTTCTTTTCCCGTTCCGCTCTCGCCGAGGATCAGCACGGGATGCGTGCGTTGGCTCACCTTCTCGATCAGTTTGTAGACCCGCTCCATGCGCGGCGACATCCCAATGAGCCCGCCGAACCCCGGCCGCGCCCGCACCTGCTCCCGGAGCAAGCGATTCTCCCGCTTTAGCTCCACGGAATGGGCCACCAGCTCGAGCCGCGCGCGCAGTTCCTCCACGCGAAACGGCTTGGTGACATAATCCGCCGCGCCCATGCGCGTTGCCTCCACCGCGGAATCAATCGTGCCGTACTGCGTGAGCATCACCACGGCAATGTCCGGATAGGTCTGCATCACGCGCCGCAACAGCTCGAGGCCGCTCGTTCCCGGCAAGCGCAGGTCGGTCAGCAGGATATCCACCGAGGAGATCTCCATTACTTCGAGCGCCTCTTCCGCCGTGCTGACGTCCGTCACCTTCATGCCGCAATCTTCCGCGACGCTGCGGCAGACTTCACGGATATGATCGTCATCGTCAACCAGCAGCAGGTGCATCGGCGGCGCGGCACGGTCGTTGCGCGCTATGCCCTCGAAGGGCACTTTCTCAATCCCTCTGCCGCAGGCTGAATTCTCTGGCCGGAATCCTTGTAGGTTCGCCATAGTCGCTGCACCTCACATACGATCTTCGACAGGGGTCCAGGGGGTAGATATCGAACGGGGAAGGGGGCGCATTCCATTCCGGGAAAGCTTTTGCACACCTCTCTTCTATGACAGATTCATAGTATTGTCAATATGTTAATTACCAAAACAGGACTATCAGGAATAGTGTACTGAAATGGAACGGTTTGCGTCTGATTCTGGCGCTCTGGCCTGTACTTGCTCCGTTTTGCCCATCGTGTATTCGCTAGCCCCACTACTTCCCCGGCCCCAGTTCTAATTGGAGCACCCCTTCCCTTTGCGACCCTACAATCACGATTCCCTGCCCGGTCTGGACCAGTCCGGTGGTCCTTCCTCTTTCCGCAGCCTCATCGACCCTCGTCCAATTCATGCCCTCATCTTGGGAGAGGTAGACCCCACCCTGCCGCAACGAAGCGATCAGAATGCCGTCGCCTCGAAGCCACCTGTCGACAGGTCCTGCCGGCAATCCATTCTCGCATCGCGTCCAGTGAATTCCCTCGTCCAAGGACTCAAACAGGCCTTCGTGCGTTCCCAGGAATAGAATCAGTCTGCCGGCACGCAACCATCCGTCGAGCCAGGTCACATCGGTTAAGCCCGCTGGCAAGTCGCGCCAGACCCCATCCGTCCCTGCATTCACGGAAATTCCCACTTTTCCATCGGCCACCACTCCCAGGAGTTGGCCGTCACCAGATGCCCAGATAGCATCCACGAGGCCGCTCCGCCCAAACGCTTTCATCCGCGCACAAGCTGCCCCGGGCGAGCAACGCATCACCCCTTCGCGGGCCGCGAAGTAGAGGGCGTCCCACGAAAGCGCGATGGGACTACCGGCTACCTTTAGGGCTATCCCCGGCGCCGATGGGTGCCCTTTGCGCGTTCCCCGCCGCGCGGGGTCCGTGCTTCCCGAGGCCAGGGCGAATTTCCACTCCTTCCATTGCCCCTTGTCTGCATCCCACATCCAGATTTGCCCACTATTCAACCGCACCAGCCATCCCCAGGGGCTCGCGTAGATTTTCTGGAACATTTCGGGATGAAGAACTAGCGTTTTCCCAGGGCCTTCTGCGGCAAGCTGCACGGGTGCCCAACTCTTTCCCGCATCCCGGCTTTCCCAAATCCTTTCGCCGCCCTGCTCCGTCACAAGAAGAAGGTGCCGCGGGTCTTGCCAGGTGTCTCCCACGAGTTGCTTGACAACCAGATGGCGAAATCCGGCGTTCGCCTCAACAAAATTCTCTCCCGCGTCCTCGCTGAATAGAACTCCCTGCCCCTCTGTCCCCAATACGACTTTTCCCGGGGCGCCCCGATTCCCGGGCAAGACCACCAGACCTGTAACCACGCAATCTTTCGCGGTCGTTCTCTTCCAGTTCTCGCCGGCATCGCGGGTAACCCACAGTCCTTCGGTAGTCGCGGCATAGAGGGTTTCCGGATGGCGAGTGTCCTGGACAATCTGGTGCGTTCTCCGCGCGGTGTAAGGGATGCCCTGGAGCTTCGTCCAGACGCCGCCCTGGTTCTCGCTGCGGTATATTCCCGAGCAGGCGCTCAAGTAGACGCGGGAGGGATTCGTGGCGTCCACTCGCAAACTCATGATGTCCGAATCATCAATCAGCCCAGCGGCAACGGAGTTCCAGGTCTTTCCTCCATCCGTGGTCTTCCAGGGCAAATGAAAGGTGCCGACGTAGATGATGCTGGCGTCGCCGGGATCCACGGCGAGCGAATCGACGTTTTTCAGCTCTGCATCCCCCGCCGGAGAGATGCGCTCCCAGTTTATCCCGGCATCCCGCGAGCGAAACACCCCGCTGCGCGCACCCGCGACCAAAACATCCGGCTGCCCGGGGGCAAGCTCCAACGCCCGCACCTCTTCTTCCGCCAAGCCGAGCGGGCTCCACGTTCGACCGGCGTCCTCGCTCCGGAAAACCCCGCCGCCTTTCCCGGGTTCCTGGTACCACACTGCCGCATACACACGATCCGATTTGAGTGGGTCGGCCACCAGCCGCGATATCACGGCGTCCGTGCGGCTGCCTATACGGCCGCGCAATTCCCATCTCCCCGCCCGATCCTCGCTGACGAACACATGGCCGTCGGCCGTGCCGAGATATAAACGTTCGCCGGTGGCCGCGGCAAGGGACACCACCATGCCGCCTTCCGGCCCGAGTCGCTGCCAAGTCTGCGCAGCGGCGCCCGCGGCTGCACTCAGCGTGATGAGAACAGCAATCCAGATCCTCAGCAGCAATCGCTGCGTGTTTTCCCCGCGTCGCGCCATGAGCCTCGCCCCAAAACAAACCGGGCTCTCCAGAGTAGAGTTCGGAGAGCCCGGGTTCGCGTTATGTTTTCAAGTCCCGACACGAGTGGAGCAGCACTCAAGCGGGACATGGGTTCTTAGTACGCCGCGCCTTCGGGTACGAAGACGAAGTCCACGCGGCGGTTGTCCTTCTCCATGCCCTTTTCGGTAGACGCCGTGCCGGCACGGGTGCTGATGCGCGAGGCATCGATGCCCTTCTCGCCCAGGTACTTCTTGGCGAGTTCCGCACGGGTTTCGGCCAGCTTCGCGGCCTTGGGTTCCTTGGGATCCGCGAAGCCGACGATGACCAGCTTGGAGTTCGGTTCATTCTTCAAGCGCAAGGCCACATCGTCGCCCACGCGCTTGCAAGCGTTGTCAAAGCGCGACGCGGCGACCTTGGTGTAACCGCAATCGCCCACCTTGCTAGCCTGCGGCGGGGGAGCGGGAGCCTGCACATCGACGCTGGTTGGGGCGCTGGTCCTGCCGCCGCGGCCATCATCCGCGGTACAGGTAATACCGTAGCTGGCCGCAGCCAACCCGGTGGAATCAAACTGCGCGGTGGCGGTGGTGCCGGAAATCTGGCCGCCCGTTGCGGAATAGCTGTAGGTCAAGGGATCGCCATCCGGATCGGATGCGCGCGAAATGATAGCCACGCGTTCGCCGGAGATAATCGGATTGCGTTCCGGCGAGCAAGAGATAACCGGTGGAGAATTCGGCCGCTGGGCAACCGCAACGTCGGCGGCGCAAGTAGCCGTTCCGCCGCGGCCATCGTCTACCTTGACATTGATGGTGTAAGAGCCCAGGGCCAAGCCCGTGGGGTTCCAACGCGCATCCGGGCCCGTGCCGTCGACCGTGCCGCCCGTCGCCGTATAGCTGTAGGTGAGCGGGTCATTATCAGGATCGCTGGCGTTCACGTGGATCGCCACGGGATCCGTGGAGCCCTGGTAAACCGAAGGCGCGGCCGCCGAGCAAGCCGCCACTGGCGGATGATTGGGCTTCGGCGGAGCGGGGGGGTAGTCCCAGCGGATCACGATACCGCTGCCAATCCGGAAGTTGTTCTGCCTGGCGCTCGCGGCCAAATCTGGACCGGAGTAGTTGGTCATGAAATAGTCGGCTTCGATAAAGCGCCAGGCGATATTCCTCGCTAAGACCACATCCACACCACCGCCGAGCGCCAAGCCAAAGGAGCTCTGCGCCGTCGCGTTGCCGGTGAGGTTAGGGTGGCCACGCGCGTCGCCAAAAAGGACTTCCGCAAAGGGGACGAAATGATCGAAGTGCCGGTAGTTCAACCGCGGCCCGAACAGGTAGGTCCACTGATCGCCCTTAATGGTGTTCTGTATCTCCTGGGTTGCCCCTGTGGGAAGCACATAGATGTTCCGCGAGAAGGTGTAACCGCCGATTTCCGCAACCAGCCCGAGCCACTTGTTGGCATTGTAAGCAAACGAACCCGTTGCTCCAAAGTTATTGAAGTTGGGCTCCGAACCAGGGCCGAAGTTGATGTAGCTGAAGAGCCCCGCAACCTCAAATTTTGGCGTCAGGCGACCCCAAGCGCCACGGTTCCACGGGTTGTCCGCCCAGTCCGAAAAAATGTCCGCCGGCTTGCCTGCCGCTGCAGCGGGCATGGCAAAAAGGCGTGGCGATGCCGGGGCGATGCTAAAATCGCGCCCCGTGCTTGTGGCCGCTACGCTATTTTCCGACGTTGCGTTCCAGTTATATGCGGTGATTACATTCTTCTCCTGCGCACAGAGTGGCAGGGCGAGAAGCACGCCCATGATTACCGTTACAGCCCATTTCAGCATTGTATTCCTCCCTAAATTTATACATGAGAATCCCGTGTAGTCCATGTGTTTTCCTTTAAGAGCGTCGACTGCGCCGGGCGAAGGGCGCAGGACAATAGGCAGCTCAGCGCTTCTCTCTTCACATTGGGGCGGGAACAATGCAAACTCACTCGTCATCGCAAGCGGTAAAAAGAAGCAAGCTGCTGCCTGAAAAGAATAGTCCACAACTAAATCATTCTGCAAGTAATTCCTCATGTCCGATCAGGTTCGCTGGCCGCTCTCGGAATGGTCAGAAACGGCAAACATCGCAACGATTCTACCCCGCCCTTTTGCGCTAAACTGTTCACTTTATGACACCCACGATCCCTCTCGATTTGCACTGGGCCGGCCATCCCCGCTCCATTGCCTCAGCCTTGCTGCGTTCCGGCGATGCTGTCGCATTAGTTGATCCCGGGCCATCGTCCACGATTCCCCATCTCCGCGAACAACTGGCCGTTCACGGTTTGCGCATCAGCGATCTCGACGCTCTCTTTCTGACCCACATTCACCTGGATCATGCCGGCGCTTCCGGCTCCCTCGTCCGTGAAAACCCGCGGCTGCGAGTTTTTGTGCACTCACGGGGCGCCCCGCACATGGCCGATCCATCCAAACTCCTCGATAGCGCCCGGCGACTCTATGGCGACACGATGCAACGACTTTACGGCGAATTCCTTGCCGTGCCCCAGTCCAACCTAGGCATCCTGGAGGGCGGCGAAACGCTGACCTTTGGATCTCGGCAGCTTCAGGTTGTTTATACTCCGGGCCACGCCTCGCATCACGTCACTTATTTCGATGGCTTGGAGGGGGTTGCTTTTGTTGGCGATACCGCGGGCATCGCCATCGAAGGGCATCCCTTCATCCTGCCCGCGACACCTCCGCCGGACATCAACCTTGAACTGTGGAACACTTCTTTGGACGCCATCGCCGCGCTCGACCCCAAGCGTCTTTTCCTCACCCACTTCAGCTTCTCCGATCATCCCGCGCGGCATATCGCCAGCTACCGCGAGCGCCTCCTCCGCTGGAGCGAGCTTGTGGCCAAGATTCTTACTGAGGGAGCGGACGACACCCAAGCGAGCGAGGCTTTCATCAATGCGATTGCCGCCGAGGCCAGGCAGACACTTTCCCGGGAGGAAGTGGATCACTACCTGTTCAACGGGGCCCTGCATCTTTCCTGGCTGGGCCTGGCGCGTTACCACCGCAAGCGCGCCGCGGCGCCTGCCTGACATGGCTCCGGGCAACGCGGGGCGGCCCGGCGAGAAGTTTGCGCCATGGAAGAATTCGACGGACACATCGTGCACAGATTTGATGTTGAGGTCCTTCGGCGATCCTCATCGGATTGCCTCAGGATGACCGTGGCTTGCTGAACTTGAACGACGGATAAATTGAAGTCTGCGAGAATTAGGGGCAACTTTCCAGCAGGGTGGCTCATGGGCGCTCTAAGTGTTTCCCGAGTTCCTCGCGGGTGAGGAAGGACTTAGGGCGCTGTTTGCTGCGGCAAGGCCACGACGCCCGATTGTGCAAAGTCGAAGTGGATCAGCCATTCGCTCGGCACACTCTTGCCTTCCAAATCCGGCGAGCCAAAAACCCACTTGCCCGCCGCTTTCAATGCCAAATCCGCAAAATACCGGCTGGGACCGGGCGCCTCGAGCTCAGCCTGCGAAACATTCCCGGCGGCATCCACATGCACGCGGACACTAACGCGCACAACACCTCGGATTGTGTTGAGTGCCTTGTCGGGAACCTCGGGCAAGACCTGGTCCAAAACTTCTCCTCGCGCCGGCGAATCACCGGCAAGCCTGGGCGCTGGCATCGCGGGAGCGATCTCCGTGCGCAGTTTCGCGGGCGCGGCCGATGCGGGAGGGGCCTTCTCAAGCGCTGCCCTTGCAGAATCTTTCACTGTTGGCTGCGGCGCGGGCCGTGGCTGATTCCCAGCGTGGTCCATGGGTTTTGCTTCGGAGCGCACCTGAGCCGATGAGGCGCCTGCGGACGGTGGAGTTTCCTGCTGATGGCGCAGGAGTTTTGGCAATACAACGATGGCCGCGACAACGAAGATCCCCGCGACCAGTGGAATCGCGTAATTGGGGAGGAACAGCGTTTTCTTTGCCGGCACGCCTGGCTTTTGCTGTGGCGGCATCACTCTGGGCGGCCCTGCCGCTAACTTGGCCACCGGAATCCCGCGCTCTGGCGAGAGCGGAACGTCCAGCGGAGAAAGTTTCGCGGGCGTGGCCTTCGCAGGTGTGGCGCTCACCGCCGGGACGGATGGCGCTTCCGCTTTCACAACGTGTCCAGGTTTCAGATGTGCCGCGATGTCGGCAGCGGTCCATCGCAGTGCTGGGTCGCGCTGCAACGCATGCCGCGCAATATCCAGAAACGGTTGGGGAAGGGTAGCTGGAACTTCGGGATCACCCTGTCGCGCTGCTTGCACGTCCGGCGCGTGCTGCGTCAGCGCCTCCACCAGCGTGATGCCAAGCGACCAGACGTCGCTCGCCCCCGTCACTGGGGATGAGACCAACTCCGGAGCGCCATAGGAATCCGCGCCCCGCCCGAAATGCAATTCCCCCAGCCGCGTCACCGAATCGATCGAAAGTTTGATCTGATCGCCGATCGCGTGCACATTCGCGGGCTTGAGGCGCCCATGCGCGAGGCCTTGTCCATGCAGGTAGAACAAAGCCTCTGCGACGGGAACCACCATCTCGCGGGTTTCTTCCGCTGTCAGCGCTCGCTCTGGCAGGATTTGCGAGAGATTCTCTTCCGCGTATTCGACCACGACATAGAGGAGGTCCCGTCCGTCCAGTCCGCAACGCCCGGAGTCCAGGAGTTGCAGCAAATTGGGGTGAGAAAGCTTCGCGGCGCGCGCCCATCGGGAGAGATGCAACTTTGCCGTGCCCGGATGCGCAAGAATAAACTTGATAACTGCTTTTCCCGCTGGCGTACCGCTGTGGCCTGTTAAGAAAACCCCGCTACTCGGTGACCCGCCCAGATATTGTTTTAGCGGGTACTTTTGCTCGATCACGCGCCCTTCGCAGCGCTTCCAGAAATCGGCCATCACACACCTCCGACCGGGAAATCCCTTGACCTGGGGAACCCTTGATTCTCTTCCCACGGCGTCCCGCAGGCAATCAAATCATTTGGCGACTACATCTGGGCTGGGAAAGCAAGGCAGACGCCCGGGGCTGGGCGTTGATTTTCATTATTGTGGCACGAAACGCGATGCGACAGGGGGTGCGGTTTCCTATCGATTACGCTTCATTTGAGCGCCGTTTGCCGACGAGACTCGCGCCCACAACTCCTCGTGAGCAGAGCGCAACGCCCTCTTCACTCTACATTCTGACTTTTCTGGCACTCAAGCCGTCGCTGAAGGCGTTTCTTCCGCTGCCAGAGGCGCAACCGGCGTCAACGCGGCCAGCCGCGCGGAGAGCACGCTGGCAAGCAAGTCCACGATCTTTCGCGCTCCGGCGCCATCCGGGTCGCGGTCGGGGTTGTACTGCGCTACATCCAGGCCGAGCAGGTTCTTGTGTTTGGCAAATTCCTCCAGCGAAGCTTGCACTTCGCCGAGAGTCATTCCGCCGCCGCCTGGCACGTTGGTCGCGGGAAACTCTTCCTGGGAGATGACATCCAAATCGAGGTGCAGCATGAACTCACGCGTATCGGCGTGCAACTGGCCGAGCGCATCGTGTGCCGCCTTCGGGAGGCCTTTCGCCTGAATGTCAGCCGCGAACACATGGCGCATGGGCGAGCGCGCCAGAAATTCCTGTTCCGCGGGATCCAGGCGCACCAATCCGAAAATCAGCGTGTCCGGCTCGCGCACCAGCGGCGGTTCGCCCCAAAAACGAACCAGATCCGGCGAGCCTTTGCCAATGATTCCGGCCAGGGCCATGCCGTCGAGACGGCCAGAGGGCGTGGAGGCGGGCGTGTTGAGATCAGCGTCGCGGTCGAACCATAGGAGGCTGAGGTGCTTATAGTAGCGGCGCGCGCCGGCGAGGAGTGCGACGATCTGGACACAGTCGCCTCCGAGGACAAGAATCAAGCCGCCGGACTTGGCGGCCAGCTCGGCGCGAGGCTTGAGGTCGTTGAGAGCGGCGACGATTTCAGGGATATTGCGGGCACGCTTGTGATCGTCGTCATCGGCGAAGAGACGCGGCGCGCAATCGCCGAAGTCGGTGACTTCATAGCCGATGGATTGGAGTTTTTCGATGAGGCCGGCGGCGCGAAGTGCGGCAGGCGCTTTTTCGGAGCCGGGAGCGAAGCCGGCTGCGCTGGAGGGCGCGCTAATCAAGGCAATCTTGCTGGGTTGACGGACGATTTTGACCGCCAAGGTACGCTCCTTTACTTTTTTTCTTCTTGCTCCTGTGGGTACCCCGGGCGCCGGAAAAGCATCCCGGCAACTGCCCCTGCCCGGCAATGCAAAAAGCCGTGCGCGCAAAAAGCGCGCGCCAACTAACGGCGCGGCGCGGGCGCGATGGTGGCGAGTTCCGCGGGCAGCGTGAAGCGCACGTCTTCGCGAATCAGGTCCAGGTCGCGCTGGTCGGTGAATCCGAACTGCGCCAACCGCTCGCTCACTTGCTCGACCAATACCTCGGGCGCGGAAGCTCCGGCCGTCAAGCCCACCCGGCGAATGCCTTCGAGCCACTTGGGATCGATGTCCGCGGCCGCATCAATGAGCTGCGCCTTTATGTCTAAGCGCTGCGCGAGTTCCACCAAACGATTGGAATTCGAGCTGTTCTGCGAACCCACCACGAGGATCAGGTCCACGTCCTTGGCCACTTGCTCGACCGCTTCCTGGCGGTTCTGCGTGGCGTAGCAGATGTCGTCGCTTGCGGGTCCCGCAATGTTCGGGAAGCGCTGGCGAAGCCGGGCCACAATTTCCTGGGTGTCGTAGAGGCTGAGCGTCGTCTGCGTGAGGAACGCCAACTTATCGGGATCAGCCACTTTAAGCGCATCCACTTCCGCCACCGAGTCCACAACCAGCGTGCGATCCGGGGCTTCCCCGGAGGTGCCCACAATTTCCTGGTGATCCCGGTGACCAATCAAGATGATGGTACGCTTTTCCCGGGCAAACTTCAGCGCTTCCAGATGCACCTTGGTCACGAGTGGACATGTGGCATCAATCACGCGCAGGCTGCGGCTCTTGGCTTCATCGCGCACCGTCGGTGGCACGCCGTGCGCGCTGAAAACCAGCACGGCCCCATGGGGCACTTCGCTGATGGCCTCGACAAAGATTGCGCCGCGCCGCCTTAACTGCTCCACCACGTAGGTGTTATGGACGATTTCATGGTGCACGTACACGGGGGCGCCATAGGCTTCCAGCGCCAGTTCCACGATATCCACCGCTCGCACTACGCCCGCGCAGAATCCGCGAGGACGGACACGCAGCAGGACCTTGGCCTCAGATTGTGTTTCCATTTTCTTCCTATGCCGCTGAATTCTCAAAATACTATCATACCAAAGACATTAACCCGGTGCATGCTCAAGGAAATTGGGTAATGTCTCAGTTTCAAATCGAGCAGCGTAGAAAGACGCGGTAACTTTTGGCGCACTCGTTCTGTGGCCAAAAGTAGGCGTCCCAGCGATAAGGCGAAAGGAGAACATTGAACCGAGCATCCCGTCGTTGAACCTGGGTAATCCAAAGATCGTAGGGGGTAAGATATTGACATCTGGTGGACAAGAGGTATGATCGAGTCGAACAAAAAGAGAAGGGGGTAATGAGCCATGGCAGACAGAAAACAATTTTTCGGTGATATCGAAGCTGACCCCGATTTGAAGAGAATGCTAGAAGGATCTAGCCCCGTGACAGAAGAAGACTTGCACGAACAGAGGATCAGTTTCGCCTTTGGTAATGCCCCCGCTAACGCCACGAGCATCACCAAGGACAGCGTGCGACTGGCATCTGAGCACATACGCTTACGGCGATAAGCAATGAGTGTGGCCCGCATGACGCGGGGTACGGTCCCCAAACATGTCAGTGCGCGAAAAAGACAATCCAGAACTCTATACGAGAATTCAAGAGCAGAATCTCTTGCGGCAGTACGACTTATTGTCGAACTGCATTGAGATCGGGCTGGAAAAAGGAATTGAAGCCTTCGACAAATACACACTATGGGCCGTGAATTATGCTGCGGTCGCCAATATTGCTCAGTTTGGGGGAAGATACCGCGAAGACCCAATTTTAGTCGGGAAACATATTCCTCCGCACTTCAACAACGTACCCAATTTGATGGACCGGTTCTTTTCACTTATCCATGAAAACTGGACAATCGTTGACCACCCGACATTGCTTGCAGGCTATGCCCTGTGGAGGCTGAATTGGATTCATCCGTTTGTTGAAGGCAATGGAAGAACAGCCAGGGCGGCCTGCTACTACTTGATCTGCTTGAAACATGGCAGGTTGCTTCCGGGGAGGAAAATAGTACCGGAACGCATACGGGAAAACCGAGCGCCCTACTATGCCGCGCTAACAGCGGCCGACTGTGCTTGGGATGAAGGCAAACTCGATGTTTCCGTAATGGCCAAGTACCTCGAAGAGCTGCTGAAGGGTCAACTCACCGAAGCCTGATTTCGCCAACCTGAGACACTACCGGAAATTGGACACCTAAGCCCTCAGTTCTGCCCTGGCTTCAGGGACAGTCCAATACCCCCGCCATTTCCTGTAGAATGCCACCCTAAGGGTTTCCTTACTATGCCAGTCCCAGAGAATCGAAGGAGGAGCGAACGGGTCATGCTCAACATGACCGTGGTCGTCTTGGCCGAGGACGTGGAGCGCCGGCAGTTGCGGGAAGAGGCGAAAACCCAGGTTGTGAATGCCCATGGCGGCCTGCTGAAAATGCAGTCGGAACTCCATTTGGGTCAGGCCTTCTTGCTGAACAATCCCAAAACTGGTATGGAAGAGAGTTGCCGGGTGGTGCGTGTCGACGATGCCGGGCTGGAGTTCTATAACGTGGCGTTTGAATTTGCCCGCCCCGCCCCCAAGTTTTGGCCGATTGTTTTCCCCCCTGCCGATTGGGGCCCTCCCCGAAGCAACTGAAAGCATTTAGGGAGGCCAGCCAACTTTTTGCCGGGTTCGGTGTTTCATATCATGTGGAGGTACATCCAGTGGAATTGGGGAAGAAAGTACAAACTGCAGTTCTTATGACCGCCGTGCTGATAGGGGGCATGGTTCTTGCCGGGTGCAACGACGACGTAGAGGTGCTGCACGATCCGGATGTCAAGGTCACCAAAGGGATGACCTGGGCCTGGCGTCCCATGACGCCGCCCGCAGCCGCTGCTACGCGGAGTCCCGATGGAAGGCCGGTGGTTTCGCGCGATGTGATTGCGCCGCCGCCTGAACAACAGCAACACCTGGAGAGCAATCGCGACTGGAACACGGAAGCAAACCGCAAGCAATTACAGAACGCGATTGAGCGGGGTCTGAAGGCGCGGGGACTGGTGCAAGCGAGCGATCCGGCGACCGCCGATTTCCTGGTGGACTATCATGTGGCTGTGAAGACGCAGACCGCAACGGTGGCGGCCGGCTATCCCGGCTATCCGGGAATGGCTTGCGGCCCATTTGGCTGCTATGCAGGATGGGGGTGGGGACCTCCGGGATTCGGATACGAAAACATCCGCTTCCATGAAGGCACCTTTGTGTTCGATCTGGGGTTGCGCAACCCGAAGAAGCTGGCGTACCGCGCCATCAGCCACAAGGAACTGAACAAGCGCACGATTTCGCCGCACCAGGCCGAACATGCCGTCGATCACCTGTTGAAGGACCTGAAACCCAGGTAAGAGTATCCCGGCACAGGATCATTGGGTGAGGGGCGCTTGGCGTCCCTCGCCTTTTTGTTTCCCGTCACTCGCTCCGCGCAATGATCTGACAATCCGCAGATGCTTCCTAATCCTGAAATCCGAAGTTGCAGAGTGATTCCTCCGCTACGGGACGGCCAAATGCGCCGTCCCTCCGGTCCCTTCGACTTCGCTCAGGGCAGGCGGAATGACAAATTGTGAATTGTTAGCGAAATGCAATCTGGTCGAAACCCAAGCCCTTGAGAATGCTCTGCACGGAGTTGCGGGCGTTCTCGTCCGCTGACTTCAGAATGCCGTCCTGCAGAGCGGCCTGCTGCAACTGGCGTTCGGCTTCCTGGCGCACTTGTGTTTCGAGGTTGGGATCGGGCGACGAAAACAACCCCGTATCGCGCGAGTAGACACGCGTCTTCTCGTTATCGAGGCGCGTCACCAGAATCTCCGCCTTCGGCAGATGCACGGAAATGTTCCGGTTGCTCAGGGCCACATCGCTGGCCTGCAACTTGCCCAGGTCCACACCAGCAATGACTTCGCCATGTACCACCAACAGCAAGCGGTCGCTGGCCAGAAATTTGGGCAGATAAGGATTGTCGTGCTCCCCGGAAATAATTTTGTCCATCGTGTAGCTGACAGTTTCCAGTCGCTGCAATTTCTGGATCTGGCGGACCACCGTGGGCTGGTCCACGTTAATCAAAACGCGGCCGTCTTTCACCACGCCCATCAGGCGCAGAAGTCCAATCCCTGTGGTGAACCACACCGCGATCCCCACCAGCGTGAGGGTGATCAGGGCGCCACCCAGAATCCCCGAAAAGAGACTTAGGGTTGTTTTTCCCGGCTGTGAATTTGGTTCTTTGGTGGACATATCGGCTCCGGCGGGCACCCGCGTTCCTGGGCCAAATGGTACCCTTTTTCGGCCTCCGATTCCCCCACCCAGCAATTTTTTCTGTGGATTTTGGGAAGAGGTGGTCAGCGAGGGAGTCGCGATCACCGCGCTCCGTGAGACGGCGTATAGCGGATCCTACCCCGCCTTGCGTTGCGCCGTGAGTTGAAATTCCTCGTAGGTGCCCTTGAAGTCCTCGATCTTTCCATCGTGGAAATGCCAGATTCGCGTGGCCACTTCATCCAGCACGTCTTCGTCGTGCGTCACCAACAGCAATGTACCGTCGTATTTCTGTAGCGCGATATTCAGGGCATTGATCGCTTCCAGGTCCAGGTTGTTTGTGGGCTCGTCCAGGACCAGGAAATTCGGTTTTTGAATCATCAGGCGGCAGAAAATCAGCCGCGCGCGCTCGCCCCCGGACAGTGCGGAGGTGGGCTTCAGCGCATCCTCTCCGCTGAAGAGCATTTGTCCCAGCGGTCCCCGGATCTCTTCCTGCGGCGCTTGCGGGTTGAATTGCCAGAGCCACTCCATCGCCGTCATGCCCTTGCTTTTGTCAATGGTGTAGCTGAAATCCTGCGGGAAATAGCCAATCGTGGCTTCCGCCAGAAATCGGCGGACCCGCCTGCGGCGGGCGAAAACCCGTTCAGAGCCTAGGACTTAATGTCGGAGCTCCCGACCGGGTCGGGACAGGCGCCGCTCCGAGCCCCTAGTTTTGATGCAGGCTGGTCAGGAGAGCTTGCGGCTGTGAGGATATTTCCCGGCGGCGATGGCGGCGGCGAGGATGGTGTTCACATGGATCTGCACGGTGTCTTCGACGCGGCGGGCGTAGCCTCCGGCGAGCGTGGTCACTACGGGAATCCCCTGCCAGCGCGCTTCCTCGAACACGCTGCGATCGCGAGTTTGCAAACCATTTATCGTCAGGCGCAGGCCGCCGAGTTGATCTTCCTTGTAGGGGTCCGCGCCTCCGATATAGAAGAGCATGTCCGGCTGAAACTTCTCCAGACCCTCGCGAACCGCGGGCAGGAGCGCTTCCAGATATTCGTCATCACCGACGCCATCGTCCATGTTCAGATCCACGGTGGAAGCCGGCTTGTGCCCGGGGTAGAGGTCCCGCTGGTGGATGGAGAGCGTGAACACGGAAGGGTCATGAGCGAAGATCGCGGCGGTGCCATTGCCGTGATGCACGTCGGTGTCCACGACCATGGCGGTGCGGATGGTGCCGTCGGCTTGCATCTTGCGGATGGCCACGGCTACATCGTGGATCGCGCAGAAGCCTTCGCCATGACCGGGGTAGGCGTGATGGAAGCCGCCGCCAATGTTGCAGCCGAAACCATCGAGGGAGGCGGCCTGTGCGGCAAGGATCGTGCCACCCGCGGCCAGCCAGAACGCGCTGACGAGTTCCGGCGAGTAGGGCACTTCGAGAATCATCACATCGTTTTGAGTGAGCGTGCCGGTCTTGAGCTTGTTCACCCAGTCGGGAGTGTGGACGCGCAGGATGTCCGCATCGGCGGCGGGTTCCGGGCGAAGGAAATTATCGGGGAGAGCGATGCCGTCGCTCACCAGCTTATCGGCGACCAGGCGATATTTTTGCGACGGAAAGACGTGTGCGCCCAGGTTGAGATCGTAGCGTTCGTGGTAGATGAGCTTGAAGGGCAGCATGAATGGTCGCCTTGGAGAAGCGGTTTCCCCCGGACTACTGCGAAAAACAGATCCTCTCCCAGGTTGCGGGATCGGCATGGCAAAAGTGTTTACGTCTTGCCAAGATCGGGGCCAGTGGCAAGCAGCGACCTTGCCACGATCCCTCCACTACGGCCCGCAAACGACGCGGGCCTCCGGTCGGGATGACAAAAATGTCCACGCCTTGCTCCGGTCTATACCGTGCCGAGATGGGGTCCAGCATGCTGGACCCCTACAATGGAAAGGCTTGCGGAAAAAGCAGATCCCTCGCTGCGCTCGGGATGACAACCATTGGCCCCACGGATTACAGCGAAATAGCGTTTCTCGACAAACAACTAAACAGAGAATTAATTTTCGCGTTCGAGGATGAAATCGGGCAACGTGAGCAGCGCGCGCGCATATTCGGAATCGCCATGACCGTTGAGGCAGGCTTTGGCGCGGCCCGCATAATTGAGGGCCAGATTGCGCGCACGGTCCAGAGCGCCGGAATCGCGCACCAGGGCGACAAGTTTTTCCGGCTGCACGGAATTAAATTCCTTTTCTTCGAGAACACGAGCGACCAGTTCGCGCGCCTCGCTGTGGCCATTTTCCATGGCGTAGATCAGCGGCAGCGTGACCTTGCCTTCTTTCAGATCGCTGAGGACGGGCTTGCCGAGTTGCTCGCTGGAAGCGGTAAAGTCCAGAAGGTCGTCCACGAGTTGGAAGGCCAAGCCGGCATTGCGCCCGTATTCCGCGAGGGCTTCTTCGTGCTTGTTGCCGAGGCCGCCCAACACGCCGCCGAGGCGCGCGCAGCCGCTGAAAAGGCACGCGGTTTTGTAGGTGGCCAGCTTCAGCGCATCTTCCTCGGTGACATCCATGCGGCCGATCTTGGCAAGCTGCAGGAGTTCGCCTTCGACCATTTTCTGGGTGAGATCAATCAGGATATCGAGCACATGGAAATTGCGTTCTTCGAGGGCGATCTGGAAGGACTGCATGTAAAGCCAATCGCCCGCCAGGACGCTGCGATGATTGCCCCAGCGGGAATTCGCGGAGGGACGGCCACGGCGCGTATCGGCGCTGTCAATCACGTCGTCATGGATGAGCGTGGCGCTGTGGAGGAGTTCGACGACGGCGGCCAGGCGGATGGCGCTGCGCGTCGCGGCGCGGTTTCCGCTGGCGTAGCCGTGACAAAGCAGGAGCAGCGCGGGGCGCACGCGCTTTCCGCCGCCGCCCAACAAATAACTGGTGATTTCCGAAACCGGCTGGAACGCCGCGGCACTCTGGCGGGACAACTCCTGCTCGACCTTCACGAGGTCGACGCGCACCAACTCAAAAATCTCCTTGGCCGTAAGAACTGCGATGACTTGCCTCCTGCAGCCGCTGCCCTGATTCAGCGGGACACCACAGGCGGGGCTGTCCCCGACCGGGTGAGGGGAAAGAATCGCCGGAAATTTTCCGCGGTGGCTTGGGCGACTTCCTCTATGGGTAAGTTTCTCACATTCGCAAGGACCCGCGCCACCTCTGCCACGTACGCGGGCTCGTTGCGCTTGCCGCGGTAGGGTTGAGGCGCGAGGTACGGGGAGTCCGTTTCGATCAGGATGTTCCGGAGCGGCAGAGCTTTCGCAACGTCGCGCAGATTCTGCATTTTCGGATAAGTCAAATTGCCCGTAAACGAAATCATAAAGCCCATGTCGAGGCCGCGCTTGGCGTCTTCCAGTGTGCTGGTGAAGCAGTGCAGAACGCCGCCGAGGGCGGTGGGCTTCCAGACTTCTTCGAGGAGGCGGAGGCAATCGCTCCAGGCATCGCGGCAGTGGATGATGATGGGGAGCTTGGCCGCTTGCGCGAGTTCCATTTGCCGGCGGAAGACGCGCTCCTGGATGTCGCGCGGGGAGTGATCGTAGAAGTAGTCCAGGCCGATTTCGCCCCAGGCGATTACTTTGGGGTGCTGGGCGAGCTTGGCGAGAGTTTCGAGATGCGCCGGGGTGACCTCCCTGGCTTCGTGAGGATGGATGCCCACCGTGGTGTAGATCCAATCGTGCGCTTCCGCGTAGGGCAGCGCGGCATCGAGTTTTTCCGGGCCGGGACCGGTGCCGATGGCGAGGATTGTAGAGACACCGGCGGCACGGGCGCGCTCGAGCATGGCCTCGCGGTCGTCCGCGAATTGCGAGAAGTCGATGTGGGCGTGGGAATCGATGAGGTCCATGGTTAGTAGATGATGGATATCAGATGTCAGGTAACGGCGATCAGATATCAGATATCCGTATGCGACACCGCGATATAAAAACTTTCGCTACTTCAGGCGCGCGCCAACTTCCACGTCTTCGAGGAAGCCAGCGAGAACGGGACGGCCTTCGGGACCAACGGAAGCGGCGACGACCATGCCGTTGGATTCGACGCCACGCAACTTGCGCGGGGCGAGGTTGACGACCACCACGACTTTGCGGCCGATGAGCGCTTCGGGTTCGTAGAACTGGGCGATGCCGGCGCAAATCTGGCGGATTTCCGTGCCGATGTCCACGGTCAGTTTCAGAAGCTTGTCCGCGCCGACAATGCGCTCGGCGGTTTTGATTTGGCCGACGCGCATCTCGACCTTGGCGAAGTCCTCGATCGCAATCTTTTCGGGCACCGCGGGCGTCGCGGCCGGTGTGGCTGGCGCAGCAGGCGCACTCGCGGGTTTCGGCGTGGCCGATGCGGAATTCAGTTCTTCGTTCGCCATAGCTTCGATCCTCTCTATTGCTTCTTTGTGGTCAACTCTTGGATAAAGCGGGTCGCCAACCTTCACATGCTCGCCCCCCTTGAGCCCGCCCCAGTTCAATTCGTCAATACGTTCATTGACGACTGAACCAGAGAGACCAAGTTTTTCCCAAAGGAGCTGCGTCCCGTTCGGGATGACTGGGTGTGCCAACACACTAATTACTCGGAGAGCCTCCGCTGCTTCGTAAAGCACTTCGGCCAGTTGGTCCGTCTTTGTGGGGTCCTTCGCAAGGTCCCAGGGCTTCTCCATCGTTAGATAGTTATCTACCATAGAGATGAATTGCCAGAGTTCCTGCAATCCGGCAGCAAATCGAAACGAGTCGTAGTGCCCCACCTGAATGTCACTATCAGTCATGTCCCAAGATGACTGGCGGACCAGTCCGAGCTTAACGGCTGGCATATTCCGACCAAGTGCACTCTGGCCTCGTCGTTCAGGAGGCGGTGAGGGAACTCTTCCGTCGAAGTAGTTCTGGATCATCGTAAGCACGCGGCTGGCGAGATTGCCGAGGCCGTTGGCGAGGTCGCTGTTGTAGCGGGTGACGAGCGAGTCGTAGCTGAAGTTGCCGTCCTGGCCGAAAACGACTTCGCGCAGCATGAAGTAACGGAGCGCATCCATTCCCAGCATGTTGACGATGGGACGCGGAAGGACTACGTTGCCCTTGGACTTGCTCATTTTGGCGGCGTCCATCAGGAACCAGCCGTGCGCCCAAACCTGCTTTGGCAGGGGCAACTTCGCGGCCATCAGGAACGCCGGCCAGTAGACGGTGTGGAAGCGGATGATGTCTTTGCCGACAAAATGCACATCGGCGGGCCACATGCCGCGCTTCTCGTAGTCCGGGCCGCCAACGGCGCTGAGGTAAGCGGTCAGCGCGTCGAACCAGACGTAAAAGACGTGCGGCTCTTCGCCGGGGACGGGAATACCCCAGCGAATCGATGTGCGCGTGATGCTGAGATCGCGCAGGCCGCCTTCGACGAAACTCACAATTTCGTTTTTGCGGCTTTCCGGCTGAATGAATTCGGGATTCCTGCGATAGAAATCGAGCAGTGGCTTTTGAAAAGCGGAAAGCTTGAAGAAGTAATTTTCCTCGGTGAGCGTTTCGAGCGGGCGGCCGCAGTCCGGGCAGTTTTCACCGGGCTTCGCGTCGTTCACGAAAGCGTTGTCGTAGATGCAATACTGACCGGTGTAGTGGCCTTTGTAGACGAAACCGTTTTCCTTGCAGAGCTTGAAGAGCCACTGCACGGCTTGATGGTGTTTCAGATCGGTGGTGCGCACGAATTCGTCCGCAGAAATGCCCAGCTCATCCCAGAGGGAGCGCCACGCCTCCGCCATATTGGCCACGAATTCCGATTCGGGGATACCGGCTTTTTTGGCGGCGCGCTCGACGTTGACGCCGTGCTCGTCGGTGCCGGTGGTCATCACGACGTCGTAGCCGCGCATGCGTTTGTAGCGGCGAACGGTGTCGCAGACCACAGTGGTATACGTGTGGCCGATGTGCGGCAAGCCGTTCGTGTAGTAGATCGGCGTGGTGAGATAGAATTTTTCTTTTCGCTCAGGCATCTGTGTCTCTAGAAACTATCTCATAAATCCTTCGTTATCACGCCCTGCCTCACGCAGGGGCTTTGCGCCGCGGATGAAGCGCCGGCATCGTCAGGAGAAACCCAAGAGCGGGCTCGACACATGAACGATCTTGCCGAGATGGGGCGCAGCGTGCTGCGCCCCTACGAGAGCGACCCAAGAACGGGCCGACTAAAGATCGGCCACTACGAAAGCAATAGCAAAGCGCCCGCCTCCCCGACCAGGTCGGGGTAAACGCCAGGCGGCCGCTACAAAGTCCCTACTTCTGTCCTTGCCGCCACGCCTGCATGGCTTCCTGCATGACGCGTTGCAGCGGCACCGCTTTCTCCTCTGCCAGTTTACGGCAATCCTCGTATTCGGGTGAAGCCTGGAGGACCTGGCCGTTGACGCGGGCGAGTTTCATGCGGACTTCGCCATAGCAAGTGGCTACCGTTTCCCACTCGCGCGGCAAGACGCGCCGCTGGGTGGTGTAACTGCGCACGCCGAGCGTGGTCGTCTCCGCAAAAAAGAGTTCCTGAAATTTGCTCTCGTCCGGGGGCTTGCAGAGGACGGTGAGCAGCGTGCCGGGGCGGTTCTTCTTCATTTGCACGGCGGTGGTGAACACATCCAATGCACCGGCGGCCAGGGCGCGTTCGACAAAATAGCCGTACACCTGGGGATTCAGGTCGTCGAGGTTGGCTTCGATGACGCGAATCTCCTCGCTGTACTCGCCTTCGAGTTTTTCGGCGGCCTCGCCCATCATAAGACGAAGCACATTTGGCTGGCCTTCGAGATCCGCCGTGCCCGCGCCATAGCCGATCGCGGAAACGGTCATCGGAGGTTGCGGGCCGAAGGTATCGCACAACGTGGCGACAATGGCCGCGCCAGTGGGCGTGACGAGTTCTTTTTGCACGCCATTTGAATAGGTGGGCTTGCCCAGGAGCAGCCGCGCGGTGGCCGGGGCGGGCACGGGAAGAACGCCGTGAGCCATTTTCGCGGTGCCGCCGCCGACATTCAGCGGCGAGCAGGCAAAGCGCGCAATCGCCAGAAAATGGAAACCGATGCAAGCGCCGACGATGTCCACGATGGCGTCCACGGCGCCTACTTCATGGAAATGGATTTTTTCGATGGGCACGTCGTGGACGGCGGCTTCGGCCTCGCCGAGTTTGCGAAAAATGGCGGCGGCGTGCTCGCGGACGTGATTGGCGAGTGTGGACTTTTGCAGGATACCTTCGATGGTGGAGAGCGAGCGGTGCGCGTGCGTTTCTTGCGTTTGCACGCGGACGTACGTGGCGGCCATGCCGTTCTTCCAGACTTTTTCCGCGCGGATTTCCCAGCCGGGGACGGCGAGGCCGCTTAGTTCTTCGCGCAGATGTTCCAGGGGCACGCCGGCATGGAGCAATGCGCCGAGGGTCATGTCCCCGCTGATTCCGCTAAAGCAGTCAAAATAGGCGAGTTTCATTTCGCTTTTGATTTCCCGCCTGTTGATACTATCTGTTGCGGTTCCTCAGCGTCAAACGCGAGCGGTACGAGAAGAGTGTTTACAGCTTGCCGAGCTGGGGTCGAGCAGTGCTCGACCCCTACGCGGAGACGGCAAGAGAAAAGGCGCAGGGCTCGCAGACTCGCCCTGCGTTACAAGCTCCAACCTAAAGGTTGGCCACTACATTGGATGGCCATTTGTGCGTGCTCGCGGGAGGGTGAGGGGGGCTAGAGGACGCGGCCGGCGGCGGCGCCGCTGGCCCAGGCCCATTGGAAATTGAAGCCGCCGAGTTGGCCGGTGACGTCAACGACTTCACCGATGAAGAAGAGGCCGGGGATTTTGCGGCATTCCATCGTTTTACTGGAGAGTTCGTCGGTGTCTATGCCGCCGACGGTGACTTCGGCCTTCTCGAAGCCTTCCGTGGCGGCGGGCGTGAGCGACCAGGCGTGCACTTGTGCTTCGAGGGCGGCGAGCGCGGGATTCGTCCAGGAGCGGGGCGCATTGTGGTGCAGCCAGGTTTCCGCGAGTCGTTTGGGGAGAAACTGTTGGAAGGCTTTTTCAGCGGCGGTTAGATTGCGCGTGCCGGCTTCGCGGATGGCGGCGGTGGCGTCGCGGTCGGGGGCGAGATCGATGCGGATGGGTTTGCCTTCTTGCCAGTAGCTGGAAATTTGCAGGATGGCGGGGCCGCTGAGGCTGCGATGGGTGAAGAGCATTTTCTCGCGGAAGGGCGTTTGATTGGCCTGCGCGATCACTTCTGTCGAAACGCCGGCGAGTTCGCTGTATCGCTTGCGGTCGGCAGGAGCGAGGACGAGAGGAACCAGGCCGGGGCGGGGCGTGATGATTTTCAGGCCGAATTGGCGGGCCAGGTCGTAGCCGAAGGGGGTTGCGCCCATCTTGGGGATGGAGAGGGCGCCCGTGGCTACCACTAGCGCGGCGGCGCGATATTCGGCGGATTCGCAGCGGATGACAAATTGCGTATCGCGGGAAACCTCCGTGATCTTGCTGTTCAGGATGATTTTTACGCCAGCGGCGCGGCATTCGGCTTCCAGCATGTTGGTGATGTCGCTGGCGGAGTTGTCGCAGAAGAGCTGGCCGAGTGTTTTTTCGTGGTAGGGGATGCGATGTTTTTCGACGAGGGCGAGGAAGTCCGCGGGGGTGTACCGGGCCAAGGCGGATTTGGCAAAGTGGGGATTCGCGGAGAGGAAATTTTGCGGCTGGCAATGAATGTTGGTGAAGTTGCAGCGTCCGCCGCCGGAGATGAGGATTTTCTTGCCGATGCGGTCGGCGTGTTCGAGGACGGCGACGCGGCGGCCACGCTTGCCCGCTTCGATGGCGCACAGCAGGCCGGCAGCGCCGCCGCCGATTACCAGAACGTCAAATTTTTGCGGCAAGATTTTCCTCGAGCGGTGCCCGAATCACACTTTGAGAGAGTGTACCTTAGACAGTAGTGGAGTTCGATGTCAGACGGGTGGCGGGTTAGTCCTCAATCTTCAGTCTGAATAGGCGTTACCCACAGAGCTATTTGGATCAATGGGACATCGCTGGCAGTTCGGTAGACTGACCCTTGGCCTCAATCCATCCAATTTGATCTCGACCTTTGCGCTTGCACCGGAATCATTCCCATCCTGCCAAAGAACATTCCCAAACGCGCTGAGTAGATGTTTGGTTGGGTCATAGAGAATCTCTTTGGCTCGGACCGTCAGGAGATTAAAGGTGAAGATCGCAGGATACTGCCGAGAATGCCCCGTTCCGTCATTGTAGGTATTGGGGCCCATGAACCGCTGGAGTTCACCTCGCAGCTCTCTATTCGCATACAAAACAAGAGGTTTGAGGTGTGTAGGAGGTACTTCCTCCAACTCAGTGTATTGGATGAACTCAGTGTCGGTTGGACAGACCCACATCTGCATGTCGAATCGAAGCGTTGCGTGCTTCTCCAGAACGAATCCTGCGCGCCGCAAATTGCAAAAACCAAAGGCTTTGACGTCCATCGTATATGTGCCCGGTTTCAGCTCGATGGAGTACGTTCCATCCTCCCGAGTCTTCGTCGTGTACTCGCGGGCCTCGTTCCCAAAAGTGAGCGATGCATTCGAAATTCTCGCGTCAGTGATGTCCAGCACCACACCTTCGACTTTCGCGGCCGCGTCTGCCTCCGACCCGGCGGGCAACGGAACAAGAAACAAAAGCGCGATACTCCAAGCTCGGCGTTTAGTCTTCATAATCTAGAGTATAGGTCGGAAATCAGAGGGGCAATAGTGGCCGACTCATTGGCGGAAGATAAACGAATATCTAGTTAACACGGCAACCGGGGAATTGACCTTTTGCTAGTAGACGATTCAGGTGGCCTGGATGGGCAGAAATTTGTCTAATCTTGGGCAAGTTAGACTGATGTAAGTTCATTGCGTGGCGCTTACGAGGAGCGCCCAGGACGTGACGATGTTCACCGCAAACGTCATCGTAGTTCGCTAAGCCGCAACTGTTGCGGACCTTTCCTTTCCTCGTTTCTCTCTACTAACCGTTGAGCCCGGTGCCCCCGCATTTTCTTTGTGGCGCGGGCGATGGAAAGGGCAGCAAATCTAGCGCCTGATTCCCGCTGGGAGGCGGATAGAGAAAAGCCGCGGGGATTGCGAAAAGACTACGGTGGCCGATCTAAGGATCGGGCACTACGAAGGCGAGAACAAAGCGCCCGCCTCCCCGACCAGGTCGGGATAAACGCCAGGCGGCCGCTACAAAGGCAAACCCAAGAGCACAGTCAGGAGTGACTGTGCTACGGGGTCGGCCGGCAGCAGCACGGCACTGCTATACTGGGGGATTACAAAGCACTGCTGCAGCAGACTGAGGAACCGTGTACCTGACAATCATCCAGAGGTTACGAGAAACGCTCGGCGCGCACATTCGGGAGAAGTATGGCTGCGAGATCAGCATCACGCTGGAGCGGCCGCCGAAGCTGGAACTCGGCGAAGCGGCTTCGCCGGTATGTTTTGAACTGGCCAAGCGGCTGAAGAAGGCGCCGCGGCAGATCGCGCAGGAAATTGCCGGCTCGCTGCCGCCGATCGCCGGGGTAGCACGCGTGGAGGTGGCCGGCGGCGGCTACCTGAACGCGTTTTTCGATCGCGGGGCGTTTTGGGAGAACCTGCGTGCCGAAACCAGCGGTGAATCGCGCGGGGTGAACGACGCGCTTGGCCGGGTCATCGTTGAGCACACCAGCATCAATCCCAACAAGGCCGCGCACATCGGGCACCTGCGCAATGCGGTGCTGGGCGACACGATGGTGCGGATGCTACGGCACACGGGCCACGAGGTTGCAGTGCAGAACTACATTGATAACACCGGCGTGCAGGTGGCGGACGTGGTGATTGCGTTCCGCGAGATGGAGAAAAAGTCTCTCGCCGAGGTTAAGAAACTCGCCGGGCAGCCGGGGTTTGATTATTTGTGTTGGGATCTTTATGCCAAGGCCACGCAATTCTTTGAGGAAGAAAAGACGCGCGCCGCCAAATTGCGCGGAGAGACGCTGAAGGCCATCGAAGAAGGCAAAGGCGAGATCGCCGAGATGGCCACGGTGATTGCCGACGCGATTGTGAGCCTGCACCTGCGCACCATGGCGCGGCTGGACATTTTCTACGAACTATTGGCGCGGGAAAGCGAAATCCTGCATCTCCATTTTTGGGATGCGGCGTTTAAAAAGCTGAAGGCCAGCGGCGCGATTCAATTGGCCACGGGCGGCAAGAATGCCGGGTGCTGGATTATGCCGTGGGGGAAGGAAGTGGAGGACGCAGGAGAGGTAAAGGAAGTGAAGGAAAGTCCGACTACCTCATTGACCTCATCCTCCGACGAAGACGGCCAGGCGAAGATTATCGTGCGGTCCAACGGCACGGTGACGTATGTCGGGAAGGACATCGCTTACCAGTTGTGGAAATTTGGACTGTTGGGCAAGGATTTTCAGTATCGCAACTGGCCCGCTCCGCCTGACGAGAAAATAGTGTGGGCTACCACCACGGAGAAGAGCGATCCGGGCGCGCCGCACTTTGGAGAGGCAACGGCGGTCTACAACGTGATTGATACGCGCCAGGCGTATTTGCAGGAGGTGGTGGCGGAAGGGCTGCGGGCACTTGGACACACGCGCGAGGCCGAGAATTCGATTCATTTCGATTATCAGATTGTGGCGCTGACGCCGCGTTGCGCCGCGGAACTGGGATACGAAATCGCCGCGGAGGAATCGAAGAAGGCTTACGTCGAGGTGAGCGGGCGCAAGGGCCATGGCGTGAAGGCCGACGACCTGATCACCAAGCTGGAGGCCGCGGCACTGGCCGAAGTACAGCCGCGCCATGCGGAGATGCCTGCGGCGGAGCAATTTACCACGGCGCATGCCATTGCGATTGGCGCGCTGCGGTTTTTCCTGCTGAAGTACACGCGGAACACCATCATCGCGTTTGACTTTAAGGATGCTTTGAGCTTTGAGGGCGAGACCGGGCCGTATTGCCAGTACGCCGTGGTGCGCATTCGCGGCATACGGCGCAAGGGGCTGGAGGCGGGTGCGTTGCGCGCGGAGTTAACCAAGGAGTCGGTGGAGAAATTCCTTGGCGGGGCGGAAGGCAATGGGCTTTGGGAGCTTGTGCTCGACTCAGGCACGCTCGATTACGCCGTGGATGCCGGAATCGGCGCGCAGGAACCGGCTTTTGTGGCGAAGTACGTGTTTCAATTGGCGCAGGGATTCAATGTTTTTTACCACAAGCATCACATTCTTTCGGAGACGGATGAACAGAAACGGGCGTTTTTGCTGGGATTGACGGAACTGGTGGAGAGGCAACTAGTGCGGGCGCTGCACCTGCTCGGTATTGAGGCCCCTGAGAAGATGTAAGGATATGGCTGGGGGAGGGATTGCATGCCCTGCAGACTCCAGGAGCGATGAGCGAAAGCTGAAGAGAGATTCCTCACCCCGACGAAGCGTACGGGGCGCAAAACCCGCGCTTCGCGGACTCCGTTCGGAATGACGGGCTTGGGGGCGGCTCCGAACCCCAAGGCGCATTTACGCACAATTGATGCGCGTTTAGAGCGTGGTGATTAGGTGGACCAAGGTGCGGAGGGCTACGCCGGTGGGGCCTTTGGCTAGCCAAGGTTTGGCGTCGTCGTTCCAGGCGGTGCCGGCGATGTCGAGGTGAATCCAGGGGGTATCGCCCGCGAATTCACGAATGAACATCGCGCCGGTGATGGCGCCGCCGCCTTTTCCACTGCTTATGTTCTGAATGTCGGCAAAACTGCCTTTGATAAATTCGCGGTATTCCTCGTCCATGGGCATGGGCCACATTTTTTCGCCGACAGCTTTGGCGCTGGCGAGCAGTTTGTCCGTCCAAGCCTGATCGGAGCCAAACACGCCTACATTGATACCCGCCAACGCTACAACAATCGCCCCAGTGAGCGTGGCAGCATCAACGAGATGCGTTGCGCCAAGCTGCTTGGCGTAATGAATGCCATCGGCAAGAATCAAGCGCCCCTCGGCGTCGGTGTTCAGCACTTCGATGGTCTTCCCAGACATGGCGGTCTGGATGTCACCGGGCTTTTGCGCCTTACCGCCCGGCATATTCTCCGTTGCTGGGACGACACAAATGACCTTGACGCTGGGCTTCAGTGCGGCCAGTGCGCGCATCACGCCGAGCATGGTGGCGCCGCCGGCCATGTCGTACTTCATTTTTTCCATGCCTTCGGACGGTTTGATGGAAATGCCGCCGGTATCGAAGGTGACCGCCTTGCCGACGAGGCCGATGACCGGCGCGCCGGGCTTTGCAATCGCGGGCGTGTAGGTAATCACGATGACGCGAGGCGGCTCGACGCTGCCCTGAGCGACGCTAAGCAGCGCGCCCATCTTCAAGCCGGCGATTTTCTTTTCGTCGAGGATCTCGACCTTCAGGCCGGCTTCCTTGGCCATGGCTTCGGCTTTTTCGGCCAGGATGCGCGGCGTGAGTTTATTGGAGGGCTCGTTCACGAGGTCGCGGGTAAAGTTCTGCGAATCGCCAACAAAGCGCCCGCGGGCAATACCCCTTTCGCCCACGGCTTTCTGCGCGTCACCATAGCCCGCAATAGACAGCGCCTCGATGAACTTATCGTTCTTCTTGTCCGTCTTGTACTTGTCGGACTCAAAATCGGCGGCAATGGCCCCTTCCGTGACCGCTTGGGCGGCTTCTTCGGTGAGATCGCCTTCGCGGAGGGCGAAGACGAATTTGTGGACACCGCGGGTTTTCAAATAACGCAGCGCCGCACCCGCAACTTTTCGCAGCGTTGCAGGGTTAAATAGCTCGCGCTTCCCTGCCCCGACGAGAAGCAAGCGGGCGGACTTCAGGCCTGCCGGCGCATGGACAAGGGTCAGTTCCAGGGTTTTCCCGGTGAGCTCGCCGCTCTTGGCCAAGCGGCCGAGCAAACCGCCCGTGAGCTTATCGAGGTCGGCGATGCGGTTTTGGATGGGGACGCTCTCCTCGAACAGGTAGGTGACAAGAGCATCTTCCGCGAGCGTGACAATGGGTTTGGTTTGCAACGTGATTTGCATGGTTCGTTTATCGCCTCCGGTTGCGATACATCGCTTGCTCCGCTTCCCTGCGGGCATCCTTGTCACGTTCGTTCTGGCGGCGGTCCCACGACTTTTTGCCCTGCGCCAGCGCGATTTCGACCTTGGCAATGCCGTTGCGGAAATAAATCCGCAAGGGAATGACGGTCAAACCTTTCGATTCGGTACGGCCAGACAATTTGTAGATTTCGCGTTTATGAAGCAGCAACTTGCGGTTACCAAGCGGTTCATGATTCCACGGCCCGCCGGGCATATACTGCGCGATGTGCGCGTTCACGAGGTAGGGACCGCTGGGCTTGAAGTCCACATAGGCATCGCGAATGTTGGCCTTGCCTTCGCGGAGGGCTTTGACTTCCGTGCCGTGCAACACCAAGCCCGCTTCCAGCTTCTCAAGGATATGATAGTGATAGGAAGCGGAGCGGTTTTGGGCGACGATCAGGTCGCGCGGGCCTTTGGTATCTTTGCCCTTTTCGGGTTTCTTAGTTGGCTTGGTCACAATCTTTCATTTTACCCGATGCTGCGTCTAAACAAGCAAGGAAGGCTGGCCAAGGTGGTCCAGCCGGTGGAGATAGGCCCCAGCCGTGTGTCCACAGGTCCACCAGATGGGATGCGATTGGTATATGGGACAGTGTGACATGCAGGACATCCGAGCGGGCGTCGCTTGCCGCGCTGCTAAGGCGGATGCTAGACTCCAAAGGCAAGTAAAGACGAGGTTTGGGATCAGACGGGGTCTCGGAGAGTCCATGCGTCGCTGGAGTAAGGTTGCCATCTGCATTGCCTTCGGAGTCTCCCTTGCGGGCTGCCCAAAAGGCAACCAGAACTACACTGCCGGCATGCGCGCCGAAGACCTGAAGGATTTTGACGCCGCCGTCGACTACTACCTGAAGGCCACGAAAGTCGATCCGCACAACGCCAATTTCCAGATCAAGTTGAACCAGGCGCGATTCGAAGCCAGCCAGCAGCACGTGCATCAGGGCATGAAATTGCTGGACAAAAGCGATTTGCAAGGCGCCCTCTCCGAGTTCCAGCGCGCGCAGGTGTACGATCCCTCGAGTTCCGTCGCCGATCAGGAAGTAAAAAAAACGCTGGAGCTTATCGCGGAGCGCGCCGCCGCGAACCAGGCCGCCGAGGAGCCCCTGGTTGAAAATGGGGAGCCGGTGATGGCGTCGGAGCCACCGGAAATCAAGCCACTTTCGCGGGCCCCCATCAACCTGAAGATGTCGAACGATGCCAAGGTGGTCTTCGACACCATCGGAAAACTTGCGGGGCTGACCGTAATTTACGATCCGGACTTGCAGCAAAAAAGAATCAGCACGGAATTGAACAATGTGACGCTGGAGCAGGCGCTCGATATCACCTGTCTGCAGAGCAAGACCTTCTGGAAACCGGTCACGGAGAACATCATCATGATCATTCCGGACCAGGCGCAAAAGCGGCGCGATTACGAAGAGCAGGTGGTGCGGACTTTCTACCTGAGCAACGTGTCGATCCCACAGGACTTGACGGAAATCAGCACGGGGCTGAGGCAATTGCTGGACCTGAAGCGCATCCAGCAGGTGAACTCGCAGAATGCCATTATTATTCGCGACACGCCGGATAAACTGCTTTTGGCCGAAAAAATCATTCGGGATATCGACAAGGCCAAGCCGGAAGTAATCGTCCAGGTGCTAATCCTGGAAGCGCGCACGGACAATCTGAAGAATCTGGGCATCCTGCCGGGGCAGTCGGCGTCCATTCAGATCAATCCAAGCTATACCACGAGCACGTCCACAACAACCTCGACGACCACCACCAGTGCTGCGAACACCGCCGCCCTAAATCAGCTACGCCATTTGAACCAGAGCGACGTGGTCTTGACGCTGCCGAGCGCCACCGCGAACTTCTTGCTCACCGACAGTTCGACAAAGATTCTCCAGAACCCGGAACTACGCGGAATCGATGGGCAATCGGCAAAATTGAAGATTGGCGACCGCGTGCCAGTGGCAACGGGAAGCTTTCAGGCAGGGGTTGGCGTGGGAGCCACGAGTGGAGCAGGATTCGTGAACCCGCTGGTCAACACGCAGTTTCAGTACATCGACGTCGGCGTGAACGTGGACATGACGCCGCACGTGCATCCGAATAGGGATGTGAGCATGAAGGTTTCCATCGAGGTTTCGTCCGTAACCGGCACGTCCACCATCGGTGGCATCTCGCAGCCCATCATCAGCCAGCGCAAGGTGGAGCACGAAATCCGCCTGAAAGAGGGAGAGGTCAGCATCCTCGGAGGATTGATACAGCGTACGGACACGAGGACTCTGAATGGCTGGCCGGGTGTGGCGCAGATTCCGGTGATGCGCTACCTCTTCTCCGCGGATAATACGGAGGTGCAGGAAGACGAAGTTTTGATCGTGATGATCCCGCGCGTGGTGCGCCTGCCGGAATGGACCAAGGCCAACCTACGGCCGATGTTCTCCGGTACAGACACCTTTGTTGGGGCCAAGCGCGAGTTGGACGTCAAGGCTCCGACGGCGAATCCGAATCCACAGGCGACACAGCCGGCAGCGGCGCCGGCAACTCCAGGACCTGGAGGGGTAGTTGTGCCCGCGGCCGCGCCAACGCCCGGCGCGCAGCCCGGCGCGCCCGCGCAAATTCCCAATCCGCAAGCGCAGGCAACGGGGCCGCGCATCCGCTTCGAGCCTTCCACGCTGAACCTGAGCCCAGGGCAGACCGCCACGATCGGCGTGGTGGTGGAGAATGTGAATGATCTATATTCCGTGCCCATGCTGTTGCAGTACAACCCCGCGATTATCAGCGTCGAGGAAGTGCGCCACGGAGGATTCCTCTCCGGCGGCACTCAGGAAATCGCGATTGTGCAGCGCGTGGATAAGGAACACGGACAGGCCATTATTTCGACAACCCGCCAGCCCAACACCCCCGGCGTGAATGGCAGCGGCACCTTGCTCGGCGTGGTGGTCAAAGCGCTCGCGGTCGGCACAACAAATCTTTCGATCGTGCAGGTGAACGCCAAGGATTCGCAGCAGAAGCCGATACCGCTGGTCACCAGCGAAGCAACTCTGCGGGTACAGTAATCGTTCCAATTCAAGAGGGCGGAATGCAGTCGCATCCAAGCAAAAGCCGGCGCACCCCGGAAGCGGGTATGACGCTTCTGGAGTTGATCATCGCCTGCACCATTCTGCTGGTCCTGGCTTCCGCGGCGCTTCCCTTGCAGCGCTACACCATCGTGCGCCAGCGCGAAGCGGAACTCCGCAAGGATTTGCGGGACATGCGCGACGCCATTGACCGCTACAAGGATTTAGCCGACCGCAATCAGATTCGCGTGCAGGTGGGCAGCGAGGGCTATCCACCCGACCTGGACACCCTGGTGAAGGGCGTCGCCGCCGGCGGAGCCGGCGCTACGGGGCATAATATTCGCTTCCTGCGCCGCGTTCCCGTGGACCCCATGACCGGCCAGGCAGACTGGGGCATGCGCTCCGTGCAGGATGATGCGGATTCGACGAGTTGGGGCGGGAATAACGTGTTTGATGTTTACTCCAAGTCCACGGGCACGGGGCTCGATGGCACAAAGTATTCGGATTGGTGAGATGGTGCGGGAACGCGAAGGCATGAACAAGCAGAACGGGCGGAGGTGGCGCAAACGCCAAGGGGCGGGAGTTCCCTGCTCGGAGGGCGGCTTCACGCTTCTCGAAATGATGATCGTGATCTCGATCATCCTGATTCTCGTTGGGATTGCCGCGGGGATGTACCAGCAGTCGATTCGCAGGGCCCGCGAGTCGGTGTTGAAGACGGACCTGCAGACGATGCGCACCGCGATTGACAACTATACGATGGACAAGTTGCAAGCGCCGCAGTCACTTCAGGATCTCGCCGACGCGCACTACCTCCGTGAACTTCCCATCGATCCATTCACGCAGCAGCGCGATTGGGTGGCGCATTTCGGCGATACACTCATCAGCCCGGAGCAGACGGGCACGGGCCTGGACGATGTGCATTCCAATTCCGACCAGACCGGAAGCGACGGCACGCCCTACAATACGTGGTGAGTGCGTCCCTCACGAAAGTGGAACAGGCCAGACGCTTGTGCCCGGCCCATGGTCTGTATGTGGAGTTACGGTCAGCAGTGTTGCGAGGCATCGGCGATCACAAGACGTGACTTTGCACGTATCCCAAGTACAATGGACAAAATGACGACCCTAGTAAGACGAGTTCCCGGCTGGCACGCGTATTACCTGGGTGTGTGCCGCTCCCTTGCATTGCGCAGCAAAGATCCAGCGACCCAGATTGGGTGCGTGATTGTCGGCCCGGCGCACGAAATCCGGTCCACAGGCTACAACAGCTTTCCGCGCGGGATTAGGGACACTGTTCCTGAGAGACTGGCGCGCCCTGAGAAGTATCTCTGGATTGAGCACGCGGAACGCAACGGCATCTACAATGCGGCGCGGGCGGGCACGGCGCTTCAGGGCTGCACGATTTATGTGGAGGTGACGCCCTGCATGGACTGCGCGCGGGCCATCGTGCAGGCAGGAATTGCGCGAGTGATTGTTGACGCTGATCGCATGCGGCAGTATTCGAGCAAACGCGCTTGGTGAATCGAACGCGGAAAATGTGTGGGTGGAGGCAAGAGACGCTCTAACGCCGCGTCTACCAAACGGCGCCCTTGATCCAATACCTCGCGGAGGGTTGGCGCCTCGCCCTTAGATCCCGACTTTGCAAAGCGTTCATTAAGCCGGGCCTCGATGTCGGCCATAACTTTCTGGAACCCTTCATAGCCGCTGTCTGGCCAAAGGCTTGGGGTCCTGCCCTTCAGATGCTTCCCGCTTGCAATGATTCCGTATAGTCGGTTGCGCGACAGCTTGAGTTCGGAAATGGTGTAGTTCTTGTGCTGACTAGTGGTGGAGTCGTATTCACTATGATGGCGCATGCATAACCAAGCGAGATTGTCGCGCGCTCCGTTCGCGCGGTTGCCGTCCAGGTGCGCTATTTGGCCGACCTGCTGCCTTAGGTCGCCATCGAGTTGAAAGCATAGAGCGCATCTCCGGGCACTCCTCATCAGCACGACAGTTTCGTTCTCGGGGGACAGCTTCCGCCGAGGCCTTTTCTCGCTGGCTGGCATATAGAGTCAGTCATAGAGGACCTTAGCACGCACTAGAACAAAAATGAAGGTTGTGGAACTTCGGAGACGTAAATGGAGATGGCCAGAGCTGCACAGCATTCTTCAGCGCGTTTAAAAAAGTGTGGCCTTATCCGTTAAATATTCGGCTAGGATCCAGACCTATGGTCTGCCACTCTCCAGGAAACAGGCACGTAAGTCGTTTGTCTCGTTTCATCACTGGCAGCGTAAAACGCAGTGATCTGTTCGGAAGCGATTGTCGAGGGTAAAGACTAGCGGACGAAATTCTTGCCGACACGCGTGGATATCTTTCGAATGAATGGAAGAAGTACATTTATGTGATCTACGAAACACTGAGAATTAAGCCGGAAAAGCAGTGGCGGCAACTGCTACGAGAATGCGAGGTCAAAGCGAACACCGAAGTAATCGTGATTTCAGGAGCGGAACCGAGGCGGCCAGGAAAGGGCAAACGCCCCAGGCGGACAGCAGAGTAAGGAACAGGATGGGGAGCACTGGCAGCTCCGCGCCACAAGGGCGTGTAGAAAAACGAGCGGACTTGGCGCGGGAAGCCGAGGGTGAGACTCCTCGTGATTTTCATACCGGCTCCCAGAGTGGCATGCCGGCGATATCTGCCGTGACAGGGTAGCACTGTTATGTAATCGATTGATATCAAACGGTGTCGGCGGACATCTGTTGATACCACAAGGTACCGAAGGTCACTTCTTATCGTCCCCTTAATGTACCCAGATTGTGCTTAGCGTTTCCTAGGACTTCTGGTTCGTTTTGCCGGACTCACATGTAACAGTAGCGCTATTCGTCCAAGTGGATTCCTGCCGAGCGTGCCGTTACTTTGCTCGGCGCGTTGCAGAGGGGCCCGCAGAGCCTATACTGGGAACATTCATGAATTCTCGCCTCGACAGAAACGCACTTGAAGGACTTCGGGACCACAAGCGTTCACGCAATTTCTTCCGTCTTGCATCCTCAACGACCGTCCAGCACGAGTTTCGTGGGCAGTACGGCCATCCATCAAGTTACGCGTTCGTCCGGTTCGAGTGTGCTCCGGCAGACGACCTTAGTTTTGAGGTGTGTGCTTCTTGGTCAGCAGCGGTGGACAAAGGCGCCCTGCCCAGGTTTGAGCGAGCTATCGCGGAGAGTGTTGCTGATGTACTGTTGGACGGTCTCTACCAACATACCGGCTGCACGGTCTCGCTGGTTGAGGTACGTTACGACGATATCGGTAGTAGTGAGTCTGCCTTCATGAGTGCTGCCAAGTCTGCGATGCGAGACCTTCTAGCCGCCGATTGGACGATGATAATAAGGCAGCACAAATGATGCCTCCGACAAGCGACTTCGGATTTTTCCGAATTGAATTCAGGGCCAACGATGAGGACGACTATCCAGCGTTTCCGGATACCAATTACTTCCTCCACGACCTAAATCTGCTTTACGAATTCTCACGGGTCATAGTGGACCCCAAGTATCGAGGATACCGGTTTTCCCGTTTCTTCACTTATAGAAATCGCCGTCGAATCGATGCCGACGATCAGCTTAGAATTGAACGCCTCACTCAACAATCACCTCTCTACATCGCCACCGTAGTGGCAGCACTCCCCGCGACGGCTGCAACAATTTGGATAGGTGTGCAGATATTCGAGAAAATTGCCAACTTCAGCTTGAACCGTGAAATCTTAAAACTCAACCGGGACAAACTCAGAAGAGAGCTGGCGCAACCCCTGGGCCAAGGGCAGGCCGACATTCGCGAGCTAACCGAGGATTCATTCAGACAGCAGGTTCACATCCGCGAGGCTGAGTACATTTATGACAGGATTGAGAACCACCTTCGGGATAACCCGATTCGCATCCGTGAAATTGAGGTTGCGTATGTCCGAGAGCTTCCAAAGAAGATCGAGGAAGAAAAGTAGGGTTAACAAGAAATATTTAGACCTCTTCACGCTCTCTTACGCATTGCTCTCTGCTGCGTCAGGTTATGAGTCTGACTCTGAATAGGCCCGTCTTTGCTTCTCAATGACTTACGTGCATGTTGTTCTACCTATTTCACCTCTGTTCCGTTGTAGTTTGTTCCCAATCCATTGGGGCCTCCTGAAATCTCCATTTCCCAATCCGGCAGGAATGGTATAAAAGGTTCGGAAGATGACTCTCGCCTCCAATCCAGAAGATGCTCCCAACCTCGAATCCCTCGCACGCGCACGCTTCACCGACCCGCCACTGAACAAAGCCGAAATCGAGCTTGTACAACGGTCCCCGAGAGGCGAATTCGCCGTCTGCGGTCCCAACGTGGATGACAAACACCCGGACAATGATCCCGATAAGGCAGGCGATTGGTCCGAAGATCGACACATTCGCGCGGCCCTGATCCATTGGCTTTGCGTGGACCGAACCGCGAGCCAGTGTGTGGACTCTCGGGGAATCCAGGTCTATGGCGCAAAGATACCTGACGCCCTGGACCTCTCTTATGTGGTGGTCCCGTTTCCTCTTGTTCTTGTGAAATGTCGCGTGGCGGACGTCATGAAGCTCCAGGCAGTCAAGATCCCAATGTTGAGTTTGGACGGCACGCGGGTGCATTCAATTAAAGGCGACAGTGCCGATGTGAATGGTGGGGTCTTCCTGCGCAACGGTTTCTATGCAGAGCACGAGGTGCGGCTGCATCGCGCGCGAATCGGGGGAGGTCTCGATTGCAGTAAGGGGACGTTCACCAATCCCGCGCAGGAGTCCGTTGCTGGAAGCGGTAGAGCCCTGACAGCGGACGGCATTGTTGTTGGAGGCGGCGTTTCTCTTACCGGCATCCACGCTGAAGGTGAAGTGCGCCTGTCGAGAGCCCAAATCCAAGGAGATCTCGACTGCTCTGCGGGGACAATCAAAAATGCACCGCAGACACGCGTGCAAGGAAACCACACTGTGCTGATAGAGGGAACCGGCACAGCGCTGAACGCCGACGGCGTTAGTGTGAAGAGTGGTCTTTTTCTCCGTGATAGCTTCATTACTGGCCAGGTGAGATTGCCGAGGAGTCGGATAGGAATGGACCTCGACTGTAGCAAGTTTACGCTGGTCGGGGAGGTAAACGCGGAGGGCGCTGAAATCGGAGGGGCCCTGTTCTGGACCGGTCTCGCCGCCGAGCCGGTGACAGCACGCCTCAACCTAATGAACGCTTCGGTAGGGATTCTCGCGGATGATATGACGAGCTGGCCTGCGCCCGGGAATCTGAAACTTGACGGCTTCGTCTACGGGCGCATGTCCGGACGCGCGCCTACCGATGCGCCAAGCCGACTGGACTGGCTGTCTCGTCAAAGCACCTTCGCACGGCAACCCTACCGCCAATTGGCGAAGGTCTTGAGGGATGACGGAAACGTTGCGGGAGCGCAACAGATCCTCTTCGAAATGGAGCACCTACGTAGAAAGAAGGAGGACCGCGGACCGGTTAACCGCGCGTGTAGCTTTTTCTTCAGGAACACGGTCGGCTATGGCTACTACCCAGCGAAATTCGCCGCCTCTTGGTTGCTAGGACTAGCCATCCTGGGCCTTGTTCTTTTCTGGGGAGGTTTTCGTACTGGCAGTATCGTCCCGACCGACAAAGACGCGTACCTCCTTTTCAAAAGCGACCACAGAGAACTCCCGGCATACTACGAGCGTTTCCATGCCTCGATGTACTCGCTACAGAATTGTTTTCAACTCGTCAATCTTGGCCAGACAGATCGCTGGCAGCCTGATCCCAGTCCGTCGACCGTTGCAACCGCTGGATGGATGCATCGTGTCGTCAGCCCGTTCATTTCGTCTCAATTTCTGCGCGGCTACCGCTGGCTCCAGATTATCCTCGGCTGGTTCTTTACCGCGATGGTCGTGGCTGGCATCGCAGACATCGTCCGCAAAGACTAAACTCACTCCACTCTACTCCGCGGTGTTCCCAATCGCATGGTGAGCATCGCCCGACGTTCGTTCCTCTTGCGGTAGAAACGGCATAGCGGGGAAATTCTCATTTGCTTAAAGCCTTTTCTGTTGGCTGCGCTATCGAAGTCGCCCGGTACGCTTAAGGAGAACGCAAATGAGGCAATACATTCGGTGAAAAAGACAGTCGACATGTCGGAATCTGATCTCGGCATCTTGCCGACTTCGATGTGCCGAATCATGAATGCATTCCCCACGTCGGTCAGAGAAGCAAATCGCAGAGTTGTGCGCAACATCATGGAAAAAAGGGCGGCATTGCGGCGGCAGCAAGTGTTCCAAGGACTACCAAGCCCTTCTTTTTCATACCGAGCCCTACTTCGTGAGTCCTTGAAATGCCAGGGGTTGGTTGTTTCGATCCCCACCGCCCCTACCAACCATCCTTTTCCCCAACAATAACTTAGCTATTTCTCGCGGCGGCAAAAGGCGGCAATAAGAGTCTCACGGGTGGCACCAATGGCTCCGGATAGAGAGCTGAGTCCGTCGAACAGATTCTAGACAGGGATCGCAGTTAGCTCCTGAATTGCCAAATGGACCACGCAGATTTACGATCGCAGACGGCAGCGCGTGACGCGGAATATCGTGGAGCGGATTTCGATCTGAGGGGCGGCGGCGTAAAGAATCACATTCGACGCAATTCGAGATGATGAAAGGGCACCAGATGAGCGGCCCAAATTGTGCTTTGTGCGACATCGAGATAACACGGGATAATGACTCTCGGGAACATATTGTCCCGAACGGGATCGGAGGAAGAAGACGGGTTCGTGGTTTTCTTTGCAGAGACTGTAACAGTAGGGCCGGAGAAAAGTGGGATGCCGTCGCTGCGGAGCAGCTCAACTTCTTGTGTTTGCTCTTCGCGATACGAAGAGAACGTGGCACGGTGCGAGCGGGGGACTTCGTAACAGAGTCAGGTCAAGCCGTTAGAATACATTCCGATGGGCACCTCACCCTAGCAAGCGCTCGGCCTAAGGTTGCGGAATATGGTTCAACCGCAGAAATCAAGGCGCGGGTACCAACGAAACACGAAGCTAAGAAGCTGATGCTTGGCTTCAAGCGCCGGTACCCAAAGCTCGACGTTGATGAAGCAATGCGGACCGTGGTAGAGGAACGCAGCTACCTGTCAGAGCCCGTGAGAACGGTGTGCAACTTTGGTGGCGCGCAATCTGGACGATGTGTCGTCAAGTCCGCTCTCGCCTTGGCGGTTGCTTCGGGAATCGAGGCGCAGGCCTGCGAAGTGGCTACGAGCTACCTTAGGAATAATGATGGAGAGCCCTGCTTCGGCTACTTCTACAAACGCGATCTTGTGAGCAGTAGGCCTACGGACAGAGTCTTTCATTGCGTAGCGATCAAGGGAGACTCCTCGTCTCGAAGGCTGATTGGCTATGTCGAGTTCTTTGGTGTATATCGAATGGTTGCGTGCCTGTCGGATCGCTGGACGGGCACTCCTCTCTTCAACTACTACGCGATTGACCCGACCAGCGGTCAAGAGTTGGATCTTGACCTTAACCTCTCTCTGAGTGAAGAGGAGGTCCGCTGCGCTTGTTCGAACGAGGAGGATTATGCAGCGAACATGGTGGAAGCTTTTCAGAAAGCGTTGGCAATTGGACAGTCCATGTCTTTTGGCAGAGAACAGAGAAAGGTTGTCGAACAGGCTTGGAAGAAATGCATTAAAACGCTTGGTTTTTCATCCGGCCAGACTCTGACGCGCAAAGAGATTATGGCGTTGAGCAAGTGCGTCACAACACAAATGCTGTCATTTCTCACACACCTCGTCTCAAGCAGGAGAAAAGTGGACCAACCGCCGAAGGACGCTAACTGACTGCGTGCCATTTAGAGCGCGGGAACCGAAATCTGGTGATCTGTGATTATGCGGTTTTTAGAGACCTCAACCATTCATGAAAGAAGATGCGTTCATACAGCTCGGCTCGGCCATGTCGCAAGGTTTGTGGCTAAGTGATAAAGCGTTTAGAAAATTAGCGCCGAACTGAATTACCTTCTCTGTCGCATGTCCAAGGCACATCACTATTTGAACTGAATTGCTTTAACGTCCAGCATGGGCGAAAGCAAGCACGTGAGCTTGACGGCGGTTAAGTCTGGCCCAGACGACTTGTAGAACGACGTTGCCGTTACTGTAATGTCGTAGCGCTCCGCTCTTTTTCCTGCGATTGATGCGCCTGGATGATAAAGGGGGCTACCTATATTTATTTCGACAACGCTCGTGTACACACTGTGGTCGAAGTGTGGGCGATCAATTTTGGCTGGAGCTGCGTCAAGACAGACCTTGGCCGCCATCGAAATACCAATTTGAGTATTGATACCCGGCTCGAAGCCTTTGGGTCGAATTAAATGCCAAAAGGTCTGTTCAGGACTATAGGAATCAGGTTCAAACCTGCCCGTTCCTTCGCGAAGGTAACATTCAACAAGCTGAGGGCTAGCTCCATCAATTGCAATAAAAGTTGCGTCTGGATGGAACGACCGCGCAGTTGCAACGTAGCGAGAGTCGATTTCAAAAGGTACGGTCTTACCTCTTGCTCGTGATGCACAGAGCTTTTCTTTGGCCGGATCATTGCCGATGGAGTCATTTAGAACCATCTGGGCTCTGGCAAGGCCTGTAGAAAACAAAAGGCAGCTAACAATGAGTAGCAAACGCATTCGAGTTCTCCCTGATGCGGAACAGGCATAGCTGACCAAGAATTCATCGACTAAATGGACGAACGATCCGTAATCCCATTGCATCTTCGGTTTTGCCTCTGGCACTGCCCATTAGTCCCACTTGACCGTGTGAGACCCTCCGGTATTCTCCATTTGTCTCGCGTGTCCTGCACAAACGCGATAGGACTTTATGGAGTCGGTGACAGTCGCCACGGCCGGCTGATTGCATTTCACCGCGCCGCCCGATGTTCCTTCGGCGACTTGGCATTTGCCGTCGCCTGCGTCTGATGCCATGCCCTGAAAAATAAGAGTTCCCATGTAATGCCTCCCGCGACGTACGAAAAAGGTACGCTCCGGCCGTCCTAAGAATGTTTCTGAATGTCTTTCTCGACATCAGTGATCCGCGTATGTGTCTCATTCGTAGAGTTCTTGATTGGAAAAAGGGTATCGTCGGAAGTTACCGAATGTAAAGGAGAAATGAAAGTGGAGCGCCCAAGGGGACGATCTTAGAACTTTTCTCGGCAATTTCGTGGCAGCCTTGACATAGATTGAGTTCCCTGGGACTGGACTTCCAGCTTCAAATTAGCGGCCCATGTTGTCCTGGGAGAATCCACACGTCCCGGTCGGATCGTTGACCTGCGTTACCTTCCCCCACGAAGTCGTAGGTGTTGGGGTCCCGTCTTGATGGTTAGATTCTTGTCCGCATCGTAGGTGTAGGAGCTGAATGACGTAGTTGTTCGCGTCAGTGGTGCTAGTTCCACCGGAAAACCGAAACCCGCACCCTTGCAAGAACCGCAAGGGATGCGGCACCCTCGAAAATGTGATGCGAGGCCTGAGGGAACTGCGGTGTGATGTGGTCATGCGCACTTAGGAATGGCTGGCGGTAAAGGGCTTAACGCTGTGCAAACACGCAAAAAGATGCGGCACCCGGCGATCGATGACGCTTACGGTGCCTGAGATCGAAAAGGTCAGACTGACTAAGATCATCTACTTTTGATGCTGCATCGGCTTCGCTTTGCTTTTAAGAATTTCGGCTACCCTGACGACGTGATTCGAGGGGAGCACGTGGCCTCGGCTGTTGCCGATTCGTTGAAACCAAGAGTTGTCCTTCCATTTCTTTTCAACGAGCACTTTGCCCAAATCTTCCCAGCCAGTTTGCAGAAGCATGTTGTTCAATGCCCTCCGAACAATGTTCGCGAGCATGTCTGCAAGCTGAAGTCCCACATGGCGTTTTGAGTCCGTGAATTCGAGCTGTTCGGTCAAGAGCAACTTCGGATCCGTGACCGGATTCGCGCGAGATCGCGCGGGGATCGAATACGTTGTTTCTAACCACTTACGATGAGACATCAACTCCGCATCACTATCGCTTTTGTAGCGGCGATCAAAGTCCGAGTAGTCGCCCTCCACTAACATAATGAGCGGCGTTTTTATGAAATGACTCTCGGCGAACGGAACAACGAGCAAGCTCCAAATGTCCTCCATTTCGGTCGGCTTATGATCCTTGCCGTCGATTACCCACGCAATGTCTCCAAGTTCCTTCGGCAACCGTTGAGAGTAATACATTGTGGCGACCTGAACGGTCTCGAAAACTAAATTGATCGTTAGCACAGCCTGCACAAATAATTGGTTTGGCATCCGGCGAATTGCCGCCGCAGTATCATTCAATTGTTTAATCATATCCGCGTGGTTCGATGGTGAGAGGTTTGCGACGACTGCCTTTGCCTGACGTTCTTTGAAGTCTTCGATATCGGCGGACGCATGGTTGGCCATATCGATGCAACAGAAGTCCGCGATAACCTCGAATCGCGAAAGCAAGGCAATTATCTCAGCGGCCTTCGATTCGTCGAGACTGCTGCCTTTAATTTCTCCGTCTTGCTTTGGCCAGCTTGCTGTAACACGCGAAAACTCGGAAAAGAGTTCGCTTTCGTTCGTCGAAGGAATAGCGAGCACGAGTACGACTGAGATCAACTGATCCGCAGTAAAATTTCCCGATTCATCCATGTAAATGCGCATTTGATTTTATCCAATCCTCGAAAGTGAAGTGACGGGGCGGGTGGCCGACCTTTCGCCTCGGATGATTTGCTCGCACTGATTTTTCACGCGGGCGGAAAATAACACACCGACGGTTAACGATTAAGGATACGACAATTAAGTGGGTGCGCATCCCTTTCGGGTTTGAAGGGTGCGCGGGGTTCTCGGATGAAGCACCGGGTGGAACTGCAATTCTTCAAGCAGACCCAAAATGAGGAAAGTGGCGCGCCCTAGGGGACGATTTTAGAACTTTTCTACGATGGCCGGAGCGGGCTCTGAGGGCAGTTGAGGCATAGCTCGCACCATAGCTTCGTCAGTTCGTTCCAATCCGTACCCTCGAAAACCAAAGGGGGCGGCACCCAAAACCGTCCTAGCTGGCGGTCTATCGGCCACCCGCCTGATAGGTGCGTTGATGATGCTAAAGAACTAGGTAACTCCGAGAGCACTTCACGCCTTCTGCAAAAAACCAATCTGCTATGCTGTCGCCATGCGATTCTATTACCGGGCATTGCCTAACCTTCGTGTGTCCCAAGTGACCCGCTACCTGCGGAACTACCACTACCCGTTCGTTTGGGTGAAAAACATCAAGCACGCCTCGACTGACTATCTTCCCACTATGCAGAAGACCCAGAGTGATCTCAAATCCCAGCATGGACTGGACAGCGAACTCGTTGCCGTCGAGAACCCCAAGCTCATGGAGCAGCAGTACGCCATTGCGGTAGACACTGACGAGCACCGACTCAAGAAGCAGACCATTGTGGAACATCGAGGAATCTTTACCGCTACAGACGAGGTTTTTACCGCTCATGAGCCGGGCGTCATCACGTTCGATGGCTTTATGGAAGTGTTGGACCGGAACGAGGACGAGCAGGAAGACGAAGGCCGAAGGTGAGAGCGCGCTATGACCGAAAAGGGTTTGGGAAAGGTCTATCGGGGCAAGGACTTTCTTGCAGATGTTCGGTACGAAATTCAGATTGAGCGCAGATTCCATAGAGTCAATGCACTCGACAGTGCGGGCGTCGTTCCGGATTTTTCTGTTGCGCGGATGCACATAGACAGTTCGGCGAAGATAGACGCAGGATGGAACGAACGTCTGACGCTTCAGATGAGTGACGGGCGCAAGTGGAATTTCTTCTTGTCTCCTGACGGCAGTTGCATGCCAACTGGCGGACCTTACAAATGACCGACGAGGCTGGAGTAAATATGAACCCGCTAACCGCTACTCCAGAGCAGCAAAAATATCACGACATGGGTGCTTACTACGTATATCGTGCCGTACTGTGTGCCAGTCACGAGCTTTGGCCCGAAGCGGAGATGAATTTCGGTGCGGCTCTTGAATCACTTCTGCGTATCAAATACGGTCCAAACTTGAAATTCTATAAGCTGATCGAGAGCTTCGACGCTGACCCACTCTTTGACGCCTTGGAAGCACATAATCCACAGGGCAGAGAATGCGTAACCTGCGTTGCCGATAAGGTGCGGAATCTCCGCAACACCATTCATGCAAATTGCTGGCAGGAAATAACCAAAGAGGATGTGGAGCAAGCGCGGCTCACCGTTATTGGCGTTTATCACGTTGTGGCGCGATGCCAGACGCGGGTGGCCGAGTTTCAACCCGCTGCCGACACATTGCTTAGCGATATGGAACAGGGGTTATAGGGCGGGGTGGCCCGGAAAATAATTAGGAAATCAGACGCAATCCTGCGGCGCGATGTGGTGGTGACACTGCAGCAAGTTCCTGGGAAGCACAGAGGGATGGAGGGTGTCCCACGTTCGATTTGCAACGTGCGTTTTGGATTGGTCTTTTTTTTATCGAAAAAGTGGCGCACCCGAGGAGACGATCTTGGATCCTTTTTGAGCGAGTGTGTTGCTCAAACGGCTCAAGCGCAGAATTTGACTACTGACCTAGGTGTCGGTGTCGACTAATGATCAGGGAGGAGAGTGTAAGCGTGGAGAAGCGCGAGGTCCTTAAAGTGGCCCGTTCGGAATTGCAGCGATTCAAGAGCAAAAGGCTTACTCCGGAGCAATTCGATTCCAACCGCTTCTTTGACTGATGCGATAAGCGAATTCCGCGAAACATCTCAAGCTTTCCTGCGGCTTCTGCCCAATGGCGAAGCGGGACACTTCCCGCTAGGAGGTTTACCGTGAAAAGCTCACGGCCTACCTAGTGAAAGCGTCTCCAAGCCAGTCGTGTGGACCAGCGAGGGGACCAAAGTCCCTTAGCAACGTTTGGAAAACTGCTGTCCTACGGTTGGTAGCTCTGTACTAGAAACGACGCGCCCTTAGCGTCGCACGCACACAAGTGCGGCGTCGCCGAAAGGAGCGGGGCATACGAAGGGCTAGAGAGAGACGCTCTCCGCAGAGGGGCAAATTGGCGCAGCTCAACCGGCGTTAGAAGGCCCACCATATTCGGGCCCGCCTTCTTGACGTTTCTTGCGTTCGGCATCCTGCTCCAGCATGCTAACCATGAGGCGAAGTGGTGATCGAAACGTGGTCGCGCGCAACCGGTCGAACATCGTCAGCAAGTCAATGAGTCCACGGACTGCAGCAAGGTCCAGCGCAGCGAGCGTGCCGATCACCGTCAATCCGCGGTGGCGGGCCATAGCCACTCCGTCTCGTTCGTCCATCAGCAAAAGGCTAGCTTGGAGTTCGGACGCAAGCGATATCGCTTCGCGTTCGCCAGCGTCCAGATGTGATAGAGCCGAATCGACGGGCTGCTTCAGGTTCACCACTTCCAACCATGAGGGGGCCTGTGAAATCCACGAGCGCACGATATGTGGCGTGTTTGCATGGGCCAGTTCGGCCTTCACAGCGGGAGGGATCAAAACCTTTCTATATAGGTTCGGAAGAATCTCGGCTGCTTGGATGAGTACGAGATAGTTTAGGGGAGTTGTGTCAGCTACAATCGATTGCATCTACAGGCCAAGTCGCCGGTGCGTCTCGCGATCCCGCTCAAGGTCTTCCATCGCGTATTCCAGTTCGACGCCATGGTTCTTCAGAAAGGCATCAACCTCGATGCGGGTTTCGTAGCCTAGCAACTGTCGTAGTTGGGCAGCCGAAATTTTGCGTTCGCGATAGGCCGCCAGAGCCAGGGCCTCGAAGGCGGCGCGGGACAAATCTTGACCGGGAGCAGCAAGCGCTGCTGAGAGTTCGTCAGGAAGAGCAAGAGTAACGTGTTGCATTCTGCCCGGATTATACCATCAAGTTCGCGCCATCGGGAGCCGGATCAGCGGGAGGTAGTGTCCTAATTTGGATTCCGACCCTGACTTTGCTGCTAGATTGCCTTGTTGTAAGCGGGTGGACCGCCCTTGCGGAAACCCGCTACATCGGCAGAGGTTGAGAATCCCCAAGGTTCACACCAGACGTAGCAGAATTGGGTCGAAGCCTTGATGCCGAGCGTTTCATATTCAATTATTCCGTAGGCATAGAGGGAAAGTCTGTTTTCGGCAATCGCTTGACGGTCGCCTTCCTTAAAGGCAGCGCGACCTTCCAAGCTGCGTCCGACACTGATCGGTTCGCCAAAAGCTAGCATCCTGCCGTAAGCACCGAGTTCCGGCATGGACGTGGTGTCATATTGCGGGGAATCCGACAAGCTATTTGGCGTTTCTACGGTATGGAATCTCAGTTTGATGGCGAGAACCCTGGCTGGTGTTCCGCCTCTATTTGTGAAAGTGAAGCCCACATAGACGATGATTACGTCTCCTGCGATTGGTTGCACCGGAAGATTGTTTGGGAAATTTATAGCTTCAAGAATCCAAGCGCGTTCAGCGCCGATCAGGGCATCGGCGCTGGTTTTGGCGGCTTTGGCATTGTCTCTGGCTGCGGTGGCAAGACTTTCAAGGTGTCCAGCATGTTCCCGCATGAGGACGGCCTGCATCCTAACCTGCCTCAGGGTGCGCCCAAAAACAATGGCCTGAACGATCAGAGCAAGAAATTGGAGCGCCCCAACGATGGCGAGCCATTTTGTAAATTCGACGACCTTCCATTGTATTTCTGCATCCTCGCTACTCTTTACTGTGTGGGTATCGGACAGGTGGGCGCATGGCTGGTCGGTAGTCGGAATCGCCACTTTGTCGGCAGTCTCGTGATTCTGGTCGGATTGCTTGGCGCCCTCAGTCTTTTGACCGCTCTTCTGTTTTGTGCCCCCCTGTTTTGGCGTGCCTTGAGCAGCAGCAATCCCGACTGCTGCTGCAAGCAAAATCACAAGAAAAGCCAAGCGCCTCATGACGGTCATGGGATACAACCTCGGCGCACATGGAACATGCTCGATGGCAATGAGAACTGACTGGACCTCAACGCGAAGTAACCTTTCGGGAGCCGTTATGCTAACCAAGCCTAATGCACTCGTCGCATCGCGATTTGCCGCCCGTTCCGCTTTCACGGTGCTGCGGCTTGATTCTCTTACCGTCCGGGCAGTCATCGTGATCGTGATATACGTTTCTATGTTTCGGCGGATATTCCTGCGAATTTGTGTGATAAGGAGATACCTTTGCCATTGGAATCCTCCTGTTATCTGGACGTTTAACTATCTACCAAGGCAAAGCCTATGAACTATATCGAAGAATTGCAAGAAGTTATTCGGCATCTACACGGTGTTGATTCGATGCGTGTTGCAGGCGTACCAGTGAAAGAGAGCTTTCAGGGCCGCACAGTCTGGGAGGAGATAGTTAAAGTCTTTGAGTTGCACCAAGGATCGCCACGGGCCGCGAGTCTCGTTCGATGATGACTTTGGCTCCCGCGCTCACATGGTCGAGGGGCGAAACAAAGGGGCGAAGGCAGAAATGGTCTTGTGAGCCATTCACGCCCAACTCGGGGAATTTCGGCTGGCGGATATAGAGCGTGCGTGTCCCGGTGTTGGCCGGGAATGGATTCGGAAGCTCTTGGTCGATCTGAAAAGTTCCGGGGAAGTGACTTGCCATGGCAAAGGGCGTGCCGCGCGTTGGTGCAACGAGACGAGTAAGGGTAGGAACTCTAAGTGAGTGTATTAGTGAGGGTAGGATTGCGTTTGGTGTCACCTACGCCCACGAGTTCCCATTCGCCTTCCTGATGCGCAATTTTGCCTTGGACGAAATCGGCGGCTTTCTGGGCCTGCGAAGCGGCGGAGACAAGCAACCGCGAATCGGACTTGATCCGTGCAATCCACGTCTTGAGATAGGCGGCGGAGTTTTCAATCGTCTTCTGTTCGATTCCCGCAACGCCGCACAGCATGGCAGCGGTCATCTCCGCGATGAGTTCCTCTTTCGAGTAGGATTCAGAGCCAAAATGAGCCGGGTTATCAAAGTTCTCCCGGTGCAGGCGCTTTGGGTGTCCACTGCTGTGACCCAATTCGTAGAATTCGGTGGCGTAAAATTCTTCCGATGAATGAAAGAGGCCGCGTGCTGGCATACCGACCACGTCTCTGCTGGGTGAGTACCATGCTTTGTCGGATTGCTGGAACGCTGGTGGATTCGGCATGTTCGCCACAATCTGCTCGCACGCTGCAATCGGATCGTTGGTGCGGGCCTCCTGCAGAAGGGAAGCGGGGATGTCGATGCCTTCCGTCTGCGAGAAATTGAAGACGCTGTAATAACGGAGCAGAAAAGGCCGCGAAGTCTCTTTCTTGCTGTCTTGCGTGGTCATCTCTCGCTCTTCGCCAACGTTCCAGAAGATGACGGGGGAAGACTTCTCGCCCTTGCGAATCCTTCCGCCAAGCTTCGTTGCCTGATTGAAGGTAAGCCAGAATCGCGATGGAAACCCCTGCGAGGCGAGAGTAAAGACATTGAGGCCGCGATACTCTTTTTGCGTGAGCAGGTTTGCGGGAATCTGACAGGTCCAGGGCTTGCGCCAGGGAGCCACGCCGGATTCAAGCTGCTTGATAATTTTCTCAGTGACGATTTCGTAGACGCTAGCCATTGTGTTCGCTCCAGTGTGAGTTAGTGTTTCTAGGCCCTTTCAGGGCATAAAAAACAACATGCTTTACTGGAGGCGGGTTCTGGCCGTGGTTCGCGGCTGTCAAGCTCCGAAGCGTATTTCAGCGCAGCCCGGAGGGGCGCGGAAGCGAGCACGGTTGGGGTATACCGAGCGGAGCTGCACAAGCGGGCTTTACAGTGGGAGCGAACTACGGCCTATGTTGCGCCGAGTAAAGCATGTGGGAGTTATCCGGGGAGCATCGGGGCAGCAAGGGCAATTCACGGTTTCGTCAGGGATGTGATCCTTTGCGACTCGCTATTCTTCCAGATCGGCAAGGGCATATCTCACTTCTGGCATCGGATCATCCATGGAGCGGTCGATCCAAAATGCAATCGCGCCATGAACCACACCAGCCTGCCGCAATTGTTCTGCCAGCCTCACACATTGCGCACGGACGTGAGTGATATTGATAGTCCGCGGGTCGCTCGTTTCCCAAGATGTGTATGCCGTCTCGGTTCTCAACTTGTCGAGTACAACTAGCAACTCTTGCCTGTCGCCATCACTGACGTCACCATCTTCCACGAACTTGCCTGCGAGGTATAAAGCCGAAGACAACCAAGGCTCTCTTGCCCCAACAGCAAGTGTGATTGCAGCTTGCTTCAATCGCTGAGGTATCTTTCCAAGTGAGCCTTCTCTTGAACGAATTCGCCAACGATTAATGCCACTGAGGCTGTAAACGACGGCATCCCGTTCACGACTGAAAATCGCCCGATGAAGTAATTCGACAGCCCTATTCTCCCGAGATCCATCCAATCGGACGATATCGGCAAGGGCGATGAGGGCAGAATTCAATGTTCCTGCCTCAACTCTGTTGAATAGTTTTTCAATTCTGTCTTGTCCCAAGTGTTTGAGATCTACAACCGGAAAAATTGACTCCGCCAGTGCGAGGCCAAAGACGTCTGTCATTTTGGCGTTGTGGCGGTCAAGGTCTATTGTGACGGGACGGGGCTGCCAGACCAGGATTAGATCGAAAAGCTTGAGTGCTTCATCGCTGGTTAATTCAAATGCTCTTGATCCATCACTTCGCGCGCGGGTCGCGCCGACAATTTCCGTAATTGGATCGGGGCTGACGAGACCGGACAAAGTCTTGGCGACAACATTACTCCTGAAGAGTCGCGTCAAATCACTCTTGTCGTGCCCCGGAATGTCGAACAGCACGTGTGCAAGTAAACTAATGTGTTGCGGAAAAGCCGAAGCAGACTCTCGCTTCGACCACACGGCTTTCCCAAATGAGATACCTTCCTCGGGAGTCAGTGAACCCATTCGTTGCAAATAGCCAAGGCGAATCGCTGCTCGTCCTCGAGTTAGTGGATCGCCACAGATCAGTTTCGAAAGTAGGACAGCCACTCGTGCTGTAAATCCAGCCTCATCGGAACCGCGACCTCTTATTCTGCCCGGAAAGCGAGCCATCACTTCGGGCCATTCATCCAGTGGGCCGCCAGTCTGTCCTTGGATGCCCCGCTCATCTGGAAGAGGCAGATTCAGGATCTCCAGGAGCAGTCCTTGACGCTCGCGAGGCGGAGTCGCCAAGAGAGCGCGGTTTAACAGATTCCCGAGTGGTTCAAACAGCGCCCAATATCTCCAGTCCGGAGCATGAGCAAGAGAAACAGCCTTACGAAATGCCGCGATGGCCTGCTCACCATCGAGTCTAACAACCAAACGAGAGAGGACCTCAACTAGAACTCGTAAACGGTCAACCCAAAACTCATTGAAACCAGGCTGGAGGAAACTGCTCGGGCTGGGAAACCGCATCCGTCCAAAGTTGATCGCTGTCCACAAAACGTCGATCAATCTCTGTGCAGTAGCGTAGGGTATACGAGCCACTTGGACACGACCGAACACTTTTTCAATCAGTTTGTCCGAAGGCCCTTTCAGAATTCGGATCGTGCGCAAGAACGCGGCTTCGTCATAGCTGCTTGATAACTCAACTGCTCGGGAAAAACGGGAACGCATCACATCAACTGATCCGGCCATTGTCGGCAGGCCAATTGTGTCTGCAACCCGTACAGTGTCGTTCATCGCCCTGCCTAACGAACTCGAAAACCGCACAGTGGTTGTATAAGCGCCTGGTTCAAAAAGTGCGCTTTCGGATTGTGTGCCTTCTGTCGTCTCCCGAAATTCCTCGCTGATTTGGCGATCTAATTCGGCCAGCTCATCCCAAGACAGACACTTATTCCTGACAAAATAGTCTGGCCACTCATTAGAGGCAATGAGTGGTTCGTCATTCTCCGGCTGGACGGAGTTAAGTCTGGCACCACGAGCGAGAAACAGAGCCCACCCAAGCCGAGAAATGTTCCAAATCGACTTGCGGTCCCGAACGTAGCGCTCGCGGATTTCTTGAAGTACTTCAGTAATTAGTTTCGCGGCTTTGTCGGACTCACCCAATTCATAGTGGAGAGCCGCGCGCCTTATCTTCCATGCCGGATCTTCCCCAGTGATAGTAGGCACTAGCTTCTCAAGTGCCGAATAGTCTAAATGATCGCGAGCCCACAGACTCTCCTCATAGGCAATCGCTGCAACGACATCCTTGTCAGAGCTGGTATTCGTTTTGAGAAATATAACCCAGCGTTCAAACAAGGAACGGTCCCGTTCCTCGCGTGCGATACGCAGGAGAATCAAAGCGATTTCAAAGCGTTGCCGCTTTTTCACAATAGAAGAGGAGTCTTCGACGAGTTCGGTCAATACTCCGCGGAACCAGACGGACGGGGGCACAAATGCTAAATCAAGACGCCACAGAATTTCGTACAAGGCTGTGGCTCGCTCGGGAGCTTGGAGATGCTCGTGCACCTGCCTGAAGACGTATTCAGGGTTACCGATCTCAGACCTGATGCGAGTTCGGTCCCCCGATGGACATACCAGCCAGCCGGCATAGGACTCGCGTTCCTTTTGCCAAGCAGTGACAAGTTCCTTGAAACTCCCTACCAGCCCTGCGCTCTCAGTCCGGTTTAGCGACATCCCGAGCAACTGTTGCGACCGAATTGACCCCGTGTTCGACAACCACTGTGAGGCAGCCTTTGGCTTTGAGTTGAGCAGGAAGTCCAAGAACAAACCAGAAGCCACGTTGTGCCAATCCTCACCATCTGCCTCGTCAACGATGGGCGCAAAATCAATCGGCGTGACCTTCCTCGCTTCCAAATATTTCCTGTGCGCAGGGGACAGATTCAAAACCCCGACAAGATAAATACGGCGCGCAGAGTCACCGAGTTGATCTCGTATCCAGCCTGACCACTGAAGGAAGTTCGGATCGTCTCCAGAAAATCCCACGAGACAGAGTTCGTTTTCCATCAGAACTTGCTGGACTAGATTGACAAACGGGGCGAAATTCCTCGGAAAAGTCCTGTAGTCCTCTTCAGTAAAGATGAATGGAGGGTTTGATGGCATACTACCGTGCAACTTCACGATCCGGGGAGAGCGCGTGCGAGGTATGTCGGCAATCGTTCTTACGGTGTCATATGTCTCTTCCCTGTCGGTAACGTCTGCCGCACTCTCCAAAAGCGTGTCCCAGTTCGTGGTCAGGATATCTGTCCATGGGAGATGCACAAGCTTGCGGTGAAGTGGACCTGGCCTCCATTCCTTATCTCGAACGAGCTCGTAGATAAGGGTCTCTAGCGCTGCTGGCCCTAATGCGGCCTTGTATTCCTCCGCAAGCCGGAGGGGATCAGATGTCGTGTCTTTTTCTCGCGAACCTGGGTACAGGCGTTCTTTCATGATCCGGAAGAAATCAGTCCAAAGTGGCGGTTTGGGAGAATTAGGTGCCGGGAGCACTGCATTGCGACTGAATCCGGCCCCGATCAGCACCGCTGCACCGCGCGTCTCGGTGACTCCCCACAGAGCCCCCTGAATCTGTCTGATTGCTGGAAAGTCTGGCAGTTGCTCGATTGCAGTGTTTTTCTTCATTGGTTAGCCGACTTCGCTAGCATTCACCTGAGCCAGAGCTCAAACTTCTTCTCAAGGGTCTCATTAAACGTCTTAAGTGGGTCGTGCTTTGAATCGGTTCCCGCCAGCAGGTCTGAAAAATAGCGGTTGTACGTCTTCTTGAACTGTCCGTAGAACCAATAGACATTCAACACGACAAGATTCCTTGCAGCACTATAGCGGAAAGTTCGAGCCTTCTTCTCGTCGTGTGTAATGAACACCCATTGGCCATAGTAACCATGCGCGAGCGAATTTCTGAATCCCTGATAGATGAAGCAGCTGAGCTTTTTCTTGTCTCCCTTCGGGGTCAACTGCTCTGTAGAAAAGCCTACATCAATGTCTTCGACGGTCTTCTTGAAGTGATCGTTGCGATCATTCGGGGCATCACCGAACTTATAAGAGCCCACCATCTCAATTCCAATGCACGTCATCACAGCAAGGGGAAACGGCACCCAAAGCGATGGCGACTGGAGATGATCGACTTGTTTGATGAAAAATGCATCAGCTCTTGCTTTGAACGCCTTAGCTCTTGATTCCACATCCAGGTTCTTTAGCTCACGCATTTCAACTGTCTTGGGATGGCCCGGAAAGGCGGGACCGAAAATCCATGGCACTTGAAACCTCCTCGCAGCCGCAGATTCGGGTGAAGAACTGATTTGTGGAACTTCCTAAGTTAACCGTGCTCACGACGCGTACTCGAGCCCGACATGGTTCGCCAACTTGCCCCGATTCCCTCGGCGTGGCGGAAGGGATGGTTTGCATTATGTCTTGGCACGGCCTTTGCCCTTTTTCTTGACTCTTGCCCATCGTGCTTCTGCTGCTTTCTTTCCAATTTCTTTTCTTTGTTCCGGCGTCAGAGCTGCCATCCGGGCTTTTGCACCCTTACCCTTAGCTGCTTTCCCGCCTTTTCTGCCCATTTCACTCATCACTTTGGAAATAAGATCGCGCTTCATAGCCCTATCTTAGGAGGAATGAGCCGAACTCGCCAGTCGTGGGGGGTTGACACAAACAGTTTGGTTTGCGATACTCTCATGCGAATGGCGCTATTTGCATAGAACTAGCGATGTATTGCGTCGTTCCTGTTTGGGTTGAGCGGGACGCGCCGGTGCTTGAACACCGAACGCGCCCCTGACCACAATCGCACGTCTGAGGTGCAATGATGGCTGTAAGAGAAGTTATCCATTTCCCATTTTGGGCGCAACCTCCATCGCTCCTTTTGTTTCCGACTCGAACCCCTCCTGAGCCAGTCGCTGAATCTCCCCCCTAACTGAAAATCGTTGAGTGTGTCTCTCCGCTTCGGTCGGACTTTCGACCGCCTCGCTATCCGTGTGCCTCAACAGATAGAACGGCACGCTTGACGCTCGTGACGGAGCGGAATGATTCGAACCCGCGAGATCCGCCTCTCGCACAGGAAAGGATATAGTTCGATGGATCTTCGTGTTTACGAAGTCTTGTTTCAATTCAATCAGGGACTCAGCCAAGCCCTTGCATCCCTCAACATCATAGAGAAGCTGGATATGGCAGCTCCCGATTACGTTAGCAAAGTCCGCACCAGTCTGAGCGAATTGCGCGCCGAAGCGAATAACCATTTTACGTGCAAGATCGCGCAGAAAGAGCAGGAGGAGGAGAACCACTTCTACCGGATTCGCCGGAAGCGCGAGAAGGCCGAGGAAGATCCCAACGACATCTACCACGATGTGAAAGCCCGTGAGTGGCTTCGCCGCGAAAAGGGGTTGCCACCACGTGCCGTGTTTCTTCCGTGGACTCAGTCTGACGACGACCGCATCCTCGCCATGCAGAAGGCTGCGGCGTCTGCGCCCCCTCCACAATCGGAACAGTCCCGGAACACTGGCGACGCCAAGCAGGAGAGTCCAGAAGGAGGTAGCGGGACATGAAACAAACTGCTTACGAACTTCTTGCCCTACTCGATCGCAATCTCCGCGAGTCCGTAACCCTCCTCAAACGGCTCACTGCCTGCCCTGGTCAGAGGTCCGACGTGCTCGTGCCGCTCTCGAACGAGGTTCAATACGTGAGAGCACAAATTGGATTCGAGGTCACGAGCGAAGCGAACGACTTCGAACAGGCGAACCAAACGCATTGGAGTCGAATCCATCACAAGTACCTGCAATGGCTCAAAGACCCGGACGATGTGTTTTTGGAGGCCGAGGACCGTGATGTGCAGCGGAAAAAGCAGGGCCTTCCTCCGCGGATCGTCGTGCTGCCGTGGTCCGCTGAGGAGGAAGAGAAACTCCTCACCGCCAAGAAGACTCAGGCTGCCAAGAAACGTAGGGCAAGGAGCAAACGAGGCTCTTCCTCTAAAGCGATTGCTGAAAGGAAGAAGCAATGAAGCTGCATCTCTTCCAGGAACTACTTGCCTTGAACGAAGAGTTCGAACATGTCATTCGTGCGCTTGAGCGCATGGAAAAGGTGCCGACCTATCGAAGCGAGATGATTCGGTGGGCCAGGGCTCATGTCGAGAGCGCCCAGGTGGAGGCGAATCGGCAGTTTTTTGACGAATTTGATGCCATCGTCGAAAACGATGCACTTGCGGCATACAAATTTCTGAGTGAGCACAAAAAGAGGATTACAGACCCAGATGATATCTATCTTGAGATCAGACATCGCGAAGAAGCACGCAAGGCGAAGGGACTCCCGCCGCGATTGATCATCCTTCCCGATTGGGATTTCAACGACGAGAAGCGCTACGAAGTAGAGCAGGCAGAGAAACAAAAGCGCACTGCGAAGAGGCCTCGAAAGACGACGAGAAAGCGCACAGCAAAACGCGCGAATCCGTCACAGCCACCAACCAGCGATTCACGAATCGACACCACGCCGACGCGAGAGCAGGATTCCAACCAATGACGAAGCGAAAGTCACCTGTGAGGCTGTCCCCTCGGGGAATTATCCACGGCAAGCAATACCCAGGTATCCATGGCAAGGTCGTGCATTGGACTGACCATGCATTCGAGGAAGGCATTCTCTATATCCGCGTCCGATTCACAGACAGGACCGAATTGTGTTGGAGGATTGTCACTTCCACCGTGATCGAGGAAGCCGATCTGAGCGACTGGAAAACGGGCAATTTCAGGCAGCTCAAAGTATTCGTGCAGAATGAAAGCAATGGGGAGTGATTGATGCACCGTAACGCCGCGCGTGCCTACAATGCTCTCTGGGCAGAACACAAGCGCGTGCGCGTTGTCTGGATGAAAATCCTGGCACAGGGGGATCGGGCTTTGGAACGGAAACTACTACGAGCGGACCTTGAGGATCCCAAACATCGTGATGAAGTTCTACGGTACGAGGAGCGCCTTTCGCGTCCACAACGGCGGCGGGTTCTCCGGCTGAACACGTACGGCACGAAGCTTGAGTCGGTCATGGCTACACTGCTGAAGCTGTAGAACCGGAAGAAGAGCCAAGGTGGGCGACCGTAGGAGCAGGTGGCACGCCTAGCGGCCAGGGCTGAGGTCTCGTTCGATTGTTCGCTCCTTCTCCAGAGTTGGAGAAGAGGTTGGCTCGCTCTTTTGAGCGACGCGTGGTTCTGCTGCGCGTGTGGACTGCAAAGCAGATCGATGTGAAACCTCGCGGCCAAGCCCTTCGGCAAGAGCGGCTTTATCATTGGTATAGATTTGGGCGTCGTAGCGTCCACGCGACACTGCGACGTATGCCAAGCGACGATTGACGAGCTTTTCTCCCGCCTGCTCGGTATCCACATGGATGAGCACGCGATCAGCAGTCTGTCCTTGGCTGCTGTGACTGGTCACTGCGTAGCCGTGATCGAGATGAGGATTGTCTCGAATGTTGAACGCGATCGCGCGGCCCGAGTCGAGACGGACTCTGAGGTGGCCACTCTCATCGATCTTCTCGATAGTGCCCAGCTCACGGTTGGCGACGTGCTGGTCTCGATTCGGAGCGGCGAACTGTATGCGGTCGCCTTCACTGAATGCTCGCTCTGCCTCTCGATACAACGCCACGCCTTGTAAACGGCGAGGGTCGTAGCTCAGCCGCTGGCCGTTCTTCCGTTCAACCGTGACGCGATTCTGTTTCTCGTCAACGCTTTCGACTCGCGCGTATTCGCCTGGTGCAATGCCGAGCGTCTTGCTGCCCTTGGCGTACCGCACCACATTGCCGGGTTCGTATTGGGCGGCCCATTGGCGGTCAGCTCCTGTAACCTCCTGCCGGGCGACCAGGACTTTCATCCGGTACTCGAGGTACGGTATCCGGTTCGTATCCTGCATGGCATAGTGAATCGCTTCATTGATCGCCACTCGTGACTGGTTGTCGGGGGACACCACAAGCGTGCCTTCAGGTTGTTTCTTATATTCATGCGCGATTGTGGCGATACGCTCGTCCCGGTCGGAGATCTCATGCACTCGGCCAGTGGCATCGAGTTTCTCCATCGCCTCTCGGACTTGCCCTCGCGAGAGCTTTTCCACAACTTCTTTGAGCGTCGGGTCTTTCTGCCGCACGATCTCGTCCAGTCGAGTCGTCTGGATTCCGGCTTCCTGTAACTGCTGATACGGCTTGCCCGCTTCAACGGCCTGGTGCTGGCGTGTGTCGCCAACGAGCAGCACGCGATCCTCTTTTTGCAACCGGTGGAGGAATTCGTTCATTTGTTTCGTGCTCGCCAGGCTCGATTCGTCCAGGACGTAAAGGCGTTTCCGTTCCTCGTGTCCCTCATAGCTTTGGGCAAGATGGCGTTGCAACGTGTTCGATTTGATTCCACTTTCTTCTAGCTTCTGTGCCGCGCGAGAGGTGGGCGCTAAACCCTTGACGATGTAGTTCTCTCGCTCAGCGGCTTCTCGGACCGCCGCGAGGGAGGTAGTCTTACCCCCACCTGCCACGCCTTCAAGCGCCGTCACTTGATCGCGACTCGACAAGATTTGTTCCACAGCCCGGCGTTGCGTGTCGCTCAAATGGCCATGCGCTTCCCGCATAGCCCAGCGCGTGCCAAAAGTCGCTAGCGCCGCATGCCGGTCTTGGCCCGCGCGCATGGTATTGATCGTGTCGCGTTCGTAGTCGATCATCTCAGCGGTCGTAAACGCCCGGTCGGGCGAGTTACCTTGCCTTTGGACTTCAACGAACTCGCCTGATTCGATGCGCTCTTCGAAATTCGCTTTCACCTGGGCCAGCGTCGCTCCACCCATGGAGCGCCTGAGTGCGTCAGTCAACAAAGCGCGCCCATCGGCTACGGCATCGCGTTCGAAGTTTCGTTCTTTGGCGAAGGTCACAGCCGAGTGAGCAATCTTCTTTCCCGTATCCTGGCCAACGTCGCGCGCTCTTCCTTCGGCCTCCGCCTTCACGTGGTCAGGTTGATCCCCAAACTCAGTTGCCATGTCCTTGTGCCGCTGCTGCATCTCCTCATGCGACAACCCGATCTTTGCCTCGCGTGTGTGGTGGGCGGCGATCTGCGCAGCGGCCGCGCCGCTCTGATTCTCCATCGCCAGATGCTCTTTGATCTGTTTCCGGCGTGGACTGGAAGCTTCGAGATACTCATGGCTATACCCCTTGATTTCCGGTTGACCGCTCTTGCCGTGCTCGATCTCGTAGCCCAACCCTTGTAGACGGTGCGCCAGTTCCGAGCGATATACGGCGGTGGCATATTGCTGCGTGCGATAGAGTTCCTGCGGTTGAAGGGGCCGTGTTTCACCATTGGCCGTTTCTGTCAGATTGAAGAAGACCACGTGCGTGTGAAGCTGCGGGGCTGCATAACCGTTTACGGGCCTGGCGCTGTCGTGCTCGAATCTTGCGGCGACCCAATTCCCGGTTGTCTCCGGTGGAACATTTCCTCCAAGCCGGGCCTGGACGTAGCGCTCCATCTCGCCCAGCGCGATTCCGACGCTGGCACGATGGGCCTCCTGCACGCATTCATCGCCGCCCACAAGCGCCGTCAGCGATACGCTTTTGGGCGCGGAGAAGGTGGCATCCCAGCCTGCGCGGTGCTCCATCGCCTTGACCGTTTTGCCTTGCTCGTTCACATATTCACGCGCCGTCTGATGGCGAACCAACTGCTCGCCGCTAACCGGATGCTGACCGTCGCTGAGCCGCCGAAATTGTTCCTCTTGGACGCCACCACGCAAGCCCCACTTCTCGGCCAATTTCCCGTGCCATTCGCCGCGTATCCGGTCGCCTTCGCTGTAGTAGTTCTCCTGCGCGTTGCTAAACTCCTCCTGATGATAAGCATGCGCTTGGCCTGCACTGAGCGGCTTGGAAATGGTAAGCATGTTCTTTACTCGAAGAAGTGCCTCTTGGTGGATGTCACGGCGTGCTCTAACTCTGGTTCCTGACTCGGCGCTGGCTCTTGTGGCGCTGATTCCTGTCGCGTGCCATTCCCTGGATACCCGCGATCTATTCCCGTATCAGGGGCTGCGCTCTTAACTGGTGCTTGAGGCGAGGGCTCCGCCATCATCAAAACGTGGGGATTCTCTTTGCATAGTGGAACAGGGAGCTTCTTGTTAAGACCGAACACTCTGTCCAGCATCGTGCGTTTCCCGTTCACCAAACCAAAGCCCCGGAAGCGGTGTGTGGGATTGTGCTTCGCCACATTCATCAAATTCGGGCCGCTTGGTCTCTTCCCATAACGCAGCGCAATAGAATGTTTGCGGTCCAGATAGGTCGCCGGCAACAGGCCCGTGAAAAACAGAACTAGCCCGGCCCACAAGGCTGGCCGCACAAAATCCATAAAGGTTTGGTTTTGATAAATCCAGTTACCGAGGTAGGCGTGCATCTCGGAGTTGTTGCAATAACTGCGATGGAATTCAAGGCGCATCGCGCCATGATTCAAGGCTTCCTCGGTGAGTGCGAAAGTGTTCTCTCCGCTTTCTGTAACTGCAGACGCTACGTCACTGTCCAGCGCCAATCGGCTCCCCTTACGGGTAACAACTTGCAGCAGGGTGTACCAGCCGTTGTCGCGAACAATACCGGCTATCTGCGAGGCCGAATAAGCAGCAAAATAATGTCGTTCAAGGGGCGTCCAGACTCGCTCGTAACGGAAGCCTTGGACTCCCAGAGTTACCACGACGGAGAGGAGCACGAGGACGTAGGTGTACACCGGCGGGGTGCTCGGTCCTACGGTGCTCTTTGCTCGACCCCATTCCATGCGCATTGCTTCGCTCCGACTGGGTTGTCTCTCAGCCCCTCTGTGGTCCCGTAGTTGCGCTTGTCAGCCGTTCCATCGCTTTCGCCAACTTACTCGCGTCGGCCCGTTTAATAATGTCGTCCATAGCCGTGCTTGTGAGCTGCTCGCGATTGGCAATGCTGAATAGGATATTCATCAGGATCATTCGCAGGGCCAGCAGTTCCGCCACAATAGTTTGCTCGGCGGGACTAGGCTCAGCAGCCTTCAGCAATGCATCGCGCACCCACTCACTGATCGTTTGATCGCCCGCGAGGGCTTCAAACTGCGCGTACTCCTCTTCGGTAACTTTGGTGCTGATGGATTTGCTCCGTGGCGTGGGCATGTGGCACTCCATAGTTCTGAATCAAAGGCAGGCAATCGGGCGCGGCGTGACGCCCAACAGAATCAACAAGTTCCCATACGGGAACCACGGATTGGAGGATAGGAACCACGGCCAGCGGAAAGTTGCTAGCCGCCGCGGTTGCAGCAAGTTCCCGCATAGCAACCTCGGTTGCCGTGCAGCACCCGAAACGGGGTGACGTGTCCGTCCAACTCCCGGTGCCGAAGGCACCGCTCTTCTCTTGGTCGGCCAAAAGCCGACGACGCGGCTCTCGGCTGGGCCGCATCCGGCTACGATGGCGAGGCAGAA
>PMES01000114.1 GCA_003154775.1 Acidobacteriota bacterium | reverse complement strand
TTTTATGAGAAATTCAGGCTAGAGTCGTAACCTGTCCATGTGTGACCCAAATTCAAGCCGAAGGAAGGCCACCCGACGGACGAGCCACGCGCCTGAAAATGCAGCGGGCCTCCGTCTTCGATCCGCGCTCCTCTTGAGCTCGAAGAGCGCAACGACAGGCAAATAATTAGACAACTTCTAAGTCCCTTTCGGAAAACCAGTTTCGCCTAGCGTGCTCGCCCACGGGCGACTGACCTAGCTGCTGGAGTTCAGCACTCGAGTGCGCGAGATGGCGCGCAATAGCTCCAGGTGTTCTCCAATTAAACATAATTTCGTGGAGAATACCCCACCCAATTACACCGGCAAAATTGCCAGCGACATAGCCCAATGCACGGCCTCCGAATATGGGGTACTGACCCTTCCGCCAGCCCCCAGATGTCTTGAGTCGATTCGTGATTTTTTTCTTGATAAAGCCAGCCTGTAATTTCTGTTCCCGACAGAGCTGCAAAAAAGCCGTGGGGTCAAGATAGAAACGCAATTGGATTCGCCCGGACATCAAATCTAGAAACGATCGGGTGCGTAGCGGTCTCCTGAGGAGAGGTGGGATACAGACAGCGGAGTTTAAGGCTTCTATCCAGTCAATGAAAGTTATATTTTGCACTGCGTCGGACAGTTCGTCTTGATTTTTGAATTGCTCATTCGCGAGAAACGCTGAGTACACCACCGCTCGCGAGGAGAAATCCGTGACGTTGTATCTCTGTGGAGAAGTGGAGTCCAACGCTGTGACTACGAGGCAGTCATCGACGACATCGCTAGAAAACTCACCTTGCCGCGCACGTTCCACGAGGATTTCGATGAGATCATCGAACTGATCCTCCAGACCTATCCTCAATTCGGAAACGATCCGATTCTCGTCGGGCCCTCTGTATATCCCCGGGGCGGCATCAAAGTATTTGAGTTGGCGCTGAGCAACCCGCTCTTGCTTGAGCATGCGTTTGCCTTGCTTGACCGCCTTTTCGCCGAATTGATGAAAAAGATCTTCAAGGCCCTCTTCGCCTTTTGAGAGAATAACCTTCAGAATGCGCTCATTGAGTTCTCCTTCTTTGACTTCTATGAAATCTAGAGAGATACCACCCGCGCGGTGTCGCGTGATGCGCAGTAGATCGCCGATGCACGAGAAACGGCTGAAGTCGAGAGGGAACGCAAAAACATTTTCTGCGACATTCAGCTCGTCAGCTGTCTCGATCACGGACTGGATGTTTTGCTGCAATAGCGACCCGAACTTGGCGCCTTTGTAGATTTTGGTCACATTACTGCGATCATGATTGGATGCAATCCATATGAAAGAATCGTAGGAGAACTCCAAAATCCGTAACCAATATTTGTAACGATCTAGCAGTTCGTGGTCCCTGCCACCGCCTAACTGATCGATTTCTTTCTGTATGCGCAGCATTTCGCTTATTAGAATTCGCGCGGCTTTCTTGTATACGTTGTGGCACTCAGCTATGAACTGAGCTCTATTCTGGCCAATATCCGCCCCCGTCCGAGGCCCTAGCCGCAGTACTGCACCCCGAGTAATAAGTAATCGGCACCGGATCAAGACGCGTTCAAGGTGTTCTACATCCATACAAGCTCAGTATAGGGGCGAATGTCGGGTAGCGCAGGCTTAATGCGCTCAGGCAACTTCGGGTGGCCCATGCCTGCGTTTTATGCAAGGGTGGGTTTTGGGTTTCTCTTTCTTCTCCCCTCCTCGTACCAGTTTCGAAACTAGTACCTACTAAATACTATTTGACATACGGTAAATAACGTGGTATGATGCGTCGTGAATACTCGGCACCAGCCCGCCCGCGCTCGACAGTCCCCCGCCACACGCACTCTCGGCACATTTGTTCGTAAGAATATCAAAACAAACGCCTTATCATCTCCTGTGTTTTCACATACTTGCGCACTCTTGCGCCCGCAACCCCTTTCTTTTCACATGCTTCACAAAAACACCCGGGGTGGGTGTACCGCGCAAACCGCAGCCACTGCCAAACCGTTGGCCGGCATGAGCCGAGGCATCAGTGTTCGGCGATTACGGAGAATCGCCAACCTGGGGTACCATAGGGGATTCTTGACCATGATGACTCCCGTTCTGCAGGTCGAAAATCTCGTGAAGCGCTACGGTGATGTGGAAGCCGTGCGCGGCGTCAGCTTCAGCGTGGAAGAGGGCGAAGTGTTTGGGCTGCTGGGTCCGAACGGCGCCGGAAAAACCAGCACCATCGAAGTGCTGGAAGGATTACGCGTGGCCGACGGCGGGCGGGCGACGGTTTGCGGCCTGGATCCGCAGAAAAACCCCAATGAATTGAAGAATGAAATTGGCGCGACGCTGCAGGCCACTTCCCTTCCCGACAAACTGCGCGTGAGCGAGGCGATCCGGCTGTTTGCCAGCTTCTACAAGCGCACGCGAAATCCCGACGAATTGCTGAAGCGCTTCGGACTCGAAGAGAAGCGGCATTCGTTTTACAACCAGCTTTCCGGCGGGCAGAAGCAGAGGCTGGCGCTGGCGATGGCGCTGGTGAACGATCCGCGGGTGCTTTTTCTGGACGAGCCGACGGCGGGATTGGACCCCCAGGTGCGTCGAGAGATCTACGTGATCATCGAAGAGCTGAAGCGCGAAAAGAAAACCATCGTCCTGACGACGCACTACATCGAAGAGGCGGAAAAGCTCTGCGACCGCGTGGCCATCATTGACCACGGCAAGTTGATTGCTTCCGGCACTCCACGGGAACTGAAACAACGCTCGGGAGACACCACGCGCGTGGAAGTGCGGCTGGCCAAACCGGCGGCGAAGGAAGCGCTAAGCAAACTCGAAGGCGTAGCCGACGCGCTGGAAGTGGACGGGGCGTACGTGCTGCATTGCCAGAGGACGGCGCCGGCGATTGTGTCGTTGGTGAAATACCTGGAGGCGCAGGGCAACGAGCTGGTGAGCCTGGAAATTGCGACGCCTTCGCTGGAAGACGTGTTCATCGAGCTGACCGGAAGGAGGCTGCGAGATTGAAGACGATTCTCACGCTTGCCGCGGTGCGCATTCGCATCACGCTGCGCAATAAGACATTTCTCTTTTTCAGCCTGATCATGCCGCTGGCGATTTTCTTTCTTTACGGGAGTGTTTTTGCCAAAGGAAAACCAGAAGCGGTCGCCTACCTGATGGGTCCGATATTGTCCTTTACGGTCATGGGAACATTCTGGGGACTGAGCATGCAGTTGGTGACCTGGCGCGAACAGGGGATCCTGCGCCGGTTTCGGCTCGCGCCCATTGCGGCATCAAGCATGATCGTGTCCAGCATTCTGGCGAACTACTTGCTCATTCTGCCGACGGTCATTTTTGAACTGTTGCTTGCCCGATTCATCTACCACGTGACCACGTTCGGCAATCTGATTAGCGTATTTGTACTTGTAATTCTAGGGATCACCGCATTTGGAGCCATGGGCCTGGTTGTCGCCAGCGTGACCAACACCATGCAGGAAACGCAGATCATCAACCAACTCCTCTGGTTCGCGCTGATTTTTCTGTCGGGGGCAACCGTCCCGCTGGCCGTGCTACCGCACATGGTCCAGCGCATCGGACTCTTCCTGCCCGCGACCTATTTCGTCTATGGCTTGCAGCGTGCGATGCTTGCCGATGCTCACTTGTATACTCTCGGCACGGTGGTGTTCTCTCTGATCGCGTGGGCTGCTCTGGCCTCCTTCATCTCTTCGCAACTCTTCCGGTGGGAGCCGGAAGCCAAGCTGCCGCGCAACGCAAAGCTCTGGGCGGTGGCGACGATCCTGCCGTTCGTTCTTCTGGGCATCTGGGAAAATCACAACGGAAAGCTTCTCGCCACCGCGGCCTACATGATGGAAGGGCGGCCGACGGAAAACACGCCTCCGGCGGACAAACGCTAATTCGGCCAAATTGGCCGGAACGCGAAAAAAGAGCACGCCAAAATGGTCGCGAATTCTCGTTCACACCTCGGGCCTTTTCATTGACGCTCCCGCACCCCTGGCATATTCTGAACTTGCGAGCTGGTAAAACCGATTCAGTCAGGGAGGCAAGCCATGCCGGTACAGAAGACCGACAAAATCTGGCACAACGGAAAATGGATCAACTGGGACGACGCGAAGATTCACGTCCTTTCGCACGTTGTCAGCTATGGCTCTGCGGTTTTTGATGGCCTGCGTTGCTACGACACGAAACAAGGCCCTGCGCTCTTCCGACTGCACGAACACATGCAGCGGCTGATCAACTCCGCGAAGATTTACCGCATGGAGTTTCCTTACACCGCCGAGGAACTCTCCAGCGTCGCCATCGAACTGGTGCGCCTCAACAAGCTCGATGCCTGCTACGTGCGGCCCATCGCGCTGCGTGGTTACGGCGAAGTGGGTGTGAACCCGCTGCACTCGGTCGTCGAGGTGTACGTGGCGTGTTGGCGCTGGGGCGCGTATCTGGGTCCCGAAGCGCTCGCCAAGGGTGTGGATGTCTGCGTCAGCTCCTGGACGCGCATGGCGCCCAATACGCTGCCGGCCATGTCCAAGGCGGCGTGCAATTACATGAATTCCCAACTGATTCACATGGAAGCCGAAATCAATGGCTTTGCCGAAGGCATCGCGCTGGACGCCAGCGGCCACGTCAGCGAAGGTTCCGGCATGAACATTTTCCTCGTGCTGGACGGAGCGTTGATAACGCCGCCCGTGGCCGCCAGCATTCTTCCCGGAATCACGCGCGATTCCATAATCAAGCTCGCCGGCGATTTGAACATTCCGGTGAAGGAAGCGAACATCCCACGCGAGATGCTGTACCTTGCCGAGGAAGTCTTCTTCGTGGGGACGGCGGCAGAAGTCACGCCGGTCCGTTCGATTGACCGCATCACCATCGGCAAGGGGGTGGCGGGACCGGTCACGCTATGCATCCAGGAAGAGTTCTTCGCGCTGACCAGCGGGAAGAAAGCGGACCGGCACAACTGGCTTACGCCGGTGAATGCGCCGGTGGCGGTCACGCGGTAGGGGATTCTGCAAAATATTGAGATCTTGCCGAGATCGGGTGCAGCAGTGCTGCACCCCTACAAAAATCTCGTAAACCAATTCGCTTCATCCTTTCTGGCGCGGGCTGCGCTTTCCGGCTAGAATCGTTGGCATCGCGTTGTACTCAAGGCTGTGCCCCGGAGGCCGTGCGATGTACAACCTTACACAAAAACTGACTGCGGAGTTTCTTGGAACGTTCGCGCTGATTTTCTTCGGCGCCGGCGCCGTGTGCGTCGATTGGCACCTGCGAAGCACAGGCGGACTGGGATTGCCGGCGATTGCGTTGGCGCAGGGCCTGACGATGGCCATCATGGTTTCGGCGCTGGGACATATTTCCGGCGGGCACTTCAATCCCGCGATAACGATTGGGTTTTGGGTGACCAAGCGGCTTTCCACGCTGGATACGCTGGCGTATTGGAGCGCGCAACTGCTGGGGGCGGTAGCCGCGGCGTTTCTGTTGAAGGTGATCATTCCTGACGAAACCTGGCGCAACGTGGCGCTTGGCACGCCGGAACTGATGCGCGACTTCCCGACCTGGAGCGCCCTGGCGCTGGAAGCGGTGACGACGTTCTTCCTGGTGCTGGTGGTGTTTGCGACGGCGGTGGACGAACGCGGAGCGTTCCGCGCGATCGGGGGATTTGGCATCGGCCTGACGATTACGCTGGGGATTCTGGTTGCCGGGCCGTTCACGGGCGGAGCATTGAACCCCGCCAGGGCGTTCGGGCCGGCGCTGGCTTCGCACCACTGGCTGAATCAGGGAATATATTGGGTGGGGCCCTTGGGCGGGGGATTCGTGGCGGGTCTCTTGTATGACACGCTGTTCCTCCGGAAGACGGAGAGGTAGGTTCGAGTGCGCGAGTTTTTGAGAATCGTCGAATAGAGTTTCTTCACTGCATTTCTGAGCAGGCTAATCCAGTGAGAGTTTGATGATGATCGGAGCCCCCAAGGGTTGAGGTCTGAGCGTTTGGGGCGCAGGAGTCCTGCGCCCCTACGCGGACTTCGCGGCGGGGGTCGGAAATCGGGGCACATCTGGCGCATCAGGAGCTTTTGCCTGTCCGGAGGCTCAGGTAACTAGAGCGCAACTACCTTTCCCGGCTGCCTTGTTGGCATGCGCGGCGGGTGCTACGTTCGATCAGGAAGCGCGTTCTTGCGGGGTGTCTGCTTATGGCTCTGAGTATTGACGATCTGCTTCGCCGCGCGGTGGAGAACAAAGCCTCCGACTTGCACCTGAAGGTCGGCAACCATCCTTATTTACGCGTGGACGGCCTATTGGCCCCGCTGACGGACGTTCCGCGCGTGACGCCGGAAGAGATGCTCTCGATGGCGTTCAGCATGATGACCAACCGGCAAAAACAGAAGTTCAAGGAAACGGCCGAGTTGGACATGGCGTACGGCGTGGCGGGCCTAGGCAGATTCCGTGTGAACGTGTTCCAGCAGCGCGGAAACGTTGGCATGGTTTTGCGCGTCATCCCCACCAAAATTCGTACCGTGGAAGAGCTGAATCTTCCTTCGGTCGTTTCCAAGATATGCGAAGAGCAGCGCGGGCTGGTGCTGGTGACGGGCACGACGGGTTCCGGCAAGTCCACAACGCTGGCGGCGATGATTGACCGGATCAACGCGAACCGTTCCGATCACATCATCACGATTGAAGACCCCATCGAGTTCCTGCACCGCGATAAGCGCAGCTTCATCAACCAGCGCGAAGTGGAAGTGGATACGGCAAATTTTTCCACGGCATTGCGCGCCGGGTTGCGCCAGGACCCCGACGTGATTCTGGTCGGCGAAATGCGCGACCTGGAAACGATCTCGACGGCGCTGCTGGCCGCGGAGACCGGCCACCTGGTTTTCTCGACGTTGCACACTTTGGATGCGACGGAAACGATTCAGCGTATTATCGCGGTCTTCCCGCCGCCGGAACAGAAACAGATTCGCTTGCAGATGGCCGCAACGTTAAAGGCCGTGATTTCGCAGCGCCTGGTGCGCCGCGCGGACGACAAGGGCCGCGTGCCGGCAGTGGAAGTCATGATTGCCACCGCGTACATCCGGGATTGCGTCATCAATGCGGACAAGACGCGGCTCATCCACGACGCCATCGCCGCGGGCACTTCGCAATACGGCATGCAGACGTTTGACCAGTCGCTGTTCGAGCTTTATAGCAAGGAACTCATCACGCTGGACGAAGCGCTGATACGCGCATCCAACCCCGACGAATTCAAGCTGCGCATCCAGGGCATCCGCTCGGCCGCCGACGCTGCCCGCGAGGAAATGGCCTCGCAGATGGCGGACTTCGAGAGGTTCGCCCGCAAGTAGTTTTCCCCAATCAACGTGCGCGGAATAGATTGCCCCTCGTAGGCTGGACACGCGAGGGGTGCAGACCCAATCAAATTAGGACTAGCAAAGCACTGGCCAAAAAAAAGCCGAGCTCACCGCACAGCGGCGGTGAGCTCGGGGCAGGGCAGAAACTCGGCTCAGTTGAAGCGCGCCGCGTTCTTATCGACGAAGGATTTGTACTCCTCCGGCAATTCTTCGAGAACAAAGATCGAACCGGTGGGGCAAACCGGGACGCAAGCGCCGCAATCAATGCATTCCCCCGGATTCACGTAAAGCTGAGGGGCGGTGGCAAAGTCCGCTTCATCCTTGGTGGGATGAATGCAATTGACGGGGCAAGTCTCGATGCAGTGTTCGTCTTTCGTGCAGGTGTCAACAATGATGTAGGCCATGGTCCTTAGATCTCCCAGACTGTTGGAGTGCAATTCGCGTGCCACAGAGGCACAGAGGCAAACTGCTGTATTTTCAATCGTTCCGCTGAGAAAAGTGTAATATCGGACCAAATCAGGGTGCGTGATCTGGCGCACAGAGCGGGGGTTGCGCAAACACGAGTTCGTTTTGCGGGAATCAACCTGAATTCCGAAGTTGAAGAGGGATTTCTCCACTCCGGGGCGGCAAAAAGCGCCGTCCCTTCGGTCGAAATGACAGATTTTGGGCTGTGGAGGACATATCACACGCTGGACGGGGAAACTCAACGCTTGTTTCGGTCGGCGCTTACTTCTATGCTCTTCGTGTGTTTGGGAAACCACGGCAACTGGAGACGGAAGCGCAGCTTTACGATGCAGCCATCAAGGCATTGATGCGGCGGGCGCATTCGGTGCATGAGATGAAGAAGGCCCTGGCGCGGCGCTGCGAAGACGAAAAGCTGGTCAAGAGCGTGGTGGAGAGGCTGAAGCGGGAAAACCTGTTGGACGACGCGCGGTATGCCCGGCAGTTTACAAGGCACCGCACGGAATCGCGCAAGCAAGGAGAGTATCGCATTGCGCGGGATTTGCGGGCGCGGGGCGTGCCGGACCGTCACATTGAGGTGGCGCTGAAGAATGCCAGCGAGGAGACTGACCCGGCGGCGGTGGTCCGGCAGAGGATTGAAAGGAAGCTGCGTGCTTTCCGGGGCGAAATTGATGAGCGGAAGATGGCTTCGATGTACCGGTCGTTGATTGCGGCGGGATTTCCGTCGGATTTGATCCGGAAAGAACTGCACCGCATTACACGTAAAGAAGTTCCGGAAGTGGATAACGACCTCGAATAAGGTCATGCGCGATGGGTTAGGTAATTCACGATAAAAGGAATCTCCTGGAAATCTTAGGTGCGCGGAGCCGGCAAAATGGAGCCTCACACCAAAAGCAGGCCTTAGTATGATGCGGGATGGCACAGAGGGGGTGCCGAGTGAGCCGCGAGGGACAATCGCAGGACGAAAAGGAACTTGAGAAGAACCTGTGCAAGGTAATTAAGTCTGGGCAAACAGCCCGGCAGTTGATCAAGGTTCATCGGACTGAATCTACGGTTCACAATCTTGCTGATCTGTTTGAAAAGGTCGAGCCTGGAATTATTGAAGACAGCAGTGATTGGAACGAGTTCCGGACTCTCTCAAAGGACCTATTTTGGGGAATCACTCCCGACATCGTAATCCGGCCAATTGGGTCCAACCAGAATCGAATCATAATTGAAGTGAAAAAGGATTCTCCCTTCACGCATAAAGAACCGGATGCCTCCCAAGTACTGCGCTACTTTCTCCATCTTTTGGTCACGACAGACAAGAGCCCAGAATCTGGCATCCGCCGAGCCGTACTTCTCGCAGCCCCACAGTCGTGGTTTAAGGGCAAACACTCCGCGTCCTGGGACCATTTCTTGTCCCACTATCGCCCTCTTGCAAACCACTTCGACATCACCCTAGGGGAAATCTACCTCGATTCAATTCCTGGATCCTGATCGAAAGACACACCTACAGGATTTCTCCTTTTCGCTAAGCTCTGCAATAATCAACCGGGGAGTTTATGTCCCCGATTCGAGGCAGACGTGACGGAGAGCGCTAACAAGAAACCGAGCGGCAACGAGATCCGCGAGAAATTCCTGCAATTTTTCGAGAGCAAGGGGCACCGGCGCGTGCGTTCGTCTTCGCTTGTGCCCCATGGCGATCCGACGCTGCTGTTTACGAACGCGGGGATGAACCAGTTCAAGGACGTTTTCCTGGGGCTGGAGAAACGGGAGTACACGCGGGCGACGACGGCGCAGAAATGCGTGCGCGCCGGGGGCAAGCACAACGACCTGGAGAGTGTGGGGTTCACAAAGAGGCATCACACGTTCTTTGAGATGATGGGGAATTTTTCGTTTGGAGATTATTTCAAAAAGGATGCCATTGCGTACGCCTGGGAACTGATCACTTCGCCGGAGTGGTATGGAATTCCGAAGGAGCGGCTGTACGTGACGGTTTTTGGCGGAGCGGAAGTGTCTGCGGGAACGACGCTGGGCGTGGATGAGGAAGCGAAGAAATACTGGCTGGAGCAGCACGTTGCCGCCGAACGAATTTTTGCGATTCCTGGGTTGAAAGACAATTTCTGGGCCATGGGAGATAGCGGTCCCTGCGGGCCGTGCAGCGAATTGCACTTCGACATGGGGCCAGAGGCTTCAGACGAAGGCCACACGGATTGCAAGTTCCCCTGCGATTGCGGGCGGTATGTGGAGATTTGGAACTTGGTGTTCATGCAGTTCAACCGGGATGCCAGTGGGACGCTTACGCCGCTGCCAAAGCCGTGCGTGGACACTGGAATGGGTTTGGAGCGCGTCGCCGCCGTGTTGCAGGGCGTCATCTCAAACTACGAGACGGATTTTTTCGTGCCGTTGATGAAACGGGCCGCCGAACTCTGCGCCGTGGACTTGCAAAAAGAGGAAGTTCTTGAAGAGGGTCGCGGAGGTGCTGCTTCCCTCCGCGTCATTGCTGATCACGCTCGCGCCACCACATTCCTAATTGCTGACGGCGTTGTGCCATCAAACGAAGGCCGCGGTTACGTTCTTCGCAAAATCATGCGTCGTGCCATTTATCACGGGCGACTACTAGGAAAAACTGGCCCCTTCCTGCACGAGGTCGTCCAGACAGTCAGTGATCTCATGAAAAAAGCCTACCCAGAAGTGGCGGAGTGGGTCGATCTCATAGCAAGAACGGTCGAGAAGGAAGAGTTGCAGTTTGCGCGTGTGCTAAAGATCGGTTTGGGACACTGGAGTGAGTTGGCTGTGAGGATTGGAGTCGATCACGTTCAAAAGATAGGCATAGAGATTTGGAACGAGAAGAAGAGCGATGCCTCGTTCTACGACCAGGGGCTTCTTCTCCGATCAATTCCGGGCGCGGCTGCGGGGAGTCTCTTTCTTGGAGACGGGGCAGAGTTCTACATATATCTCGCCAATCAATTGGGCCCGTCGAGACCCGCCGGGGTCTTGAAGATGCTAAAGGAGCGGCTGCAGAGGAACAAACCCGTAATTCAGGGGGAAGAGCTTTTCAGACTATATGAAACCTACGGCCTCCCTTTGGATTTTCTGTCTGATTTAGTGAGAGACCAAGGATTCAGTCTCGATGTCGAGGGTTTTGAGCGCGCGCGCGCGGAGGAGCAAGCGCGGGCGAGAGCCTCATGGAAAGGAGCGGCGAAGGAAGCTGCAGCTCCTATTTACATGCAAATTGCCGCTGCCTATCGGACCGAGCCCGACTTCTACTTTGAGACAACGGCTAAGGACTGCCGGGTCGTGGCGATCGTAAAAGCAGGGACCTCGGTTTCCCAGGTGGAAGCGGGAGAAACGGCAGAGATCATTTTAGACCGGACTCCAATCTACGCCGAGTCCGGTGGTCAGATGGCCGACACTGGAGGCTTCTACGACAGTTCCGAGTCACAGTTGGTCGCGGAAGTCACGGGAGCATACTATCCAATTAGTGGCTTGATCGCACACAGGGTTACAGCAAGGGAAACTCTCCGCAGAGGCGACCGGATCACCGTGATTGCGGACGCGGAGCGGCGCGCGCGCATCATGCGCAATCACAGCGGGACGCACCTGGTCCACGCGGCGTTGCGGAATATTCTGGGCACGCACGTGAAGCAAGCAGGCTCGCTGAACGCGCCGGAGCGCTTGCGCTTCGACTTTTCGCATTTCGCTCCGGTGGGGCAGGAAGAACTGCGTGACATCGAGCAACAGGTGAACGATGAAATCCGGGTGAACACGCAGATTGAAACGGGCGTGATGTCGCTGGAAGAAGCGCTGAATTCCGGGGCGCTGGCGTTTTTTGGGGATAAATATCCGGAGAGCAACGTGCGCGTGGTGACGATCTCCGATCCGCGAGCCCCGCGCGGGTTCTACTCGAAGGAATTGTGCGGCGGAACGCACGTGCAACGCATCGGTGATGTCGGCGTGCTGAAGATAGTGAGCGAAGAGTCCGTGGCGGCGGGTGTGCGGCGCATCGAAGCGGTTACCGGAATCGGCGCGCTGGAACATTACCAGCACCAGGCGAACACGCTGCGCGAACTGGCCGGGCGACTGAACGTGGGCGAGGATGCCCTGCTGGCGTCCGTCGAGAAACTGGCGCAGACCGCGCGGAATCTGGAAAAGGAATTGGAAGCGCAGAAGCGCAAGGGGGCGCTCAGCCAGTTGGATGAGTTGTTTGCCCAGGCGAAGACGATCAAGGGCGTGAAGGTGGTCTGCGGCGAAGTGGGCAATGTGGACCGGGACGGTCTGCGGCAGTTGGTGGATTCCCTGCGGCAAAAGCTGGGCTCCGGCGTGGTCGTATTAGGAATGCCTGAGGATGGCAAGGTGGCGCTGATCGTCGGTGTGACCAAGGACCTGACCACTAAAGTCCATGCTGGCAAGCTGATACAGGCGCTGGCAAAGCAGGTGGGGGGCTCCGGAGGGGGGCGGCCCGATCTGGCCGAGGCTGGCGGAAAAGACACAGCGGCGCTAAAAAATGCCCTGCAGAACGTACCCTCGCTGCTGGAAGCGCTGCTATAATCCGAGACAGCGCCAGAAGCGTGTCCCGCAAGTGTCGCATTTCGCACTACTTGTTTGCGGACGATGCTTCGCAGGATGAATCCACTGCCGGCCCGAGTGCGAATCAAGAGGGCCCGCAGACGAAAACGAATTGTTATACCTATGCCTTCCCCGAGGCCAATTCGCGGTTCACAACATCCAATGATTCGGAGCAGCACCGTTGCGTTCTTTGTGCTTGCGACTGTCCTGCTGGGAACAGCGGGACAAAGCGCGGCGCAGATCGCCACGGTGACCAACCCGGACGGACGGCGGTTGTTTGTGAATGCGGAGCCGCCGACGCTGCTGAAGCTGGCATTCGCGAAGCCACGAAATGCGATTTACTTGCCGGGCGAGGTTTCCTTCACGGGCCGGAACCGTCCGGCGATGAACATCAACCGGGACGGCGTGGAAGCGCTGGTTCGCGAGGCAGCGGAACGCCATCACGTGGATCCGGCGCTGGTGCGAGCGGTGATCGAAACGGAATCGAATTGGAACCCGGGAGCGATGTCGCGGAAGGGAGCCATCGGCTTGATGCAGTTGATTCCGACGACAGCGCAACGGTTTGGGGCGAACGACGCGTTTAACCCGAAGCAGAATGTGGATGCCGGGGTGCAGTACTTGAAGAGGTTGCTGGAACGATACAACGGCAACCTGGACCTGGCCCTGGCGGCGTACAATGCGGGAGAAGGAGCGGTGGATCGAGCCCACGGGATTCCGTCGTCCCGGGAAACACGGGATTACGTGCAGCGGGTGCAGGATGCGTATTACCGGCCGGGCTCGGGACGCCTCGAGAATTTGTATGAGCGGGCGAACCCTATCCACCGCGAAGTGGACGCCAACGGGCGGATTATTTTCTCGAACGAATGAAGCACTGCGGGCGGTGCGGTTTGGGGGAAGCAAGACACGGATGAGCCTGGGGCAAAAAAATTTCCGCAAGCTTTTCGCCGGCGTTTCGCTGGGTTTTGCCCTGCTTGGCTGGAGCGCACTTCCCTGTCCCACCACGGCTGCGACAACCCATAGCAGCGTGAAGCGAGAAGCAGCCGGCACACAATTTACAAAGGCCGAGGAGCAACGCGCGGCGCTGAATGCCAAGGCTCCCGAGAAGCGCACACTAGCCGAATACAAGCAAGTGGCGTCAAGTTACCGGCGCGTGTACCTGATTACGCCGCACGCCACGGAAGTGCCGGACGCGCTGTTTGCCGTGGGCGAACTGAACACGGAGATGGGCGGCCACTTCGGGCGCAGCTACTACCAGGCGGCGGTGGATTCTTACGGCTTCCTGATTCGCGAATACCCCACAAGCAGATACGTGCAGGATGCGATGCTGCGCGCGGCGCAATTGCAGAAGGCTCAGTTGGGCGATTCCGCCGCGGCGACGAAAAGTTTCCAGGATTTCCAGAAAAAGTTTCCGCGCTCGACGCACAAGCGAGAGGTGCAGGAAGCGCTGGCGGAACTGGCGCTGATGCGCAACGCCGAGGCGGGCGATCTGACGGCGAAGAACAGGGCGCCGGCAAATTTGCCGGCAGCCGTATCCATGGCGGCGCCGAAGAGCGACGCGGCCGGGCCTCCGGCCCGGAAAGCAACAAGCGGCGGAGAGCGCGCGAAATCCGTGGAAGTGCCGCGGGTGCAGCGAATCAAGACGAGCGTAACGCCGGATAGCACGGAAGTGCTGATTGAGCTGGAGGATTCCGTGCAGTACGTGTCCGGGCGGATTACGAATCCGGACCGCATCTATTTCGATCTGCACGCGGCACGGCTTAGCCCGAATGTGGCGAGGGGCAATGTGCAGGTGAGCGGAAATCTGCTGAGCAAAGTGCGCGTGGCGCAAAACCAGGCGGGTGTGGTGCGCGTGGTGTTGGATGTGAATGGCGTGCAGGATTACGCGGCTTCCCTGCTGAAAAAGCCGACGCGCCTGGTGATCGAATTGTATAGCACAAGCCGTGGGGCGAAGCCGGAAGCGGTGGAGACGGCTAAGGCGAATGGCAATGGGAAAACGTGCCTGAAGGATAGCGGGGACGATCCTGCTCCTGCGGTGCGGACGGCCAAGACAGGTTCCGCGGTGGACGATGCGGGAGCGCACAGTGGAGCAGCAGTGAAGCCGACGACGACGAACACGGTAGTCGCGCAAGTGGTGCCTGCACCTGCGACTGCACCGGCAGCGGCGATACCGGAACCTTCCGCCGGCAAGTTGACGCGCACGAAGACTGCCAAGGGCAGCGCGAAGCCGGACCTGGTGCAACCCGCGACGGCACCGCAACCGACACGAGATGGGCAATCAACGCTGACGCGCACGCTGGGGTTGAAGATTGGACGAATCGTGATTGACGCCGGGCACGGCGGGCATGATACGGGGACCATCGGACCGACCGGGCTAATGGAGAAGGACTTGTGCCTGGATGTGGCATTGCGGCTGGGAAAGATCATCCAGCAGAAGCTGCCCGGTGCGGACATCGTGTACACGCGCTCGGACGACACATTTATTCCCCTGGAAGAGCGGACGCATATCGCCAACGAGGCCAAGTCCGACCTGTTCATTTCGATTCACGCGAATTCCAGCCCGGATCATGGGGCGCGGGGCGTGGAGACGTATTACCTGAACCTGAGGGGATCGCCGGAAGCGATGGCGGTGGCGGCGCGGGAGAATGCGGTTTCCCAGGAAAGCATTCACGACCTGGAAGACGTGGTGAAGCAGATAGCGCGCACGGAAAAGATCGACGAATCGAAGGAACTGGCCGAGGATGTACAGGACTCGCTTTCGCGGAGGATCCAGAAGACCGCCAGGCCGGTAAAGAACCGCGGCGTGCGCAAGGCTCCGTTTGTGGTGCTGATTGGGGCGGATATGCCGTCGATCCTGACGGAGATATCGTTCCTGAGCAACCCTTCGGACGAACAGCTTCTGAAGAAGCCGGAACACCGGCAGCGGGTTGCGGAAGGGCTGTATCAGGGAGTAGCCGCCTACCTGGAGAGCCTGAACAGCATGGCGGGAAACTCCTTTGGAAAGCCGAACCAGCCGGCGATTATGTCCGCGGTTGAACAATCCAGGAACCAGAAGTAGCCTAGTGGCATCTAAAGGATAGGTTGTGATGCGCAGGATATTCTACGCAGTGGTATTGCTGGGCTTGCTCGCTTCGGTGGGAGCCGCAGCGGAGCCTGCGTTGTTGCCGGACCGAATTGGGCCGTGGCTAGCGGATGGGCCCGCGAAGAACTACAGCCTCAAAGAACTTCCTCCCAACTGGATCGAATCCAGCTTGGATGGACACATCCTTCACGAAGCCGGGTTGGTCCGAGTCGAGAATCGCACTTACAAGAATGGCGATCAGAGCTGGTCTGTTCGTCTTTGGGTGCTTGGTGACCCCAGCGGCGCCTACGAGCTACACACGGCTTTGCTCGATCCCCGGGTGAGCAAGCCTGGCACTGTGGAAGATACGATCGCGAGTGGCGCCGGATTGTTTTTGACCGGCAACCTCGTTATGCAAGGGATGTCCTCTTCCATGGAATTACCGCTGGAAGACTTGCGAACGCTCCGGAACGCGCTCGCGGCCAAAGCCGATAGGACACCGTATCCACCATTGAAGAGCTACCTGCCGGTGAAGTGGCGGGTGTTCGGCACAGAGAGATACGCATTGGGTCCGGTGGGATTCCGTGCGGCAATGGCTTCGCTGGGTCAGCGAGCGTACGCCGATCTGGCGGACCATGTGGGCTTCCAGTTGGGCGCTGAAGCGATTCTTGCCAAGTACCAAGGGGCGCATGGCAGCGGGGTGCTGCTGCTACTGGAGTATCCCACCCCGCAACTGGCCGAACAGCACCTGCACCACTTGGAACAGACGCTCTCTGCCGCCGCCAAGCAGGCCGGAGTGACGGTGGAGCGCAAGGCTTCCCTGCTGTCACTGGTGTTCGAGCCCACGTCGGCGATGCACGCCCAAGCCATCCGGGACGAAGTGAATTACAACACCGAAGTGACCTGGAATGAGTCCAGCCACACGGCCACGGACCCGCCGATGGCGGTGATCATGGTGAAGATTTTCCTGTTCATCGGGTTATTTCTGGGTTTCGCTACCGGCGTGGGAATTGCGTTTGGCGGCCTGCGCGTGATTGTCAAGCGGCTGTTCCCCGGCAAAGTGTTTGACCGTCCGGAAGATATCGAAGTTCTGCAATTGGGCTTGAGCGGTAAAAAGATCGATGCCAGCGATATGTACTGAAGTTCCCCCCTCCACCTAAAAGGCGCGTGACTGCGTCTAATGTTTGATTTGTATTTTCCGATGCAGATTCAGGTTCGGTTGTCGTACCATAAAGGGTTCTTAAACCCATGCGCACACTTGTCCTACAACAATTGACCGCTTCGGGCGGCAGCAGGCCATGGTCTGGGGTGAATACTCTGACCGGGATGCTGCTGGTCTGCTCGCTTTTGGGCGGATGCGGTCAGAAGTCAAGCGCCGGTGACGCGGCAGGCGGAGTTCCGCCAGCGATGCCCGTGCAGGTACTGGCTGTCGTGCCGGAAAAGATCGCGGACACGTCGGAATACCTGGCAATTCTGAAATCGCGGCACTCGGCAACGATTAACCCGCAGGTGGAAGGGCATGTCACAGGCATTGACGTGAAATCGGGCGATCGCGTGAAGACGGGAGACGCGCTGCTGCAGATTGACCCGATGAAGCAGGAGGCCACCGTCAGCAGCCAGGATGCGGCGCGCGCTTCGCAGGAAGCCGCGCTGAAGCTGGCGAAGGTGAATCTGGAGCGGGCGCAAAAGCTGTTGGAAGCCGGGGTCGTCAGCAAGATGGATTTTGACAACGCGCAAACGAATTACGACTCCGCGGTGGCGCAGTTGAAATCCTTGGAACAACAGGTGCAGCAACAGAAAGTGGAGCTGCGCTATTACCGGGTGAGTGCGCCGATGGACGGCATCGTGGGGGACATCCCCGTCCGAGTTGGTGACCGCGTGACGGTCTCGACGCTGCTGACGACGGTGGATGAACCGGGGGCGCTGGAGGCGTATTTGTATGTACCGGCTTCGCGGGCGAAGGAGTTGCGGCTGGGCCTGCCGGTGAAACTGCTGGATGAAAGCGGAGCAGTGCGGGCGGAGACGGAGGTCACGTTTATTTCATCGGAAGTCGATCCCGACACGCAGACTGTACTGGCCAAGGCGGCCGTGGGCAACGCGAAGGCGAACTTGCGCATTGCCCAGCAGGTACGTGCGCGTATAACGTGGGGAAATCGGGAAGGGCCGGTGGTGCCGGTACTGGCGGTGCAGCGGATTAACGGACAGTTCTTTGCGTTTGTGGCCGTAAAAGAAGCAAACGGGACAGTGGCGCGCCAGCGGTTGTTGAAGCTGGGGGAGATCATCGGAAATAACTACCCGGTGCTGGAAGGCCTGAAGCCGGGGGATCACGTGATCGTGTCCGGCACGCAATTTCTGCAGGACGGAGCGCCGGTCACGGAGCTAATGCAGGGGGGCGGCAAAGAGGCGAGCAGCGAAGTTTCGCCGGGAACAAAAGGCCGCTAGCTTCCTGGAAATTCGCAAAAATCAGCCTGGTTGGAAAGAAAGGCGAGCAGACCGTTGTTTGTCGATTTCTTCATACGGCGTCCCGTATTCGCTACCGTTTGTGCGCTGCTGATTATTCTTGGCGGGGCCATCTCGCTGCCCAATCTTCCGGTGGCACAATTTCCAAATCTGGCGCCCCCGCAAGTCGTCGTCAGCAGCAACTATATCGGCGCAAACGCGCAAGCCGTGGAATCCGCCGTGACCATCCCCCTGGAACAAGCCATCAACGGCAGCCCGGGGATGAAGTACATCACTTCCACCAGCGGGAATGACGGTACCAGCCAGATCACCGTGACCTTTGACGTAACGCGCGACGTGGACCTGGCCTCCGTGGACGTCCAGAACCGCGTCAGCCAGGCGCAAGGCCGCCTGCCCAACGCCGTGAAAAATACCGGCATCATCATTACGAAACAGTCTTCGGGGTTTGTCTTTGGCGCGGGCGTGTATTCGCTAAACGGGCAGTATGACAGCCTGTTCATGAGCAACTACCTGGATGTGTATGTGCGCGACGCCATGAAGCGCGTCAAGGGCGTTGGCGACGTCTTCATTTTTGGCGTGCGGAAATACGCGATGCGCCTGTGGCTGGACCCGGCGCGATTGGCCGAGCGCGGATTGACCGCCACGGATGTCGTGAACGCACTCGTGGAGCAGAATGTGCAGGTCGCCGCGGGCCAAGTGGGGCAGCCCCCGACGGAAAACGGCCAGGCCTATCAGATCAGCGTGCGCGCCATTGGACGCCTCACCGAAGCCTCCGAATTTGAAAACATCATTTTGAAAACCGGCACGGACGGCACGCTGGTGCGCGTGAAAGACGTGGGCCGGGCGGAATTGGGCGCGGAAGATTACGGTTCGCTGCTTCGTTTCAACGGCCACGACGCGGTGGGCATCGGCGTCACGCAATTGCCGGGCGCGAACGCGCTGGACGTGGACCGCGCGGCCAAGGCCGAACTCGATGAACTCTCGAAGAGCTTTCCTCCAGGCTTGAAATACGCCATGGCCTTCGACACGACGACCGTGATCGGCGAATCCATTCGCGACGTGCTGATCACGCTGCTCGAGGCCATCCTGCTGGTGCTGCTGGTGATGTACCTGTTCCTCCAGGAATGGAGGAGCACGATTATTCCCGCGGTTACAATTCCCGTATCGCTGATTGGCACCTTCATGTTCGTGAAGGTGCTTGGTTTTTCCATCAACACGCTGACACTGTTCGGCATCACCTTGGCGACAGGGCTGGTGGTGGACGACGCCATCGTGGTTATCGAGAACGTGGAGCGGCACATCATGGAGGGCATCACGGAGCCGCACAAGGCCGCGAGCGTGGCGATGAAAGAGGTGGCCGGCGCGGTGGTGGCAACTTCGCTGGTGCTCGTGTCCGTCTTCATTCCCGTGGCATTGTTCCCGGGAACAATGGGCATTCTGTTCCGGCAATTCGCGCTGACCATCGCATTTTCCGTTTCCATCTCGGCGTTCAATGCCCTCACGCTTACTCCGGCCCTTTCCGCGATCTTCCTGGGACATCATCGCGAACGAGCACAAAGCATCTTCTTCGTTTTGTTCAACAAGCTGTTTGACGCCGGGTCGCGACTCTATACGACGACGCTTCGCGGTGTGCTGCGGCTCCGCTATGCCTTCCTTCTGGCATTTGCCGCAACCCTGGCGCTGGCTTTCTGGCTCTACCGGACAATTCCCCAGGGGTTCCTGCCGGAGGATGATCAGGGCTACCTGATGGTGGCGGTACAAACACCGCAGGGCGCTTCCTTGCAATACACGCGCGACGTCTGTGCCAGAGCCGAGGAAATGCTTTCCCATGTGCCCGAGATTGACGGCGCACTCACGGTCGTGGGGTTTGGCTTTTCCGGCAACGCTCCCAATAAAGCGATCATCTTCGTAAATCTGAAAGCATTCCGCGAGCGCAAGGGAAAAGAACACACGTCTTTCGCCGTCCTGAACAAAGTCCGAGGGCCGATGCTGGGCATCCCGGGCGGAATCATCGTCCCCTTCAATCCGCCCGCGGTGCAAGGCCTGGGAACCTTCGGAGGTTTCGCCTATCAACTGGAGGACCTGGGACGTAATACTCTGCAGACCCTTGCAAACACGGCGAATCAATTGGTGGCTGAAGGCAATAAGAGCGGAAAGGTCACGGGGCTGTTCACCAGTTTCACCGCCAACGACCCGCAATACCTTGTAAGAATTGACCGCGAAAAGGCCAAGAGCCTGCAAGTGCCGCTGAGCCAGATTACGGATGCGCTTCAGGTGTTCATGGGTTCGGTGTACGTGAACGATTTCGATTTCAACAATCGATCGTATCGCGTTTATCTCCAGGCGGATCAGCAGTTTCGTTCGGGCGCGAAGGACATTCGGACGTATTACCTGAAGTCCAACACGGGCAAGATGGTTCCGCTGGACAATGTGGTGCAAATCGAACAGACAACCAATCCGCAGGTGATTTCGCACTTCAACCTGTTCCGTTCGGCGGAAATTGACGGGTCGGCCGCGGCGGGACTCAGCTCCGGCGCAGGCATTGCGGCCATGGCTGAGCTTTCCAGGAAAGTACTGCCACAGGGCATGAAGTATGAATGGAGCGGGTTGTCGCTGGAGGAAATCGAATCCGAGGGAAAAGCGGCGATTTTGTTCGGGCTCGGACTGATCTTCGTGTACCTGACACTCGCGGCCCAATATGAAAGCTACGTGCTGCCGTCGATCGTGCTGCTGGGGGTTCCGGGCGCGCTCCTGGGAGCGCTTGGCGCGCTATGGATGCGCGGCCTGACGAATGACGTGTACTGCCAGATCGGGCTGGTGATGTTGATTGGATTGGCGAGCAAAAATGCGATTCTAATCGTGGAATTTGCGGAGCAGTTGCAGGAGCAAGGTCACGGGACGCTGGATGCGGCGGTGGAAGCGGCGCGCATCCGGCTGCGGCCTATCCTGATGACGTCCATGGCGTTCATTCTGGGCGTGGTGCCGCTGGTGATTGCGGAAGGAGCCGGTGCCGCGGGCCGCGTGTCGGTGGGCACAACGGTCTTCGGGGGAATGATCGCGGCGACGACGCTGAATTTGCTATTCATTCCAATGCTCTATGTGGTGGTGCGGAAAATTGTGCCGCGAAAGAAGCTGAAAGAAGTTGCGGCCTGAGCAGCGGGTGAGGGCCGGTTCGGCGAAGTGATTCGTTGCGAACCGCTATCTGGAAGCGTTGAGGATGCTGCGGGTGGGGACAAGAGTGCGGCAAGTGCCGCAGAAGCCGCTGGTTTTCAGGTCAATCCATTCCACACCGTGAGAAGGAGCCATGGCGCACTGGTAGTCTTCACAGTGCGACAGGTTGAGGGTGTGGCCGAGCTCGTGGACGGCTTCCTTGAGCAAACGCTCGTGCTGCAGCTTGGGATCGACAGGCAAGCCATAAAATTCCTGGCGGAGGCGATGAGAGGAAACTACCGCGCAGGTGCCGGGTAATTGGGCTTCCCCAAAAACAAACGTGAGGATCGGGATGTAGAGGTCCAGAGGGGTAACGCCGAGGAGGCGCCACTTCGCGGGAGTGTTGCGCTTCAGCATCGCGGCTAGGATTTCGGTGGAAGAGTACTGCTGCCGGGTGAGATTGAAGGCAAAAGCGGGCTCCGGCTCCGGCGGAAGAATTTCGCAGGGGACAGCGAATTCACGCTCGAGTCCTGCGCGGAGTTCCGACAGCGTCTCCGCGGCGGCGGGGCCGAACGGGAGTAGCTGAACGAAGTTCACAGGGCGTCCGCAGTGACCCGCTTCCAACCATACTTCTTGAGCTTGTTGTGCAAGGTGACGCGATCGATGTCGAGGATTTCGGCGGCGAGGGTCTGGTTGCCCTTGCAATCTTCCAAAACGGCGAGGATGTGGGCACGCTCAATGTCTTCGAGAGTACGGGGCTGATGTTCGGCGAGGGGCAGGCGCAAAGCGAGGTCTTCTTCGCGAATTTCAGGCTCCTGCGCGACAACCATGGCGCGTTCGACAGCATTTTCAAGTTCGCGGACATTGCCGGGCCACTGGTAGCGGTCCAGGAGGGCCATGGCGGCCGGCGAGACACGATTGATGCGCTTGTTCATGGAAGCGGAGAACTTGCGCACAAAGTGTTCCACCAGAATCGGGATATCGCCCTTGCGATCGCGCAACGCAGGCAGTTGGATCTGAAAGACATTCAGACGGTAGAAGAGATCGGGACGGAAGCGGCCTTCTTCGATGAGCTGTTCGAGTTTCTTGTTGGTCGCGGCAATGCAGCGGAAGTCCACCTGGATGGGATGCGTGCTGCCGACGCGGGTGATTTCGCGTTCCTGGAGAACTCGCAATAGATCGGTCTGGGTCTTCAGGCTGATGTCGCCGATTTCATCGAGGAAGACGGAGCCGCCTTCGGCAACTTCAAAGCTGCCCTTTTTGCGGTACTGCGCGCCGGTAAACGCGCCTTTTTCATGGCCGAAAAGCTCGCTTTCGAGGAGCGTTTCCGCCAGTGCGCCGCAATGGATCACCACGAGCGGATTGTAGTGGCGGGGGCTGGCCGCATGGATCGCGCGGGCGCAGAGTTCCTTGCCGGTGCCGCTTTCGCCGGCAATCAGAACGGTGGCGTCCGTCGGGCCAACCGTCTGGATGGCTTCAAAAACGCGGACCATCGCGGCGCTTTGTCCGACAATTTCCTGGGGGCGAACCACGGAAGCAACGGTTTCGCGCAGGCGGACGTTCTCCTGTTCCGCACGCTTGTGGGAAAGGGCGTTGTGGACACTATGAGCGATATCGTCCGGGTCAAAGGGCTTGGAGACATAATCGTAGGCGCCATTCTTGAGGGCCGCGACGGCGGTTTCCACGCTGGCGTAGCCGGTCATGATGATCACGAGCATTTCGGGGTCGATCTCGTGCATGCGGCGCTGCAGCTCGACGCCATCCGTGCCGGGCATCTTGATATCGACGAGCGCCAAGTCAAAGCGCTTCGCGGCCATCTTGGTGAGCGCGTCCTGGGCACTTTCGGCCACGGTGACATCGTAGCCTTCCTCGCGAAACCACTTATCGAGAGAGTCGCGGACAATCAGTTCGTCATCGACAACGAGCAAATTCCCTTTTGTGGCCATGATAGCTGCTCCTCACCCCGCGACAACCGCGGAGCCATTGTTCAACACGACATTGGAGTGCACAGGCAGTGTGATCGTGAAGGATGTCCCACGGCCAGCCTCTGAAGCCACTGCAATCTTGCCGGCGTGGCGATCCACGATGTTGCGGCTGATGGCCAGACCAAGGCCAAGACCGCGCCCGTGCTCTTTGGTCGTAAAAAAGGGTTCAAACATATTTGCGAGGACGTCTGGAGGCATGCCGACGCCGTCGTCCCGGACTTCAATCTGGATGTTGCCGGTACCTGGCAGCGGATGAGAGTTCAGTGTCAGGTTTCCACCATTCGGAAGCGCGTCGATGGCGTTCATGACGAGGGCCAGGATCACTTGTTCGATTTGGCCAGGATCGCAGCGGACGTTTGGAAGATCCGGAGCAAGATTGAGGTGGAGTTCGATGTTCTTCAGCTCCAACTGGTGCTGAACGAGGCGGATGCAGCGATCAATGACGGCGTTCAAGTCGGCCGGCTCGCGGCTCAAGGATGTGGCGCGCGCGAAGGTCATGAGATTTTTGACGATTTCGCCACAGCGGCGGCTCTCGGTCTCAACCAGGTCGAGCATTTCGATGTTTTCTTTTTGGTTTTCTATTTGTGTGGCAGCATCGCGAGAAAGGCGCTTCTTGAGCAATTTGGCGTAGGTGAGTATGCCGGCCAGCGGATTATTGATTTCGTGGGCGACGACGGCGGCGAGCTTGCCGATGGAAGCCATACGCTCCACGCGCAACATCTCGTCCTGAGCGCCCTTGAGCTGGCGCGTCTTCTCTTCCACGCGGGCTTCCAGAGTTCGCGCCCACGCGTTGATTTCCTGGTGGGCCGCCCGGAGCTGCGAGCTCATGGTGTTGAAGGAGGTGGCCAGGTCCTCCAGTTCACCGTGCGACGGGATCTTGATCTGATAGCCGAGGTCGCCCGAACCGATGCGCTTGGTGCCTTCCGTAAGGGCGGTGAGCGGCCCCTGAAGCATGCGGCGCACAAAGCCGACACTGAGGATAGCGACGCCAAAGACCGCGAGAATGGTGTAGAGCAGCACCTGGCGCGTGCTCTCGGCGACGTTTTGTTCGCTGCTGGCCAGGGAGATGTTGGTATCGAGGACGCCAAGGACCTTCACCTCGGCGGGATGGGCGTGGCATTCCGCATTGCTGCAGGCCGGGGCATTTTCAATGGGGTCGATTACGCCAAGCGCGCGCGCGCCATTGGGGAGCCGGTAGGTGCGAAAGTTCTGCTTGATGTCGGAGATGCGCAGCGCGCTGCCAGGCACGGCGGCATCGTGGGCCTTCATGTTCTGGTCCACGTACTTGTACATTTCGGAAGTATCGGAGGAAAAGCTGATGCGGCCCTGATCGTTGATGATGCGGATGCGGACCATGCCGGGCTCATCCGCCATTTCGGTGATGATGTGATAGAGGCCGTCGCGCTGATTGCGGAGCATGTAGTAGGAGGTGTTGCGCTTGATGACGCTGCTGGTGCGGGCGGCATCCGCGAGAGCGTCGCGCTCCAGGTGCGTGCGGTGCAACTGAATGTTCAGGTAGCCCAGCACTCCGAAGACGAGGGCCATTGAAGAGACGAGCAGCAGGAGCAGCTTGGAACTGAGGCTGCCCGTGACACTCTTCCACAGGTACGATAGGCCCGATCTGTCTTCAGGATTCGACATGGGAAAGCTCCGGAAGCTGGCCCCGGGCGGTTTCCGGTTCTGCCACCGGCTGGCGGGACGGCATGCTGCCGAAGATCGGCAGGTACTTCACCGCCAATGCAAAGACCAGGAACCCGGAAGCGATAATGGCCAAGGTGATGGAAATTTCCGTCCACTTCGGGAAGTATTTGTTGCCAGAAGAGGCCAGCATACCGGTGATGGCGACATTCATGCGGTTGGCGACAATGCCAAGCAGCGTCAGCACGGAACAAAAATAGAGGGCCGTGCGATTGGTATGAACACGGCGGCGAAACAGCAGGAACATCGGCACGAGGAGCAGAAGAATCTCCAGTGAAAAGAGGTAGGTCTCCGGACGCCGCTGCAAGAGCAGATGAAAGGCCTGGCGGCGCGCCAGATCCACGGCCCGCAGGCTGAGGTAAAAGGAAAGCACCACGGCCAGGACGCGGCCCAGGCCCGTGAGGAGCGGGAGTTTCACGCGCTGCTGGAACGACTTATCCGCATGCCAGGATTCAAAGATGGTCATGGCGAGGCCCGCGCAAATGGCGGAGATGAAGAAGAAAACCGGCTCGAGGGACGAATACCAGAGCGGGTAGAGCTTGCCGGGCACGATCAGATAGAGACTGCCGAGGGACGACTGATGGAGGGTGGAAAGAATCACGCCCGCGATTACCAGGGGAATCATGATGGTGTGCATCCAGGCGAGCTGGCGCTTCCAGCCAAGGCGCTCGAGCACCACCGGAAGGAATTCCAAGAGAAGCACGGTGGTATAGAGCATCACACACCAGGCAATCTCAAACATGACGGAACGGTGGTTCCACATGATGATGGGGTGCCAGATGCGTAAAGGCCTGCCGAGATCGAGAATCAGGGAAGCGATGAACATGGAGTAGCCGAGGAACGCGGTGAGGATCATGGCTCGCAGCACGGGACGATACCGATTGAGGTTGAAAATATAGACCACGGCTGCGAGGGTGAAGCCGCCTCCGGCCAAGGCGACGGAAAAGAGTTTGAAGCCCACCCAGAGTCCCCAAGGAAACTCATCGTTCAGGTTGGTGGATTGCCCGAGGCCGTGGGTTAGACGGTAAATCAACGAATACACGCCGGGAATCAGGATGACGATTAGTACGGTCTTCCAGAACGTTAATTTAATCTTTGGCATGGTCCGTTGATCCTCATTTCTGGGAAGCGGGGCGGGGATTGTCTGCGTTTCCCTCGGCCTCTGCCACTTCAACGCGGCGATTGGAGATCCACCAGATGCCACCCAGTAGAACAGAGCCCAGTGTGACGACGTCGGGAACGTGTGTAAGAACGCGGGCTGTCAGCAGGGGCATGGGCTCGGTGGTTTGGTCCGTGCGGAACCCAAACTGCTCGAAGGGGACGCTGGAGAGCAGCAGGACGGAAGTGCCGCCCACTTCGTTGAGCCCGTAAATGTGATTGACGTAATTGCCCGGATTGTCGCGGAGGCGCTGCTGCGCTTCGGCGATCAGGGCATCGCGGTCGCCGAACTTGGTGGCGCCGGTGGGGCAGGCGTCGGCGCAGGCGGTCTGCAAACCTTGGGCCACGCGGTCCGCACACATATCACATTTGCGCACGAGGGGAGAGGTCTTGCCCCACTCATACTTGGGGACGAAGAAGGGGCACGCCAGCATGCAGTAGCGACACCCCATGCACTTGGAGGCGGCGTACGTGACGGGACCCTCCGCCGTCTTACGAAATGCGCCAACCGGGCACACGGAGACGCAACTCGGATCCTGGCAATTCATGCACAAGCGGCGCATGAATTTGTCCTGGCGCGTCAGAACCACGGTGAACTTGTGCTCTGACTGCTTCTGCTCAGCGGCAATGGTGTCGTCGTAGGGGAGGCCGTTTCGCTCGGCACATCCTTTTTCGCACAATTTGCAGCCGATACAGAGAGTCGCGTCGTAGAGAATGCCCTTACTCATAAACGCTCCCTGTGGCTCATCCTCGTCAGAAGACTTGAAGGACGTGATCGGGGACTGAATTCGTACTTTCATAGGTGGCTCAGATCGACACTTGGCGCTCGATCCAGCGCCGCCCGAGGGCCCAAAAACTGACGGAGGGTCATCCGAACATCTGGGTCAGACGACGCACTACGATGTTCGAGAACTGTAGAAAAGCTCAGCGGGGGTGACCTCATCAGCGATGAAACCTTCTGCGCAATCGCTGACCCAAGATGAATATAGAGGAGCTGGGGTTGGATTCCTGTGAGTCTTGGCACTCTGGGACGTGACCTGCGTCACGTAGGTATGCGGATTATTTCAACTGCCAACTTCAGTGAGTCCATCAAGTGTGGAAAAACGCCAAGGCCCCGGTCTACTTTCGACCGGGGCCTTGGCTGGAGTTTACTAGTAGGACGTTAGGTAAGGAAGAACTCGCGGGTAATCTCGCCCCACTTTTCCGTGGGCATCTGCGCGGTCAGATCATGTACAGCCGGGCCGCCGTCTTGGGCAACAACACCGGCGAGGGTCGGCATGCGAACCTGCAGGCGGCTGGCGGCATCGGCCATCCACTTGCGTGCCAGGCTACCGTTGAGGAGGTTGCGGAAACTGATCTGCAGATCGGGCGAGATCACGGAAACGAACCAACCCTCTCCGTAGGGGTCCGTGTTGGCCAAGGAAGTATTGGCAGTGAGGGCTTCGTTGACGTTGGTGACTTCGCCTTCGATCGGGGAAACCAGATCAGTGCGCTGGCCGTCGCGGATAAGGGTAGCGAATTTCTGGCCTTGCCGCAGCCACTGGCCGCGCTTGGGGAGGACGAGCCCGTCAAGCTTTCCGGCAAGCCGCGCGCCAAAATCATCGATTCCCACGCGAACCAAGGTGGGGCTTTCCTGCAACGCCCAAGTGTGGCCTAGGTGATAGCGTCGGTTATCCGGCAACTCAAAGCCTGCTACAAAGCTGGGCAGCATGCGCGGCGAAAGTGTCGCCGATTCTTCTCTTCCTTCTGCCGTGTGTGGCACTTCTTTGCGCTTTCTCAGATAGTCGATGGTGAGGAAGATCGCGAACATCACAAGCATCAGAATGACTGTCATGGCCCGCCTCCGGGGTTCCTAGCGTGTTCTTAACTCCAGACTCTGTAAGGGCAACTCGTCTGCCAATTCAAGAGAATTCTGAGCCAGCAGGTTAAGTTGCTCATAAGAAAAGACTTCGTGGGGACCAAGAGGAGAAGGCGAGAAAAGATTGCTGAAAAACGAGGCGCGAAGCGTTGCGATTTGCAGCGGGCAAGATCGCGTTTGATTCAACGTGCTTGGGTAACTCGAAGATAAGAAGGAGGATGGCAAACGAAATCGGGCTGATGTGAAATGCAGCAGCGGGTGATTAAGTATTCAGCGCCACGCGGCTACTTGGAGTTCCTGCGAGAGTTGCCTGTAAAAATATTCGACGCCTGCCACGAAAATCCCTCGTGAGCGGTGCCTGTCGCTGTGAGCAGAATCGATGTGGGGCGCTCCGGAGGCTATCGTCGCATTTCAGGCAGCTCCCTGAGCCGCCCAGAAGGCCGCGATTGATTGGACGACGAGGTCCTGCTGGGCATCCTTGAGCTCGGGAAAGACCGGCAGGGAGAGTACTTCCCTGCTGGCTTTTTCCGCGACAGGCAGGGCACCCGCCTTATAGCCAAGATACTGGAAGGCTGGCTGAAGGTGAAGGCAGAGCGGGTAGTAGATTTCGGTGGGGATGCCTGCGATACGGAGTGATTCTTTCAAATCGTCGCGAAGCGGCACGCGGATAGTGAACTGATTATAGACATGGTGGAAGTTTGCCGGAGGCTGCGGCGGATATGTGACAAAGGAAGCCAGGTTTTTCTCCTTGAAGAGCTTGCGGTAGCGCTCGGCGCGATTCTGGCGGCCGGCCGCCCAGGAATCGAGGTGGGGAAGTTTCACACGCAGCACCGCGGCTTGCAAGGCGTCCAGGCGGCTATTGGTGCCGAGGATCTCGTGGTGGTACTTCTTCTTGCTGCCATGGCCGCGAAGCATGAGGAGGCGCTCCGCCCGGGCCGGGTCGTTGGTGGTAATCAGGCCACCGTCGCCTGCACCGCCCAGGTTTTTCGAGGGGAAGAAGCTGAAACATCCGAAATCGCCTAAGGTGCCGATGAAGCGATCATTGTACCGGGAGCCAATGGCTTGCGCCGCGTCTTCGATGACCAGGAGGCCTTTTGCCCTGGCGATTCCCAGGATGGGATCGAGATCGGCGGGCAATCCGAACAGATGCACGGGCATGATGGCGCGTGTCTTTGGAGTGATGGCAGCGGCGATCAGGACAGGATTGATGTTGAAGGTGACCGGATCGATGTCCACGAAGACGGGCTTGGCGCCCACGTGGGCGATGGAACCAGCAGTAGCAATAAAGCTGAAGGGCGTAGTGATGACCTCGTCGCCGGCACCGATGCCCGCGGCCATCAGGGAGAGAACGAGGGCATCGGTGCCCGAGGCACAACCAACGGCAAACCTGGCGCCGAGCTTCGCGGCCACTTCCTCTTCAAGGAGCTTCACCTCTGGACCAAGAATGAAATACTGGCTTTCAAAGACGCGGGTGACCGCGCCCATTACTTCTTCCCGAATAGAGGCAAACTGGGCCCGGAGGTCCAGGAAATCGAAGGCCGGCTTGGCAGGGACGGCCGAAGCTGGGCTGGCCGCCGGAGCGGCAGATTCCTTGCTTTGGGCACATGTGGACATGGGTGATGACTCCCGAGATAGAGTGTAAATCTATTTGAGACCAGTTGGTGCATACAGAGCAAGGACTGGCGGAGCTGACTTGGCTTTCGCGGCTTAGAAAAAAGCCACAGAACAGTTTCTTGCGCTGGGAGTCGCTTAGCGCCGGTATTTGAATAAGATGTGAACGCCGGGCAAAAACGACCGACGAGCTGGCATCCCAGGGGTCGAAGAAGCCCCCTATCGGAACGGCTAAAGCAAGCGGCCCTCACTTCGTGGGATAGGCCACCAGAGCCTGCTGGATGCCTGTTTCCACTTCCTGAACGCTGCGTCGAACATTCCGGTCCATGGCAGCAACGAGAGAGGCGACATCTTTGCCGTTGCTGGGCTCGTCATGATTATAGGTGTACGTCCAGACGGTTTTCCCGGCCTTCAGATCGCGCAGTTCGGCGTCAAAGCTGATCCGGGCGACGATGCCATTGCCGGACACTTCCTTGAAATCGTAAAGATGGCCGGTGAGAACGAAATCGCCGCTTGAATCGCTGCGGAGGACCGTCACGGTGCGAAAGCGGCCCGTGGAGCGCAATTCCCGCACCAGGGCATTCTGGAGCATTTCGGCGGGAGGCTCGCTCCATCGCTCATTCTGATACGTCCCCATCTGGTCCGAACCGGAACCATACACAATGCGATCTTCTCGATAAAGATGCGACGTGGCAAACGCGCGCACCAGAAGTGTGGCGTTCAAGGGTTCCTGCTTCGCCGGGCCAACCGCGGGATAGGAGATCTCGTAATACCTGACGGGCCGCATGTGGCCGCACCCGCCAAGCAGCAGAGCGAACGCCACGAGGGCCAGGGAGAAACGCATCAACCTGGTTCTTTCTCGGGGGACTGGCGCGAAGTAAGCTTGATTTTCAAGTGTGCGCGGAGTGTGGCTCATGGACGTCCTCCCGGTACATGCTGGCGTGGACTGCCGGAATGGATTAGCGAGGATGGCTGGGTCTTGATGATGTCGGAAAATTCTCTCATGTTCTCCGTGATATGGCGGAGGTTCTCCAGAATCTCATCAATGTTTTCGGAATTGACGTCCAGCATCTGATCCAGGCGCCGCGAAAGGTCGGAGACGTTGTTCAGAGATTCGTGGAGTTTGGCGACCGAGGCGCGCACCTCTTCGCGGTTTTCCCCGATCATGCCGTCCGCATGCTTCAACGTTTCGTTGGCCTGATCGATCGTTTTATGCAACTGCTCGACGAGAGGCGTGATCTTTTCGCTGGCGGTATTCACATTCTTCAAGGCCGACCTGACCACCGGACGGTCCTCGCCGAGCATGCCGTGAAGATCGGCGAGACTCGCGGAAATGTTCTGGCGATTCTGATCGCTTAGCAGGTCGTTGACGCGAGTGATGGTGACGTTCAGTTGTTTGATGCGGTCATTGAGATTGGCGAGGAGTTCCTGCGCTTGAGGCGTCAGCTTGTTGATCTGCTCCGCCAGATCGTTAAAGCCGAGATAGGACTTGGAGGCCAAAAGGGCGCCGGAAGGAGCGAGAGGCGCGCTGGGAGTTCCGGGCAGAATTTCCAGGTGATTATCGCCCAAGGGACTGTAACTCAGAATGGCCACCTTGCTATCGGCCTTGACGGGCAGATCGCTCTTGACACTGAAGGTCATGTCGATGAGAGAAGGATCGCCGGGATCAATCTGCATTTTTTCGACGCGGCCAATTTTCTGGCCTCCGGCGTAGTGGACAGAGGCGCCGGGTTCCAGCCCCGCGGCGTTGGGGAACTTGGAGTGAAACGTCTTCGCAGCGCCCTGAAAGGCGCCCGTGACGCCAAAGACCGTAAAGATCAATAGCGCGGCGGCGATCAGCACGAAGAATCCAACAAAGGCTTGCTCGCGTTTTGCTTCCATCTCTACCTGCTCTTCCCCGGAGACTGCGACCGCTGTTTGGGCTGCTGCTCCGTCAACATCTGCAGATAATCGAGTTCCTGTGCCACGGCGGGTTCGGGGACGCGATCCATGAATTGGCGAACCCGGGGATGCGTGCTGTTCTGCATTTCCTTTGCAGTGCCCATGGCCACCACATCTCCCTTGTTAATCAGGACCATGCGGTCGGCGATCAGAAAGGCGCTGGCCAGTTCGTGCGTGACCACGATGATGGTCATGCGGAACGCCTGTTTCAAATCCAGAATGAGTTGATCGATGCCGGCGGCAATGATAGGGTCGAGACCCGCGGACGGCTCATCGAAGAAAAGAATCTCCGGATCCATGGCCAGGGCGCGCGCCACGGCGGCGCGCTTCTTCATGCCGCCGCTGAGCTGCGACGGCATGTACTGTTCATAGCCGGAAAGGCCGACCTGGTCGAGTTTGAGGCGAACCATGATGTCAATGGTGGAATCCTCGAGCTTGGTGTGCTCGCGCAAAGGAAGGGCGACGTTTTCGCCGACGGTCATGGAGCCAAAAAGCGCGCCACCCTGGAAGGACATGCCGATTTTCTTGCGGATATCGTCGCGTTCCGCCCCGGAAATGGCGGAAAAATTCTTCCCGGCAATCCAGACTTCGCCGGAGGTCGGTTTTTCGAGGCCCACAAGAGTCCGCAGCAGCGTGCTCTTGCCGGAGCCCGAGCCGCCAAGGATGACAAGAGTTTCGCCGCGCTGAACGTCGAAAGTGATGCCGTGCAGAATTTCCCTGCCGGAATAGCTGACGCGGACGCCCCGCAAGGAAATCATCGGTCCATCCAATGAGGTGCTGGGGCGAGTTGGGTCCGCGATGCCGGGCATAGTTCTCAGTGCGCTCCGAGGAAGAAGAACAGCGTCGTGAAAACCAGATCGACGAGGATTACCAGGAAAATGGAGACGACCACGGCGCGCGTTGTGGAGCGGCCCACTTGCTCCGCGCCGCCACCGGTTGATAGTCCTTCGAGGCAACCCACAGCCGTGATGGTGACACCGAACATAAAGCTCTTGATGAGGCCGCTGGCGACGTCGCGGAGGAACAAGGCTTCGAGCGAGGCGCGGATATAGCGGCCAAAGGTGAAGTCCGCCTGCAGCACTCCGAACAGAGATCCCCCCAGGATGCCCATGGAATTGGCCCAGATGGTCAGGCAAGGCAACATGAAAACCATGGCGATGAATTTCGGGGTAACCAGGAAGTGGACGGGATCAATGGCCATGGTCTCCAAAGCGTCAATTTCCTCGGAGACTTTCATGGTGCCGATTTCGGCGGCGAAGGCCGAACCCGAACGTCCGATCACGACGATGGCGGTGATGAGCGGCCCGAGTTCGCGCGACATGGAGATGGCCACGGCGCTGGCGACATAATTCAGCGCGCCAAATCGCCGCAGCTCGTAGGCGCTTTGCAACGCCAGGATCAGGCCGATGAAAAATGTGATGAGGGAAAGAATGGGCAGCGCGCGCACACCCGCTTCCATGGCTTGCTCGACGGCGCTCTGGAAACGAACAGGCCTGCCGAGAAAAGGGCCAATGAAAGCACTAAATGCGGCGCGCCCTGCTAACACGGCCAGGGAGCCGAGATAGGAGAGAGCATTGATGACGGCAGCGCCAACTTTTCGCGCGAATTCCACTGGGCCACTCTACCTTTGCGCGGGAACTCTTATGGGCATCTAGGAAGCGAGCGCTTGCTCCTCGTCTTCATAGATCTCAAAGATCTTTTGCAGGCGCGAGAGTTGCATCACTTCGCGGACGGTTTTGTTCAGACCATACAGGATCAGGCGGGATCCTTGATCGCGCGAGGCTTTCAGACCTTCGACAAGAGAGGCGATGCCGGAGCTGTCGATATAGCGGACATTCTTGAGGTTCAGGAAAACTCTGGGAGTGTGCTTCTCTTTGATTTCGCCAAGCAAGGCCTTGCGCATGGCGGGCGAGTGTGCCAAGTCGATATCACCGGAGAGGTCCAGGATCGTCCAACCTTGTATGGCACGCGCGGCAATCTGCACAGTCTATTCTCCTTCCGACGCTGTTGCGGGAGCGGCCGAAGCCAGGTACTTCACCAGGCGAAGCTGATTCTTGCCCTTTTTGCGGCTGAATTCAACTTCGTCCATGCTTTGCCTCATGAAATGAAGCCCCAGCCCACCGGGGCGAATTTCCTCGAGGGAACGGCCCTTCATTTTCGCGGGGTCGGCACGTACGCCGGAGTCCCGCAAAACAATTTCGATTCCGCTGACGCACGCGCCATTTTGGGTGCCATGCAAGTGGCGACAGGTCACTTCAATGGGGCGGCCGGATTTCCCCCGGTAGGCGTGTCGTATGACATTGGCGAGGGCCTCATCCACGGAGCGCACAATGGCACGCGACTCTTGTGCGTGAAAATGCAGAACCTCCGTGGCGCGTTCGATGGCGGCGCGCACCAGGCCGAGCGCTTGCGGGTTGCTCTCCATTTGCAGCTTGAGGAGCAACTCAGCATGGAAAGCGCACTTCCCATAGGAGAAATTCACGCCGTGCTTTGTGATTGTCCGTCCGCCGGGCACCTTGACACCAAACAACAAGGGGAACGCCAACCTTCAAGCTTGTTGAACCTGGTTCACCAGGGGGGACACTTCCCTGGAGGGGAGACGATGTCACTTTATTCGCCCGCTGACAACCGAAAAATTCAAGGAGCGGAGTTGCGGGGTTTGCCTGTGCCGATGCGGGGCAGTCAGGACGATGCAGGGGGTCAGGCGCTCTGCACCATTGGCGCTGAGAGGTGGTGGATGCCCCAAATTTTGCGGCAATAGTCATCGATGGCCCGGTCGGATGAAAAGGCTCCCATACGCGCAGCATTGAGGATGGACATCCTGGACCAGGCTTCCTTATCCCGATAAGCCTCGGCCACCTGATCCTGGCAGTGGATATAGGACTCATAGTCGGCGAGCAGGAGATAGGAGTCCTGATAGAGGAGCGAATCGAGCAGCGGGTGGAAGAGTTCGCGGTGGTCCCCGCGGGAGAACTGACCGGAATAGAGCGCATCAATCACGCTGCGCAGGGCAGGAATCGATTCATAGAGGTGGCGGGGATCATAGCCGGCGGCCCAAGTAGCGCGGACTTGCTCCACCGTCAAACCAAAGAGGAAGAAATTCTCAGCGCCAACGGCTTCGCGAATCTCGACGTTGGCGCCGTCGAGCGTGGCGATGGTGAGTGCCCCGTTCATGGCGAACTTCATGTTCCCGGTGCCTGACGCCTCCGTGCCTGCCGTGGAGATTTGCTCGCTCAGGTCGGCCGCAGGATAGACCAACTGTCCAAAGGTCACGTCATATCCGGGCAGAAAGACGACTTTGAGGCGGTCTTTCACATCGGGATCCTGGTTGATAACGCCGGCCACCGAATTGATCAGTTTGATGATGAGCTTGGCCATGTGATAGCCGGGAGCAGCTTTGCCGCCAAAGATGAACGTGCGCGGAGTGATTTCAAGGTTGGGATTGCTCTTCAGGCGCTGGTAGAGAGTGAGGATATGGAGGACATTCAGGTGCTGACGCTTGTACTCATGAATACGCTTCACCTGGGCGTCGAACATGGAGTCGGGGTCGACGGAAACACCCGTCTGCTGCAAGATGAAGTGGGACAACCGGACCTTCACGGCGCGCTGGACCTTCCGCCAATCTCCGCGAAAGGCGGCATCGTGCGCAAAGGCTTCCAAACGCTTCAGTTCATCGAGGTGGTCGATCCAGTCATCGCCGATCTTGCTGGTCATGAGTTCAGATTGCTCGGGATTGCTGACGGCGAGCCAGCGGCGCGGAGTCACGCCATTGGTTACGTTGACGATCTTGTCCGGCCAGAGCTCGGCGAAGTCGTGGAGCAATTCCTTCTTCAGCAACTGGGTGTGGATTTCAGCGACGCCGTTGATCTTATGACTCCCCACGCAGGCGAGATGGGCCATGCGGATGTACTTTTCGCCCGACTCGTCAATGAGAGACATGCGCGCGGCCCGGGCTTCGTCGTTCGGGAAGCGCTGGCGCACTTCGGCCAGGAAGCGGGCGTTGATTTCGTAGATGATTTCGAGATGGCGCGGCAAAAGCGAGGCAAACAGCGGGAGCGGCCAGCGCTCCAGCGCCTCGGGTAAGAGCGTGTGATTCGTGTAGCTGAAGGTCTGCGAGGCGATGTTCCAGGCCTGCTCCCAGGCCATGGCGTGTTCGTCCATGAGCAGGCGCATCAGCTCGGCAACGCCGATGGAGGGATGGGTATCGTTGAGCTGAATGGCCCAAAGTTCGTGAAAACTATCGAGCTTCTGCCCTCTGCGCAAGTGCCTTCGGATCATGTCCTGGAGCGAGCAAGAGGTGAAGAAGTACTGCTGCTGCAGGCGCAATTCCTTGCCGCGGAAATCCCCGTCATTAGGATAGAGAACTTTGGTGATATTTTCGGCGAACACTTTTTCCGCGACCGCGCCGCCGTAATCGCCGCTATTGAAGCGCTCGAAATAGAAGGATTCCCGCGCTTCGGAGCGCCACAAGCGCAGAATATTGGCGAGGCCGGAGCGATAACCCACGATGGGCGTGTCGTAGGGTATGCCCTTCACCACCGTCTGCGGAATCCAGCGAACGCGGTAGCGGCCTTCGGCATCGGTCCATTGTTCGGTCCGGCCATGAAAGCCCACCTCAGCGGCAAGCCGCGTCCTGCGCAATTCCCAGGGATTGCCGTTGCGCAACCAATGGTCGGTATATTCGACCTGCCAGCCGTCCTGGATTTTCTGGTCGAAGATACCGTACTCATAGCGGATGCCGTAACCGGTTGAGGGAATGCCCAATGTCGCCATGGAATCGAGGAAACAGGCAGCGAGGCGTCCCAAGCCGCCATTGCCGAGTCCCGGTTCGGTTTCCTGTTCAATTAGCAGCTCCAAATCCAAGCCCAGTTCCTTGATGGCTTGGCGGAATGGCGCTTCAAGGCCAAGACTGAGGAGATTGTTGGCCAATTGTGGCCCCATCAGGAATTCCGCAGAGAGGTAGCTAGCGGCACGAACGGCGCTTTCCATGTAGGTGTGAATTGTGTGCATGTAACGTGCAAGGATGCGGTCACGGACGGAGTAGGCGACGGCCATGTAGTAGTCAATTGGGCCGGCGTGCGCGGCATCCCGCCCTACGACGTAAAAGAGATTGTCGAGGATGGCGCGTTTCAGGGTTTCGACGCTCGAGCCGGTGCGCTCATCTTCAACCTGCACGCCGGGATTCGTGGGAAGTGGGTCTGGCATGGTGTTCCTCGCTTGCCGGCGCAGAGCCGAAAGTGGCCGGTGATTCGCAATTCACTCAGCTATCCTTCCTCTCAGGGTAGGGATGCCCGGGAACAAGCAGAGGTTGCGGGCAAAGCGATCGCGATAGCGAGATAAGCGATTGGCCGGTCCGGTTTCATTCCCTGAGGGAGTACTCGACCCGCTATGATACTCCGTCTCCCGAAGTGTGGTTACATCGCTGGTGGATGAATTCTGGGCGAAAATCATGCGGCACTCTGAGGGAATATTGGAGTTCCCGGGCGGGCAGTGGTATCACATTATTGTCGTTACCGAGGCCAGACCAAATGTCACAACCACCGGCTGTTCCGAATGAAACGGATGACAAGACGCATCTCTCACCACTTGCGGGGCTTCCCGCGCCCAAGGAATTGCTGGTGGATCTTGCGCAACTGGAACGGAGCTACTACGAGCGCCGGCCGGACTTGAGCGATCCGCAGCAACTGGTCAGCTTTGGAACCAGCGGCCACCGCGGCAGCTCGCTGAACGGCACGTTCACGGAAGCGCACATTCTGGCGATCACCCAGGCGATCTGCGACTACCGCCGGGCGCAAGGCATCGACGGACCGCTCTTCATGGGGAAGGACACGCACGCGCTCTCCGCTCCCGCGCAACGCACCGCACTCGAAGTGCTGGCGGCGAACCGGGTGGAAACGGTGATTCAGCGGAACGACGGCGTTACACCGACGCCGGTGATTTCGCGCGCGATTTTGGTTTACAACAGCGGGCGAAAAGAACACCTGTCGGATGGCATCGTGATCACGCCTTCGCACAATCCGCCACGGGACGGAGGGTTCAAGTACAACCCGCCGAATGGCGGCCCGGCGGACACGGACATCACAAAATGGGTGGAGACACGCGCGAATGAGCTGCTGCGGGTGGGCAATGCCGGGGTGCAGCGTGTTGCTTATGCCACGGCGCTGGCCACGGCTACAACGCACCAGGATGATTTCGTCCTGCCATACGTGAAGGATCTAGAAAACGTCGTCGACATGGCGGCCATTCGCGCTGCTGGCCTGAACTTGGGCGTGGACCCGCTGGGCGGGGCCGCGGAGCCTTATTGGGAGCCGATCAATTCCATTTACGGGCTGGAGATTACGGTGGTGAACCCGAAAATCGATCCGACGTTTTCCTTCATGACGGTGGATCATGACGGCGAAATTCGCATGGATTGTTCGAGCCCGTATGCCATGGCGGGACTTGTGAAAATGAAAGACAAGTTTCGCGTCGCGTTTGGAAACGATCCCGATGCGGACCGGCACGGGATAGTCACGCCTTCGGCGGGGCTGATGAATCCAAATCACTATCTGGCGGTGGCGATCCAATATTTACTGACGCACCGGCCGGACTGGCCGGGCGACGCGGTTGTGGGAAAAACTCTGGTGAGCAGCAGCATGATTGATCGCGTGGTGCGGAAGCTGGGCCGCAAATTGTTTGAAGTGCCCGTGGGTTTCAAGTGGTTCGCGCCTGGGTTGTTCGATGGCTCCTGCTGCTTTGGCGGGGAAGAAAGCGCCGGGGCAAGTTTTCTACGGCGAAACGGCGCCGTTTGGACGACCGACAAAGATGGGCCGATCATGAGCCTGCTGGCAGCGGAGATCACCGCGCGAACAGGAAAAGATCCCGGCGAGCACTATCGC
>PMES01000057.1 GCA_003154775.1 Acidobacteriota bacterium | reverse complement strand
AATCTTCGTTGCGGAACCGCTGTACAGCCAAAACTCCCTTTTCCACATCTCTGCACAGCCGCTCCGCTAACTCCTTGTTCCTTGGCAGGTTGCCTTGCCGCAAACCGCCGCTCCACACGCCCTTCTTCCTATCTCGATATTCGGAGACCCTCGCTCGACTCTCTACAGCTTCGTTATATCAAATTACCCGGCTCTGCTTTCAGCACGATCCGCATAGGAGAATTGAACATCCCTGAGGCGCCTCCCCCAGCTTCCTGAATGTGCATTCTCCGTGGCTGGCAGGAATACATCTCCTCCGCACAGCAGGGTTTGCCGCCAGCCACGACAGCACTCGTTCCATGTTTCCTGTGAATGTCCTGGAGTCCAGCTTGCCTCACGCTCCTACTATTCACTTGCCTTAATACATTTCATTAAGTATGGTTAATCACTCCAATGGCGCCAACGAACCAGTATCGGTCCGCATGCATGCTGCGCCCGGCTGTGTCCCTATTTGTCTTTGTCGCATGGTTTCACTTTTTCTTGCCCGAAGCCGCTTTCTCCCAGGGCGAAACTACCAGCGCAATCGTTGGACAGGTGAGCGACGCAAGCGGAGCGGGAGTGCCCGGGGCCGCGGTGACAGTCACCAACAAAGAGACTGGTCTGAAGCGATCCGCGAGGACCGATGAATCGGGTAGGTTCAACTTCCCACAACTCAAGCCAGGCACTTACTCGGTTAAAGTTGAGGCACAGGGCTTCGCGCCGGAAGAGGATGACTCTGTGGCTTCCGGCCTGGGCCAGAAGCAAACCGTTGATTTCAAGATAAAGGTTGCTCGCGCGATGGAGAGCATTGAGGTGAATAGCGAAGCGGCGATTCTCAACCCCGAGGATGCGAATACATCAACTACGCTTAACACTCCTGCCTTGGAGGATCTTCCCAATCCCGGCGGGGATTTAACCTACCCTCTGCAGTTTGCGGCGGGGGCCCTCATCAATACGGCAGGCAGCGGTAATGACTTCGTCGGCGGCACGAATGGTTATGGCAACGTCGAATTCAATGGACTCCCCGCTCTCTCAAACGGCTATATCGTTGATGGCTTGGAAACGAATGATCCGCTGACGAACCTGAACAGCGGGCTGTCGACGAACCTGGTCCTCGGATTGAATTCGATATCGGAAGTGACGGTCAATACGCTCTCCTATGCGGTCGACCAGGGCCGGTACGGCGCATCTCAGGTCAACTACGTCACAAAGTCCGGCACGAACCAGTTTCACGGAAATCTGTATGAGCTATGGAGTGGCTCGAAGTTCAGCGCGGCCGACTATTTCACGAACGCCACCCCAGGAAATCACAAACCACGCTCCACCGTGAATCACTTCGGCGGGAGTGTCGGCGGCCCGATCGTCCAAGACAAGCTGTTCTTTTTTTTCGATAGCGAGTGGGTTCGCATCGCACTGCCAATTGTCACGGCCACTACCATTCCAACACCGGCGTTCCAGAATTACGTTCTGCAGCAGCTACCCTTGGGAGGTACCGATTCCGTCGCAGGCTCTGTCTATCAGCCGTCCCCGCAGTCTGTGCCGTTTTATCAGAAAATGTTTTCGCTTTACGGAAATACTGACGGAACGCCGCTCGCGGTACTTGGCTGCCCGTTCGATGCCGACGGAGCTGCGCCCGCCATTACAAACGATGGAAACGGTTGCGCCAATCGCCAGAGCGTGTCGCATTCAAGCGATGATCATGAACAGGTCCAGACGGTTCGAATCGATTACAACATCAATGAAAAGAACACCACCTGGTTTCGCTTCCAGGCTGACACCGGCCTTCAGGCTGCCTATACCGATCCCATCAACCCGTTGTTCGACGCGCTTTCTCCTCAACCGCTGTATTCCTTCGCGGCAGGATATACCCATGTCTTTTCGCAAAATCTCGTGAACTTCTTCAACCCCGCATTTTCGTGGTACGAGAGCCTATTCGGGCCGGCGGATTTTCAGAAGACTCTTTCCGCGTTCCCCATCGTCTTGCAAGGCAGCGGTGCAAATGCCCCCTTCACTACGGTCGGCGGCCTGGATAACACCTGGGTTCAGGGAAGACGCGCGTCCCGGTTCTTTATCAATGACAACCTCGCCTGGAGTCATGGCGCACACGAATTCCGCTTCGGCACCAACACCCGGATCCTGCGGCTGAACGATTATGACTTCGGCGAGGGTTCGGTCCCGACGGTGACTTACAGCACCCTGCCGCAATACATTTATGGAGTTGCATCTACGGTGACAAAGACATTCCCCACCTCGGCGAACGAACCTTTCATCTTTCTCAATCTCGATCTCTACGCCCAGGACACCTGGAAGGTGACCAAGAAGCTGACGTGGACCTTTGGCTTGCGCGATACATTGAATTCCAATCCATTGAATCCGCATCAGGAGATCGCTCGCCTGAGCGGCTCTTTCGATTCCATATCGCATGATGTGAATCAGCCCTTGAACGCCGCCATTCAAACCGGTCTCGGCAACATTTTCTCCTCAACGCCTCGCGCGATCCTGCAACCCAGAACGGCCATCGCCTGGCAGTTTGAAGCGAACTCCGTGCTGCGTGCCGGCTTCGGGCTCTTCAGCGATATCTTACCTGGCAGCATCGCCGACGTAGTTGGTGTCAACCCACCTTACGTGAAAACTTTTCAGGGTGGGCTCCTTGGGACTGTCGGCGGAACAGCGATCGCTCCGGGAGTATCTGACAGCGCGATTGACGCCACCGTGGCTGCGAATCAAACGTTCAGTTCCGGTTTTGCGCAGGGCCAACTCTCTTGTGCTTCTTCCCTGGCGAATCCTGCGACTTGTCTTCCTCCAGTCGCCATGACGGCTGTACCCGATGGCAAACTTCACGCGCCCTATTTCATGGAGTGGAGTCTTGGCCTGGAGCACCAGTTTGGATCGACAGCAAGCTTCCACGCGCAATACGTTGGCACGCGCGCAGTAAACCAGCCATACCTCACTCAAGTGAACGGTTATCAAACGGTCTGTGAGGGATGTTTTGCGCCGTTTCCTTATGAACAGCCTACCGATCCACGATTCGGGGCAGTCACACAATTGTCCACCGGCGCGAACAGCCACTACGGCGGCTTGCAGTTGTCGGCAATGAAGCGCATGGGACACGGCCTGATGGGCCAAATCAACTACACCTGGAGCCGTTGCATGGACACCGTCTCCAACGGCGGATTCCTGCAGTTCTCGGCCGGAGGAATCTTGTCTCCCCTGCCCGGAGATTTGGCACGGGACTACGGTCCCTGTGATTACGACATCCGGCACAATCTCAACGCTCAATACGTCTATCAATTACCGGTCAAGGTCGGAAACCGGTCTCTGGGATACGCGCTGAACGGCTGGCAAATATCGGGAACTGTGTTTTGGCATAGCGGGATCCCGTTTTCTGTCCTGAGCACGCCGTATTCGGCAAATGGCAATGGCATTGTGAACGGCAGTGGGCCGCAATTCGCGAGCGTTGTTCCCGGCGTGCCGCTTTATGAGCACAAACCGATTCCGGGTGTCACGCAACCGGGCACGGTGCAATGGCTCAATCCCGATGCCTTTGTCTCGACCGTGGACCCGAGTACCGGGGCGTGCTTTGGCGGCGACAGCCCCAAGAATTGTCAATTCGGGAACCTCGGCCGCAACGCGCTGCGCGGTCCCAATTTTGCATGGAGTGACTTTTACCTCACGAAGTGGTTTGCGTTGACCGAGCGCGTAAAGTTGCGCTTCGACATCCAGTTCTTCAATGTATTCAACCATCCAAATTTCGGCCTCCCGAGCATGGTTTTTGCTGGGATTCCGGGCAAGCCTTCTACCCAGACTGGGTTTGGAGCGCTTAGTTACACGACTTCTCCGCCGACCGGCCTGCTCGGTGTCGGCCTGGGCGGTGATAGCACGCCGCGAATGATCGCGTTTCAGTTGCGCCTGGAATTTTAGGCCCACTGTTAATCAGGGAGATTGAATCACGAAAACCAAGAGGAATAAATCACCCGGCTTGCAGGGAGAGGGATGAGGCGGCGGTGTCGGCAGTCTCGTTTTTTAATCATTTGCACTGCGCCGGATTCGTCTTGCGGCATTGCCTAAGATGTGCCACGATTGATGTGTCTCTCCGGCTTCGCTTCGCCCGCGAATCTGGTCGCGGCCTCGGCCGGTAAAATGCGCAAGACCCTTCACCTCTATCTCGTCAAGCCTTCCCAATATGACGATGACGGTTATGTAGTGCGCCATTTTCGCGGCGTCCTTCCGAGCAACACGCTCGCGTGTCTGGCCGGGCTCACCGAAGATGTTGTCCGGCAAAACCGCCTGGGCGACTCCTGGAAGATCAAGGTTCACCTGTTCGACGAAACGGTGGACAAAATCCCTGTCAAGCGCATCTGCCATTCCCAGCGCTGGGGTTTCGCCAAGACGATCGTGTGCCTCGTCGGCGTGCAAACCAATCAATTCCCGCGCGCCTGCGATCTTGCTCATACCTTTCGGCGCGCCGGCCTTACCGTTCTGATCGGCGGCTTCCACGTCAGCGGCTACCTCGCCCTTCTCCCGGATATCCCTCCCGATATACAGCAACTCCTGGACGCGGGTGTCACCATCGTGAAAGGGGAGGTCGAAGAAACCTGGGGCGATCTGCTGGACGATGCCGTTCACGGCCGCCTAAAGCCTCTCTACGATTTCCTGAACAACAAGCCCGATCTTTACACCAAGCCCATCCCCGCCATTCGCAAGAAATATCTCCGCAAGTTCGCCGCCTCCAATTTCGGCACCCTCGATTGCGGCCGCGGCTGCCCGTTCGAATGCACCTTCTGCACCATCATCAACGTCCAGGGCCGCAAGATGCGCTTCCGCTCCGCGGAGCATATTGCCGAGTCCATTCGCCGGAACTACCACGAAAACGGCATCACCTTCTATTTCTTCACCGACGATAATTTTGCCCGCAACAAAAATTGGGAAGCTATTTTCGACGTCCTCATTCGCCTGCGCACCGAGGAAAAAATTCCCGTGCGATTCATGATGCAGGTCGACGTCCTCTCCTGGAAAATTAAGAACTTCGTCGACAAGGCCCGCCAGGCCGGCTGCCTCAACGTCTTCATCGGCATGGAGAGCGTGGATCCCGGCAACCTCGCCGCTGCCGGAAAAAAACAGAATCAAGTCAGCGAATACCGCCAGCTCATTCAGGCCTACCGCGATTCAGAAATTTCCACGCACGTCGGCTACATCATCGGCTTCCCCTTTGACACTGTCGAATCCATCCGCCGCGATTTGAAATTTCTCATGAACGAGGTCTGTCCGGACCACGCCTCTTTCTTCATCCTTATGCCCTTGCCCGGCTCCATGGACCACCTCAACATGTTGCGCCGCGGCGAGTGGATGCACCCGGACTTCAATCTTTATGATTCCCAGCATGAATTGACTCATCATCCTTACCTGAAGGATGGCTCGTGGAAAGCGACTTATTTCGAGGCCTGGCGCACCTTCTACAGTTTCGAAAATATGAAAGCGATCCTCCAGCGCAGCCCACGCGCCACCTACTGGAACAATTTCCTGCGCTTCATCTGGTACAAGAATTCCATCCAAACCGAAGGCCGCCACCCGATGATGTGCGGCTATTTCCGCCTCAAAGGCCGTACCTCGCGGCGTCCCGGCTTCCCTGTGCTTTCCCGCTGGGACTATTACACGGCTCGCGTCAAGGAAGTTGTCAGCGACCTTCGCGGCATGCTCAGCGTGCTGGCGGAGATGGAGGAGCTCTGGCTGCAAACTCGCCATCGTTCCGAAGCGGAACGCCGCGTCGCGGAAGAAATCGCCGAGCTGCGCGCAAGGTATGGACAGCTCAAGATCAGGGATTTCCAGGCAGCCTTTCAGCGCGCCAAGGTGCATTTCCCTACGCTCCATGTGCCCTCCAAGGTCACTCTCTTCTGGGCCAAGTGGAGTCCCTTGCTTGTTTCCAACCGCGTCTACACTCGGGCCGACCTCGACGCTTTCTGGAGCACCGTCCGCTCGCGCTGGACGCAACGCCACGTCTTCCGCATCCCCGTCTTCATGGTGCCTTTGAATTTCTTTCGCGACGTTCAGCTCTCTCTCCTCTTCCTGATCCACATGGGCCGCGCCCTCTAGCGTCTGCTGCGTGGCACAGGCGCACTCCCAGCTTTCGTCGTGCCGCGGCAGGATTGATGTGCCACCATGACCGCGTCAATCCGGCATCGCTCCGGCCTGCGCGCCCCGGTTTCTTCTTCCGATCCGCACTCTCATTCACAGCCTGCCGGAGCCGCTGGCGTTCTGGCATCCTTCGCGATTCATTGAGGAGCAGACCATGGGAAAAGACCTCACACGCAGAAAATTCCTGGAAAGGGTTGGCTTGGGAACCGCCGCCGGGGTAAGTCTGTCGCTCTGGAATGAGCTGGCCGAGGCGCGCCCCGCTGCCGCGAATCCTCTACCCAGCCGCATGCTGGGGCGCACCGGCGCAAAAGTTTCCATCCTGGCTTTCGGCTGCGGTAGCCGCTTCCTGATGTACGAACAGGAAGACCAGGCCTTGGCAGCGCTCAACCACGCCATCGACCTGGGCATCACCTATCTCGACACGGCCTATGCCTACGGCGATGGGAAGAGCGAGACGCGCGTCGGCAAGGTCATGGCCACCCGCAGCAAGGAAGTCTGGCTGGCCACAAAAATTCCGAACCGTTCCTACGACGACTTCATGCGCCGCCTGGAGGGTAGCCTGAAGCGCCTCCAGGTGGATCAAGTCGATCTGCTGCACATTCACAGCCTGGGCCAGGCAAATGATCTGGAGCAAATCGAAGCGCCCAACGGCGCTCTGAAGGCCTTGCTCCACGCGCGCGAGCAGAAAATGACGCGCTTCATCGGCATGACCAGCCACACGAATGGCGCCGTGATGGCCCAGGCCATCGAACGCCACGATCTGGACTGCGTCCAGATGGCTCTAAACGCCTCGCGCAACGGCCGCTTCGAGGAATTGGCCCTCCCCGCCGCGATAGGTAAGAATCTCGGCGTCATCGCCATGAAGGTCACAGGGCAGGAATTTCTTCTCGGCAACGCTGCGGGAAAAGCAGAGATCGATTCCCTGCTGCACTATTCCATGAGCTTGCCGGTCACCACCGCCGTCGTGGGCATGCCGCATATCGAAATGCTCGAACACAACATTGCGGTGGCCCGCAGCTTCTCCCCGCTGAAAGAAGACGAAATGGAGCGCCTGCGCCACGCGCTTTCGCCGTCGCGCGAGGGCCTGGAGCACAATCTCGTGGGCCACCTCGATGGCCCGACCGCCACGCCGCACGCCTTCTTGGCCTAGCCAGGACAAACAAAGAATGGAAGATAGCTGGAAGCGGCCCCGGAACAATGGCTGCGCCCCATTCCTCAAACCGGATGTGTGTTCTGCTCTCGACCTGCCTGCCCGGCGTTGTTAGGATACCTGTTGACGCGGGGCTCCCACGATTTTGCAGCCGCAATCCTGACGGAGGAAGCAAGGCAACGAAAAACTATGCCTCGGCGAACTGAGCTCGCCCAACGGCTCCTGGCCCTCCTCCGCAGGGCCAATCTGCTTCGCCCCGGAGAGCGCCTGGGCGTTGCTGTCTCCGGCGGCGCGGATTCCGTCGCTTTGCTGCATCTTCTCCTAGAACTGCGGGAGGAGTTGGGCTGCGTGCTGTGCGTGGTGCACTTCAATCACAAGCTGCGCGGCCGGGCTTCGGAGGCCGACGAGAAATTTGTTGCGCGACTTGCAGCGCGGCACGGCTTGGAGTTTTTTATGGCCAGAGAGAACATCGCCGCAAGGACCAAACGCGAGCGCGGCAATCTGGAAGACGTAGCGCGGCGGGCACGTTACGCTTTTTTTGAGCGCCTCGTGCAAGAAGGCCGCCTGGCGCGCGTCGCCGTGGCGCACACTGCCGACGATCAGGCGGAAACCGTGTTGGCGCACATCCTGCGCGGCACGGGACTCGCCGGGCTTGGCGGGATCCATCCCAGAACCGGCGTCGTTGTGCGCCCGCTTCTCGGAATCCGCCGCGCGGATTTGCGCGCCTATCTGCGCGGCAAGCGCCAGTCCTGGCGCGAGGATGCCTCCAACCGCGACACCACGCGCATGCGCGCCCGCATTCGTCAAAAACTCCTGCCGCTGCTGGAGCGGCAGTTTCAGCCCGCAACCGTGGAGCATCTCTGCCAGCTTGCTGAATTGGCGCGCGAGGACGAAGCCTATCTGGAAGGCCAGGCTACATTGCGCGAAAAGGAAATGATTCAAGCAGCGCAAAACGCAACGCGGCTCGTCTTGTCTGGTTTTCTTCGCGAGCCTCGCGCCATCCAGACCCGTCTGCTACGCCGCATCGTCGAACATCTCAAGCCACGGGCCGGCCAATTCAGCGCCACCCATGTGGAAGCACTTCTCCTGCTTGCGGAGCATCCAGACAGCGGAAAGTCCCTGCAACTGCCGGGCGGCGTGGAAGTGCGCCGGGAATCGCAAGCGCTGGTCTTCCTGCCCTCGGCGAAAATTGAGCCGTCGGGCCGGGGAAAAACCGCGTCGAGCGAGTATGCCTACGAAGTGGATTTGCGCGCCGGCCAAGCCGAGTTGCACGTTGTGGAACTTCACTGTCGCCTGCACCTCAGGGTGATTGACTGGCCCCCAGAAGGGCGAGAAACTAACAGTACAGGGGCGGTCTTGGACCGTGGGCGGTTGTGTGTACCCCTGGTGCTGCGCAACTGGTGCCCGGGCGATGCCATGCAGCCCCTGGGCCACCGGAAACGCCACAAGCTGGCGCGTCTGCTGAATGAAATTGGCGTCAGCCGTTGGGAAAAAAAGTCGTGGCCGGTGCTCACCACTGGCGGGCAGATTGCGTGGGTCCGCGGATTAGGCGCCGCCCATGAATTTGCCGCAGGGAAAGAGACACGGGAAGGTGTCGTGATCATCGAGGACCAAGCATCGTGACCAAGGCGAGCGTCACCCCTTATACTGCCGCGCGGATCGCAAATCGCGTCAAGGCCCTCGGCCGGGAAATTCCGCGTGCCAGCCACGGCCGCAGGCTGGACGTGGTAGTGACCATGGACCGCGCCTTCGTCTTTGCCGCGGATCTGATTCGCGCCATTGATGCGCCCGTTGTCGTGCACTTTGTCCGCGAAGATGTGCGGGACGTCGACCAGGGCGGCCGCGCCCGCCGCGAAGTTTTCTTTGCCAACCGCCAGGCCATGGCCGCCAGCAAGGAACGCCCCGAATTCCAGGGCCGCGACGTCCTGCTGGTGGATGCCGTGATCGAAAGCGGCGTCACTCAGGATTTTCTACTGCGGCGCATCGGTGAGAGCAAGCCGCGGTCGTTGCGCCCGGCTGTGCTGCTGGACAAGCCATCGCGGCGCCATGTGGCTCTGGAGCCCGATTACTTTGGCTTTCAGACTGCATCTAACCAATTGTGGACCGGCTACGGGCTGGCCGCCGCGAACGGTACAGGTCGCAACGCCAAACACCTGGTGGCAGGTGGTGGAGTGAAGCGGCCCGGCAAGCCGGGGCGGTCTTCCAAAAGAAGCGCTAGGGGCGCTTCGCAGATTTCATAGGTTTTCTTGGGTTCAGGGTTAACAGCGAGGGTAATGTGAATTCCAGTTCCACGGCTAAGACGGTTTTATTTTGGATCTCGATCGTATTTCTGGGGGTCATGCTCTGGCGCCTGGTTTCCGCCAACGGGCAGGCCGCGCGCGAGGACACTCCCAGCTATAGCGAATTCGCCGCAAAGGTCGACTCGGGCGACGTCAAGGAAGTCACGCTGTATCTCTCGCAGAACAGCTACGAGCTTCAGGGTGAATACGTCCGGCCGGCGAACCGCAAATTCCGCGTCCTGATCCCTAAAGAAAAGGCGCCGCAGATTATGGACACGCTGCACGACAAAGCCGTGCAACTGAACGTCAAGGAAGTCCGCAGCAGCGATTGGTGGCTGGCCCTTCTGAATATCCTGCCCTTGCTTTTGCTGGCGGCCTTCGTCTTTTTCCTGATGCGGCAGATGCAGGCGGGCGGCAACAAGGCCCTGAGCTTCGGCAAATCGCGCGCGCGGTTGTTTTCCGCGCAGCAAAAGAAGGCCACCTTCAAGGATGTGGCCGGCAGCGACGAAGCCAAGGAAGAACTCCAGGAAATTATAGATTTCCTCAAGGACCCGCAGAAATTCCAGAAACTCGGCGGGCACATTCCGAAGGGTGTTCTTCTCGTTGGGCCTCCAGGTACGGGCAAGACCTTGCTGGCGCGCGCGATTGCCGGCGAGGCAAATGTGCCGTTCTTCTCCATTTCCGGCTCGGATTTCGTGGAAATGTTTGTGGGCGTGGGCGCCAGCCGCGTACGCGACCTCTTTGAACAGGGCAAGAAAAATGCGCCCTGCATCATCTTTATCGACGAAATTGACGCCGTCGGACGCCATCGTGGCGCCGGCCTCGGCGGGGGGCACGACGAACGCGAGCAAACTTTGAACGCCCTGCTCGTCGAAATGGATGGCTTTGAAACGAACGAAGGCGTCATCCTGATTGCCGCCACCAACCGTCCCGATGTGCTCGATCCCGCCCTCCTTCGCCCCGGCCGGTTTGACCGCCGCGTGATTGTGGCGCGCCCCGACGTGAAAGGCCGCGAGGAAATTCTCCGGGTGCACACACGCAAGGTGCCTATCTCCGATGACGTGGATCTTTCCATCATCGCGCGCGGTACGCCGGGCTTTTCTGGCGCGGATCTCGCTAACCTCGTGAACGAAGCCGCGCTCTGGGCGGCACGCCAGAATCGCAAATTTGTCATGATGGTCGATTTTGAAATGGCCAAGGACAAAGTTTTGATGGGCGTGGAGCGCAAGTCCATGATCCTCTCCGATGAGGAGAAGAAGAACACTGCTTACCACGAAGCCGGCCACGCGCTGGTTGCGGCCATGACGCCCGGCGCCGATCCGGTGCACAAAGTCACCATCATCCCGCGCGGCATGGCCCTCGGCCTCACCATGCAGTTGCCCGAAGCTGACAAGCATACCTACACCAAGGAGTATCTGGAGGGCATGCTGGCCGTGCTGATGGGCGGGCGCAGCGCGGAAGAGATTTTCCTCGGCCACATCACCACCGGCGCCGGCAACGACATCGAACGCGCCACGGATATCGCGCGCAACATGGTCTGCGAATGGGGCATGAGCCAGATGGGACCGCTGGCCTATGGCAAAAAGGAAGAAGCCATCTTCCTCGGCCGCGAAATTGCCCAGCACCGCGATTTCAGCGAGGATACCGCGCTGCAGATCGATAGAGAGGTAAAGCGCATTGTCAACGAGGCCTACGAGAACGCTCGCGCCCTGTTGTCAAACCATCGCGACACCCTGGAGCACGTGGCCCTGGCTTTGCTCGAACGCGAAGTGCTAGACGCCATCGAAGTGAAGTTGCTGATGGAGGGCAAGCCGCTGCCGGAGAAGCCGCGCACGCCTCCCACACCGCCGCCACAGGGCGCGCCCAGCACTGACCCTAAGGTCGTTCGCCCGGAGTTGCGGCCCGCACCCGGTTTCACCCGTGGCGATTCGCCAGCCAAGGCTTAACGCCAGCGGCAATGTTGTAAGCCGAATCTGGAAGTTCTATCTCTCGAATCTTCGTCTAAATCTCCCGTAGGGGCGCAGCACGCTGCGCCCCTCTCAGCAACCACCTACAATCACTCGAACAGTATTTCGCCGCACGCCCTGCAGGGCCCCGCGCTTTTCATGGACTTCCCGCAAGCACGTTTCCAAGGTGTGCGACCGTTGGTGGCACTTCTACGCGGAGCCGACTGTCTTAGCCTGAATTTCTCATAAAA
>PMES01000027.1 GCA_003154775.1 Acidobacteriota bacterium | reverse complement strand
CATTTCCAGCTGAGGCATGACATAGGTCGATGGGTAAAGGAGCGGGGTGGTCTCAGTGACGATTAATAGATGGAAGTGGTGCCGCGATCCCTCCACTGCGCGGCCCGACGCGCCAAAAGGCGGCGCGGAAGAAAACATCGGGCCGCTCCGGTCGGGATGACAATTTAGGGGGGCGCAGCGTGCGCGGCACTCCGGTCCCTCCTTCGGCGGGCAGGCGGGATGACAATTTGGGGAGATCGCGTAAGGGGCGGCACCTCGATCCCCTCAAGGCTCCCTTCGCCGCTCAGGGCAAGCAGGGCAAGCGGGATCACAGAATGGCGAGGCGGGGCTTAGGGCGGAAAAGCGGCGGCAAGCCGCCGCACTCCAAAGGAGGCCGGAGGCTTGCCGCTGGCTGATTGACAGGATAGACTGCGAAAATTCATGGATGCGGCAGCAAGCACAACGGAAACACCGGTGGCGATGGAAGATCCCCGCGCGGGCCTGCTCGGTTTTTGGGCCTTGATTGCCACGCAATTCCAAGGGGCATTCAGCGATAACGCCTTGAAGTGGCTGGTGAGTTTTCTGGTATTGGAGTCCAGCATCTCCCGCGAGCAGCGCGACTTCCTGTTTGTGCTGGTGGTGCCGCTGCTGTTCGCGATTCCCTTCCTCGTCTTTTCCATTCCCGGCGGCTATTTCGCGGACCGCTTCAGCAAGCGCCGCGTCACCATCTGGACGAAGCTCCTCGAATTGCTCACCATGGGCGCCGCCACCTACGCACTCTGGCAGAACCGACTGGGACTCGCCGCCGTGGCGCTGTTTTTCGTTTGCCTGCAAGGATCCATCTTCGGCCCCTCGAAATACGGCCTCCTGCCGGAATTGCTGCCGACCAGCAAGCTAAGCTGGGGCAACGGCGTCATCGAACTCACAACGCTGCTGGCGGCGATTGGCGGGACGCTGGCGGGCGGCTTCCTGGCGCACAATTTTCGAGGCCGGCAGGAGTGGTCGGGCTTCTTCCTGATGGGATTGTCGCTTGTGGGTCTGTTCACCAGCCTGGGCATCACGCGCGTGCGTGCCGCGGACCCGCAACGCTCCTTCCGTTGGAATTGGGCGAAGGAACTTTTCGACGAGATCGCGCGCATGCGGAAAGACGAGGTGCTATGGGTCGCGGTCATCGCCAACACCTTCTTCTGGTTTTTGGGCGCGCTGCTGCTTCTGAATATCGTGCTCTATGCCACGGACATCCTGCATGTGGACGAAGCGCACAGCAGCTACCTGCTGGCGGCCTTGAGCCTGGGCATTGGCGTGGGCAGCTTCCTGGCGGGCTACGCTTCGGGACGAAAAATCGAGATGGGCATGATCCTGCCGGGCCTGACGGGAATCGTACTGATGACCGCAGCGCTTTCTACTCCGGCACTGACGTATCAAATGATGATGGGGCTGCTGGCCGCGCTGGGCGTGTGCGCGGGATTCTTTGTGGTGCCGGTGAACGCGCTAATCCAGAATCGCCCGCGACCGGAAGTGAAGGGGCGCGTCATCGGCGCAGCCAACCTGCTCTCTTTCGGGGGTATAGCGCTCCAGCCGCTGGCGCAATACGCGATGTTGCGCCTGGGGCATCCTGATCCGGGGAGAGTTTTCCTGATTTCGGCCGCCGCGTGCATCGCGATGGTCTTTGTGCTGGCCCGCATGTTGCCTGAGCTGTGGCCCAGCACCCTCTACTGGACGCGGCTGCGGCAGAGGGCTAGTCTATAGGACCTGGCCCCTAGGGGCCGCGGGCCACCGCGGTTTGGGCCAGCTTGGGAAAATATGGGAACTGGAAGCACGATAGCGGGCTCGAACTCCGAGCACCGGGGCTTGAGCTATTGGATGGAGCGCGCCTTGAAGGAACTGGAAAAGGTGCGCACGTCGCCTGAGCCGGACGCGGTGCACGACCTGCGCGTGGCGCTGCGGCGGTGCCGTTCGGTGGCGGCGGTGATGGAAGAGGTGGACCCCGACCGATCCTGGCGGGAAATGCGCAAGCTGGGGCGGAAACTCTTCGGCCAACTGGGCGATTTGCGGGATGTCCAGGTCCTGGAAGACTGGACGAAGAAGCTGGGCCCGGAAAGCGATCCGGTGCGCTTGCAACTACTGGCCATCTTTGAGAAGCAGGAAACCGAACTACGCGAATCCGCCATGTGGGTGGCCGGGAAATTCGACGCGAAGGCGTGGAAGAAGCTGGAGGCAGGGCTGCAACGCCGGGCGCGGGTTGTTCCGCCGGACGGCCTGGCGGCGCAATGCCTGGTGCTGGAGCGGCTGGAGGCGGCGAAGGAACTGCACACACGCGCGCTGCGAGCAGAAAAGCCGCGGCCCTGGCACGAACTGCGCATCGGCGTGAAGCGCTTCCGTTACACCGTCGAGAGCCTGCTGCCGGAAAAATATGAGTTGTGGGGCGAACACCTGAAGCGCGTGCAGGATTTGCTGGGAGAAGTACACGACCTGGACGTGCTGGCGGATACGATTGTGCACGCCGCCGCGGAAGAATCGGAGGAGACGCGCACGCGCTGGGGCGAACGCATTGCCAGCGAACGCCACGCGCGCATCGAAACCTACCGCCAACTGACCTTGGGGAAAACCAGCCTGTGGAACGAGTGGCGCATGGGCCTGCCGCACGGCGAAACGCTGGAAGCGGCGGCGTTGGCCCGGTTGCGCGCCACGGCGCGGGCGCTGGACGCCAATTTGCGGCGGACGGGGCAGGTTTCGCGGCTGGCGATGCGGCTCTATGACGGTTTGAAGCGCGCGCAAGCCGCGCCCATTTTCGCCGAAAACTCTCTGCGCAAGGTGCTGCGCGCGGCGGCACGGCTCCACGGCATTGGCGCAGGCCTGGACCCCGACGCACCGCAAAAAGCAGCGCGCAATTTTCTGCGGGATTTGCCTGTGCCCGCGGGCTGGAGCGGCGAGGAATGGGGCTTGCTGATCAACGTGGTGCGTTACCATCGCGGCGAGCAACCGGACACACAGCATAAATCCTTTGCGCGGCTCGCCGAGGCGGAGCAGCAGGCGGTCTGCGCGATGGCGGGGGTGTTGCGCCTGGCGCGAGCTTTGCGCAAGTGTGGTTGCGAATCGCCGGTTGGATTGCGCGTCGAGAAGTCGGTGGATGCGCTGATTGTGCGCGTGCCGGGATTGCAGGAGTCCGAGGAAGCGGCGGCTCGGCTGGCGGCGGGAAAGTATTTGCTGGAGCGAGTTTTGCAGCGGCCGCTGATCGTGCAAACCGCCACCGTTGTCTCGCGCGTGGTGGAAATTCCCCGAACCGAAGAGCCCCCGGCGTCCGCCGCCGCCGCTTCCGATTAGCGGGGCTTTCTTACGCGATGCAATTTTGCCCGTGGTTCGAACAGCGCAGTACACTGTCATCCTGAGGGGCGCGTCGTTTGCGCCCCGAAGGATCTCAACTGACACACCTTGCACAATTTTGACGCTGAGGTCCTTCGGCGACCCTCATCGGGTCGCCTCAGGATGACAATCCCTTGTTCACCTTGAAGAACGGATAGAGCGTTCCAGGTGTGAAATCCTGATCAGAACAAATTGGGAGTAAGACGAAGCGCCGCTACTTCCCTGCTTTGCGCAGCAACTTGGGCGTGGCTAGCCAGACGAGTTCCCCGCTCGGCGGAACCATCCGCCGCAATTCCACCAGCGCCACGCCGGCCTTCTTCATCGCGGTGACGTGATGTTTTGAGCCGATGGCCGTGGCGATCAAGTCGTCCATATGAGGCGCGTGGCCAAATATAAACACTGCGGAAGCCTGCTTTTCCTTGGCAAGTTCACGAAAGAGCTGCATGGGGTCCGCTCCCGGAAGCAGTAGATCCGTTTTGTGTATTTTCTGTTTGTTATGTTCCAGGGCGCTGGCGAAAATTTCCGCGGTCTGCACCGCGCGCACATAGGGGCTGGAAAGCATCAGGTCCGGCACCGCGCCAATCTCCGCGACGCCTTTGGCCACCTGCTTCGTTTTTTCCAAGCCCTCGTCGGTCAGAAAGCGCTCCGGATCGGGCGGGCACTGGGGATCCTCGCGGTCAATGGCGATGCCGTGGCGAACGATGTACAACTGCATGCGGGGATCACCTCCTGGGGTTCATCTTACAAAAGGCATTATATATGGAATGTAACGATGGGCGGGGTAGTGTGTATGAGTAAGGGGGAAGGAGTTGTAAGTTTTCAGTTTTCCATCCATCACCCTAAATCTGTCATTTCGACCGGAGGGATGGCGCTTTTTGCCGTCCCGGAGCGGAGAAATCCCTCTTCGCCTTCGCGGGTGGCACCGCCTTAAATCGCAGAGGCAATCTCGGGTGGCCTACCCTTTGCGGGGTCGGCAAAGGGTAGGTCCGCTCTTCGCTCCGCTCTCTTCCTTCCACTCATCCTCGTCCCAGCTTTGACGTTAGTACCTCACAATATCTATTGACAGTTGGTAAATAGTGTGGTATGATGCCTTCTGAATACTCGCCACAATCCCGCCCGCGCCCCGCAGCTCTCCCGTACATTCACGCTCTGCACCAACGGTGCGCATCCATATCAAAACAAAGGCTTTCTGGATCAAACAACGAGTTTCTAACTTCCTTGTTTTCACATACTTGCGCACACTCGCGCCTGCAACCCCTTTGTTTTGACATGCTTCACAAAAACTGGCGGGGGGAGGGGGTTACTCCGGTGCCAACGGTTCCTTCCCGAATCGAGACAGGAAGCGCGCCGGTCCCCATGCTCGGCTTTGGGTTCCGCTTCGTTCATTTTTTCCCGCTGGGAGCGCCAATTTCCCGATTGGCGGTTCAAAGATTACTAAGAGCGCCATTCAGGAGAATGGCGTTCCCGGGATTCGGGCCGAGGTCAGCCGGGTTGGGGGCGGCGAAAATAGACCTGGACGTGGAATTCCTTTTCAAAGAGGTCGGCGCTGCGTTGCGCGTCGCGCAGGTCTTCGGTGGCATCGCCGCGGGCGTGGACTTGCAGTGTGACGCCACCGCGTTGGAACGACGTGCGAATATTTTCAACACGCTGGCGATGCGAGTGGTCCAGCCCTTCCGCGATGCGCAGAATGGCGGCCAGGCGCCGCGCGATGCGCTTGTCGTTGTTGTTGAGCGCGGAATACGAGGGATGGTGGCTGGCCGGCTCCGACTTGCGGTTGTGATAGCGGACCAGCGCGCCGACCATGCTGCGGTCGCGGCCCTCCAACCCCGGGATGTCGCCATTCAACGCCAGGTATTCACCATGCTTGTGGTGGCCGCGATGGCTGACGCGATGCCCCACATCGTGCAACAGCGCGCCGGATTCGAGTTGCACGCGCGCTTGCTGCGGCAAGTGGTGCACGGCCTGAAGCTGATCGAACAGCATCAGGCTGAGCTCGCGGACGTGTTCGGCGTGCTGGTGGTCATACTCCAGGCGGCGGCCGAAACTCCGCGTGGAGAGCAGCATGCGGCGGGCTTCCGCGTTGTAGCGGTGCGGCTCCTTGCGCGAGAACGCTTCGTATGCGGTTTCCAGCAGCAGCCCTTCGCGAATGCCCACGCTGGGGATCATGAAGCGGCGAACATTGAGGTAGCGCGCGACGGTCAGGAAAATGATGGCCGCGATGGCCATGACGTCGGCGCGATCGCGGCGCACGCCATAGGCCTTCATGCGGTCGCGGACGTCGCGCTTCAGGATGTCCGGCAGGCGTTCGCGAAGCAGCGCGACTTCGAGCGAGGGGAGGCCTTCCATGCGCGGGCCCGGCGCCACATTCGCCAGCGTTTCGGCGTTCCCACCGAGCGCGACGGCCATTTCGTCGGCAAGATTCAAGCGATTCGGCAAACGCGATTCCAGCAGCGCGCGCACATAGCGCCGCACCTGCTCGGCTTGCACCGGGCGAATCACGCCGGGAATGTTGAGCGTGGTCATCAGCCGCACGGTGCCGATGGGAAGTTGCGCGCCCTGGATGACGCTGTGGTCGCGAAGGATGCTGAGTTCCAGGCTGCCGCCGCCAAGGTCGACGATGCAGCGCGGCTGCGCGCCGGGTCCCATGGCCGCCAGAGCGGCGACGCGGCCGAGGCGGGATTCTTCCTTGGCGCTGATCACTTCCAGGCGTATCCCGCTCGCATGTTTGACGCGATGAACGAAGGTGTTCCGGTTCTGCGCTTCACGGGTGGCGCTGGTGGCGACGGCGCGATACTTGGTCACGCCAAAGTCGTCCATGATTTCGCGGAGGCGGCTGAAGGCCTTGACGCCCTTCTTCAAAAGCTCTTCGCTGAAGCGGTGGCGCACGAAGACGCCTTCGCCCAGCCGCAGGGGATAGCGCTCCGTGGTAAGGGGCTCGATGTCCAGCGCCGAATAGGCGCGGGCGACGCTTAGGCGGACCGCATTGGAGCCGGCGTCGATGGCGGCGATGTGGACCGGCTCAGGCATGATCGTCTTTAGCGCCAGAGATGCGCGAGGGCCGAGGAAGGAGTGTATTTGGAGGCGCGGATGCCGAGATGTTCGCCGATTCGCTGGCGCAGTTGCTTGTTGACGGAGGAAACGCTGGATTCGCCATCGAGCTCGATGAACGAGTTCTTCTTGGCCATAACCTCGAATTCGCGCCTGATCATGGTCTGGTAACGCACAAAGGACCAGTAGAGGTCGTGCGAGAGCGACATGTCGCGGCCGGCTTCCCAATAGCTGATGGCCTGGGCCTTCTTGAACTCGCGCGCGAACGCGGTTTCCGGGCGCACGTTGAGCCAAAAGGTAAGGTGCGGGCGAAGGGCCATGGCGTAAAGGCCCGTAAGGTAATCGCGATTGATGCCGCGCACCACGCTGCGGGCGATCAGCGTGAAGATGAAGCGGTCCGCCAGCACTACAGTGCCGGAACGCAGCGCGGGCACGATGCGGTGTTCCAACTGGTCGAAGAAATCCGTGGCGTACATCAGCGCGAGGGTGAGGCGCGTGACGGCGTTCTTGGCCAGAAGCTCATCGATGTCGCGTCCCACCAGATTGGAGCGCCGCAGCCCGCTGGTTTGCACCGCGAAGCCTTCCGACTCCAGCCATTCCTGCAGTAGGGCGATCTGCGTGGAGCGGCCAGAGCCGTCCAAGCCTTCCATGACGATAAGCGTGCCGTTCAGCTCGCCGGGGTCGAGCCCCACCAGCGGTTCGCCGAAGAAGTTCTGCGCGTCTTCCTGCTCGGAGGCAGGCGTTTTCGCGGCAGGGGCGACCGGTTCGGCGACTGGCACCGGCAGATTCGATTTGTCCTTTTCCTGGTCGGCCATGCCTATTCCTGCTCCTGCGAACGTGGCGCAAAGCGCTTGAGGTCGATTTTGGAGGCCACGATGTCGCGCATCTGTTTTTGCAGTTTGTTCACGGGCAAGGTGCCGTCGAGGACCACGAAGTTGTCCGTCTCCACCATCTTGTCGTATTCCTCGAGGATGCGCGCCTGAAAGAGGCGGAAGCTCTCGGCACGATCGTAGGAGAGGCCGAGGTCCATGCCGGCTTCGTAATATTTGAGTTTGGGCCGGCCGCTGAGGATGCGGTGGACGGCGACGTCGAGCGGCGCGCGAAAATAAAAAGTGATGTCGGGAACCGGCGCAAAGCGGTACAGATTGCGCAGCCAGCGCTGCGCGCAGCCGCGGGCGGCATCGCGCGCAAACGCGGTGTAAATGTAACGGTCGGCGAGCACAAGGTAATCGCCCTGGAGCAGCGGCATGATCTGGCGTTCGCAGCGGTCGGCAAAATCGGAAGCATGCAGCAGGGAGAACGTCGTCGGCGTGAGCAGGCGTTTCTGTTTGCCGCGGCGCGTGGCCGATTTCACCAGCGGCGAGGAATTCCACTCCGTGAAATGCAGGCGGTATCCGCCGATTTCCAGCCAGCGCTTCAACAAGTAAAGCTGCGTGCTTTTGCCGGAGCCGTCGGTGCCCTCAACAACGATCAGCGCGCCGGGATAGGCGCGGCTGGGCACGGGGCGGCCAGGCTGCGGCAGCGTGGTTTTGGAAGCGTCGGCGCGAACCGGCTTTGGCGTAGTGTCCTGTATTTCCATGGGCTGGCTAAGTTGGAGCGATGCAGCGTTTTGAGCGTAGCTGGTCATTGTTACAGGAGCATTACAACACAGACACAGGCGCTGAGGCAAAATCACCGGGAAAGCGGCAGACGGTGAATTCCCGATTGGCCAGCTTATCAGAACTGCCGTAGTGACGCAGGCGGGAGAAACAATGTAACCTACTGCCACACCCATCAGTAATACCTATCAGAAGCCCAGCATGAAACTCAACGGCGACCGCGCCATGGGCTCGTACTTCGGTGCTGGTGGAGGCGTTCATGGGTAGCGGACAGACTGAAACTGGGGAACGTCCACATCGTGACGCGCATTGGCCGACAACGCTCGCCTCGCTGGCCGTGGGCGCTGCATTCTTTGCGCTGTGGTTCTGGTTGCTGCCGTCGTGGCTGGGCTTTCGTGTTGACACGTTTGGCGCGACGCGCTGGCGCTGGATTGCGGCCGTGCCGTCAGTGCTGGGTTTCGCGGTGGCGCTAAGGTGCATATGGGATTTCGGATGGACGGGACACGGAACGCCCGCGCCGATTGCTCCACCGCAGAAGCTGGTGGTGGTGGGATTCTACCGCTATGTACGGAACCCGATGTATGTGGGGTTCTTCGTGGGCTGGTTGGGGCTGTGGGTGGTCTTTGGACGGGCGAACCGGACGGCGCTGACGGTGGCGTTGGTAGCTGTGGTGGGAGTAGCCTTGTTTGTGCAGCTCTACGAGGAGCCGACGCTGCGAAAGATGTTCGGTGCGGAGTACGAAGAATACTGCAGGAACGTCCGCCGATGGCTGCCGCGGCTGCGCGCATGGAGCAAATGAAACGGTTTTGAGCGAATGCCGGTGTCAAGAGTAGACTTCGTGTCCAATGCGCTTCGCCCACTTGGCCGTCTCCGGACAACCGTAGAAACCCCTGCTTAACCTCATCCAGCAGGCAGCTCGATGGTCAGGACAGCTCCGTTGGGCTCGAGGTTTTGCGCGTAAATGTTGCCATTGTGCTCTTTGACGGTGCCGTAACAGATGCTCAGGCCCAGCCCCGTTCCCTGACCAACGGGCCGCGTGGTGTAGAAAGGATCGAAAGCGCGACTCACGTCGGTGAATCCCCTTCCCGAATCGCTGAACCGCACGATGATTTTCTTGTCCACCAGGTATCCCTCCACGAGGATTCTCTTTTCCTGAGCTTCCTCCAAGGCATTCGCGGAGTTACTGAACAAGTTTACGAATACCCGCTTGAATTGGCCTTCATTCAATGCCACCCGAGGCAGATTCTGCGCAAAATTCATTTCCACATGGATTCCACTGCTCTGCAATTGATGCTCGCAGAGCATCAGAGACTCCCTTGCCACCACGGCAATGTCCATCAGGCGGCGGCCTTCGGTCTGGGGTCGCGCGAAGCTAAGCAGATTGTCCACGATGCGCTTGATGCGCCGGGCTTCAGCTCCCAGTCTTTCCAGCTTCGGCCGAGACGTTCCGTCCGCCGCCTGCTCCAGCAGCAGATCGGAGTAGCCGATCACCGCGGTCAGCGGGTTGTTCAGCTCGTGGGCCACCCCGGTGACCAGTTGGCCGACTCCCGCCAGCCTCTCCTTTTGCATCAGTTGGCTTTGCGCGCTTTGCAGTCGCTCCAGATTCTCCTCGGATTCCAGCAGCAGCCGCGCCAACTCCCGATTCAGCAGCATTTGCCGCAGAAACACGAACACACCCATCAGAAGAATCCCCGCCAGGGTGACCGAGACGCGATACAGCAGCAATTGACTGCCGTGTGCGTGCAGGAACAGCTCGCACAGACCCATGACCGGCAAGGACAGCATCGCCAGTGCCGCCAAAATTCCTGGCACGTCGGCCGCATGCTCGCGTTCACCCTCAGTCAACGGCTCGGACGGTACGTTCCGCGCGCGCACTGCAATCAGAATGAACCAGCAGATCGCGGCGTAGTTTGGTACGTCGTAATAGCTCCCGCTGTAGTACTCCTCGCGCTCCAGCGCGGCATTCAGCCACTGGTAGGCGAGCAGGTAGAGCGCGCTGGCGAAGAAAAGATGCCAGTAAATCTTTCGCCAGGCGCCTTGCGCCACCAGCGCCATGCTCCCCAGAACCGCGAGCAAGACCGAGAACTCCAGAATGAACAACGAATAGTAGTAGCTGTTGAATGTGAGTTTATTCGGCAGAATGTATTCGTTGGGATATACCAGAAACATGTACACACACACCCACCACAGCAGAAGAATCAGAAAATTCAGCGTGGTCAGGTGGAATTTTTGCTCGCGCTGCCGCGAACCAGGCCGCATCGCCGCAGCCGCCATCATCGGCACCGGTTGCAAAAAGAGCGGGATGTCCGCCCAGAACAGGTCTGGCGGGGCCCGGGCTGCGATGACCTCGTAGTACAGCCACGCGCCAAAGTTGCAGCCAACCATCCCGGCGCCGGTCGCCAGCAGAATCCAAAACCACCGTGTTCGTCCCTGGTTGCTCAACGCGGCCCACAGCATCATCGCTGTAGCCACGAGACACAAAGCCGTGCCGGTGATATCGGAAAAGGCGGTCAGGGCAAAACCAGGCCGGCCAACCACGGACACAATTGTGTACAACAGCAAGAAACCCACCACCGCCGCCAGTTGCCAACGTGCCAGCTTCATGTGAATTCAGGCCCCGATGAGGGCAAGAAGAACGTGTGCTTTATATCGATGGCTTCACCTGGCTGAGAACTCCGGCGCCTGCCCGGAACTACAGGTCACTCGCAAGCGAAAACATCAGCTGAATATACCTTATAGCTCTATTTAGTCTGCTAGTAAACAATGTGGAGACTTATCGCGGGTCTGATGTGTGTCACTTCTCGATCCCCGGCTCGAAGCCACTTGCAAAAGTTAAGGTCCTTCGGCAATCTTCATCGGATCGCCTCAGGACGACAATGTTTTGCCGAACTTGAACAACGGCCAGACTGCAGCTCGTAGGAAAGCCCGTTTAAAACAGGGAAAGGTTGATGTGCAGGAATTTCTTGGGGTTGGTGCGGAAATCGCCGATGAGCTTGCGCATGTCGCCGGTGACGCCGGTGAGGTTGTCGTAAAGCTGGGGATCGGAGAACAGCTTTCCCGCCGTGTTGGTGTTCTGATTGAGCTTGGCGGTCGCCTCTGAGAGGTTGCTGCTGGCGTCGCGAAGTTTGTTGTAAAGAGTCTCGTCGGTGGCCAGTTTGCCGAGCGTGCCCTTGCCGGCGCGAACGTCACCGAGCACGGCGTTGCCATTGGTGAGCGCTTCTTTGGCCTGATCGTAAAGTGTGGGATCGTAGAGCAACTTGCCCATGGTGCCCTTTTGCGCGCGCAGGTCGGCGAGAATGGTGTTGATCTGGTCGAGGGCCTTGTCCGCCTTCACGGAGGTGTCATCGCTCATGAACAATTTGCCGACGGTGCCCTGCCCGGCTTGCACGTTGCTGACAATCTGATCTCCCTTGACGAGGAGGCTGTTGAGATGATTGTAGACCTGCTCGTCGGTCAGCAGTTTGCCGAGAGTGCCCCTGCCACGCTGCACGCCTTGCACGAGATCCTCGATGTTGTCGCTCAAGGCTTGGAGATTCGACAGCACATCGGCGCTGCGCTCAACAACTTCCTTGATGGCTTTCTCTTCCGTGCCGGGAACCGCCTGGCCTTCCTTGAGCGGCACGCCCGTGTAACCGCGCGTGATGGTGACATAGCGGTTGCCCAGCAGCCCTTCCGTAACGAGGCTGGCGGCGGAGTCCGTGAGGATATCGTTCTGGTACTTGCGGTCGATGCGCATGCCGACTTCGATGTTGTGCATGCGTTCGGGGGCCTTGCCCGGCTCGCGCGGTACCAGGCGAATCTGATCCACATTGCCAATTTCGACGCCGTCAAGACGCACCGGCGCGCCCGTGCTCAGGCCGGAGACTTCGGGGAGATACGTCTTGATGCGGTACTTGGGACCGAAGAAGCCGGCCCCGGTCACGTAGAAGATGCCCACCGCCAGGACCAGCAGGCCGACAAGGACAAACAGACCCACGCGCAATTCCGACCACGTCAACTGTTTGCGCTGCGCCATGCGGAAGCTCCTCCGTGCCTGTGTGCCAGCTTACTCCACAGAACCTCAGCGGCGATTGCCGATTTTTTGTTGCTGTACCGGCGGCGCTAATTCCGCCATATGCTGACGCCGAAGAGAGAGCCTACCTGCACACTATACAGGAATTGCCGAAAATTTCTGAGCGGCGAAAATCACAATTCTATGTACGGCCCAAAACTAAATCAGAAACCGCTGCAAGTAAGGATCATTGGCAGCCAGGAGTTCCTCGGGACTCCCTTCAAAATAGATTCGGCCATCGCGCAGAACGAGGAAGCGCGTCACGGCGGCGCTTGGTTTTTCCGGCTTGGTATCCCGGCGGACACGCCGCGTGGCGGAATCGAAATGGAAATTGGCGAGCGCGAAGCCATCCTGCAGGCGCTGCGTGGCGAGCAAGGCGGTGACGCCGTAAACGTCGCGCAAGCGGAGGATGAGCGTGATGATGGTTTGCGAAGTGATCGGGTCCAGGCCCGCGGTGGGCGAATCGTAAAACACGATGGGCGGACGGTTCACGACCGCGCGGGCAATCGAAACGCGGCGGCGCATCCCTCCGGAAAGCTCCGAGGGCAACAGCTTCTGGGTGTGGCCGAGCTCCACGAATTCCAGAACCTCCCGGACGCGCGGTTCGATCTCTTCCTCGTTCACATGATCCTCGTGCAGCCGGTAAGCGACATTTTCGCCGACCGTGAGCGAGTCGAACAGCGCACCTTCCTGAAACACAAAGCCGGCCTTGCGGCGCAACGCCAGCAATTCGCGTTCGGACATCTGGGATACGCGCTCGCCTAGAACGTCCACCGTGCCGCTGTCGGGTCGCAACAGGCCCGCGGCAATCTTGAGTGTGAGCGTCTTGCCGGAACCCGTTTCGCCGAGCAACACGAGCGTTTCTTTTGGCTGCGCCGAGAAGGAGACGCCGCGAAGGATTTCGCCTTCGGCGAAGCCAATGCGCACGTCGCTGAATTGAATGACCGCCTCGCGGGACTTTTCGGGCGTAAGGGCGAACCTGCTGGGCGATTCCATCATGGCTAAGATCAAAAGACCTTGTCGGCAAAGAAGAGCGCGATTTTCGTCAGAAACGTGTCCGCGACAATGATGAGCACGGACGAAACCACCACGGCCTGCGTGGTGGCGCGCCCAACCCCTTGCGTGCCGCCGCGAACGTTCAGCCCTTGATAGCAGCCGACGGTGGCAAGAATAAAGCCGAATACGACGGACTTGGACAAGCCCTGCATTACATCCGAGAATTGCAGTACAGCGATGGCGCGTTCCCAGAAAGCGGTGGCGTCGAGGCGGAGGGAGAACACGCTGGCTACCATGCCGCCGACGAGACCGACGAAAACAGAGATGGTTGTGAGTAGCGGAAGAGTGATCAGCGTGGCCAGCACGCGCGGGGAAACCAATTTGCGGCTGGGGTCCGTGCCCATGGCGCGCATGGCGTCCACCTGTTCGGTGACCAGCATGGAGCCGAGCTCCGAAGCAATGCCGGATGCGCATCGCCCCGCGACCAACAGGCCCGTAATCGAGGGGCCCAATTCGCGCACCAGCGCAATGGCAACGACGTCGCCCGTCAGCGAGCTCTGGCCAAAACGCTCGAATTGCGCGCCCGTTTGCAGCACCATCACCGCGCCGATGAAAAAGCCGGAAAGCAAAACAATCGGCAACGAGCCCACGCCGATATCGTCCATCTGCGCCAGGGTGTCCTGCATGTAGCGCGGCGAGGTGGCCAGGTTGGCGAGCGAGCGGAAAGAAAGTTTCGAGTATTCCTGGACTTTCTGGATGTTGGTCTTGGCGGCGTCAACGAGCACCTCGACAACGGAGGGTGTCTCCGGCGAGCCGGCTTGGGGCTGAGTATCCTGGAGCGGCGTTTCGGCCACGTGTTTCCTGCTGAAGGCTGCGAGGAAAGCGTAACCGTCTACGCGAGAAGCGTCAAGACGCTAGGTGACCGGCTGGCTCGGGCGGCTTGCTGTTCATTTCGTGGATTTGGCCGACGCGAAGGCGAGCTTGCCGGAGAAAAACGGAATGAGTTTGGTTTCGATGCGGTCGGCGATGTGATTCAGATGGTCGCCTTCGTAAATCTCGAATTGATGGGGAATGTGGTAGCTGGTCAGGACGCGGTCGAGTTCGCGTGTGCGTGCGGCGATGCCCTCGTCGCGATCGCCAGCATCGAAACCTATGCCTTTCAACTGGCGCAGATTCCCAATGTACTGGTCAATCATGGAAAGCGGGGCGTTGGCGTGCCATTTGGCGATGACGGCAGGTTGCAGTTCGCCATCTTTCGTGGGCAGGGCGAGATACAACGGGGAATTCTGCGGATCGGGTGACCAGGCGGCGGCCGAAGCCAGGGTAGCCTTGGTCATGAAATCGGCCTGGTCCACTTGCGCAGGGTCCTTGACGGCCTCGGCTTTCTTGGATCCTGCCGCGATTCCCGCGTCGGGAACCGCCATGCAACAGGCGCTGAGCACATAGAAGCTCGTGAAAACATCGGGGTGCCGCATGCCGATGCGCAAAGTCCGTAGCCGCCCATCGAATGGCCGGCCAAGCCGCGGCTTGCCGCTTGCGAAAACGTGCGGTAATGCGCGTCGATGTAAGGAACCAGTTCGCGGACGATAAAATCTTCCCAATTGCCGGTGGTCACTGAATTCGAGTACATGCTGCCCTGATAGCGCGTGAAGGCGTTGGGCATGACCACGATCATCTCTCGCGTGCCGGGCTCGCCAAAGGTTTTGTCGAGCACCTCGGGCAGATTGATCCAGTGCTTGGTAAAGCCAAACCACTTGTCGTCACTATCGGTGAAGCCATGCAGCATGTAGATGACGGGATAGTGGCGCGTTTTTTCGCTGGCATAGCTCGCGGGCAGGTAAATGGATACGTCCCGGTCCGGCGAATCACCTTCGAGATTCCCCTCGAGGCATTTGCCGTGAACCTTGATGCGCTCGACGGTGCCCTTGCCGGCCGCGGAACACGACGATGACACGAATATCAGGGTAGCGACAAGGAAGAGACCTGCAAATTTAGTTTTCATTGAGGGCGCTCCGGAGCGAAGGCTCATTGTTTCACGGAATTTTTGTTTTTCGCAAAACATTTCCGCGCTGCCAAAAAGTCCACTCTTGGCGCAGGGCAACGCGAATCTAGCGGCACCTGGGCAGGAAAGCTCGTGCCGGGCACGCCAGCGGAATCGGAGAGCGCTTGCGAACTTTGCGGAGAGACGTGCTGGACGCGCGGGGCGGTGGCCGATACACTGGAGTTTATGCTGCGATTTTATTCAGCCGGGGAGTCACACGGGCAGGCGCTCCTGACATTTTTGTCGGGCTTGCCTGCGGGACTGCGCGTGGATTTGGACTTTGTCAATCACGAACTGCTCCGGCGGCAATTGGGATACGGGCGCGGCGGGCGCCAGAAAATTGAAAAGGACCGCGCGGACGTGTTCGCGGGCGTGCGGCACGGACAGACGATTGGGGCGCCCATTGCTCTTCGCATCGAGAATCGCGACTGGGCCAATTGGGAGAAGATTCTGCCGGTGGAAGCCACGAATGAACCGGAGACGACTTGGAGAAAGCTGGTAGCGCCGCGGCCGGGCCATGCGGACCTGGCCGGTTCCCAAAAATTCAATTTTCATGATGCGCGATACGTCCTGGAGCGGGCTTCGGCTCGGGAAACAGCAGCGCGCGTCGCGGCGGGCGCTTTTGCGAAGTTGCTGCTGCGGGAATTCAGCACGGAAATTGCCAGCCACACGATTCAGGTGCGTAACGTGCGCTTGGAACGCGCCGCGACGTGGGACGAAATCCGCGCGGTGAACGCGGACCTGGAATCACCGTTGCGCTGCGTGGATGCGACCGTGCAAGAAAGAATGAAGGCCGAGGTGGACGCGGCGCTGAAAGCGGGAGACACCGTCGGCGGCGTGTTTGAGATCGTGGCGCATGATGTGCCGGTCGGCCTCGGCTCGCACGCCCAGTGGGACGATAAGCTGGACGGCAAGCTGGCGCAGGCGTTAATGAGCGTGCAAGCCGTGAAGGCCGTCGAGATCGGCTCCGGGATTCTCGCCGCGGGCTCCTTCGGCAGCGAAGTGCAGGACGAAATATGGTATGAGAAGAGTGCGCGGAAATTCCGGCGAGCCTCGAATCGCGCGGGCGGCCTCGAGGGCGGCATCACCAACGGCGAGGATCTGATCATTCGCGGCTTCCTGAAGCCGATTTCGACCCTGCGCAAACCGCTGGGCACCGTGGACATGGTGACCAAGGAGCCGGTACAGGCTGCCTACGAGCGTTCGGACTGGTGCGTGGTGCCGGCCGGGGGTGTTGCCGGAGAAGCAATGGTGGCACTTGTGCTAGCGGACGCTTTTCTGCAAAAATTTGGAGGAGATTCGCTCGCCGAGATGCGGCGGAATTTCGAGAGCTATGCCCAACAAATCGACGAGTTCTGAAATTATTATGACGGTGAGGGAAACGCAAGCCGCTGAGCCGCAAATCGCCCAGGCGCCGGTGCGCACCATCCACAAGATCGTCAAGTACGGCGACCCGGTACTGGAAAAGCCGGGCGCCACAATCAAGAAATTCGACGCGCAACTCGAACAACTCGCCGAGGATATGTTCGCGACGATGTACGCGTCGCAAGGCGTGGGCCTGGCCGCACCGCAGATCGGGAAGAGCATCCGCCTGACCGTGGTGGACGTCACCACCGGCAAAAATCCCGAAGCGAAAATCGTGATGGTGAATCCGGAGATCATTCATGCCGAAGGCGAGGTCCGCGAGGAAGAGGGCTGCCTCTCGATTCCGGGGTTTCGCGGCTACGTGATCCGGCCGCAGTTTGTCACCGTGCGGGCGCAGAACGCCAAGGGCGAAACGTTTGAGATTCGCGGCGAAAACCTGCTGGCGCGCGCTTTTTGCCATGAGCTTGACCACCTGAACGGCGTGCTATTTCTGCAGCATCTGAGCATCCTGAAGCGCGACCTGATTCGGCGCAAGATCAAGAAATTACGGAAACAAGGCGAGTGGTAATTTCAACGCGTGCGCAAAGAATGAGGACACCGTGAGCCGGTTGCGGATGGTGTTCTGTGGCACGCCGCAGTTTGCAGTTCCCTCCTTGCAGCATCTTCTCCAGCAGCAGGATTTCGAGGTTGTGGGCGTGTTCACGCAGCCGGACCGCCCGAAGGGCCGCGGCCAGGAGATTGCGTTTTCACCTGTAAAGGAACTGGCGCTGGCGGCGAAGTTGCCGGTGCACCAACCGGCCAAAGTGCGCGCGCCGGAAATCGAGGAGCAACTGCGCGCGCTGGCCCTCGACGTCATCGTCATCATTGCCTACGGCCAGATCATTCCCGCGCGGCTGCTGACAATTCCCAAATTCGGCTGGATCAACCTGCACGCTTCCCTGCTCTCAAAATACCGCGGCGCCGCCCCCATTAACTGGGCCATCGTGAACGGAGAAACGCGCACGGGAAATACGACCATGCGCATTGATGCCGGCATGGACACCGGCGAAATTCTAGTGCAAGAGGAACTGGCCATCGGCCCGGAGGAAACGGCGCCAGAGCTGGCAGCACGCTTGGCCGAAGCGGGCGCGCCACTCATGGCGAATACGCTGCGCGGGCTGGCAGCGGGCACGCTTCGAGGGCGGCTGCAAGACGAGGCTGCAGCGAGCCTCGCACCGATCTTGAAACGCGAAGACGGTCGCATTGACTGGGCGCGTTCGGTACAAGAGATTTACAACCGCATGCGCGGCTTTGCGCCGTGGCCCGGTGCATACACGGACTTTCGCGGGCAGATCTGCCACTTGTGGGGCAAGCCGGTGTCTAAAGAAGATGAAGTACAGTCTGTTGGCGGAGCTTTCAGTTGCAAAAGCGGCGGCGAGCCGCCGCACTCCAAAGTAATGGAGCAGGCCACGCCGGGCACGCTGCTGACAACCAGCGAGGGGTTGCGCGTGGTTTGCGGGCAAGGCAGCGTATTGGAGCTAACGTCCGTCAAACTAGAAGGACGCAAGCAAGTATCCGCGGCCGAGTTTGCGCGTGGCGCGCGGCTGCAAGCGGCTGAACGTTTGGGCAAAGCGTAATTTGCGCAACCTCTCCCGCTCAGGCATACTCGCGCATTACACAACGATGAAAAATGTTCACGGGATACCAGGAGTCAAACCTTCATGAATAGCGTGTGCCCACAAGGGCGGAAGCCGCGAAACACAAATCCCTTATTGACAATCGCTGGTGGTGATCCGGTGCGTCCTCGGCTGCGCCAGGCGGCCTCGTGGCTGTTGGCCGCGCAACTGGCTTGCTTCGCGCCCGGCGCCGTTGCCACTGCCACGGACAAGGCTCCTGCTGACGCGGCTTCCGCGGCGGCGGCCGATCCGCTGCTCGCGGCCATGCAGGCGGAGCTCAACCGCGCCAAGACGGACCTGGCCAAGAGCGATACGCCTCCCTACTACCTGAGCTACACGGTCTACGATCAGGACCAGATCGTGATTGCCGGCGCGTACGGCGGCCTGCTGACCAATACCGCGGTGAAGCGGCGTTCGGTGGACGTCACCATGCGCGTGGGCGGGCCGGCACTCGACAACACGCACGGCCAAAGCCGGCAGAGCGGCATGACCAGCGGCACGTTGCCTCTGGGCAATGATGCGGACGCTACGGCCCGCATCTTGTGGGAACTCACCGATCGCGAGTACAAGCGCGCCGCGCCTGCGTTCCTCAACGTGAAGACGAACACCGCGGTGCGCGCGGAAGAAGAGGACAAGTCGCCGGACTTCTCGAAGGAAGACGCCAAAGTACACGTCGGCGAAAAGCTGACCCCGCCCCCGTTTGATCGCCCGGCGTGGGAAGGCGAAATCCGCCGGCTTTCCGGCGTGTTCCGCAAATACCCCGACGTTTACTTCGCCAGCGTGTTTTTGCAGGTGTCCGCGGCGAGTTCGCGGATCGTCTCCAGCGAAGGCGCCATGATCACCATTCCCAGCGCCTCCACGCGGCTGGTAATCGAAGCGCAAACGCGGGCCGATGACGGGATGGACCTGTTGCGCGTGGAAACATTTCAGGCGCCATCAGCAAAAGGCTTGCCCAGCGAAACGGAGTTGAATGCCAAGATCGAGAAGATGGCCGTCGACCTCAAGGCGTTGCGCACCGCTCCGGTGGCGGAACCCTACGCGGGTCCCGCGCTCCTCAGCGGGCGCGCCGCGGCCGTGTTCTTCCATGAAGTTCTGGGGCATCGCCTGGAAGGCCACCGGCAACGCGACGAAGAGGAAGGACAAACGTTCACAAAAAAGATCGGGCAGGAAGTTCTGCCGAAGTTTCTGAGTGTGGCCGATGATCCGACGATCCGCCAACTGGACGGCGTGGAACTCTCCGGCGCCTATGAGTACGACAATGAAGGAGTGCCGGCGCAACGCGTGGAAGTGATCCAGAACGGCGTGCTGAGGAACTTTCTGATGTCGCGCATGCCCATCAAGGGTTTCGATAAGTCCAATGGGCACGGCCGCAATCAGCCTGGATTGATGCCCACCGGCCGCCAGGGGAACCTGATTGTGTCCTCCAGCCAGAGCGTGCCGGAAGCGCAGATGCGCGAGAAGTTGATTGAAGAGGTTAAGAAAGAGGGGAAACCCTACGGGCTGTATTTTGACGACATCCAGGGCGGCTTCACGCTGACGCGCAGGTCGCTACCGCAGGCCTTTCAGGTGCTCCCGGTGATCGTTTACAAAGTGTACGCCGACGGGCGGCCGGACGAACTGGTGCGCGGCGTGGACATCGTGGGAACACCGCTGGCGGCGTTGACGCGCATCATTGCGACGGGCGATAAGCAGCACGTCTTCAACGGCGTGTGCGGCGCGGAAAGCGGCAGCGTCCCGGTTTCGGCCATAGCGCCGGCCATGCTTTTCAGCGAAATGGAAGTGCAGAAGCGCGCCCACGAGCGGGAACGTCCCCCGATTCTGCCCGCACCGGGATTGGAAAATACGGCTTCGAGCAAAGATGCCGGGAGCAAGGCGGAGGTGAAGCCGTGAAGCGCAAACCTGCGATGAAGCGACGGGCATTTGCGGTGGTTTTCCTTATGGCATGCGCGATGGCGCAGCCGCTTTCAGCCCGCACCGGAAAGGCGCCGCTCGTTGCGGATGGACCGACGGCAGCCGCGCACGACGCTGCGAAGGGCGATACCTTGTTTGAGGCGCTGCTGACCGAACTTGACCGCTCGAAAGCGCAGCTCAAGATGGACCAGGTGCAGCCGCCCTACTACATCGAATATCGCGTGAACGACGTGGATGAGTTCACCGCGGAGGCGGCGTTCGGCGCGTTGCGGGAGAGCCAGAGGTCGCACCTGCGCGTGATTCGCGTGGTGGTGCGCATCGGCGACTACAAGCAGGACAGTTTCTACGTCCAGGGCATGGGCACGGCTTCGATTTTGCCGCTCGATGACGATCCCATCGCACTGCGGCGCCAGATCTGGCTGCTGACGGACGAGGCCTACAAGGCCGCGGCGAATGCTTACGCGGAGAAGCTCTCGGCGTTGAAGCAATTCACGGCCGACCCCAATCCCGTGGACGATTTTGCGCGCGCGCCCGTGGTCTCTTCCGTGGGCCCCACGGTGAAGCTGAAGGTGGACGAAGCCGCGTGGAACAACACGCTGCAGGATGCCAGCAATCTCTATCGCCAGTATCCGGAAGTGCAATCGGTAACTGCGTCGGCGCGCTTCTCCTCCGTCAACGAGTATTTCGTGAATTCGGAAGGCACGATTGTGCGCAATGGCCGCACCACCGCCACGGTGACGCTGAGCGGCGCGACGCAAGCCGCGGATGGCATGCGCCTCAGCCGCAATCCTTTCTGGACCGAAGAGCGCCCGGAGGAGCTGCCGGCACACGACGCGCTGTTGAAAGAAGCCAAGCAGATGCTGGACACGCTCAAGGCGCTGCGCGATGCGCCCATCGTGGAGGAATCCTACCGCGGCCCGGTGTTGTTTGCGCCGGATGCCGCAGACGACATCTTTGCCGGGCTGGTCGGAAGCAATATCCTGGGACACAAGCCGCAACTGGGGCGCCCTAACCGCACCACGGGAACGTTTGCGACCAGCTACAAGACGCGTGTGCTGCCGAAATTTGTCAGCGTGGTGGACGATCCCACCATTCATCAATTTCAGGGAAAGAATCTGCTGGGCAGCTTTGACGTGGATAGCGAAGGCGTAAAGTCGCAAGCGGTTACGCTGATCGGCGAGGGCACGCTACAGAACTACCTGGTGGGGCGCCAGCCCATCCGCGACTTCCCTGCCTCGAATGGCCACGGGCGGGCCGCGCCGGGAACCTCGCCGCAACCCGCGGTCGGCACGCTGATCCTGAAGAGTTCGGAGCCGGAATCGGCCGCGGATTTAACGAAGAAGATCATGCAGATGGCTTCGGAGGAGAGCAAGCCGTATGCGTACCGCGTGGACACGCTGGGGCCGGGCAATTCGCCGCGGCTGCTCTATCGCGTGTACGCCAGCGACGGGCATGAAGAGCTCGTGCGCGGCGCGGTGTTCAATGAACTGGATGTGCGGGCGCTGCGCAACGACCTGATCGCCGTGGGCGACGACCCACTGGTGAGCAACCGCATGGGCGGCGTGCCGGAGACGATCATCTGCCCTTCGCTGCTATTCGATGAGCTGGAAGTGAAACGCGCGGACACCAGCAAGGAGAAGCTCCCGGAATATCCGGCGCCGCCGCTAAAGAAGTGAAACGCGAGCGCTGCCCCGGGCCGCCGATTTTGGAGGTCGTGATGCGCACCTTCCGGCCAGAAAAGAATTGACGCCGCTGGGGTAACGTCCGAAACTCCTGCATATGAGCATTCTCGAACGAGTGGAATGGCTGAGCCGCATGAGCTTCCTTGTGTTCGTCCTGGCCTCCGCGGCATTTCTCAGCGCCATCACGGCGATGCGCATCGCCATTCATGGGCGTGAAACGACCATGCCCAATCTTGTCGGTAAAAATGTTGCCGAGGCCAGCCAGGCCCTGCGCTCGAAGGGGCTGATCCTGCGCGTCGCGGACCGCGTCTACAGCGATGTGCCCATCAATCAGGTGGTGCGCCAGACGCCGCCCACGGGGATGTTGATGAAAGTTTCGCAGCAGGCGCACGTGGTATTAAGCCTGGGACAACGCGAATTGCAGATTCCGAACTTGGAGGGCAACACGCTGCGCGTTTCGCGGATTGAATTGCTGCGCGCGGGGCTGCAGGTCGGGGAAGTTTCCTCTCTTGCCCTGCCGGACCAGCCTTCCGACACCGTCGTGCAGCAGAACCCCAGGCCCGGAAATGGTGCGGCCACACCGCGCGTGGATATGCTGGTCTCCGGGGGACAACGTGAGACGTCCTATGTGATGCCCTATTTCATTGGCGCAAATGAGATCGAAGTGCAGCATCGCCTGGATCAGACCGGCCTGCGCCACAAAACAAACTACGTCGCCGCGTCGCAGTGGCCCCATGGCACGGTGATCGACCAGTCGCCTCTTGGGGGATCGCGCATTCCGGCGAACACCGAAGTGGAATTGACGATTGCCAACTGATCCCCGCCGTGCAGCGCCCGTGCAACACGCCCTTCGCCCCGAAAAGCAATCGCCCGCCAACAATCAGTGGACACGTTGCTCGACTTTTAGCCTGCCCGAGTCCGGGGAGGAGTCCCGCGCTGCGGGGTCCCGGTTGGCAAGGTCGTCGCGTCTTGCAGGCATTTCAGGTTTGTTCGGGAATCGAAGCCCTCAGGCACTCATAGTCTTGCCAGGCTGGGGCGCAGCAGTGTTGCGCCCCTATGAATACGCCAAGCGTGCTTCGCGGAAGCAGCCCCAATTCACCGTGAAGGCAGACTACTTATTGATTGCGGGTAGCCAAATATCTTGATCTATATACGCCTTGAGCGGCGTCCCCTGGGGGATTTGCACATCTTTGCCGTGTTTGATTAACCCGATTGGACCGAAGAGTACCGTCAGCGCCACGGTTGCACCCGTCTTGCTTTCTCCCTCTTTTCCCTTCGTCCCGCGAAGGTGCACATGGTTACTGCCCACGACCAGATATTGCAGTTGAACGTTTAGCTCGCCGGGCTTTCCCATCATGCCGGCTTTCTTGGCACTCGACACCGTGGCCACTGCGTGTGATCCTTTGGCGGCCACAACCGTTTCGCCCACTTTAAGATCGTCATCCAACAGAAATTCCACGGGATCGCCCTCATGTGCGGACTTCGAGCTAATCTCCGCGGCGAATTTCAACGGCACGTCCGTGCCGTCCCTTAACAAACAGCCGCTGTTCGGGTTGCAACCCGAGCCGGGTGAGCCGCTCGGCGTTGTGCCGCGCGAATCCGCGGCCCCATGTGCGGCTTCGACGGCGGCAGACGGTTTCTCCGCGTGAGCGGCTATCATCGCTTCCATCACGCTTTGGGACACGCCGGCGCCCTTCAATTCGATCAATGCTTGCGGTGAGACATCGAAATCCGTTGGATTCGATTCGATATCTTTTACGATGAGGTTCGCGTCAAACCCTTGTTTGCTCATGTTCAAAATATCCGCGTTGGTCAAAGCCTTCTGAGTTTGCGCGTAAGTAGCGAAGGTCAAGACCAGGGTAGCTAGAAGAAGGAGGGAAAGGCGTTGGCAATTCATGTGCAGGGCTCCTGGACGCAAGAAATGGAGCGAATCCCCAGCGAGTGATTAAAACAAATGACTTTGATGGAACAGTTATAACACCGGCTGCCAAGATGTCAACGAATCAGTCATCGGCACGGGTTCAACACAAGCGCAACAAACGGGGATCCAACGGTAGGGGTCCAGGGGTGCCGGACCCGAGTTAGCAGGGTCGTCGCGTCTCGCAAGCATTTGAGGTTTATTCGGGAATGGAAGCGATCGAGCACTGGTGGTCTTGCCGAGCTGGGGCGCAGCGTGCTGCGCCCCTACAAACGCATTCGTTATCTCAGGTATCCCCAATTGTGCAGTTTGTCGGAATCTTCCACCCAGCGGTCGCCGATGTCCGTGCGGTAATACATGTTGGGAATGAGGATGTTCTTGATGCGCGAATAGACCTGCGCTTGCGCCTGCTTCATGGTCTGCCCGATGCCGCAAACGATTAGGACCACGCCCGAAGTGCCCGCGACAACCCACTGCCCGTTGACTTCCTTCACGTCTTCGATGTGGATGCCTTCGCTCATCGGCCGCTTGAAAACGATGGCGGCATTTTTGGAGAAGGAATTGAACGTTTCTTCGTCGTCGAAGGGAAACGGCGGCACCACGATGCGCACGCCAATCTGAAAGCCGCTGCGCGTGCGCCACTTGGGCTCCTGTCCATTGGCCAGGTCCCAGAAAAATTCGCTGATGGGCGTGAGCATGCCCTCCTGCTGGATGCTGATCGTGGGATAGCCGAAGCGCGAGGTGAACTCCAGCGGGTAAATACCGTTGTTGTTGACGATACAATTCACGTCAATGTAGCCCACGTAGCCTTCTTCCGCGAGCTTCGATTCCATTTTCAGCAGCGTGCGATTGAACAGCGCGTTGGGCTCGCTCCAGAACATCGACGTGCCCATTTCGCCGGTGGGCGGGCCGACTTCGCCAGGGAACAGCTTCTTGTGTTCGAAGTTGATATTGATGGGCGTGATGAATTTCTTGCCATTGAAGAAACCGCCGACGGCCACTTCGACGCCGTTGACGCGGCGCTGCAACTGGAAGACCTTGATCTCCTCGGAGAAAGCCCGTTTATACGCTTCCAGCATGCCGATGACGTCGATGCCGTCCTCTTCTTCGCCGACAAACAGGCGGCGCTTGACGTTTTGCGCTTCGCCGCTAGGCTTGATGACGTAGCGATCGGGATTTTTCTTGACGAACTCGATGGCGGGATCGAAGGAATCGAATTCCTGATACGGAATAATGGTGACGCCGGCCTTCTTCAGCTCTTCCTGGCCGAAGGTGCGATCGTCTTCGAGATTATCGGTGTAAGGCGTGCCGCCGATGACGGGCTTGCCGCCGGCGCGCAGAGTCTGCGCTCTGGTGCCCTGGCCGAGGGTGTCATCAAAAACGACAATGTCGGCCCAGTTGGCGTCCTTTTCCCAGTCCTTGGATTTGGCGACGAGGCCATCGGCGATGTCGCGTTCTTTTTCCGCTTCAATGTAGTAGCGAACTTCGTGGCCTTCTTTGCTCACCTGCCAGGCGATATCGCCGATCAAGCCAGAGAGCGAAGCAAAAAGAAATTTTCGTTTATCCATGAGAAGGGCCTTCCGCCCCTAGCGCGAAGGGCATGGAAGCATTGTAGTTAGACAGGGCCGGAGTTTCTATTACAAATCGTTAAAAAATTGCTGGCTGGCGGCGAGGGCGGAATTCGGCGCGGCGGGTTCTGTCGAGAGTCTGCAGCGATCCATGGGCTGCTGTCAGCAAATGGAGGGGCACGGCTAGATAACCTGGGAACACGCTGGGGGCATCCAAGGTGCCTAGAACGGAGACCTGGCCATGCGGGCAAAGTTCTTGGACCACCTGGTCATTCGTTCAGGGTATACTCAAGTGGTTCGCGCCGGGGGTTCCGGGAACCCCCGAGCCAAGCGAGACATTGCGGCAGACGACCTGCTGGAAATCCAACTCGAGAGGTGAGGATTGCGGCGAATTCCGCTTCTTCTCATGTGTGCAGTGTTGCTGGCAAGCGCCAGCCAGTGCTCCGCTCAGATTCTTCACAAGAAGAAAAAGCCCAACAAGTCCACCGAAGCCAGCAACACGGCAGAGCCGGACAAGCAGCTCTACAATAAGGCCATGGATGACATCAAGCGTGGCAAGCAAGAGGTGGGCCGCCTGAGTCTGCAGACCCTTATCAATACCTATCCGGACAGCGAGTACCTGGCGAAAGCGAAACTCGCCATTGCGGATTCCTACTTCAAGGAAGGCGGAACCTCCAACGTCACGCAAGCCGTCGCCGGCTACAAGGATTTCATCGTTTTCTTCCCGTTCATGCCGGAAGCGGCTTATGCCCAGATGCAGGTCGCCATGGCCCACTACAACGAAATGCCTAAGGCCGACCGCGACAATGACCACGCCCGCTTGGCCGAAGAAGAGTTCCAGACCTTCCTCCAGAGATATCCCAAAGATCCGCTCGTTCCGCAGGCCCAGCAGCACCTTCGCGAGGTCCAGGAAATCCTCGCGGAAGGGCAATTCCGGATTGCCTACTACTATTACGTTAAGGGCGACAGGCGCGCTGCGGCTGGGCGATTGAGCCCGCTGACGCGACGCTACCCGCTCTACAGCAAATCCGACACGGCCTTGTGGATGCTGGCGGACCTCTTCGAGAAGAGCGAGCGAAAAGACCTCGCAGGCGTTTACTACGGCCAGATCGTCAGGAACTACCCGCTCTCGAAGCACGCCGCTGATGCCAAAGGTAAGCTGAAATCCTTTGGCATGCCGATTCCCCAGCCAGACCCCAGGGCGGTGACGTGGATGACCGCGGAACAGAATGCGCCGCGGCCGCGTGTGAGCATGATGCACAAGTCGATGGGGATTTTCCATTCCGGGCCGGACGTCCGCATGACAGCAATAAGCGGTACACCGCAAATGGAACCGGAAAGCAGTGACCTGCCTGGTACAGACATTTTGACTGGCGGCAGCAGCATGAGGGGAACAGGGGCGGGAAAGAGTGGGATCGTGGCCACCGTGGCAACAGGTGAGACTACGACGAGCGGAACTCCGCCGGAAGGCGCGGCAACCGAAGATGTGAACCCTGCGCCAGGGAGTGATTCGACGAATGGCACCACGCCCGATGCAGCCGCACCCGCAACAGGCGATGGGACGGCCGCCAATCCTCCAGCTACGGACGCGGCGACGAGCGACCCCGCCAAGACGGACGGCACCGCTCCGTCTACTAACACGGCTGCAACGGACTCCGCAAAGACAGATGGCACGCCGCCGGCGGCCGATTCGCAGAACCAGAAAGAATCCAGCAGCAAAAAGAAGGGGCTCAGGAAGCTCATTCCCTGGTAGTGGGGAGCGGCCCCTCCTGCCGTAGCGGAAAATCGCTCTAGGTACTTCAAAGGGTGCGACTTGGGTCGCACCCCTTGTCCTTTGGGACAGGTTGCAGATAAGAAACGCGCCATGTCTACTTCCGACACACCGCGCCTCGTGGTGATTGACGCCCTCTCGCCTGAATGCTCCAATACAGTTTGAATCTCCACCTGTGGTTGGTGTGGGTTGTCGGGAGGACGTTCGGTGGCCAAGATCCTGGTTGCGGACGATAACAGTAACATCCAGAAGATGGTGGGGCTGGCCCTGAAAGATCAGGGAATCGAGGTCGTCGCCGTGGGCAACGGCGAAGCCGCCGTGCGCAAGATTTCCGATATTCATCCCGACCTGGTCCTCGCTGATGTCTTCATGCCCGTGCGGAATGGCTACGAAGTTTGCCGCTACGTCAAGGAAGATCCAACGCTTTCGCACATTCCCGTGATTTTGCTGGTGGGGGCGTTTGATCCGCTGGATGAGCAGGAAGCCCAGCGCGTGGGCGCGGACGGCGTTTTGAAGAAGCCGTTTGTGCCGCCCGATCCGTTGATTGCGATGGTGAAGTCGGCGTTGGCGCGCGCGGGCATTTCGATTGGCCCGCACCCTCCCGTGGAGAAGACGCCCGAGCCCCCGCGGAAGAACGCCACACAGTGGCTGAAGCCCGCTGCCCCGTCGAAGCTCGCAGGACTCAAAGCGGGAAAGACGCCGGACCCGGAGGAGGAGACCTCTGACGTTCCCGAGGAATTTCCGACGCAGCCGCAACAACTGAAGATCGCCGCCGGGCAAGGTCCGGTGGCATTTGGCAGCCTGCTGGGCACGCATGAACATGAAGAGGATGAGGCCGCCGCTCAGACTACCGCACATTCCCAACTGGCGGATGAACGAAAGTGGAGCGCGCACGGCGAAGAGGAAGAAGAGGAACACAAAGACGGAGACAATTCGCTGCACGCGCGTTGGCACCCCGGTGGCCTGGATGAGGCCCTGCAAAAAGCGGCCGTTCCAAGCAACGACGTGGCGGACTGGCGCGATGAAGCATTCCATGGAAATTCCCCAGCCAAAAACATTCCTTCGCCGCCTTGCCAGACCGGCAATGCGAAGTCGCCCGCGACTGAAACGGTTGAGGCCGTTGCGGTCTCCACGCTCGAAGCCAAGCCCGCGGATTCGCCAGTTCCCTTCTCCGGCGACGCCTGGGCCGCCGCGATGGCAGCCGGTGTCGAAGATAAGTTGGCGCGGAGTGCGGAAACGGTTGAGAAAAGACCCGAAGCAAAGCCCGAACCGCAAGCGGTAGTGGAAACTCACAAGGAAGCGCCGCCCGCGAGTACTTGGTTCTCCGCATCCTCGACGCCTTGGGAGCCGGAAGCGCGCAAGGCTTCGCAGCTTGCAGCGACTTGGGATGCACCGGCGGCGGGAACGCCTGTGGCTGAGGCAGCAGCTTCCCACCAGGAACCCGTCCAGGAACCCATGCCCCCCGTTCCGGAAGCCGAGCCAGAGCCGGTAGTAGAATTGCCGAACGTTGCGCCTGCGGAAGAGATTCACACGCCGGAAGCAGCGCCTGCGGCGGTAGAAGCGCACGTAGCTCCGGTGGTGCACGAAGCCAAACCCGACGAGACGCAGGACGTACCGGTCTACAAAGCAGAGGAGCCAAGCTGGGCCGCTCCTGTGCCTGTAGAGGAAGCGCCTGTGGCTGAGGCGCCCATGGCAGAAGCGCCCATACCCGAGGCAGCGCCTGCGCCTGAACCAAAACAGTTAGACATCGAAGCCCTGGTCGCGCGGGTCCTGGAGAAAATGAGTCCCGACGTGATGCAAAAGGTCACGCACGAAATTCTCAGACCCGTGATCGAAGCCCTCGTCAAAGAAGAGCTGAATTCCCACAAGTCCTAGCTGGGCCCCTGGCCGCTTATCACACCGCGCCAGATCCACTCCAAGCACTCCTCTTGTAAACTGAACCCTTCGATCATCGTCTGTAATTCCCCGGATTGAACTAAGACATCCCTTCCAGCCGGGCGCCCGAATTGACGCCGCGGACTGCCTGCCCGTATATTCAAAGATTACCTTGCGACACGATGGACGCGCCTTGCGCCGATGCGTTGGAACACGAGGAGAAACCTGCGGGATGCCCCGAGAAATCGCCAAAGCGTACGAACCAAAGCAGATCGAGCCGCGCTGGGCGGAATTCTGGGTCAGAGAAGCCTTGTTCAAAGCCAACGCGCAGGCGCCCGGGCCGGTTTTCTCCATCGTCATTCCGCCGCCGAATGTGACCGGGATGCTGCACATTGGCCACATGCTGGACCACACGGAAATCGACATTCTGACGCGCTGGCATCGCATGCGCGGTTACAACACGCTGTACCTGCCGGGAACAGACCACGCGGGAATTTCGACGCAGCGCGTAGTGGTCCGGCAATTGACGCATCAGGGCATTCCCTACCGCGACCTGGGCCGCGAGGAGTTCGTCAAGCGCGTGTGGCAATGGAAGGAAGAGAGCGGCGGCACGATTCAGCGCCAGATGAAGCAGATCGGGGAGTCGTGCGACTGGTCGCGGGAGAAGTTCACGCTGTCGCCGGAATTATCGCGCGTGGTGCGGGAAGTGTTCGTGCGCCTGTACGAAGAAAAGCTCATCTACCGCGACAAGCGCATGGTCAACTGGTGCCCGGGTTGCCGCACGGTCTTGAGCGACCTGGAAGTGATTCACGAAGAAAAGCAGGGGCATCTCTGGTACATCAAGTATCCCGTGGCGGGCTCGCAGGAATTCCTGATTGTGGCCACCACGCGCCCGGAGACGATGCTCGGCGACACCGCCGTGGCCGTCCATCCGGAAGATGAACGCTACAACCACCTGATCGGAAAGAACGTGCTGCTGCCGCTGATGAATCGCGAGATTCCCGTCATTGGCGATGAAATGGTGGATCGCGAGTTTGGCACCGGCGCGGTGAAGATCACCCCCGCGCACGACCCGAACGATTTCGAGGCCGGCAAGCGCCACAACCTCCCGCAGATTGACGTCATGACCGACGACGCGCACATGAACGAAAACGCCGGGCAATATGCGGGGCTGGAACGCTTCGCGGCGCGCAAAAAGATTGTCGAGGATCTGCAAGCGCAGGGGCTGCTGGAGAAAATCACCGACCATATCAACGCCATCGGGCACTGCGAACGTAGCCGCACCATCGTGGAGCCGCGAGTTTCCACGCAGTGGTTTTGCAGCATGAAGCCGCTCGCGGAACCAGCGATTGCAGTGGTCGAGCGCGGGGAGATCCAAATCACTCCGGAAAATCGCCGCGAAGAATATTTCAACTGGATGCGCAACATCCGCGATTGGACGCTCTCGCGGCAATTGTGGTGGGGCCACCGGATTCCCGCGTGGTATTGCCAGAACTGCAACGAAATCATCGTGGCGCGGCAGGAACCGGCGAAGTGCGCAAAGTGCGGCTCGACAAAGCTGGAGCAGGATCCGGATGTGCTGGACACGTGGTTCAGCTCGGCCCTGTGGTCTTTTTCGACGCTGGGCTGGCCGGAAAATACTCCCGATTTCCAGAAATATTATCCGACAAGCGTGCTGATCACCGCATACGACATCCTGTTTTTCTGGGTGGCGCGCATGATCATGATGGGGCTGCACTTCACCGGGCAAGTGCCCTTCCGCGCGGTGTACTTGCATTCTCTGGTGCGCACCGCTAGCGGCGAAAAAATGTCCAAATCGAAGGGCACGGGCCTCGATCCCGTGGCGCTGAACGAACAGTACGGCACCGATGCCATGCGCTTTTGCCTGGCCTCCATGGCGGCGCCGGGCACGGACATTGTGCTTTCGGACGACCGCTTGCTCGGCGCGCGCTCGTTCGCCAACAAAATCTGGAATGCCGCGCGCTTCCTGTTCATGAACCTCGATAAGTTCGAGCAGGGCGGAACGTCGCTCGAGGAATTGGCCGGCCCGGAGGTGCGCGCACAAGCGCCCTATGCGTTTGAAGGGCAAGTGCCGCTGGTGGATCGCTGGCTGTTTGCGCGCCTCGCGTCAACCGTGGAAATGGTGAACGCCGCGTTGGCGGAATACCGCTTCCATGAGGCCGCACAGAGCGTCTACCAATTTTTCTGGGGAGACTTCTGCGACTGGTACATCGAGTGGGTGAAGCCGGAATTGCAGCATGCCGATCGCGCGCGCGCGACCGTGGCATGGAAGAATCTGTTCGCGGGTTTTGATGCGGCGCTGCGCCTGCTGCACCCGTTCATGCCCTTCCTGACCGAGGAGCTATGGCACCAGTTGCCGCAAAAAGCGGAGGCCAAGTCCATCGCGCTAGATCACTATCCGGAAGCGCGTCCAGCGTGGAAAAATGAGCAGGGCTTGCGCGAATACGGATTGGTGCAAGAGGTGATCCAGGGCTTGCGCACGGTCCGAGCGGAAATGAAGCTCGACCCCAAGAAAAAAGTGGCGGCGGAGTTTTCCAGCGCCGATGCCACGGTACGCGGAATCGTGGAGGCCAATCGCGAGGGCATCGTCCGGTTGGGATTGCTGAACGAATTGCGCGTGACCGCGGAGAAGCTGCGCGAAGGCAGCGGCGGAATGCGCTCTACGGCGCAGTTTGACCTGCAGATTCCTTACCCCGCCGAGACAACGGCTGCCGGCGCGGAAAAGGCCCGCCTGAAGAAAGAGATGGAAGGTTTGCAGAAGGCCATCGCCTCCAAGGAAAACCAGCTCGGGAATGAGACATTCCGCCGCCGCGCCCCGCAAAATATCATCCAGCAAATGGAGCAAGTACTGGCGGGCCAGCGCATCGAATTGCAGAAAATGACCGACCGCCTAAAGCAGTTAGGAGAGGACTAAGCGGCCTGCTGGAATTGCCTGTTTAATTTAAGATTCTGCCGAGACGGGGCGCAGCAGTGCTGCGCCCCTACGAGGACGCTCAATGGACTGGAATTCACCCTACATCACGGAACTGGTTGAGCGGGGTCTGGCGGAGGACGTCGGCACGGGCGATGCAACCGTCGCAGCCACCATCCCGGCAAATGCCCTAGGTCACGCACATATCTTGGCGAAGCAGGAGCTGGTTTGCGCAGGTCTCCCCCTGGCGGAATTAATTTTCAAAAAGCTCGACCCCCGGATGCTCGTGGACCTGTGCGCCAAAGACGGCCAACTGGTAAAGAACGGCGAACTGCTGCTGCACCTTTCCGGCAAGGCTGCAGCCATTCTGACAGGCGAGCGCACCGCGCTGAATTTTCTGGGCCGGCTGAGCGGCATTGCCACGCTGACGCGTCGCTTCACCCAACAGCTCGACGGAACGCGCGCCAAGATCCGCGACACGCGAAAAACCACGCCGGGGCTGCGCCTCCTGGAAAAATACGCCGTGAAGAAGGGCGGCGGCACGAATCACCGCATCGGACTCTACGATGCGGTTCTGCTGAAGGAAAATCACATCGCCCTGGCGGGTGGCGTGAAGGCCGCGCTGGACCAGGCGCACGCCTTCGCGGCGGCGCAGATGCAACCGCGCGCCATGACGGCTTATGAAGCGGTAGGCACGACGCCTTCGCCCGCCGAAGCCGCTTCCCTGCCCATCCAGATCGAAGTGCGCAACGAATCTGAATTGCGCGAGGCGCTGGGAGCAGGCGCGGCGTCCGTGCTGCTGGACAACATGACGCCAGAAGAGGCGCGCCGCTGCGTAAAGATCGCGCGCGAGCTGCGGGCCGACTGCATCGTGGAAATTTCCGGCGGCATCACGCTCCAGAATGCACGCGCGTACGCCGAGACCGGCGCGGACTTTCTCTCGTCGGGAGCGCTCACCCATTCGGCGCCCGCGGCGGATGTAAGTTTGCTTGTGGACTGCATCCAAGAAAAGTAAGCTAGGGCAACAGGAGCACAGGAACGGGGCCTGATGCCGCAAGCCACCTCTTTGCCAGGAACAACCGACCGTCGAATCGCAGCGTTGCTGACGCTGCTCGCGGAAAACGCCACTATCGTTATCAGCGGCGCGCGCATGGCGCGCGAAATCGGCGTTTCGCGTTCCACCGTGTGGCGTTGGGTGCAACTCCTGCGCGAGCTAGGTGTACGTGTGAAGGGGCAGCAGGGCGACGGCTACTTCCTGGAAGAAGTTCCCGATATCCTGACGCCCGATTTGCTGCGCAAGCGGATGAAGGGAAGTTTATTCGGCAAACGCCTGTATCACTTCTTCAAGACCGATTCGACGAATCGCGTGGCCATGGAGCTGGGCTACGCCGGCGAACCGGAAGGCGCGGTGGTGCTGGCGGAAGAACAGACCGCCGGGAGAGGCCGCGCGGGACGCACATGGCATTCCGAGCGCGGCACGGGAATCTACGTGACGCTGCTGCTCCGGCCCACGCTTTCGCCGGTGCTGGCGCCGTTGCTGACGATGTTGGCGGGATTGTCCTCGCGCGCCGCGATTCAGGCGCAAACAGGATTAGATGCCGAGTTGAAATGGCCGAATGACCTGCTCCTGAATGGCGCAAAATTGGGCGGCATCCTGACGGAAATGCATGCGGAACCGACTCTGGTGCGCTTTGTGGTGATCGGCCTGGGCATCAACGTCAATCAGCAGAAGTTTCCGCCGGACATTACGGGGCTGGCCACTTCCCTGCGCAGGGAATCCGGTAAGGCCCATTCGCGCCTGGAGTTGCTGGTGCGGTTGCTGACGCAATTCGAGACCGACTACAATCGTTTCCTGCGCGAAGGGCCGTCGTATGTTGTGGATCGCTTCCAACGGGAATCGGATTTCGCCCAGGGCAAGCGCGTGAAAGTGGAGTCCGGAAGGGAAACTTATTTCGGGAAGACCTATGGCCTGAGCCCCGAGGGATTGTTGCGCGTAGAGAAGGACGACGGGCAAGTGCATACCGTGATCGCAGGTGATGTGACCGAGGTTCGCTAGATGCTGCTGACGATTGACATTGGCAACAGCAACACCGTGCTGGGCGTCTTTCGCGGCGAAGAACTGATCGCCAACTGGCGCTTGACCACGGCGCGCGCGCAGACCGTGGACGAATACGGCGTGCTGACCCGCAACCTTTTCAGCCTGGCCGGGCTCAACCAGGAAATGATCACCGGGGTGATGATCAGTTCCGTCGTGCCGCCGATGAATTGGACGCTGGCGGAGATGTCTCGCGTCTACCTGGGCAAGAAGGCGCTGTTCGTGGAACCCGGCGTGAAGACGGGCATGGCGGTGCTGGTGGACAATCCCATGGAAGTTGGCGCGGACCGCATCGTCAACGGCGTGGCGGCGTTTCATCAGTTTGGCGGGCCGTGCATCGTCGTGGATTTCGGCACCGCCATCACCTTCGATGTGATTTCGGCGAAGTGCGAATACGTAGGCGGGGTGATTGCGCCGGGACTCGGAATTTCGTCGGAGGCGCTGTTTACGCGCGCGGCGCGCTTGCCCCGCGTGGAGATCAAGGATCCCGGCAAGGTGATCGGTACGAACACCGTGACGCATATGCAGGCCGGTTTGTACTACGGCTGGGTGGATTTGGTGGACGGCATGCTCACGCGCATCAAGGCGGAGCTGAAGGCCGAAGCTGCCGTCGTGGCCACGGGCGGACAGGCACGGCTGGTGGCGCGTGGGTCGAAGCACATCCAGCATGTCGAGGAGTTTTTGACGCTGACGGGTTTGCGCCTGATCTGGGAGAAGAACCAGCACCCTGAAGGCCACGGCAAACATGCGGAGCCGCCGGTCGCCGCCCCGCAGGCAGCATCGAAAAAGGTTCAACGTTAGAGACGGCCCGCTCTTGGGTTTGCCTTGTGGCACAGTCATTCCTGCTTGCCCTGAGTCGCGAAGGGACTGTGCTCTTGGGTTTGCCTTGTGGCACAGTCACTCATGACTGTGCTCTTGGGTTTGCCTTCCTAGGGGTCGAGCAGCGCTCGACCCCATCGCGGCAAGGCGTAAACGTTTTTGTCATCCCGAGCGAAGCGAGGGATCTGCTTTTCGCAAAGGGCATGGAAAAAAGCAGATTCCTCTTCCCGTTCAAAGAGCGAACGGGTCTCGGAATGACATTTTCTTTGATTATTCAGCAGCGCGTTAAGACGGTACGGCTGAAAACAGCAGCGAATCATGGACAACTGGAACTACTTCAACTACTTCACCGAAATTGAGGAGTACTTCTGGAAGAAGCGCGGCGCGCACCTGCTGGTCTCCCCGCTCGACTGGGCCATCATGGAGACTTGGCAAAAGGCAGGCGTGCCGTTGGAAGCCGCGCTCAAGGGGATTGACCGCGCCTTCGAGGCCTACCAGCGCTCGCGGCGGGGCGCGGGAAAGCCGCTGAAGAGCCTGGCCTATTGCACCGATGCCGTGCTGGATGCCGCGGAAGAAGCCCAGGAAGCGGCCGCTGGCTCACACTCTCCAAACGGCGCAAGAGCAGCGGAGCCCTTCGCGCGCAGCGAGCTGCGCCAGTACATGGAAAGCAACGCGGCCCTGCTGGTAAAAGCGGCGGAACGTTTCGCGCAGTCGCAAGCCAGCGTCGCGGCTGCCTTGCTGCGCGTGGCCGAATCCCTGGCAGAATCGCTCACACTCCTCGACGCGCCGGGGAACCTGGACCTCGAGGATTTTGAACGCCGCATGACCATCCTGGACGACAAGGTCCACGCGACCTTGCTCAGCAACGCCACCGAAGAGTTGATGCTCAAGATCCGCAGGGAAGTCGATTCGCAATTGTCGGCCTACCGGAGGAAAATGAAAGCCGCGCAGTTGGCCCTGGTGGAAAGGCAGTATCTCCAGAAGCGGCTGCTGGACGAGTACCAATTGCCGCGGCTGAGCCTGTACTATTTTTCGTAAACGGGTGGGGGCGGCTGTTTTCTACAAAGCACCAGATGAAAAACCGCGCCCACAGGCAAAGACGCAATACCTCCACCGCTCCCACTCTCCCCTGAAGACCGGGAGATGGGCTGCGCCAGCGGACATTTGAACATGCAAGGCGTAAGATAGGACTGCACACTTATGGCTGATGAGTTACTAGTATCGATTGAGAAGCTCTTGTACGGGGGTGACGGCCTGGCACACGCCGAAGGCAACACCGTGTTCGTCCCCTACGTGCTCCCCGGCGAGCACGTGCGCGCCGCCGTGCGCACAAAAAAGAAAAAGCTGATCCACGCGAAGCTGCTCGAGGTCACCAAGGCCGCGGCGGCGCGCATCGCACCGGAATGCCCGCATTTCGGGGTCTGCGGCGGCTGCCATTACCAGCACATCGCCTTTGCCGAGCAGGGACGCTTGAAGACCGAGATTCTCCGCGAGACGCTCGTGCGCCTTGGCGGCGTGTCGTGGACCGGAGAAATCCATGCGCACACAGGCGAGCCTTACGGCTACCGCAACCGCGCGCAATGGGCCTTTCGTGACGCCCTGCCGCGCGCCTTCGGCTATTTTCTGCCGGAAAGCGCGCACATTATCCCGATCGACCGCTGTCCGGTGCTCTCTCCGGGCCTGGCGAAGACCTTCGGGCAATTGCAGGAGCTGGCGCGCTCCAATTCGCTGCCTCCCGGAATCCTGGAGATTGAAGCGTTTGTGGATTCAGAGGATGCCAAGCTGGCTCTGAACATCGCCTTCGAGCGCTTTCCCAAGCCCGCCAAGGACCTGGTCGCTGATTTCAAGACCGCGCTGCCGCAACTCGACAGCTTGCTTCTACTGGATCAGAGCAAGAACCGCTTTGAGCTTTCCGGTCCGGGCTACCTGACGCATCAAGCCGGAGGATTCTCGTTCCGCGTCAGTCACCTGTCCTTTTTCCAGGTCAATCGCTTTCTGATTGAAGGGATGTTGAAGAGCGTGCTGGAAGGGGCGAAAGGCGGCTATGCGCTCGATCTCTACGCGGGCGTGGGCTTTTTCACGCTGCCGCTCGCCAAATCGTTCACCCGGGTGGTGAGCGTGGATGCCAACCTTTCGGCAACACGCGATCTGCGCGTGAACGCGGAAGCAGCGGGCCTGCAAGTCGTCTCTCACAACGAGCACGCGGAAGACTTTCTGAAAAAGGAGCAGGAGCAGCCCGATTTTGTGCTGCTGGATCCGCCGCGGTTCGGATTGGGCGCCGAAGTGGCTGCGCGGCTTGCGAATCTCGGCGCGCCAGAGATTGCCTATCTTTCCTGCGATCCTTCTACCCTCGCGCGCGACCTTGCGGTACTCACCGCTTCGGACCGTCGCCCAGCCACCGAAGTGGCTCCGGCGCACCGCTACGAAATCACGCAAGTTCATCTGTTCGATCTGTTCCCCCAGACGTTTCACATCGAAACTCTCGTGAGGTTGCGAAGAGTCACATGAAGCTCCCGGCCGTAGCACTTGCCGCTTCCTTTGCCGGCGGCATTTTGCTCGGCCTGCAGCCAGTTGTTGCGGTGCATGCCACTTCAAGAACTTTCCTGGCCTTCTTCGCGGTTTTCTTGCTCGTCTCCTTGCTAGCCGCAATCCTGCTCACCCGGCGCGAAAAGCTGTGGCCCGCCGCGTCCTGTTCCCTTGCGGCGTGGGTTGTTCTTGGAGTCTTTGCGGCTTGCGTTGCGGAGCAGCCTCTGCCGCCCGAACATGTCTTGAGCCGCATGGCCGCGGGGCAAATCAGCGGCAAGGTTCCCCTGCGCTACGTGGGCCGATTGCGGAATGAAGTTTCGCGCTTGCCTTGGGGCTACGGACTGGAGCTGGACCTGAGCCGCGTGGAATCGGCAGACGGAGCGCTCCCGTTGCGCGGCGGCATGCGCATTACTTTCACGCCGAAGGACGGCGAACCGACTTTGCCGCAGCTCCACGCCGGAGATGAGGTCGCGGTGCTCACGGCGGCGCGGCTGCCGCTTGTATATAAGGACGCGGGCGCGTTCGACCGGCGCGAATTCCTGGCGCAGCAAAACATCCACGTGCAGGCAACTCTTCGCGCAAGCACCCTCCTTCAGAAAATCGGGGCACCTCCGGCTTCGATCGAGACGCGTCTGGCCCGCTCGCGCGGCAATCTGCGCAACGAGTTGGACGCTCTCTTCCCCGCTTCGCCGGACGTCGCCGGAATTCTGCGCGCGATGCTTTTGGGGGATCGCGCGTTCATCGACCGGGCGGAATCGCTGGACTTCCAGAAGACCGGCGTGTTCCACGTTCTCGTTGTGGCCGGCTTGCACGTTGGGGCGCTGGCCTTCTTTCTGTTTTGGCTGACGCGGCGCCTGCGGCTTCCGCACGCGCTCGCGACGCTGGTCATTCTCCTGGCTCTCTTTGCCTACATTGCGATTGTCGAGCAGCGCCCGCCGGTGCTGCGCGCGGGACTGATGACCGGCATCGTCGTGCTCGGAACCTTCTTCTACCGGCGCCTGGAGCTGCTGAATTCCGCGGCGTTGGCTGCGCTCATTCTCTTGGTGGCGAAGCCGAAAGCCGTCATGGATACGAGCTTCCAGTTATCGTTCCTCGCGATCGGGTGCATCGCAGGGATTGCCCTGCCCTGGATGCAACGCCACATTCAGCCGTTCGTCCACGCGTTGAAGAACTGGCGCGACGTGACGCACGATGCGGCCTATGCGCCGCGGCAAGTGCAATACCGCCTGGACCTGCGCGACGCTGCACGTGTCTTGACTGCAAGCCTCTCCACGCGCACCGCGGCCTGGACGCAAAACACTGGTGTGACCGGATTGCGCTGGACATTCCGTCTTGTGGAACTCTTCGCGCTCTCCCTGGTGCTGCAATTCGGCATGCTGCCGCTGATGGCGCGAGACTTCCATCGCATCACGCTGCTCGGGCCACTGGCCAACCTGCTGGCCGTGCCACTGACTGGGCTCATCGTGCCGCTGGGCTTCTGCAGTCTGGGACTGGCGCTAGTGTGGCGCGGCTTGGGGCGCGTGCTGGCATTGCCGCTGGCTTGGCTCGTCCATTTGCAAGGCGGAATCGTGCATCTCTTTGCGCGCATTCCCCGCGGGAGCTATCGCATTCCCAGCCCGCCGCACTGGGTCATCCTTTTGTTTTTTGCGGCTATCCTCGCACTAGCGGCAGGCCTGCGATTTCAGCAGGCCTGGGCCCGCTTACTGCGGTCGTGCGCCACTGCCGCAGCCGTCTTCGCAGCGATATTAATTGCCAGCTATCCGTTCCGGCCGTCAGTTGTTCCCAACGCACTGGAGATGACGGTGCTCGACGTCGCGCAAGGTGACTCGATCCTGGTGATATCTCCGAAAGGCAGCACCCTGCTGATTGACGGCGGCGGAACTTTTCAGGGGTTCCAAGGCCGAGAAGAGCATCTCGGCCCCGATCCCGGCGAGGACGCCGTGTCGCCGTACCTCTGGTCGCGGGGAATACAGAAACTGGATGCAGTGGCGCTGACGCATGCCCACCAGGACCACATCGGCGGCCTCACGGCCATTCTACAAAATTTCCAGGTCGGCCAGTTGTGGCTGGGGCGGGAGACGGCCGCGCCGGCCTTCGCGCGCTTGAAAGAAGAAGCCGCGCACCTCCACGTGCCCATCGAACACGAACTGCGCGGCCAGCATTTCGTGTGGGACGGCGTGCAGGTGGATTTTCTGTGGCCGGAAATACCACCGCAGGAAGTTGCCCCGCTCGCAAAAAACAACGATTCGCTCGTTGTCCGTCTGCACTACCTCGACAGAACGATGCTGCTGCCAGGCGACGCGGAGAAGCAGGCAGAGGCCGCGATGCTTGCGGAGAACGATGCCGCGGCTTTGCACGCGGATGTGCTGAAAGTCGGGCATCATGGGAGCAAGAACTCCACCATGCCGGATTTCCTCGCCGCCGTATCGCCGCAGATCAGCGTCATTTCGGCGGGAGAAGAGAACCCTTACGGGCACCCGCACCCGGAACTGATACAGCGACTGGAGGAGAGTGGAACGCGGCTCCTGCGTACCGATCGCGACGGCGCGGTGCGCGTGCTCACCGACGGGCACTCGCTGCAGGTAAGTTGCTTCGTGGCCTGCCCGGAACCCGTGGCGCCATCACAGAGTGGGCCAGCGCCAGATCACCGCCAGCAGAATTAAAAAAAGAAGAAAACCAACCGGCGCTTCATATTCGTGGTTTCGTTTGTATTGCGCCCAGGAAAAAGTCCCGCCGGCCCCGCCGGACAGGGATCTCGGTTTGAGCCTCGGAAAAAAGAGCGGTACGGCCGCCGCATACGCATCGAACGCCGCCCCATGCTTTCCGCGAAGTTCCATCTCTTCCCGGCGCATAACGAAGGTGTAGACCACAGCGAAATAAACAAAAATCAGCGCCGCCGCGAGCCAGAAATGCATTGCCACCGCCGCTCCAACTGCCAGAATGCTGCTGCCAAAATAGAGCGGGTTGCGCGTGTAAGCGTAAGGCCCGGTCGTGGTCAGAACCTCCTGTTTATGCAAATAACCGGCGGAGTAGGCGCGTATGGCCAAGCCAATTACTCCCACCGCAGCGCCAAGAAAAATGGAACGCGGGGTCGGCCGGGCCAGCAATAAAACCACCACCGCGAGAAAATAGCCGATACGCACGCGCCAGCGCGAGAAAAAGTCGAGCGCCGTCATGCGTTCTTGCTCACGGACTTCCGCACAGCGTCGAAAACTTCTTCAACAGAAAGGGCGAGCAAGGAAGGATCCGCCGTGTCGCCACGGCCGTACGTCGTGTGCGCCTCAGGACTGCGCAGGACGATTTGCTGCGGCGGGTAAGGGCCGTTGCGCGCCGGGTCGGTCGGCCCGAAGAGCGCGACACCGCGCGCGCCGAGAGCGATGCCCAGGTGCAGCGGCCCCGTATCTCCACCGACGATGCATTGCGCGCCGCGCAGAAGCGCCATCAAGGGTCCCATCTCTCCATCGTAGGCCACGGGACGCGCATCGCCACTGGCAACCTGAACAGCCGCGACAAGTGATTCTTCTCCGGGGCCATAATTAATGACGCACGGGAGCCCCAACTCGCCGCGGATTTTCTGGCAAAGCGCCCCGAATCGCTCAGTTGGCCAGCACTTGGAGCGCCACCCGCCGCCGGGACTCAGCACCACGTAGCGCGTTGTTGCTTGTCCCCCCAGTTCCTCGCGAACCCGCTCGCAGTCGGCCTCCGCAACTTCAAGTTTTACTTCGCTGACCGCTTTCACCGCGCCGGTTCGCAGCGTAAGCTCGCCATTCTGATCGGCGATGTGCGTGGTCCGGCAGCCCACGCGATCCGTATAGAGGACCGGAACGCCGAATTCGCGGATGGTCGCGGAAGAAAAGCCGATGCGCTTGGCGACGCCTCCGAGAAAAGGCAGCGTGGCGGACTTCCAGAGTCCCTGATAGTCAATCGCCGCCGTCCAATTGCCGCCGCGAATTTTCCGAAGAACCCGGCGGACACATCCCAGATCGCGTGAATCCACCGGCCAGATTTCCGTGGCAAGCCAGCTGCTGGCGACGAGCTCCACCCAGCGCGGGTGCGTAAGCCAGATAATTTCCGCGGAGGGAAACGATTCGCGCAACCCGGCCACGGCGGGAAATGTGTGTACGATGTCGCCGAGCGAACCCAGGCGCACGACCAGGAAGCGTTGCTCAGCCATGCGGCGCCTTGCGGATGGAATCGAGCAACGCGCGCGTGGAATGGTCCTTGGGGTCGCCAACGATCGCGACGCGTATGCCGAGACGATCGGCCACGGCGCGCTCCGGAACGCTTTCCGCGGTGTAATCCGTGCCCTTCGCATGAACGTCGGGGCGCAACTCTTCCAGCAACTTCTCGACGTTCAGCTCCTCAAAGAGAACGACGAAATCCACATCGCGTAACGCCGCAACAAGTTCGGCGCGCGCATGTTCGTTCAGGATGGGCCGCCCGGGGCCTTTCAGCCGGCCGGCGCTGGAATCCGCATTCACGCCCACAACCAGGACGTCGCCTTGCTCTTTTGCGCCGGAAAGATAGCGCACATGGCCAACGTGCAGCGTGTCAAAGCAACCGTTGGCAAACACGATGCGCTTGCCATGGCGCTTGGCACCGGCGAGGAGAAGCTGGAGGTCTTCGCGCGACTTGATTTTCGATTCGGCTTTACGCATGCCTTTCCTGCTCGACAGATTGCCTCGCCGTGCTTCCCTGCTCCGCAAACTTGCGCTCAACTAAGCCCCTGATCCAGTGACCGCTGCCCGATGAATAGCCTCGAGAAGCTCTTCGCGGGAAACCGTGGCCGTGCCGCGCTTCATCACCACCAAGCTGCCGGCGATGTTCGCGATGTGCGCCGCCTCCAGAGCCGAAGCGCCGGTGGCCAATCCCAGGGTGTATGCCGCAAGCACGGTGTCGCCCGCGCCGGTGACGTCCACGGCCTGATCGCTTCCGTGAACAGGGATGTGCAGCGGCTTCTGTCCGGGCTGGAAAAGGGCCATGCCGTCGCGCCCACGCGTCACCAGCAGCGATTTCAATTTCAATGTTTCACGAGTGGATTCGCCACAGCGTTCCAGTTCCTTCAGATTGCTCCCAATCGCAGTGTGGTGCAAAGCTTCCATCTCCGCCTCGTTGGGAGTCGCCGACGTAATCCCTGCGTTCTTGTAGCTATTCAGTTGGTAGCGAGAGTCGAGCGTCACGGGAATCTCGCGTTTCGCCCGGCGCGTGGCGCCGCGGACTTCCTCGGGAGTGGCCACGCCAAATCCATAATCCGAAACGGCCAAGGCATCGGCGCTGCTAATTTTCGCCGCGAGCAACTGCGCCAGTTTTTTGCGCGGCGCTGCGCCGAGCGGTTCCCCCGGCTCGTAATCCACGCGAAGAACCTGCTGGCCAACCGTGTGCGCCCAGCCCGCCAGGAAGCGCGTTTTCGTGGGAGTGGTCCAGCCCTTCACGCGGACAATGCCGAAGATGTCAACTTTCTTCTCCCGGAAGGCGGCGACAAGGCAATCGCCCGCTGCGTCATCTCCAACGGCGGTGACCGGCGAAACTTTTGCGCCAAGTGCCGCAAAGTTGTTCGCCGCGTTAGCGCCGCCACCCGGCACAATCTGCGTCTCGCGATGCTTCAGGATCAGCACGGGGGCTTCGCGGGAGACGCGCGTGATGTCGCCGAATTGAAACGCGTCCGCCACAAAATCGCCGAGAACGACCACTTGCTTCCCTGCGAAGCGCTCCACGATGTCCGCGAGTGCCACTAAATCCACGGATGGAGAAGAACTCACAATATTCTTTGCACGCGTCATTGTTTCCGCCCTAATATCCAGTCCGCCGCGCCCGACAAGTCTTCCGCAATATAGTCAGGCTGCCAAGGCCATTCCTGGCGGTGCCACGTCCACTCACCCAGTCCGTAACCGCTGCGCACGAGTATGGCATGGGCGCCGGCGCGAAACGCCATCTCCATATCGCCGTAACGGTCGCCCACCACAAACGAGCCGCTCGTTTGCAAACCCAGTTCGCGTTCCGCACGCTGCATCATCCCGATATTCGGCTTGCGGCAATCGCAGCCGTCCGCGGAAATATGCGGGCAATAATAAATTCCATCCAGTCGCGCGCCATCCTTCGCCAGCGCCAATTTCATCAGCTCATTCACTTCCAGCACCAGCAATTCCGGAAAATAGCCGCGCGCAACTCCCGATTGATTGCTCACCACCACCACGGCCAGACCCGCTTCATTCAGGCGCCGGATGGCCGCCGGCGCAAAGGGAAACATACGAAATCGCGCGGAATGGTTCAAGTAACCCACTTCCTCCGCAATGGTTCCGTCGCGGTCGAGGAAAACGGCTCGTCGCCGTGGCGTCTGTTCAGGCAGGACCCACCTCCAAATTAACGAGCCACGGTTTTGCGGCATCCGCAACCATCTCCGGGGTGATGCTTTTCATGCAGCGATGGCCGGTGGGGCAGCGACGCAGGAAACACGGGCTGCAGTACGGCCTTTCCTGCACGATGCTGCTGCGCGGGGTGACGGGCGCGGTGCCAAATGGATCGGTCGGACCAAAGACAGCGACCACCGGTAATCCCACGGCTGCGGCGACGTGCATCGCCCCGGAATCGTTGCCCAGGAACAATTGGCATTGCGAGAGAAGCGCAGGCAAATCGCCGATCGCGGTTTTCCCGGTAAGATCAATGGGCTTTTTCTTCATGCCCACGATGATGGCATTGGAAACGCTGGCTTCCGCCGCCGTGCCGAACAATATTACGTCGCCATCCGTTTCCGCCTGAAAACGATTGGCCCATTGTGCGAAGCGCTCGGGCGGCCAGCACTTTGCCGAGCCGTAGGAAGCGCCCGCGCCGATCGCAACGCGCACCGTATGTGCCCGCGCGCCAGCTTCGAGCAATGTTTCCGCGGCTTTCACGCGCCGCGCCTCGGGAACGTGCAGTGCGATATGCACGTCGTCCTGCAACTGATCGATCCAGCCAGCCCGGCGTAGCAGTTCGAGATAGTAAAACTTCTCGTGCGCGGGGATCTCGCCGGGCTTGGGCACGGCGATCGCATTTGTCAGCAGCAGGCGCCGTCCGTCGCGCGCGTAGCCGATGCGATCCGGAATTCCGGCGCGCCACGCAAGCCACGCGGCGTCAAAGGCATTCTGCAGGAGCAGGGCGACGTCGAATTTCCTCGCGCGCAAATCAGACGCAAGCGTGGCGCGGCCGCTCCAGCCACGCTGCGTCCCTTTGGGGTCATACGCGATCAATTCGTCGCAGATAGACTGCTCGCGGTAAATCTCCGTCACATAGGGCCGCGCCACGATGCTGATGCGCGCATCGGGAAATTTCTGGCGGACAGCGCGAATCGTTGGCAGCGCCAGGATGGCGTCGCCGACCCAATTCGTCGCGCGAATCATAATGTTCATACTGCTGCGCACCTGCTGCCTGGAAAAACTTTACGAGCCCCGCAAAAGCGGCAACGCGCTCCCGCGTTCCCGTACTGTTCTAACGTGGCCCACAAATTCAGTTCACCATCCGGGAGGAAGCCTTGGCCACGATTTGTGCCTGAATCGCTTCCCAGAATACCGCCTCCTGGGAAATTTCCAGATCAATCATCGCCACGAATACGGGCATCTCTCCGAATTGCGCTTCCCCAAGGTTTTGCGCGTCTTTTTCCGTGGTAACAAAGGCGCGCGCGCCCGCCGCCCGTGCCGCTCGCGCGAGCGCCTCCACTTCGCTGCTAGTGTAACGATGGTGGTCGGGAAAAGCCCGCGCACGGACCACCGGAATCTGCCAGTTCTGCAAATCTAGAAAAAAGGCGCGCGGATTGCCAATCCCACAAAACGCCAAGAACGGCCCCGCGCCGATTTCCGCTCGCGTCAACACTTGCATGCCTCCGCCAAGTCTGCGGAAGCCCAGCAAACGCGTCGCGGCCGAAAACACCGGATAGCCCTGCAGCTTGCCGATGGCCGCTGCGGCGCCCGCCGAAGTTTCCGTGCGCGTAAACACAAGCAAACTCGCGCGTCCCATGGCGGAAACGGGCTCGCGCAATCGGCCTGCTGGCAGGAGCATTTCCCTGCCCATGGGCTGCGCGGCATCCATAAGCAGCAGATTCACGTCGCGCGCAAGCTGCAAGTGCTGGTAGCCATCGTCAAGCAAAAACACGTCCACACCCTTTTGTTCCAAGCGGCGGCCCTGTTCGTAACGATTTGCGCCAATGCCAAACAAAACGCGATCGTGCAAACGATACTTCATCAGCTCGATCTCATCGCTCGTCTCGCCGCTTCCCTTGTAGCCGCGGCTCAAAATCGCCACGCGCTTACCTGCCGCCAGAAATCGTTCCGCCAGCCAAATAACCATGGGCGTCTTGCCCGTTCCGCCAACGGTCAAATTGCCCACGCTGATCACCGGCGTGCGCAGTCGTTCCGTCTCGAAAGTGCCCCGAGCATACAGCCACAATCTTAGCCGCACCGCGATTCCGTACAGCAACGACAATGGCCAGAGCAGCCAGCGCAGGATTGGCGGCGGGTTCATCGCGGCGCGCCACCGAGTTGCCGCGAAATCTCACTCAATGCGCGCTCCAGGGCGCCGCGGCTCGTTTCCACCAACTGCCGCGCGGTCTCCCCCATTTTCCGCATTTTCTCGGGACTCTTCAGCAGGTGAATCCATTCGACGCCCGCATCCTCGGGACTGCTCACCTGAATGGCGGCTCCGGCTTCCACAAATCGCGAAGCGATGGCCGCAAAATTCTCCATGGAAGGTCCGAAGACCGGCACCTTGCCAAACGCGGCAGGTTCCAGAATGTTGTGGCCGCCGGACGGCACTAGCGATCCGCCCACAAACACGCAGTCCGCCAGGCGATAGAGCGACGCCAGTTCGCCAATGCTATCGAGCAAAAGCACGGTGGTGTTCGCGGTGAAGCTCTTGCCGTTGTTACTCGACGACGCGACGGGCCCCGCCACGGCCAGTTTGGAGCGGCGCACAAACTGGTGATGTGCTTCCTCGATGAACTCAGCGGCAGCGGCAAAGCGCTCCGGCTTGCGCGGCGCCAGCACCAGCAGCGCCTTCGGATAATCTCCCTGTACCACGCCAAAAGCGATCAGCGCCAGTGGCTCCTCGTTGGCCACAACGCTGCCCGCGACAATCACCGGCCAGCGCCCCTGCTGCTTGCACTCCGCTTCCAGCCAGGTGGAAAGCGGCGTGGCCGCGGGCAATTCCTGGTCATACTTTAGATTGCCGCTGACTTTCACGCGCTCCGCCGGGGCGCCAAGCGCGCGCAGACGTTCCGCGTCGGTCTCCGTTTGCATCAGGAACACCGCGGCACTCGAAAGGGCCGAGGCCAGCAGCGGGCGAAGGTAAAACCCGAAGATCCCGAACCACTTCTGAAAGCGCGCGAAGGAACGGTCGGAAATGCGCCCGCTGGTGAAAACCACCGGAACCTTGCGCCGCCCGGCTTCGCGCAGGAAATTGGGCCAAATTTCCGTTTCCATCACGACAATGACCGCCGGCTTTACAGCATCCATCACCTTGCGCACGCTGAACGCCCAATCGAACGGAAAATACACCACGGCATCCGCAAAGGGCATGCGCTCTCGCGCCACCTGCTGTCCTGTGATTGTCGTCGTCGAAATGACCAGCGGCCGCTGCGGATAGGCATCCTTCAGCCTCTTGGCCAGCGCCACACCCGCCAGCGCTTCGCCCACGGAAACCGCGTGAATCCAGATGGCGCCGGGGCGATCCGCAGGGAGTTTGGCGACGCCGGGGACGGAAAACCCCAGTCGCTCGCCCAGATTCGAGAGATACTTGCCGTGGCGCAGGCCCTGCACCAGCCAATAAGGCGCAGTGATGACGGCGGCCAAGCCCATTAAGACGCTATACAAGAAATACACGCGATCTGGCTCCGGTGTGTCTCGGATTTGCGACGGCCCGCGACTCCGCAAGCAGGGCAACCCTGCTTATCCCTAAGGAATCGAAGGCCACAGGATGCAAACAGTCTATTATATCTTCATGCGAAAACTCTCTCCTTCCGTTCTCCTGCCTCTGTTGACGGTCTGCCTGGTCCCGGCACTGGCGCAGCAGCCAGCCGCACCGGCCCGCGCCCCCATCCAGGACTCCCACGAGAGCATGACCATTGGCATCGATCCCTGGACGGTAGCGTCCCGCTACAAGGAGCGGTTCCCGAAAAAATCCCCGTTTTCCAAAGGAGTGGTCGCCCTGCGGATCTCTTTCCGCAATGACTCGGACGAGAGCATCAAGATCGACTTGCCGCATATCCGCCTGCTCCTGCAATTGAACGAAGACGAGCGCCAGGAACTCGAGCCGCTGACCGCCGATGAAGTAGCGGACACGGTCCTCTTGAAGGGCAATGGCAAGGATCCCACGGCCAAACGCATCCCTTTGCCGATTCCCGTGGGGAGGGCCAAGCCTTCAAGGGACAAGAATTGGACCGACTTCCGTGATGATTGCCAGAACGCCGGGGTGCCCTCTTCCGTGGTGGCGGCCCACGGCACTGTCGAAGGGCTGCTCTATTTTGATTTGCGCGGCGAGGTGGAGTTGCTGCAATCCGCCCGGCTGTACGTGCCAAACCTCACCCTCATGGGCACGAAGCAGCCCCTCTCCTATTTTGATATCCCCCTCGGAGCTTCTGCCGCGAATTGAGCTTCTGTCGGTTGCTTCTGTAGCGGCCGCCTTCTGAGGCGGGCGCCTTTGATAGGAACAAGGTCAAATCCTCCTGAAAATGCCCTCTATCCTTGGGAGGCCGGGGCTTCAACACACGGGTTGCACACGTCGGTCGCTCAAAGAATTTGCAAGATATCCTCCTGAGAATCTCACCAAACGACTTTTCGCCGATTTGCTGAGACTCGCACCCTCAGCTACCATGATTGGGCTGACAATTTCCGTTTCCCCAGGACCCATGCCGACTTTTCTCGAGCAACTCAATCCGGAGCAGCGCCTTGCCGCGGAAACCACGGAAGGGCCTGTGCTGATTCTCGCGGGCGCAGGCACAGGCAAAACGCGCGCCATCACCTTCCGCATGGCCAACCTCATCGCCAAAGGCACTCCCGCCGAGTCCATTCTTGCAGTCACATTCACGAACAAAGCCGCCGAGGAGATGCAGAGCCGCGTCACCAGTCTGCTCTTGCGCGCGGGCGTGCCCCCGGAGCGTCCGTGGATTTCCACCTTCCATTCGCTGTGCGCCAGGCTGCTGCGGCGGGAAGCGGCCTCGGCCGGACTGCCAAAGGATTTCGCGATCTACGATGATGATGACCAGCTCGCCGCCGTGAAGCTGGTCATGGCCAAGCTGCACATCGAAGACGACGCGCTCACGCCGCGCAATGTGCTCAGCCGCATCAGCTACGCCAAGAATCAGGCGCAAACGCCCGAGCAGATGCGCGCCCAGGCGTTTGCCCCCGATACGCGCAAAGTGGCGGACATCTTCGCTGCCTACGAGGCGCTTCTAAAGCAAAGCAATGCCCTCGATTTCGACGACCTCTTGTTGCGCTCGGCGCGGCTGCTGCGGGAAGCCCCGCAGGTCCGCCAACGCTGGCAGAATCGCTTCCAGTATCTGCACGTGGACGAGTATCAGGACACGAATCGCGTGCAATACGATTTACTGCGCCTCTTGACCAACGAACGCCAGAATGTCTGCGTGGTGGGCGACGAGGACCAGTCCATCTACCGCTGGCGCGGCGCCGATGTCTCCATCTTGCTCAGTTTTGCGAAGGATTTTACCGGCGCCAGGGTCGTGCGCCTGGAACGCAATTACCGCTCCACGCAGAAAATTCTGGATGCCGCCGCGGCCGTGGTCGCCAATAATCCCGACCGCCTGGGAAAAACGCTTACCGCGGAAAAAGACCAGGGCGACAATCTCCGTTATTTCGAGGCTCGCGACGCCCAGGCCGAGGCCGAATTCGTCGCGGAGGAACTGGACCGCATTCTTGCCGGCGATCCGGACCAGACCTGCGCCGTCGAATACCGCACCAACTTTCAATCGCGCTCCTTTGAAGAGGTGTTTCGCCGCCGTGGCTTGCGCTACAAACTGGTGGGCGGATTCAGCTTCTACAACCGCGCGGAAGTGAAGGATGCGCTCGCGTATGTGCGGCTGGCGCTGCACCCCGAGGACGATATTTCCCTCCTGCGTGTTTTGAATGTGCCGGCGCGCGGCATCGGCAAGACCACCGTCGACGCTCTCCGCGACATCACGCAGAGGAAAAGCCTTTCCTTCTGGGACGCCATGGAATCGCTGATGACCAGCCCCCATGCCAGCCGCGCCGTCGCGCCGCTGCGCGTTTTCCGCGAACTTATCCTGCGTTTGCAGGAAGCGTATTCGTCGAAGGAGCCCGCCGAGTTCCTCCGCTACGTCCTCGAGGAAACCGGCTACATGAACGCGCTGAAGGATCGCAACACCCCGGAAGACGTGGCGCGCATCGAAAACCTGGAAGAACTGGTGCGCGCGGTGGCGGAGAGCATCGAGGCCGGCGAATCCTTCACCGATTTCCTAGACGCCGCCGCGCTGGTCAGCGACGCCGATTCTTACGAGGGCAAGCCGGGCGTCACGCTCATCACGCTTCACAGCACCAAGGGGCTGGAGTTCGACCACGTCTTTCTGACCGGGCTGGAAGATGGCATCTGCCCACACAGCCGCTCCATCAACGAAGAAAAAGGCATCGAGGAAGAACGCCGGCTGGTGTACGTGGGCATGACGCGCGCGCGAAAATCATTGACGCTCACCCGCGCGGTCTACCGCCGCATTTTCGGCAACGAGCAACAGATGCGCGCTTCCCCGCCCTCGCGCTTCCTGGGAGAAATTCCCAGCGAACTGGTGGATACCGTGCGGGGGTCGATGGCCGAAATCGGCGAATCGCGCCGCTACGAGCCCGATCCCGAGTATTCCTATTCCTCCGAGGAATTTCTGCGCCGTGCGCGCGGTACGTCTGCGCCGAAAGAGCGCACGCCACAGCGGCGTGCCGCGCCTACGAATTCCTTCAGCCGGCCCGCGATAAAACGCGGCGGAAAGGCCGACCCGCTGCTGGGCCAGAAGGTGCGCCATCCGGAGTACGGCGTGGGAACGGTGGTTGGCGTGGAAGGCGAAGACGACGACCGCCGCATCTCCGTGAGTTTCCCCGGCCGCGGCACAAAAAAATTCATCGAGCGCTACGCCCACTTGCAGCCGGTGTAGCGCCACCGCAACCCGCGATGGCCCCCTGTGCGCTTCAACTATTTTGGAGTGCGGCGGCTCGCCGCCGCTTTTGCGGTCGCCCGCCCCGCACCCAAACTATAATTCATCCGCCCCGTCGCCGTTAGGCGGGAGCCCAAGCCTTTCCTCTCCCCGCACCACGCTGAAAACTCCGCGCTAATCCCCCGCAGGCTGCGCCGCCGCTTCCCCAACTTTGATCGGCGAAAGCCCCAACCGCCGCCGCGCTTCATCCAGTATGCCCGCCGTTCGCGTCGCCCCGCAGCGCGAAACACCGAGCGCCCGCGCCGCCAGCAGCGCATCCAGATCGCGCACGCCGCCCGCCGCTTTCACCTGCACATGCGCGGGAGAGTGTTTGCGCATCAGGATAAGGTCCGCGTGGATCGCGCCGCCGGAGCCGTAACCCGTCGAAGTCTTCACCCAATCGGCTTTCAGCTCCCCGCAAATCTCGCACAAGCGAATCTTGTGCGCGTCCTGCAAATAACAATTCTCGAAGATTACCTTCACCTTGGCCCCGGCCGCGTGGGCGATATCAATAACGGCCTTGATGTCCTCACGCACGTACCCCCAATCGCCGCTCAAAACCTTGCTGATGTTGGCAACCATGTCCAGTTCCTCGCCGCCGTCGGCGATGGCCTGGCGCGCCTCGGCTGCTTTGATCGCGGTGGTATTCACGCCATGCGGAAAACCGATGGTCGTGCTGGCCTTCACGCTGCTGCCGCGCAGCAATTCCGCGCAGCGCTTCAGGTAAAACGGCACGGTGCACACGCTGGCAGTACCGTAAGCGAGCGCCACCCCGCAGCCGGCTTCCAGATCGTCGCGCGTCAGTGTCGGATTCAACAGCGAGTGATCAATCATCTTCGCAACGTCGCTGTACGTATAGTCCATGGGAAATCACTCCAAATTATTTGTTGCGCGAGAGGAGTGGCCAGGCCACAGGTAACATTTCATCCCCGCAGATCGATCACTCCGTAAAGAGCCGTCCCATGGAAGCTTCACGGGACGCTGACTCGGTTTCATGCGCCCACCGTTTTCCAGCCCATCCAGTCCAGCATCCAGCGCCAAGAAACTTCTTGGCTGCGATTGACCGGTGGTGGCGGGAGAGTATGCGTGGGGAACATCACCGTCTTTCCTCGATAGGCCTCGGCGAGTTGCTTGAATACCTTGCCCTGTTCCTTCACCCGTCCGTCATTGGTAAGCAGGCCAAGACTGTATTCCAGCGAGTTGAACTCGAACTTCCGGTCCACGTCGTGGCTGTCCCAATAGCTGAACCAGCTCACTCCGGAATCAATGGCTGCCAAAACCGCCTTCTCCAGCCATTCTGCCTGTTGCTTTTCGGTCAGCGCTTCAATGCAAGTGTTGAATTCCTCCGCCCAGACCGGCTTCCGAGGATCGCCGGCGTACGAGCGGACCAGAGCCGCCATCGCCGCGAGCAGCTTCGTGCTGGGCGGATCCATAGGGCCCCCGTACTTCAGCGCTCCTGACCAGTAAGGGTAGCAGTGTATGACCGGCATCGGCGCGGCTGCCAGGGCTTGCGGAGAGAATGTGTTCGCCTCGAACCACGGCAGTTCGTCCACTCCGTTGACGTGGAGGCCATCAGGGCAGACCGACGCCATGAGCGACAACATCTTCTTCATCCACGCGTCGCCCACGCGGGGTTCGGTGCTCCAGCAAGTGTTGATCTCATTTCCAACGTCGAAGCCAATGATGTTCGTTTTTGGCTGCATCACGCGCGCCAGTTGCCGGATGAAGAGCTCCTGGGCCGTCCACATCGTTTCATCGCTGTAGAAGTCGGTCCCGGCCTTGTTAAAGGGCGGCAAAAAGTACCAGCCGCTCAACTGGCCCGTGAATACGGTCACCACCGCATCCAATTCGCGCTCGCCCATGAGCGTAAGCAGTTGATCCAACCGTTCCAGATGAAGCGGGCTGATCCACTTCGGATTGGGTTGGAAGTAGGGCCAGATCAGCAAAATGCGCAGATGGTCCGCGCCCAAGGCCGCGATCGCATCCAGGTCTCGCTTGATGGGGTCCGCGTCCCACTCGTTCCAGCAAAACCACCAGTTCTTCGAGGGCGTGTAGTTCACGCCAAAGCGGTGGCGATCCAGCTCACGACCCATGGGCGGAGCCGCATCCAAACTCGCCGCTCTCACGGCGCTGGCGTCCCTATGCTTTGCAAGCAGCGATGCGCTGCCAGCTACGGAGCTCGCAACCGCAGCCCGCATCGCACTCCACAAGAAGTTGCGCCGGTTCATTTCGTCACTCCCCAGGGAATCCAGGGACCTCGGGCATGCAGCGCGACGCAAATCGCTCGCGTCTCGCTCCGGATCTCTTTCTTGCATTCAAACACAGCGCAATTGTATACCCCCGCCGCGCGTACCTAGCCAACCCGCTTCTCGCTCCTTTGGCCGAGCTCGCTCTCAATATATTAGAAAATGAACCTCGAACCTGACCAGAGTGGAAACAGGCTTACCGTCCTTCTGTGCGGGACTGCACTTCCAGGTCTTCATGGTGTCGATTGTCGCGTCGTTCAGGCCGCCTGGAAGCCCGCGGAAGATGCGCACGTTCTCTAACTTGCCCTCGGAATCGATCACCGCTTCGACTGAGATAGTCCCCTTCACCTTAGACTTTCGAGCTTCTTCGGAATAGGGAGGGTTCGGCATGTAACGGCACCTTGGCGACGACACGCCGTCGACTCCGGAAGGATATATTTTCTCCCCACTGGCAGTCGTAGTAATCGGCGGAAGAAAGGTAGAGGGTTCCAAGGGGGAGAGGTCCGCGATCGATTTTGGAGCATTGAAATTGACTGCCGTGGCGTTTCCACTCCAATCCTTGTCGGTCACGTTGGCCGCGTCTAGCAGTCGAGCAGAAAGCTGAACCATATCGTCCTCGCTCTTCCTGGTTGTGCCGAGGACCACAAACGTTGCCTTCAATTCAAGCGCAATCGAGCGGGCTAGTTGCTCATCTATGGGCCTCATGGGGACTCGGGCACTCATAAGGAAGTCATGGAGAAGGCCGCGGTCGATGACGTGAATCTTGTTTCCCCGACTTGCCAGATCTTTGGAGAGTTCATCCGCCAATCGCATTCCGTACAGCGAAGTATTTCCATCCGGTAGCGCGAAATCTGTCACAAGAATGGCACACCCGGTTTTCTGGCAGCGTGGGACCGCAGCATACTTCAAGAGCTCCGTTGCTAGCTCCTTAAGGCCTTGTCGTGTGCGAGGGTCTAGAACAGATATCGCCGGCAGAGAGATGGCCAGGGGTTTCTTCTGCGGTGGAATTGCCACCTGATCAGTTTTAGGCGTAGGTGCGTCGGGCTTGCCGCCTGGCTCTTGCGCTACAACAGGCGCAAGGAACAGGAACACCAGGAAAAGACCACTGGTGAGAGTATGCAGACGACAGCTACTCAGGCCACCGCCTGCTGCTGATCGGGATTTCCTTTCTGACTTCAAATCGGCTCCATTCTACGCCCTTCTTGCCTGATCGCGACGCTGCGAACTGATCTTCATCTGCAGCGCCCCCCAATCGCCCCAGGGTAATCCGAATGAACCTTTCTAATCCAGATGCCCTCCTCCGGTTGCACCTCTCCCCTTATCGCGATACATTGAAACGCTGTCATTCCCTTATTCCGTATCCGGCTGATACCAAGTGGCCCATGCGCCCGGATGCGAACGGAGAGCCCTCTTGGATTCACCTCTCTTCCGATGTAAGAGTATCGACCAACTTCTGTCTGACTCCGAGAATGCCGAAATCAAATTAAAGAAATCCCTGGGCTGGCTGAGCTTGACCTCGCTGGGAATCGGCGCGGTTATCGGCTCTGGCATTTTCACCATCATTGGCACGGCCATCGCCGGGCAGAAAATGCAGGTGTCCTCCGTACTGAACGCGCCGCTGCTGCAATACCTGATCTACCATTCCACGTCCTACGGCCGTCCCGGCGCTGGCCCGGCCATCGCCCTATCGTTTGTCCTCGTGGCCATCGTCTGCGGTTTCGCTTCCGTCTGCTATGCGGAACTCGCCGCGATGATTCCCATCGCCGGCAGCGCGTACACCTACACCTACGCCACCATGGGTGAACTGATCGCCTGGATTATCGGCTGGGACCTCATCCTGGAATATGCCGTCAGCAACATGGCCGTCAGCGTCGGTTTCTCCGCCCACGTCGTGGGTCTCCTCGACTGGTTCGGCTGGCATCCCAATCCCGAATGGATTTCGCCCGCGTATCTCCCCACCGGCTTGCAAGACCTGCAGGGAAACACGATTTACGGTCCCGGCTGGCATTTTGGATTCAACTGGCCGGCCTTCATCATCGTGATGCTGCTGACGATAGTCCTCGTCCGCGGCATCAAGGAATCCGCCGAAACCAACAACATCATGGTCTTCCTGAAGCTCGTGGCCATCATGGTATTCGTCAGCTTCGCCGCGCGCTTCATTCACCCCGCCAACTGGCATCCCTTCGCTCCCAATGGCTGGCCGGGAATCCTCACCGGTGGCTCCATCGTCTTCTTCACCTACATCGGGTTTGACTCCGTTTCCACCGCGGCCGAGGAGTGCAAGAATCCGCAGCGCGACCTCCCACGCGGCATCATCGCCACGCTCGTGATCTGCACGGTGCTGTACATCGCCGTGGTGGTCGTGCTGACCGGACTCGTCCCCTGGCAAACGCTGCTCGACGACGCCGCTCCCGTTGTCAATACCATGAAGAAGCTGCACTTTGGCACTGTGCGCCTGATCGTCTTAATCGGCGCTCTGATGGGCATGATCTCCTCCCTGCTTGTCTTCCAACTGGGCCAGGCGCGCGTGTGGTTCGCGATGTCGCGCGACGGCCTGCTGCCGCGCATTTTTGGCCGCGTCCACCCGAAATACCACACGCCGGATTTCTCCACCTGGCTCGCGGGCTTCGTCGTCGGAATCCCCGCGGGTCTTCTCGATATCGGCACGCTTGCGGACCTCTCGAACATCGGCACGCTGTTTGCCTTTGCGCTGGTCGGCGCTGGGGTGCTCATCCTGCGTTACCGTGAACCGGACCGTAAGCGGCCCTTCCGCGCGCCGGGCGGGCCGCTGGCCCCGATCGTCACGATTTTCACGTGCCTCCTGCTGATGGCCGGCCTGCCCATCATGAATTGGCTACGCTTCTTTACCTGGCTCATCATCGGCCTGGTGATTTATTATTTCTATGGCCGCAGAAAGAGTACGCTAAGGTTGACTAACGCCAAGTGAGGGCTTTCCGGGAATGTTGTTCCGCGCTGATTCCAGGTTCAGAGATGCCGCGAGTATCATCTTATTCGCCGCGGGCCTCGCCATGCTCTTGCCTCTTCACGCAGCGGCCTGGGGAGATAACGCCCAGCGGCTGATCATCAATCACGCGGTCGATTCTCTGCCCTACGACCTGCGCTCCTTCTTTGAAGCCAACCGCTCCTACCTGGTGCAGCACGTCAACGACCCGCTGAACCTTATTGATAAGCATCCCGGCGAGCGCAGCAACTATTTCATCGAACTGGACAAATACGGCAAGTTCCCGTTCGACAAGCTGCCGCGGAATTACAAAGCTGCGCTCGCCCTGTACGGTAAATCCAAAATCGATTCCACGGGCCTGCTCCCGTGGCAGATTGGCGTATATAGCCAGAAGCTCACCGAAGATTTGAAGAATGGCAAGTGGGAAAACGCCAAGGTGGATGCGGCCTTTCTGGCGCACTTCGTAGCCGAAGCCCACGACCCGTTCAATACCACCGAAAACTATGACGGACACGCCAGCGGTCAAAATGGCGTCAATCAACGATTCAACACCGTTCTGATTGACCGTTTCGGCTCCTTTTTCCCGGTCAGCCCGCACGACGCTTCCTTCATCAGCGATCCCACCGATCATGCCTTCGATTCCTGCCTTTCCGCGCATAGCCAGGTGGAATCGCTGCTCCTTGCGGATCGCGCCGCAAAGCGCGGGCAATCTTCCTACACCGACGAATACTACGACCGGTTTTACAACCTGGCCGCTGGGTCCCTGATTAGGCAGTTGTCGGATGCCTCCACCGACGTCGGATCCTACTGGCTGACCGCGTGGATCAACGCCGGCAAGCCCCCATTGCCCCATTGAGCGGCTGTCTCCGCCTGCTGAAAAATCTAAGCAATTGTCATTCCGAGTCCCGTTCGCTTTTTGAACGGGGCGAGGAATCTGCTTTCCCCTAGGCCGCTTGCGAACAGCAGATCCCTCGCCACGCTCGGGATGACAGAAAGCTGCAGTTTTCACCTTTTCCTCTCTTGCCTCGCAAATCGCCAAGACCCTGCTAAAATTTCAAGGTGGAACATTCCTCGTTGCCGCCGCGCATTGCTTCCCTTCCCAAAGCTGAACTGCATCTCCACCTGGAAGGTTCGATCCGGCCCGCCGTAGCCTGTGCCCTCTCCGCGCGGCACGGTGTCGCGTTGACTGAAGACGAGGTGCGCCGCCGCTACGATTACCGCAACTTTACCGAGTTCATCGAAGCCTTCAAGTGGGTGACCTCTTTCCTGCGCGAGCCGCGCGATTTCGCCCTCCTTGCCTCCGATCTGGCCGAGCAGCTCCTCGAGCAGCATGTCGTTTATGCGGAAGTCACGCTCTCCGTCGGCGTCATGCTCCTGCGCAAACAGGATCCGCAGGCCAACTTTGCGGCCATTCTTGCCGCCACGGAACCATTCGAGAATCGCGGTTTACGCCTCAACTGGATTTTCGATGCCGTGCGCCAATTTGGGCCGGAGCTGGCGCTCGATGTTGTGGAAGCGGCGCGTCGTTGCGCCTCGCCGCGCATCGTAGCCTTTGGGATTGGCGGCGACGAATTGAGCATCCCCACTCACGAATTCCGCTATGCCTATTTGCGCGCCAAGAGCAGCGGGATGCGCCTGCTTATGCATGCGGGCGAGGTGGGCGGGCCAGAGAAGATTCGCGAAGCTATCGAGATTCTGGGCGTCGAGCGCATCGGCCACGGCATCGCCGCCATCCACGATCCAGCACTCATGGACCTCCTCGCGGAGCGCCGCATTCCCCTCGAGGTTTGCCCCACCAGCAATTTGCGCACAGGCGCCCTCGCCCTGCAGTTGCATAATCCGGCCGCAACGCTCCAGCAGCACCCCTTGCCGCAACTGCTCCGCCATGGCATCCCGGTAGTCCTCTCCACTGACGACCCCGCAATGTTTCACACCTCGCTCCTCGGCGAATACGAAATCGCAGCGCAAATGGGTCTCGGCGAAGCCGAACTCGTCGGCCTGCATCGCAACGCCGCGGCACATTCCTTCCTCCCGGACGAAGCCCGCCGCGCCCTTCTCGCCACCCTCCCGCGAAAATAATCTCAGTGGCAACCCCGTACCAAGGGCAATAGGTCGGTTTCCGATTTCCACGATATCGGACAAATGGAATCCAATACTCCAGTACTGCGCTCCTCAGCCCCCGCGTCTGCTGGTACCCCCAGCTAGCCTGACGCAGGTGGAACTTCTTGCTTCGCGCACGCGTATCCATTAATAAGCCTGAATTGCGCCGACCTTAGTCTTCGCCGTTGTTGTTGGCCGGAAAGCCTTCTTGGGTGCGAAGAAGGGCCAGCGAATCCATTGATATTGGTCGTTGTCGCCAGACTACAGGCTCCTTGGGCATCTTGTTACTTCCGCTTCAAAGGAGAGACGTATGTTCTGCAATAGTTGTGGCTCCCCGATCGCCCCGGAGCAGTCAATCTGTTCGAATTGCGGCAGAAGTACGACTGGGGCGCGTGTCGCTTGCGCCGCGCGGACACGGGTCGCCGAACACGTTCATCTGCTGGCCATCTTGTGGTTCGTCCTCGGTGCGTTCTTTCTCGTTCCGGCCGTCATTATGGGTGTGCTTGCCGCGGTCATAACTGTGCCGCTGGTGTCGGAGGGAGCTGACAAGATCGCGTTCGTGTTTGCGCCGGGGCTGTTCGTTGTTCTGTGCGTTGTTTTCTTGGCATCGGCGGCCCTTCGGTTTGTCGCTGGATGGGGCCTGCTCAAGATGCAGCCTTGGGGCCGAACATTTGCCCTGGTGATGGCGTTCTTCGCCCTCATCTGCCCTCCGTTCGACACTGCGCTCGGCATTTACACTCTGTTCGTGCTCCTGCCCGACGCGGCTGGTGACGAATACCGGCAGATGTCGCAGACACGCGGCTGATTCCTGATCACTGAGGTTATCCAAACCGGACCCATTACCGTACCGCAGCCCGACGTGAACACGCGCAACGGAATTGCTATACTAACGCCATGAAAGCTCACGTCTGGGTAATGCCGAAACGCACTGTTCTGGACCCCCAGGGTCAAACCATTCAACACGCCCTTTCCAGCCTGGGTTACGCGCAGATTTCCGACGTACGCCAGGGCAAATTCTTCGTTCTCAATCTGGATGGCTGGAGCCGCGACGAAGCGCAGCAGCAGCTCGAGCGCATTTCCAAGGAAGTGCTCGCCAATCCGGTCATCGAGGAATACCGCTTCGAGATCGTGGAATAGCGTGGAAACTCCCGAGAGCCGCCGGATGACATTCACAATGCCGCACCAAAACCCTGTCGCAAGCACGGCCGTTCGCCTCGGCCCACTTCCCTTCTGTTCGCTCTTACTATTGCTCGCGCTCCTCGCTGCGGGTTGCCAGAAAACTTTCTTTCAGGTCGACGACCCGCAGCTCAAGCCCATTCAGGAGATGATCGAGACCCAGTTGCCCAAGGGTTCCACAACCGAACGCGTCACGACCTTTCTTTCCGTGCGCGCCTATGAGCTGCAAACACCCGAAAAGCCGGGCACCCTGGTCGCCATCATCCGCCACATTGATTTGCAGACGGTGCGGCCCGTCACCGCGCGGGTGACCTTCTATTTCGACGCCAATGGCAGGCTCAACGCCGTGGAGATGACGCGCACGGCCAATCAGCCCATCGAGTAACTATCCCTAAGGGTTCCGTGCCCTTTTCGCACTGGCGCAACATTTCGCGTGTTACCCTGAGAATACTTCCTTTAGGAGAGCTCCAGCATGTGCGGCATTGTCGGTTATATCGGCCCCAAAAAGGTTGTTCCCGTAATCATCGAAGGCCTGCGCAAACTTGAATATCGCGGCTATGACTCCGCGGGAATCGCGGTGGTCAACGCCGCCGGCAAAATGGAGATTCGCCGCGCCCCGGGCAAGCTGCGCAATCTCGAGGAGGCCATCCAGAAAGCGCCGCTGGACGGCACCTATGGCATCGGCCACACGCGCTGGGCCACGCACGGGCGTCCCACGGAAGAGAATGCTCACCCGCATCGCGATTGCACCGGGCAATACGTTGTGGTGCACAACGGAATCGTCGAAAACTACCTGGAGCTGAAGGAAAGGCTGCAAAAACAAGGCCACAAGTTCGTCACCGAGACGGACACGGAAATCGTCGCGCATCTCGTCGAGGAATATGCCAAGGAATTTCCCTTCGAGGAAGCGGTGCGCCGCACCTTGAAGGATCTCCGCGGCATCTACTCGCTGGTATTTCTCTCCGCGAAGGATCCGCAGAAGCTGATCGCCGCGCGCATCGGGCCTCCCTCCGTGATCGGCTTGGGCGATGGCGAATACTTTGTCGCCAGCGATATCCCGGCGCTTCTCGAGCACACCCGCGAGATCTTCTTCCTCGCCGATGGCGACATCGCCATTCTTTCGCGCGACGGCGTGCGCGTCACCGATCTTGAAGGCAAGCCCGTCAGCCGCCCCTCTCATCACGTCGCCTGGGACCCCATCATGGCGGAAAAGGGCGGCTACAAGCATTTCATGCAAAAGGAAATTTTTGAGCAGCCGCGCGCCGTCCGCGACACCATCCTGAACCGCATCTCCCAGGACACCGGCAAGGTCTTCCTGGACGAGATGCAGATCACCGACCAGCAGTTCCGCGGCTTTGAGAAAGTGCGCATTGTGGCCTGCGGCACAAGCTGGCATGCGGCACTCGCCGGCAAGTTCATGATCGAGAGACTCGCGCGCATCCCGGTCGAAGTGGATTACGGCAGCGAGTTCCGGTACCGCGATCCGATTGTGAGCGAAGATACGCTGACGGTGGTGATTTCGCAATCGGGGGAGACCGCCGATACGCTGGCGGCGCAGCGCGAGGCCAAGCAGAAAGGCTCGCCAACGCTGGCCATTTGTAACGTGATGGGTTCCATGGTGACGCGCGAAGCCGCCGGCACCCTTCTGACGCACGCCGGACCCGAGATTGGCGTCGCTTCGACGAAGGCCTTTACCTCGCAACTGGCTTCGCTTGTTCTGCTAGCTTCCTACCTTGGGCAGCTTCGCGGCAAGCTTTCGCCGGAAGCGGCGCGCCATTTGATGCTGGAATTCACGCGTATCCCCCACAGGATCGAAACGATTCTCCAGGCGGAGCAAACCGGCTTCTACGAAAATCTGGCGCGCCAGTTCTTCCGCCATACGGACTTCCTGTATCTTGGGCGTGGTGTTCATTACCCCATTGCCCTCGAAGGCGCCCTGAAGCTCAAGGAAATTTCCTACATTCACGCGGAAGGCTACCCCTCCGGAGAGATGAAGCACGGGCCAAACGCCCTGATTGATGAGAACCTGCCGGTCGTGGTGCTGGCCACCCGCGACGATTCCGATCCCGCTTCCATGACTTTGTACGAGAAGAGCGTGTCCAACATCAAAGAGGTGAAGGCGCGCGACGGCATCGTGATCTCTGTGGTGACCGAAGGCGATCATCTGGCCCGCGAGGCCTCCGATCACATCATCGAGCTGCCTCCCGCCCCAGAATTGTTGGCGACAATGCTGGAAATTGTGCCTCTGCAATTGCTCGCCTACCACATCGCCATCCGCCGCGGCTGCGACGTCGATCAGCCCCGCAACCTCGCCAAATCCGTCACCGTCGAGTAGCCAATCCTGTGTATTGGCTCCTCGGCTATTTTGGAGTGCGGCGGCTTGCCACCGCTTTTACGGCCGCAAGCACCGCCAGAAGAACCATCCAATGAACAAGTTGGTCTTCCGCAAATTGAGGTCTAGAATAATCGCATGCGGCTCCGCCTTCTTCTTCCGCTCGCATTCGTTCTCCTTTTCGCGCTCCCCAATTTATTAAACGCGCAGACAGCCACCCTCAAGGAAATCCATGCCGATGGCTTGAAGAAGCTGACCGAGGCGCAAGTCATTTCTCTTTCAGGCCTGGCCACGGGCGCGCAAGTCGGCCGTACGGAACTCCAGGACGCCGCCGACGCGCTGGTGCGCTCCGGCCTGTTTGCCAAGGTCAATTACAATTTCACCACCCACAATGATGCGGTTTCCCTGACCTTTCATCTCGAGGAAAATCCGCGACTGCCGGTGTCCTACGACAGTTTCCCGTGGTTTGCGGACTCGGAACTCGACGATGCCGTCCGCAAAGATCTGCCGTTCTATGACGGCACGCTGCCCGAAGGCGGCGCCGTCGTCGAACAAGCCGCCAATTCCCTGCAGGCTTTTCTCGCGGCGCACGGCTCAAACGTGCAGATCGAACATGCCGTGCTGCTCAACCCGCTAAACGAGGGATCGGTTCACCAGTTTCGCGTGGAGGGCCTCGCGCTACGAATTGCGAGCATGGAGTTCAGCGATGCGCACCTGAAGGAATCTCTTGCGGTGCAGCAGCATCTTCCGGAAATTCTCGGCAAACCCTATTCCCGCCTGGCCATCGATATCTTCCTGGCCGAAGCGATTCGCCCGGTCTATCAGCAGGACGGCTACTTGCGCGCGAAAATCGGCCCCGCGGAGGTGCGCCTCTCCGGGAACCCCCACCAGAAATTGCCAGAGCAAATCCCGGTGTACGTGCCGTGCCAGCCGGGGCCCGTCTATCACTGGAACGGCGTGGAGTGGAGCGGCAACCAGACGCTCTCCGCCATCACGCTCACCAGCACGCTGGGACTTAAGCCCGGTGATGTGGCCAACGGCATGGGCATTGAAACGGGATGGGACCGCATCCGCGAAGAGTACGGCCAGCGCGGCTATCTGGAAGTGAAACTCACGCCCACGGCCACCTACGACGACCAGGCGCACACCGTTTCCTACGTCGTATCCATCACGGAAGGCCCAGTGTTCCATTTCGACCAGATGACCATCACGGGAATGTCGCTCGCGGGTGAACGCATGATCCGGGAAGCCTGGCCCGCAAAACAGGGCGATGTCTTTGACAAAAAAGCCTTCGAGCAATTCCTGAATCGCCTGGAAATTCACCGCGACACCATTTTCAAGGATCTGCCGCTGCACTACGACACCGTGGGCCATTGGCTGCAGACCGATCCGGCGAAGTCCACGGTCGATGTGCTTCTCGATTTCAAATGACCTGAAGCTTCCCTCTGGCCCAGCCGCACCAACATCGAGGCATTACCAGCCAAAATGCTGCAGTGCATGGCCGTTGGCGCTATACTCATCTGTGCGATGAAGACCCTGGTGCATATCCATAACGAAGAGCCTTCGACGCACGCGGCTAGCGAGAAGGAGCAGTTCCTCTTTTCCAAGCTGGCCAACCTCCCTTCCCTGATCGTCGCGCTCTCCGGCGGCGCGGATTCCGCCTATCTCGCCTGGGCCGCGCATCAAGTGCTGGGCGAACGCGCCCTGAGCGTGACCGCCCTTTCCGCGAGCTATTCCGCTTACGACCGCGAGCAACTGGAAAAGTCCCTGCAAACCACCGGCCTGCGCCACGAATTCATCGAAACGCACGAGTTGGAAAATCCCGCCTACCGCGCCAATGCTTCCGACCGCTGCTACTACTGCAAGGACGAACTCTTCTCCGCGCTGAACCGCATCGCCGTGGACCGCCGTTTCGCCGCCATCGCCTACGGCGTCAACGCCGACGATACCTCCGATTTCCGCCCCGGCCATCGCGCCGCCCACGAGCACCACATCCTCACGCCCCTCCTGGAAGCGCAACTTCGCAAGTCCGAGATTCGCTTCCTATCCCAGCGCGCGGGCCTGCCCTCCTGGGACCGCCCCGCCTCCGCCTGCCTCTCCTCACGCCTGCCCTACGGCACGGAAGTCACCGCCGAGCGCCTTTCGCTGGTCGAGCGCGGCGAAGCGGCCCTCCGCGAACTGGGCTTCCGCCAGTTCCGCGTCCGTCTCCATGACAATCTGGCGCGCATCGAACTCGCGCCTGCCGAACTTCCTCGCGCGCTCTCGCCAGAAATGGCCGCCGCCATCGCTAATGCCTTGAAAGCAGCGGGTTTCACCTACGTGGCCCTCGACCTGGAAGGCTACCGCCAGGGCTCGTTGAACGAAAACCTGGCGAAATCCCCGGGAACATAAAATTCCGGCTTTGCGTACATATTGATAGGAGGGCCTGGAAACTCAGGCAGAAGCGAACATGCGTACTCACAAATCTGCTTTGCCCGGCATCGTCCTTTTCGCCGCGGCATTCTCACTCTTCACTCTGCAAGCTTCCGCCACGGACAACACTTTTGACCGGACCTTCACCATATCCGGCCCCGTTCGCCTCGAACTCAGCAATGGCTCCGGCAACGTCGACATTCGCGGCACCGCCGACGGCAAGGTCCACGTCCACGGAAAAGTCACCAAGGGCTGGACGCTGTGGGGCAGCTCCGAAAAGAACATTCAGGACGCGGTCAGCAATCCGCCTCTGGAACAGCGCGGCGATACCATTCTTATCGGCAAGGAAACCTCCTGGCTGAAGAATGTTGCCATCGATTACCAAATTGAAGTGCCGCGCGACACCGAAATTGACGCGGGCGTGGCCTCTGGCGGCGTCACCATCGATCAGGTGCGCGGCCCGGTGAAGTGCTCCTCGGCTTCGGGCTATGTGCATGTCTATCGCGTGGACCGCGAAACGCAACTCAACGCGGCCAGCGGCTCCATCGAAGTTTCCGGTATCGGCGGCATCCTGCGCGTCTCCACGGCTTCGGGAAGCGTGGAGATCGCCGACGTCAAGGGCGATATCCAGGCCACCGCGGTTTCCGGCTCCATCCAGATCCTGAATCCCGGCGGCCGTGTGGAAGCCTCGAATGTCAGCGGTTCTATAAACGTCACCGGGGCCAACAACGACGTGCGCGCCCATGTCATCTCCGGTCCAATCGAAGTGCGCGGAAATCCCAGCGGCAATCGCTTCTGGGATCTGAAGACCGTTTCGGGTTCCGTGGACATCCGTGTGCCTCCGAACTCCTCTTTCCTGCTTTCGGCGGATGCCACTTCCGGCGATATTCGCACGAATCTTCCGGTGATGATCGAAGAGCAGGGCAAGCACTCTCTGCGCGCCCATGTGGGCAATTCCACCGGCCGTGTCGAAGTCCACACCGTTTCCGGCGGCATCAACGTGCGAAGCGGCTCCTGAGCCATCCCAAAACCCGCGACCGCGCGCCCACGTTTTACTGCAACAGCGCCCGCGACCGGGTACAATGCTGCCGTGCTCCCTTTACGCCCAACCGTCGCGAGCCGCATCGCGTTCTTTCTGACGCTGCTTCTCTCCTTCCCCGCGCTCGCGCAAGAATCTTCGTCGTCTACTCCCACCGCGTTGGCCTCCAAGAATGCCAGCTCAAAAAAGGCCGCGGCGCAAGACGCTGCTACCGAAAACGCGGACCTGCAGAAAGCCATCGCCGACGCCGGGAACGACCGCGCCGCGATGGTGCGCAATCTCGACGCCTTCCTGAAAAAATATCCGGAATCCAGCCAGCGCCCGCAAATCTATCGCGCTATCGTGGAATCGAGCCTGCAATTGCGCGATTTTCCGCGCGCCACGGAATACGCCGAACGCATTGTGGCCCTGAATCCGGAGGACACCTCGATGACGGTGCTCTCCATCCAGTTGCTCGATCGCTATGGCGGCGCGGAGGGCTGGCGGCGCGCCGTTTCCTATTGCACGCGCGTGGTGGACCGCTTGGGGCGAACCTCGCTGGCGGACAAACCGCAGCGCGTTTCCGCCGAGGAGTGGCAGAACGACCAGAAACGCGACTTCTCTTCGCTGCTGGTCGTGCGCGGCCGCCTCGAGCAGAAGCTGAATGATCTTTCCAACGCGCAAAAAGACCTTGCCGCCAGTTACGCCGCTTTGCCCAATGGCGCCGCCGCCGAAAGCCTGGGCGAAATTGCGGAGCTGAAAAAGGACCTGAACGACGCGCTGCGCCAGTATGCGCGCGCCTTCTCGCTGGATGATCGAGCCGATGGCGTCTCGCCGCAAAGAGAATTGCGCAAGAAAATCGGCAACGTCTGGCGGCTCGCGCACGGCTCGGAAGACGGGCTGGGCGCTTATCTTTTGCAGGCCTTCGACGAGACCGCGGCGGCCGCCATTCCTCCCAAACCCATTCCGAATAAAGGCTTGAAGGAGCCGTACGAATTCACGCTGCGCAAGGCCCCGGAGGGCACTCCCTTCCCTCTCGCGGATAGCAAAGGCAAGGTCGTGGTGCTGAATTTCTGGGCCACCTGGTGCGGTCCCTGCCGCGAACTGGAGCCGCACTTTGAAAAGGTGGCGGCGCACTTTTCCGGCGAAAAGGATGTGCTCTTTTACGGGCTGAATTGCGATGAGGACGAATCGCTCGTCGCGCCCTATCTCGCGGAAGAGCGGCCCAAGACCACGATCCTCTTCGCGGATGGATTGGATCTCTTGCTCCACGTCAATGCGTTTCCCACCACGGTCATCCTGGATCGCGCCGGAAAGGTGGCCTACCGCTCCGACGGCTTCGACCCCGACGACATCGAAAAGGTCCTCACCGACGCCGTAACCCGCGTCGCCCATCCCCCGGAAAATCCCGCCCCCAACACCGCCACCGCGCGCCCCTAACGCAGGATTGCTTCCCGCTTTTGCAGGGGTCGCCTGACGTTTACCCCGACCGGGTCGGGGAGGCGGGCCGCTCTTTCTTTCCGGATATGGGAATGTCGGCGCGCCGACAATTTCACTTGACGCTGTAGTTAACACATACCCCCACCCCCCTGTTTTTGCGGATGTAGGGGAAACAAAGGGGTTACGGGCGCATTTCGTGGATGTAGGGGAAACAAAGGACTTAGGGGATTTTCGCGTGCGGACGAGGGTGTGGGGCGCGTTGTTTGCGTCCCGGATGAGGTTGCGGGACGGTCCGAAATGGCACAAGAGCAGCGTCCCCTCAGCATAACCAGTGGAGCTTAGCACATTATTTACCGTTTGTCCACTATTATTTATACGGTACTAGTTTCGAAACTGGTACCAGGAGGGGAGGATAGAAGAGCGGGCCCACCCTTTGCAAAAATCGCAAAGGGTAGGCCACCCGAAGCAGCCTCGGCGCGCCAAGGCTGCCCCACCCGCCGCCGTGGCAATCTCCGGTGACCTACTTGAACCGCGCCATGCACGTCCACGACACCCCGCGCCGTGATAGCATCTGAAGTATGATTAGCACTCACCGAAAGCAGCCCTGCCGCTGCGGGCACGGTTCCACAATCCACAGGCCGGAGCCCGGGAGAACGAAGCGACTCCGCATAATCTGCTATCACCCCGGCTGCAAGTGCAAGAACTACAGGCCGGCGGGTGACGCACGCTCAAAGCGCTGAGGCAAGCTCGGGCGGCTTGCCGTCGGAGGCTCTTGCTGCGCTTGCGGCGTAATTCAGCCTGAAATCCGAAGTTGAAGAGAGATTTCATCGCACAAAAAACGTGCGATGGAGAACCGTATCTCCACTCCGGGACGGCAAAAAGCGTCGTCCCCCCGGTCGGAATGACAAATTTTGGGTGGTGACGCACCCTCAAAGCGCTGAGGCAAGCTCGGGTGGCCCATCAGCGACCAGCGGCCAGCGATCAGGAAGCTAGGAGCAGTGAATCTGCGGTTTGGACAAGATTCGGACGATGACGTTACCCACCTGTTTACGTCAGTCGACGTTGTGAACAACTGATCAGCGCGGAAGTCCCGGCTGCAGTATTCCTCGCTCCGAGCGGAATGTTCCCTACCCCGCCTTGCGTTGCGCCGTGAGTTGAAATTCCTCGTAGGTGCCCTTGAAGTCCTCGATCTTTCCGTCGTGGAAATGCCAGATTCGCGTGGCCACTTCATCCAGCACGTCTTCGTCGTGCGTCACCAACAGCAGTGTACCGTCGTATTTCTGTAGCGCGATATTCAGGGCATTGATCGCTTCCAGGTCCAGGTTGTTTGTGGGCTCGTCCAGGACCAGGAAATTCGGTTTTTGAATCATCAGGCGGCAGAAAATCAGCCGCGCGCGCTCGCCCCCGGACAGTGCGGAGGTGGGCTTCAGCGCATCCTCTCCGCTGAAGAGCATTTGTCCCAGCGGTCCCCGGATCTCTTCCTGCGGCGCTTGCGGGTTGAATTGCCAGAGCCACTCCATCGCCGTCATGCCCTTGCTTTTGTCAATGGTGTAGCTGAAATCCTGCGGGAAATAGCCAATCGTGACTTCATGGCCCCAGACGACATTCCCGGAATCGATCGGGAACTGCCGCTCCGCTTGGCCGATAAACTCGCCCGCGTTGTGGATCAGCGATTTCAGCATGGTGGTCTTGCCGGCGCCGTTGCGGCCTGTCAACGCTATCTTTTCGCCCCGCGTTATGCTCGCTGAAAAATGCTGGATGACTTTCAGTCCGTCGTAGGACTTGGTGAGCTTCTTCACTTCCAGCGGCAGCCGCCCCGAGGGGCGCACCGTGTCGAAGCGGATATAGGGGCGCTGGATGTTGGACCTCGCCAGCTCGGAGGTCTGCAGGCGCTCGACCTCTTTTTTCCGGGAAGTCGCTTGCGCCGATCGCGTGCCGGCGGAAAAGCGCGCGATGAATTCGTTGAGTTGTGCGATCTTCTTCTCGCGCACGGCGTTGTACGATTCCATGCGCTGGCGGATGTGCGTCTTCGCGAGCACCATGTCGTCGTAGCCGCTCGGATACATGATGATGGTCTGGTAGTCGATGTCCGCGGTGTGCGTGCAAACGCTGTTCAGGAAATGGCGGTCGTGCGAGATGACGATCAGGACGCCGTGATACTCGGAGAGATACTCTTTCAGCCAGTGCACGGAATCGAGGTCCAGGTTGTTGGTGGGCTCGTCCAGAAGCAGCGCCGAAGGATTGCCGAACAGCGCTTGCGCCAATAGGACGCGGACCTTCTGACCGCCCTGCAGTTCGCTCATCTTGCGCTCGTGGAGCTCCGCCTCGATTCCCAGCCCGTCGAGCAGCACGCCCGCATCCGCTTCCGCGGAGTAGCCGCCCTCTTCGCCAACGATGCCCTCGAGTTCGCCCAGGCGCATGCCATCGTCATGGGTCAAGTCGTCGTGGGGCTTGGCGTAGAGCACTTCACGTTCTTCGAGCGCCTTCCAGAGCGTGGCGTTGCCCATGATTACGGTGTCGAGCACGCGGAACTTGTCGAACGCAAACTGGTCCTGGCGCAGGACCCCCATTTTCTTAGGCCGCGTGATCGTGCCCATCGTGGGGTCCTGTTCGCCCGTCAGGATCTTCATGAACGTGGACTTGCCGGCCCCGTTCGGGCCAGAAATGGCGTAGCGGCGTCCGGCCATAAAGGTTGTGGTCACGTCCTCGAAGAGGATGCGCGAGCCGAAGCGCATGGTGATGTTTTCGACAGCGATCATAACCCTGTAATTTTAGCGTACCTCGGCCTCGCACCAAAATTTTGTGCAATACCCAAATGGAGGACTTCGGGGCGTCAGTTGAGATCTTTCGGGGCGCCCCGACCAGGTCGGGGTAAACGCCCGGCGCGTCCCTCAAGATGACAGGGTGCTGCGATGTTTGAATAACATCAGACTTGTGGCTCGTGAAAAAGTGCGGTTAGCATGTAGGATTGGCTGAGCTTCAGAGGATAGGACACACAACGCCATGCTTCTCGAAAACAAAGTGGCTTTAATCACAGGATCAGGCCGCGGCATCGGGCGCGCGATCGCGCAACTCTTTGCAAGAGAGGGCGCTTCGGTTTTTTTGACCGCGCGCACGGAGGCCGAACTCGCTGCCACGGCGAAAGAAATCACTGCCGCGGGAGGCAAAGCGGCTTTTGTCATCGCCGATCTGACGCGGGCCGCCGATGCGGAGGAACTCGTGGCCGCGGGGCGCGCGAAGTTCGGCCGCGTGGACATTCTTGTGAACAACGCTGGCCACTACGGTCCCGTGGTTCCCGTGGAAGATTATCCTTTGGAGGAGTTCGACAAAGTGATTGCTGTGCACCTGCGCGCCGCGTTCTTGCTGAGCAAACTCGTTCTACCGGAAATGTACGCTCGCAAATCGGGCGTCATCCTGCATATTTCCAGCATTTCGGCAAAAGCCGCTTATGGCTGGGGATCGGCATACGCGGCCGCAAAAGCGGGTATCCTCGGCTTGACGCGCGTGATGGCCGCCGAAGCCTCGCGTCAGGGCGTGCGCGTGAATGCCATCTGCCCCGGTCCGGTGACGGAAACCGTGATGTCCAAGGAATTGGGGAATACGTTGGCGAAGAAACTTGGTGTCAGCCCGGAAGAGCAACTCAAGGGCTTCTTGAGTTCGCTGCTGCAGGGCCGCGGCCAGACCGCGATGGAAATTGCTCAAGCCGCGCTATTCCTTTGCTCGGACATGTCCAGCGCCATCGTCGGCCAGTCGCTCAACGTGGATGGCGGCGCCGTCTTTTTCTAAAGCGGCCACGGGCGGTACTCGCTGAATAGAGGTCCGGTTACCGGCAGGGGTGTTACAATAGTGGATTAAGGATGATATATGCAGGTATTTTTTAGCTACAGTCTGGCTGATCGAGAGTTTGCACTTCAACTGGCGAAGGAAATTACCAGCCGGGGGTTACGCGTTTGGATGTCTGCCGACGAGTTGCTGCCCGGCGAGAATCCTTGGCTGACGATTGGGAAGGCTTTGGAAGACTCGCACGCACTAGTAGTTTTGCTCTCGCCCGAATCCGTAAAATCGGAGCTGCTCAATAGCGAGCTGGAGTACGCTCTGGGTAATGAGAATTTTCGGGACAGGGTATTCCCCGTCCTGGTGCGTCCAACCAAGCAAATTCCCTGGATCTTGAAAGAGTTTGAAATATACGAAGCAAAGATACCCGCGGGCCGAAGGATTTTGAAGAAATTTGAAATATACGAAGCAAAGAAAGACGCGGGCCGAATTGGAACAATGATTGCGGAGAGATTGAAACAGGTGGCATAGCCTAAGTGCGCCCGCCTTCCAAGCATGACCTCGAAGTTTTCGTGTCGCACGCCAGCCGGGATCGAAATTTCGTCAAGCGACTTCTGGAGGTTTTCAAGCAAAACAAAATCCGTTATTGGTTCAGCGAGACTCACATCCCCGGCGCGATGGAGTGGCATGACGAAATCGGCCGTGCACTGAATCGCTGCGACTGGTTTCTGCTGATACTCACTCCAAACGCTGTGAAATCTGTGTGGGTCAAACGAGAGTTGCTCTACGCGCTTCGACAGAAGCGTTATAGGCGAAGAATCATCCCGGTGCTGTTTCGTGACTGCGAGCACGAACTGCTTTCGTGGACACTCGCTGATTTCGAGTTTATCGATTTCCGGAAGGACTTTGACATTGCTTGTAAAAAGCTCCTCCGGCTATGGAGGCGTCGGTAAAGACTCAGGTCAGCCAGGCGGACAAGGGATTGCCGTCAATAGCGCCGCCGCATTTTTCTTGTAGCACTCAACGCAGGTCGTTCTTGAACACTGCGCCGCCCTTCATCACGAATTTCACGTGCTCCAACTCCGTAATGTCCTTGAGGGGATCGCCAGAGACCGCGACAATATCCGCCCACTTGCCGGCTTCGATGGTGCCCATTTTGTCGGACCAGCCGAGCAGTTCCGCCGCACTGGTTGTAGCAGTGCGAATGGCCTGCATCGGCGTCATGCCGTAGTTGACGTAGTATTCGAACTCCTTCGCCTCATTCAAATCGCGCCAATCGAATCCGCCGACGTCCGTGCCAAAGACGATCTTCACGCCCTTTTTCAACGCCAATTGAAAGGCATTCTTCTCCGATTCCACCATTTTCGGCCAGTTCCCCGCGCGTCCCGGAGCCACGTACGCTCCCACGGCGATGGTAGGCACCCAATACGTTCCCTTGCGCACCATTTCGTCCATCAGCGGTTCCGTCAGGCCATCGCCATGTTCTATGCTGTCCACGCCCGCCTTCAGCGCGGCCGCGATGCCGTCGCTGCCAATCGCGTGCGCGGCCACTTTGTGTCCCAAACGGTGCGTCTCCTCGACGATCGCTTTGGCCTCTTCGTCCGTAAAATTCACGTGGCTGTGCAGGATTCCATCGGAGCCGTAAAAGTATCCATGGTCGGAGTAATACTTGATCCAGTCCGCGCCGTACATGACCTGCTCGCGAACGGCTTTGCGGGCTTCTTCGACGCCGTCGACATACTGCACGCCGGTGGGCACTTTGAGTTCCCAGGAATAGCCCAGCAGCGGGTACATTCCCGTGGGCGCCATCGCGCGCGTGGAAACTTGCATGCGCGGGCCGGGAATTTCGCCGTTGGCGATGGCGTTCTTCACGTCCACGTCGGCGTACATCGCGCCTTCCGTTTCCACGTCGCGCAACACCGTGAAGCCGTGGGAAAGGGCGATTTGCGCATTGCGGGCCGCAAGAATCGCGCGATAAGGAATGGACTGCTTGAGGAGTTGCTTGTCGTAATCCTCCGCGGTGACGTCTCCCTGGAGCAGCACATGCGTGTGCGCATCAACAAAACCTGGGAGCACGGTAGCCCGCGAAAGATCAATCACCTCGGCGCCCGCGGGGGCGGTTCCTCCGGGCATCACGCTCACAATTTTGTCGCCTTCGATCAGGATCAGCGCGTTGGTAACAACCGTGTCGCTTTTCCCGTCAATCAAGCGGCCTGCGCGGATAGCGATCTTCCTGGGAACGGTGGCGGGTTTTTCCTGCGCGAAGGCTAGAACGGAGAAAGTAAGAAGGGCCAGACAGACCAGCAGCTTGCGGATGTGAATCATGATTTCCTCCCGTAAGCTGTGAAGGGTAGCAAAATCGGGAGGCAGAGAAAAGGCCAGCCGCTCTCTCAGGACGGCTGGCCTGAACTTTCCATTCTCAGAGGGGACTCACCCTACGCCGACTGTGATTCCGGCCTCTGTGCTCTGGCTAACGCAAAAGAATCAAACAAAATCAGCGGGCAGGTTCCGAATCCGGACGCCGGATCGGCCGCCGGCCCCACTCTTCCACTGTCGCCACGCCGCGCCGCGCCGCCAGGATCCACGTATTCTGGCTGGCCGCCACGCGGCCAACTCCCGCTTCCCAACTCTTTTGCAGGAGGTAGAAGGTCGCCAAGCACAGGCCAATGACAACAAAGCCCAAGGCAAACAAGGCGAAGGCCGCCAGCAGCTCGCGGACAAAGTAAAACTGAAGCGCAGCGATACCCGCTAGAAACCACCAGATCCACTTGCGAAAGCTATCTTTGGCGTTCACGGATTTTGGATTCTCCCTATACGGCCAGCTCGTGGCGACGGCTGGATTTCTTGCTCTTCCGATTAGATGCCTCTCACCGGACCTTTGGGACGAAGCATCGTACCTGTCCCATTAGACAGGGGAAGAGGGAGGAAATCCATAGTACGAAGGTCACAAAATAACGGGCAAACTGGCTTCTAGTACGACCATGGCATAAATGGAACATTGTCTATATTATTGCAAATATAAGACTTGTTGGATTAGTGCCAAAAGGGGAACTTTGCGCCTTTTGTTCGCGGTACTACCCTGTGGAAAACCTGTCCTTCCGTACAGGTTTTGCGCGACGCTCGCCGGGCGCATTTGCGAAGGTGAACCTGTCACTAAGAACAGCCTTATGTCTGAGGAATAATTGGACAGAGTGAGTCTAATTGCCCTTGAAAGCATACCCGACGTCAAAGGGTAGTTTACCGTCGATCCGCAGCACCTTCACCGCGCTGTTGATGGCATATACGTCCACCAGCCCCACCGCTCCTGGCGTGGCTTCCACGGTCCGCAGGAGGTCCCCGTCGGTTTCCACAATCCGAATCACCGCCCGCGACTGATTGACCTTAGCCACCAGCGGCTTCACCTCCGAAGCAGCGACCCCGAAGAGCTTCTGAATGGCGCCGCGCATCTCCGGGGATTCTGGATCGTGAAGCCCTGATACGGTTTTCCCCCCGAACAAACAATCGCGCTGCAGCAGCTTCCCCCAGTCACGGCAGCGCGATTTGTTTTTCTCGAATAGTGCTTACGCTTTTTTCAGCAAGCGCGTGATCCAGACAAGGATCACCGCGCCGACGAAAGCCACGATGATCGAGCCGATCCATCCGCGACCCGGCCAGATCCCCAGCAGCCCGAATAACCACCCGCCGACAATTCCCCCGAGAATGCCAAGGATAATGTCGACGAGCATGCCGTAACCTCCGCCTTTCATGACCTGCCCTGCCAGCCAACCTGCGATGAGACCCACGATGATCCACGAGAGAAATACCATAGGCACAACCTCCTTGGCTCCGAGAGGGAGCAGAACGATGGGTGGAGAAACCGGCTATAGTTTGCCCTTACCCCAGGTGACGCGCAAGCCCGTAGAAAGCAAGATGTCGTTCCCCTCGCAGTCGGAATCCTTCTGCATCTTCGAGTCGCTCGCCTAATTCGCCCTCCTTCTTCTATACTGGTAACGTTCTTTTGGAGTGGGTTCCGGGGGAATCAGGGGTTGCGTGCAAATGGCCCCACGATTTCGGTGGATCTGCAATTCCGCTCTCCAATCGACCGTGCGAGTTGCGCTGCGATGGTTCGCAACGCGCCCAAAAAAACAAATCATCCGGGGGGACTTGTGAAAAGGCTGCGCTGGCTGGGTGTTTCTGGGGGAATCCTCATCTTGGCTCTGGTTATGGGGGGGTGTGCCCGGCAGGAGTCCTCTGAGAAGGCTGCGGGAACGACGGCGGCCAACGCTCGCCCAGCCATCGTCTTCATGACCGACTTCGGCACGGCCAACGATGCCGTGGCCATCTGCAAGGCCGTCATGCTTGGCATCGCTCCGGACGCGCGCATCCTGGACATCACTCACCAGGTCACACCATTTTCGATCGAGGAGGGCTCTCGGTTCCTAGCCGGCGTTTCGCCCTACTATCCGGCCGGCACTGTTTTTGTCGCGGTAGTTGATCCGGGCGTAGGGACTTCCCGCAAGGCCGTGGTCGTCAAAACCAAGAAGGGTCAATATTTCGTCCTGCCGGACAATGGCTTGGTCTCCCCGGTGATTGAACGCGACGGCTTGGACTCCGCGCGCGAAATCACCAACACCGGGTGGATGATCGGCCAGACCGTTTCCTCGACCTTTCATGGCCGCGACATTTTCTCTCCCGTCGGCGCGCATCTTGCCGCGGGTTGGGACTTCACGCTGGTCGGTCCAGAGGTGCAGCAGCTTGTGCGCCTCACCCCGAAAGTTGCGACCACTACCGACAAAGGCATTGAAGGAGACATCATCGGCCTGGATGACCCCTTCGGATCGCTCATCAGCGATATTTCAGGCGACGAGTTCAAGAAACTCGGCTACAACCTCGGCGATAAAATCGCCGTCCAGTTGAACAAGAAGCCCGTTACGCTCCCTTACGTCAAAACCTTCATGGACGTACCCGTGGGTGAGCTACTCCTCTACGTGGATTCCCGCGGGCGCGTTGGGCTGGCTGTGAATGAGCGCAATTTTTCGGTGGCGTACAAGATCACGCCGCCCGTGCCGTTGTTCATTCCCAAGAAAGGGACGCCGATCAAGGGCAAGTGATGCAAACCGGGCGCCAGATTTTCGGAATGTGCAGACGGCGATGTACGGAGTCGCGGCGATGTCGCCGCAGCAACTCCTGATCGGGCTGGCGGTGCCGGCCCGCAGTATATAGGTTCCCCTTGGGCTTCAACTGCAGCGGTTTTTACGCGTTACACGGATACCAGCAGCGATGGATCCCAGAATCAAAGGACACAGATCATGAAACTTCAGGGTGTACTCTCATTTGGATTACGAATCGCAATGGCACTGTTCGTTGTCGTGGCGCTCTCCGGTTCGCGCGCGAATCTGGCGGCGCAGTCCTTCCGCGGAGGAATTCGCGGAGAAATTACGGATGCGCACGGCCTGCGTGTCGCCGGTGCAAAGGTGGTCGCCCGCAACCTGGCCACCAGCGAAACTCGCGAAGTGACCGGGGATGCCGAGGGCGAATATTTTTTCCTCGAACTTCCCGCCGGCCAGTATGAAGTTTCCGCCGTCGCCCCGGGTCTGCAGGAATACCGGCAGGGAGGCGTGACCGTCAGCGCGGGCGAGGAGACTATCGTCAACCTGCAACTCGCCAAGCCCACCGAGACGATCGAGCGCGTGGTGGTAACCGAAGCGGCGCCCATCGTGGAGACCACCACCACTACCCTCTCGCAGGTGGTCGATCGCAAATTGGTCCAGGAGCTTCCCCTCAACGGTCGCGATTTCGGAAAGCTGGTGGCGCTCACCCCTGGCGTGACCGTGGAAGGTTCGGGGGTTGCCGGCAGTGAGAAGGGGTTCGGCCAGTTCAACATCAACGGCAATCGCGACCGCTCCAACAATTACATGCTCGACGGCACCGACAACAACGATCCCTTTTTCAACAATTCCGCGTTAAACCAAGTCGGCATCTCCGGGGCGCCAGCCACGCTTCTGCCCCTTGACGCCATTCAGGAGTTCAACCTGCAATCGCAATTTGGCGCCGAATACGGCCGGAATTCCGGGTCTGCCGTCAACATCGTTACCCGCTCCGGTGGCAACGCTTTTCACGGCTCGCTGTTTGAATACAATCGCAATTCCTATTTCGACGCGCGCAACTATTTCAACCCTTCGCCCGATCTACAATCCCATTTCAATAATAATAATTTCGGAGGCTCTCTCGGCGGCCCCATCGTCAGAGACAAGACATTCTTCTTTCTCGCCTATGAAGGGCAGCGCGAGGTCGTCGGCTCCGACTACAATTTTATAGTGCCGCGCACGGGCACCGTCGACAACGACATCCAGACGGCCGAACAGGTTGCACTCGAGCAAACGTACAGTCCGATTAGCAGCATCAATCCCGCGCTCCTCAAGATTCTCAGCTATTTCCCCGCGAACCCGACGAGTTCCAATTCCGTGTTTGGCACTGACCGTGACACGAACAACGGAGACAACTTCATCGTGAAGCTCGACCAGAAGCTCGGGTCGAATAACACGCTTACGGGGCGTTACGCGTTCGGCCAAAGCGACCAGGTTTATCCACTCGGCTCGCTCGGCGGCTATGGAAGCGGCTCGCGTCTCAGCAGCTTCGAGCAAACATCTCCCACACGCGTTCAGGTCGTTTCGGCCAGCCTGCTTACTACTTTCTCTCCGACCCGGCTGAATGAACTCCGCTTCGGTTACTCGCGCTTTCGCACCAGCTTCGGTTCCGTCGACCAACTCGATCCGACAACCCTTGGCAATGGATTCGATTTCGGCAACGGCAAGCTGGGTTTGCCGGAAATCGACTTTGACGGTGTCATCGAGAATCTCGGCACAAGCGGATACAGCGTTCCCCGCGGCCGCGTCAGTGAAACCTTCCAGACCCTCGACAACTTCACCCTGGTAAACGGCCACCAAACCTTCAAGTTCGGCGGCGAATATCACCGCTATGACGTCCAGAGCTTCAACGACAATCTGGAGCGCGGCATCCTTGAGATCAACCAAACCATTGACGACGGAACTGGCAATTACGTGGCCCTCGCCGCCAACCCCGTTGTCAACGTGCTCGCCAACTATTTCATCGGCAACATTTATGGCGCCGCCCTCACGGGCAACACCTCGCGTTTCACGTTCAACAACAACATCAGTTTCTTCACTCAGGATGAGATCCGTGTGCGCTCAAATTTCACCATCAATCTGGGCTTGCGCTGGGAATACTTCGGTCCCCTGGGCGAACAACACAATCTCCTTTCCAATTTCGATGCCAGCGGCAATCTGGTGCAGGTGGGAACTCCAACCCTTCCTCTTCTCTACCACCGTGATCTCAACAACTTTGGCCCGCGTGTCGGTCTCGTATGGAGCCCGCGGCGCAACACCACCGTTCGCGCGGCTTATGGAATGTATTACGACTACATCCCCCAGGATATTCTCATCGCCAACTACACGAATTCTGCGGGCGTGGCTACCAATCCCAGCAGCGCCACCAACAGTTCCATCTCCGTCCCCGTCAACGGCCTGGATTTTAATGGCAACGTCTGGAACGGCTCGGCTACCGGCCCCATCTACATGCCAACGGCCTACACGCAGAGCATTTTTGTCACCGAACGCAATTTCCGCACGCCGTATGTGCAAAGCTGGAACTTGAATATTCAGCGCCAGTTCAACGAATCGGTGGCCTTCGAAATAGGATATGTGGGGACCAAGGGCACACGGCTGACGCGCCTGTATGACGCCAATCAGGATGGCACCAACGAAGACTATTACCAGATCGCGGTTCTCGCCACCACCGCCAACTCCACCTACAACGCTTTGCAGACCACGCTGCGCCTGAACAACTGGCATCACTTCTCAGGTTTTTCCACCTATACCTGGTCCAAATCTCTCGATGGCGCTTCCGATGGCATCGACTTCAACGGAGCCACCGCCGCCTTTCCGCAAAATTCAGACGACCTCCCTGCGGAAAAAGGGCCGTCAACGTTTGACACTCGCCATCGCTGGACCTCCGTACTCAATTACCAACTCCCCGTCTCCACCCATCTCCCCAAGCTTCTTGCCGACGGTTGGCAGTTGAACGCCATCGTCACGGTCCAGTCCGGGCGGCCCATCGGCATCATCACGTCCAATGGTGGAATCAATTATCACCAGCGCCCGGACCTCGTTCCCGGCGTGAATCCGATTCTGCCGAATTGGACGCCAGCGACGGGCTACCTGAATCCTGCCGCCTTCCAACAACCCGCCGGTGACTTTGGTGATCTGGGGCGCAATCAGATCTACGGCCCCGGCTTCTGGAACGCGGACTTTTCTGTCACCAAAAACACAAAGCTGACCGAAGCCCTGGCACTCCAGTTTCGTGCGGAAATTTTCAATATTTTCAATCATCCCAACTTCGCCTTGCCGACGAACGTCATTACTCCCGGCATTAATGCGGACGGCACAGTCAACAAGAATGCCGGCGCGGCGGGTCTCATCACGCAAACTCCGGACGTGGCTCAGGGCAATCCCGGCCTCGGCGGCGGAGGGCCGCGCGTGCTGCAGTTTGGTCTGCGCCTGCAGTTCTAGAGCGCGTCGCACAAGCCAATCCAAAGGGGCGCTGCAACCGGCGCCCCTTTTTTCTTGGCGATTTGCTTTTTTGTGGAAGGCGGCTGACAATCGGGAAGAATTCGCCGAAAGAGGTCTGCCATGCCCGAAGCCGTCATCGTATCTTCCGTGCGCACGCCCGTGGGCCGCGGCTATAAGGGATCGCTGCGCACCACCCGCCCCGACGACCTCGCCGCTTTCGTCATCAAGGAAGCGCTCGCGCGCGTGCCGGGGCTTGATCCCAGGGAAATTGACGACGTCATTCTCGGCTGTGCCATGCCCGAAGGCGAACAAGGCATGAACGTGGCACGCATCGCGGCGTTGCGGGCGGGACTGCCGGTTGAAACTTCGGCCATGACCGTGAATCGCTTTTGTGCTAGCGGTCTGCAAGCCATTGCCCTTGCCGCGGAGCGCATCCGCAGCGGCGCGGCCCAGGTGATCGTCGCCGGCGGCACCGAATCGATGTCTCTTGTGCCCATGGGTGGCAACAAAATTTCGCCGAATCCCTGGCTCGTGGATCATTATCCGGACGCTTACATCAACATGGGCCTCGGCACGGAACATATCGCGCGCAAATTCGGCATCTCCCGCGAACAAGCGGACCAGTTCGCGGTGGACTCGCACAAAAAAGCCGTTGCCGCGCTGGCAGCGAACAAATTCAAGGATGAGACAGTACCCGTCGAGGTGAGAATCACTTCCCTGCCCAACGGCAACGGCGCAAAGTCCAAGACTTCGCCGAAGCCGGCTACAAATTCTTTTGTTTTCGATAAGGATGAATTGCCCCGGCCTGATACTTCGATGGAAGTCCTGAGCGGATTGAAGCCCGCTTTTCATGTGAAGGGCACGGTGACGGCCGGCAATAGCTCGCCTATGAGTGATGGAGCCGCCGCCGTTGTGGTCATGTCCGCGGGCAAGGCCGCGCAGCTTGGCTTGAAACCGCAAGCGCGCTTTGTGGCTTTCGCCACGGCCGGTTGCCCGCCGGAGGAGTTCGGCATTGGCCCTGTTTACGCCATTCCCAAGGCTTTGCAGATGGCGGGACTGTCTCTTAACGATGTTGCGGTGATTGAATTGAACGAGGCGTTTGCGGCGCAGTCGCTGGCCGTCATTCAACAAGCCAATCTCGATGCGGCGCGCGTCAATCCCAACGGCGGCGCGATCGCCCTGGGTCATCCGCTGGGGTGCACTGGCGCGAAACTCACCGCATCCCTCGTCCGCGAATTGCAACGCCGCAATGCGCGCTACGGCATGGTGACCATGTGCATCGGCGGCGGCATGGGCGCCGCCGGCATTTTCGAGCGTCTGTAACGTTCTTTACGCGTAGTTCCAACAATTGCATTCACCCTATCTTGGTCTTTTGTGAAAAGTCTGCGGCTCTCCGCTCCTACAGCTCGCGGCATTCGGAGTGGCGGGTCAGTTTCCGATTGCGTGACTGCACATTCAGGTGAAAACAGTTTGATCTGCCTCAACGGGGGGTGCTAGTATTCGGCTCAATGAAATGGCTCAAAGTATCCTTAGTGATTCAGATCATTCTAGCAGTGTATGTTCAGGCGATTCTCTGGTTTCCGCTCGGTTCTTGGAACGATCAACCTGGGAAGCGACTGATTACACTTCTTCGCGAAGGGCAGGCATCGGCTGAGTTGGGTTTTGTGCTAGCAATGCTACTCCCGGTTCTGCTCTTCGCCCTGGCCATTTGGAAGCGTTGGGTTTGGCTGATGTGGGTAGGACTGATTGGTTATGGCATCTGGGCTGTGCTTGAGATTCAGAGTTGGTGGATACCATGGATATTCGGTGCGGATCAGCGCGCTCTGAACAATCAGAAGTTTCTTCAAAGAACGTACAAGATATTTCCATCTTCCATTGGACACCCCGCGCCCGACGGAATGCACTTCGTTCTGAACCTGCTTCTCTTCTTTGTTGTAATGACGATCGCCCTCGGTCTCTTGGAGAACAGACGCGGGGCCGTGATAGAGGGCAAACCTTAATGTTCCGTCCCTGAATTCGCCTACCTGTATTTGGAGTAGCCCCATTCCTGCTGAAGTGTGTCCACTCGGATGTGTAACGCTTTAACTGGAAACTGACCCACCGCCGCCTTCCGGGTCCTATTGCACAAATATGCTCCTCAGGCATAGAATCCCGAAATTGGTTTTTTTTCAAACGAGCGTTTGAATTTTACCCACGGCTTTCTGCTGGAAACCCCGGCCCCGCAGGATGTGTTCACGCCGGCGAGGCGGAGTTCGCTGCACCAGCGATCCTGGAGCACGCCCCAGAGGCGTTCGACGCGGCCTGCGAGCCAGTCGTGCGGGCTGCCGTCGAGTTGCACGAGTTCGCCTTCGCGAGCCACGCGCAGGCGGCGCTGGCGATGAGCGGGAGCACGGCGTTTGCGCGGGGAGCCGTGGCCTTCCTGGCGCAGGAGGCGGCGCAGGGTTTCGCGGCTAAGCGCGAGGCCTTCGACCTCGTTGAGCTTTTCGCACAGGTGATGGTCGTTGAAGCCGGCATACTTGGTGCGGTACAGGCGCAAGACCGCCTGGCGAGTGCGCTCGGGCAGGCGGCGGGGACTGGGCCGGCCGCGGTTGGCGTGAGCCAGCGCCGCCTCCCCGTCTTCGCGCAGACGCCTTTTCAAGCGCTTAATCTGGCGCTCGCTCAGGCACAGGAGTCCGGTGGCGCTGGCACACGCCATGTCTCCTTTGACGCAAGCAGTAATTACGCTCACTCGCTGCAGTTCCTTCTGACTCAACGTGAATGTCTCCTGTCTCATAGGGTGACATTTTCACGTTGCCGTTAAGGGGTGACAGAATTATGGAGCTAAGACATGACGCGACCATCCGGCTCCGTTCCCATCCCGTCTCGCTGTACAATACTCGTTCAACCCATGAGCACCCAACTCACCATTCCCGCCACCACGCCCGGACGTTTCGGCCCCTACGGCGGCCGCTATGTGCCGGAAACGTTGATGGTGCCGCTGTTTGAGCTCGAGCGCGTCTACGAACTCGCCAAAGCCGATCCTGCGTTTCAGGCGCGGCTTCAAGACTTGCTGAAAAACTTTGCTGGGCGCCCCACGCCGCTGCAGTTTGCGGCGCGCCTCACTGCAAAACTCGGCGGCCCGCGCATCTACCTGAAGCGTGAAGACCTGCTGCACACCGGCGCGCACAAAATCAACAACGCCATCGGCCAGGGGCTCCTCGCGGTGAAGATGGGCAAGCCGCGCATCATTGCGGAAACGGGCGCAGGGCAGCATGGCGTGGCCTCCGCCACCGTGGCCGCGCACCTCGGCCTGCAATGCACCGTATACATGGGCACGGAAGACATGGCGCGGCAGGCGCTCAATGTCGCGCGCATGCGCATGCTGGGCGCGGAAGTGATTGGCGTGGAATCCGGCAGCCGCACGTTGAAGGACGCCATCAACGAAGCCATGCGCGATTGGGTCACCAATGTGCGCACTTCGCACTATCTGCTGGGCTCGGTTCTGGGCGCGCACCCCTATCCCACGATGGTGCGCGATTTCCAGGCGGTGATCGGCCGTGAAGCGCGCGCGCAAATTCTGGAAGCCGAAAAACGCCTGCCCACGCATCTCTACGCCTGCGTCGGCGGCGGCTCCAACTCCATCGGGTTGTTCTACGAATTCCTGAAAGACGCCGATGTGAAACTTGTGGGCATTGAAGCAGGCGGCCGTGGCAACGGCCTCGGCGAACACGCCGCGCGTCTTGCCGCACATCAGGGTTTCACGGGCGCACGCCCCGGCGTGCTCCAGGGCACCTACACGTACGTGCTGCAAAACGAAGACGGCCAAATCGCCGCGACCCATTCTATTTCCGCCGGCCTCGATTATCCCGCCGTTGGCCCGGAACACGCCTGGCTTGCCGATCAGCATCGCGCCGAATACGCCGCCGTTTCCGATCAGGCCGCTCTCGAAGCCGCTCAGCTTCTTTCGCGCACCGAGGGCATTATCCCCGCGCTGGAATCCGCGCACGCCATCGCCGGACTCATCGAGCGCCTGCCGCAGTTCAAGCCGAGCGATCTCGTCATCCTCAATCTTTCCGGCCGCGGCGATAAGGACATGGACACATACACCCGGCTGCTCGGTAAATTGACTTGATGCCGTGTTCGTTCGGCGCCATTTTTATATGCTTTCATCAAGTGATTGCCCGTCGTACCCGGCGAAGTAGCACTAAATGACCGTCCCTCTCACAACTCGCATCGCCAAGCATTTCGCGGAACTCCGCGCCACCGGCGAACTCGGCATCGTTGCGTACATCACCGCGGGTGATCCCACTTTGCATGCCACGTGCGACTACGCTCTGGCGCTGGCCGAAGCGGGCGCCGATGTCATCGAACTCGGCGTGCCCTTCAGCGATCCGCTCGCCGATGGCCCCACGATTCAGCGCGCTTCTGAACGCGCTTTGAAGTCCGGCACAACCCTTGCCGGCGTGCTTGCGCTCGTGCGGCAAATTCGCCAATCCAGCCAGGTGCCGCTGGTGCTCTTCAGCTACTTTAACCCCATTCTCCAGATGGGCCTGGAAAGATTCGCCGCCGCGGCCGCGGAAGCCGGCGCCGACGGAGTTCTCGTCACCGATCTCACGCCGGAAGAATCGGCGGAGTATCGCCGCATCCTGCAGGCGCATCACCTGGACACTATCTTCCTGGCCGCGCCCACTTCCACGGACGAACGCCTCGTGAAAATCGCCGCGTGTTCCTCCGGATTTCTCTACGTGATTTCGCGCACCGGCGTGACCGGCGCGAAGGACGCGCTGCCCGACGATTTGCCCGCGCTCTTGCGCCGCGCGCGCAGCTTCACGCAACTTCCCATTGCGGTGGGTTTCGGGATTTCGCTGCCGGGCCACGTTTCCGTTCTCGGCGGGCTCGCGGACGCCGCGGTAGTCGGCTCCGCGCTGGTTTCCGAAATTGAGAAGGCAGCTTCGCCCGAGGCGGCGGCCACAGCTCTGCGCGCACGCGTTCGCGCGCTCAAGGAAGCCGCGCGCCGCGGCCTCTCCCGCCGCGAGGCTACGCCATGACCTCACTGGCCTTGAGCCCGACCTCCAGATTGTCATCCCGAGCGGAGCGACCCGGTTTTTTCTTGCGCGCTGCAGTTTGGCGCGCCGAGTCGCGCAGCGCGTTTTGTGCGCCCCGTGCGCTTCGCCGGGGTCGAGGGATCCCTCTTCGATCGATCCGCGAGGCCACGCCATGAATCTATCCGACTGGCGGCGCCGCATCGATGAAATTGACAAGAAACTCGTCGAGTTGCTCAACGAGCGCTCGCAATGCGCCCTGGAAATTGGCCGCATCAAGCAGGAATCGAACATCCCGCTCTACCAGCCCGATCGCGAAAGCGAAGTGCTTGCGAACGCCGAAAGCGAAAACAAAGGGCCGCTCACCGACGCCGCGATTCGCCGCCTCTTTGAGCGCATCATTGACGAAGCGCGTTCCGCCGAGCGCCTGGCCATGCACGGCGAGCAATCTTCCGACGAGGAACCCAAATGATGCCGGCGCGTCCGATTTTATGTTGTACTTCCCGAATCACAGGAACTGAGGCCTAACCATCATGGTCATCATCATGCATGAAGGAGCCACCGACGAGCAGATCCAGCACGTCATCGACCGCGTGATCGCCAGCGGCTTTGACGTGCATCGCTCGACGGGCGCTTCTCATACCGTTCTCGGCGCCGTGGGCGTCCACCGCGATTTCGATCATCGCGATTTCGAGCTGCTCGAAGGCGTGCGCGAGGTCGTGCGCATCACCCAGCCGTTCAAGCTGGCCAGCCGCCAGTTCAAGCCGCAGGGCACGATCATTGATCTGGGCCGCGGCGTGAAAATCGGCGGGAACGAAATCATTGTCGCGGCGGGTCCGTGCTCCGTGGAATCGCGCGAGCAAATCCTCTCCATCGCGGAATCCGTATCCAAGGCGGGCGCCAAGATTTTGCGCGCGGGCGCCTTTAAGCCGCGCACTTCGCCGTACGCCTTCCAGGGCATGGGCGAAAAGGGACTGGAGCTGATTCGCGAGGCCGCGGACAAGTTCAACCTTTTCGTCGTCAGCGAGGTCATGGATCCTTCGCAAATCCAGATGATGGGCGCGTACGTGGACATCTTCCAGGTCGGCGCGCGCAACATGCAGAACTATTTTCTTTTGCGCGCCCTCGGTGAGGTCCAGAAGCCGGTGCTGCTGAAGCGCGGCATGTCCGCCACCATGGAAGAGTGGTTGCTGAGCGCGGAGTACATCCTGAGCGGCGGAAATTACAACGTCGTACTTTGCGAGCGCGGCATTCGCACCTTTGAGACGGCCACGCGCAACACCCTGGATATCGCCGCGATTCCCGTGATTCAGAAGCTGTCGCACCTGCCAATCTTTGCCGATCCTTCTCACGGCACCGGACGCCGCGACAAAGTGCCGCCGATGGCCCGCGCCGCCGTCGCTGCGGGCGCGGACGGCTTGCTGATCGAAGTGCACAACGATCCCGACCACGCGCTCTCCGATGGCGCGCAGTCGCTCTATCCCACGAATTTTGCGCAGCTCATGGGCGAGTTACGCATCATTGCGCCCGCCGTCGGCCGCCGCCTGGTCTGAACCTCCATGGCTGGAATGATTAGATTCGGCGCCGCATTTAGAGAAAAACCGCCGTGCTTTCCTTCTCCATTTGTTCCGCGCCTTCGCGCCAATATCTCTATTTCTTCTCCGACTGTGAACTTTAAACTGTCCACTGTAAACTTGTCCTTGCCATGTCCCCACACCTGATCCAGCGCGTCACCATTCTCGGCACCGGCCTGATCGGCGGCTCCTTCGCCCTGGCGCTGCGCAAATATGCGCCGGACCTGTACATCGCCGGCTGGGATCGCGCCGACGTGGTGCAGCAGGCGCAAAAAAGTGGCGCGCTCAACGAAGCCTTTTCCGATTCGCTCGAACCCGCACTGCGCGCCGCCGATCTTATCTACATCGCGCTGCCCATCGGCGCTACGCTCGATCTGCTGCCGGAAATTGCGCGGCACGCGGCGTCGCACGCGTTGGTCACGGACGCTTCCAGCACCAAGCAGCGCATCACGCAAGCCGCTGCGGAACTCTTCCCCCAGGAAGGTGGACCGTACTTTCTCGGCGGGCATCCCATGGCCGGCCGCGAACTCTCCGGCTTCGAGCACGCGGACGCGGACCTTTTCCGCAACGCCACTTACGCGCTGACGAGCGATTCCGGGGAGAGCCGCGATCCGCGCGTGGCCGCCTTCGTGAAAATTCTAGGGAAAATGGGCGCGCGCCCGGTGTGGCTCGGCGCAAAGCAGCATGACTACGCCGTCGGCCTCGCCTCGCATCTCCCGCAACTCGCTGCCGTGGCGCTGGCGTCGTTTCTCTACGATCGCCTGGACGAGAACGGCCTGCCCATCACGCTGGCGGGGCCGGGCTTGCGCGATTCGCTGCGTCTTGCGGGGAGCTCGTACAGCACTTGGCGCGATATCGTGCTCACCAATCGCGAAGTGCTCTCTGTGGCGCTCGATCTCTTCGCCCGCCGCCTCGATGATCTCCGCGAACGCCTCGGCTCCCGCGAACTCGAAGCCGATTTCGACGCCGCCAACGAACTCTACAAACTTCTCCGCAGCCTGTAGCCGTAGCCGCCCTGTAAGTTCTCGCTAAAGCTTTGCCAGTTTGAGTTCGAGTTCGCGCAGCATGAAGACGTCTTCGCGGTTGTAGGCGAGCAACTCGCTGCGCAGCTTTTCGTCGCCCGTTTTCACATAAGCGCGGAACGTTTCCATGGCCCAGGCGCCTTCCCGGTCCGGGAATTGCCGCCGCAGCCCCAGCTTTTGCTCTACCTTTTTGAGGCCGCCATACAAGTTGCGTTTCCAACATTCCGGGCAGAGATCGAGATGTTGATACTCCTTGTCCAAGACGATACCCAGCTGCGCGGCTATGACGGGAAAGTCAAAACCCACTCTTTTCTTGAGGGGATCGGGGATGGAGCGGCCGTTGTAAGTCACGATTTTCGTAATGCCCTCGAGAGCCTTGGCCAAGTTCGCTTTCGTAACCTCCTTATCGAAGAGCTGCACAAACACATCGCTATCTTTGTCCAACAGCCTGACACCGAGAACCGTGATCAGGTGATTCCTGGAGTCGCGGAAGAATCGGTCATCATCGCTTTTGAATTGCCCGATGTAGTTCGTTTCGATGTCAAGATAGGCTACTTTCATGGCCCCTCCTCAGACTCTTGCTCGTTTGGCCCTGCGAACAAAACGATTGTTTCCGTAGGACCGAAGATAGCACCGTGTAGAATGTGGCCTCAAGGTTAGAGAGTGAAAGCGATCCAAAGTGGGTGTAGATTCACTTTTGCGGTCAGGCTCCCAGTTCTGTATTCTTGGCGAACTAGAGTACACTTTTCGCGGTGTCTTCACTCATCACGGAGAAAGTGGGAAGTGGACAAACGCATCGCATCCCCGGACGTCGCCATCGCCAATCTTCGCGATGGCATGACCATCCTTATCGGTGGCTTCGGGCTTTGCGGTATACCCGAAAACCTGATCGCCGCGGTGCGCCGCAAAGGTACGCGGAACCTCACCATCGTCAGCAACAACGGTGGCGTGGAAGACTGCGGCGTCGGCCTCCTGCTGCAGACTCGCCAGGTCAAGAAGATGATCTCCACATATATCGGGGGAAATAAGCTGTTCGAGCAGCTCGCGCTCAACGGCGAACTCGAACTGGAGTTGAATCCTCAGGGGACGCTCTCCGAACGCCTGCGGGCGGGTGGCGCGGGCATTCCCGCGTTTTACACTCCCACTGGCTTCGGGACGGTGGTGGCCGAGGGCAAGGAGACCCGAGAATTTGCCGGCCGCATGTACGTCCTGGAACGCGCCTTGCGTGCCGATTTCGCGTTCGTGAAAGCGTGGAAAGGCGATCGCTGGGGCAATCTCGTCTATCGCAAGACGGCTCGCAATCTCAACCCCATGATGGCAACGGCCGCTGACTTCGTTGTCGGGGAGGTGGAAGTACTTGTGGAGCCCGGGCAAATTGATCCCGATTTCGTGCACACGCCGGGCATTTATGTCGATGCCATTTTTCAGGGCACGCACTTCGAAAAACGCATCGAGCAGCGCACCGTGCGAGAATTGTAGTGGCCGGTCTTCAGACCGGTCAGATTTGCTTTGGCTGTGAACTGTAAGCTATAGACTGTGAACTTCCTATGCCACTGACCGACGACCAAAAACGCGAACGCATCGCACGGCGAATCGCGCAGGAACTTCGCGATGGCTACTACGTCAATTTGGGTATCGGTGTTCCTACGCTCGTCGCCAACTATGTTCCGAAGGGCATGGATGTCATCCTGCAATCGGAAAACGGCATGCTCGGCGTGGGCCCGTATCCCCTCGAGTCCGAAGTTGACGCCGACCTCGTCAACGCCGGCAAGGAAACCGTCACCGAAATACCCGGTACCTGCTATTTTTCTTCCGCCGATTCCTTCGCCATGATTCGTGGCGGCCACATCGATCTTACCGTTCTCGGCGCGCTTCAGGTGGATGAAAAGGGAAATCTTGCGAACTGGGCCATCCCCGGAAAAATGTTGAAGGGCATGGGCGGCGCGATGGACCTGGTGGCGGGCGCGAAGCGCGTGTTCATCGCCATGGAGCACGCCACGCGCGACAACAAACCCAAAATCCTGAAGAAATGCACGCTGCCGCTAACCGGCGTTGAAGTGGTGGATCACATCGTGACGGAACTCGCCTTCATTGACGTCACGCCCGCAGGCCTGCTCCTGCGCGAGCTCGCTCCCGACGCCACCCTCGAGCGGGTGCAGTCGCTCACGGAGCCAAAGTTGCTCCTGCCGCTCGCAGGCCCCGCGCCGATGCCGATCTGAGCGCGCTGGGGTAAACTAAAGACGATCTCCCAGGGACCACAAACTCATGAAACCCGACTCCATTGTCATCATTAGCCTGCACTCGCCCAAAGAAAAAATCTGGGGCATCCTCCTCGATATCAATCCCAGCGGAGTGACCATCCGCGGCATCGATCTCAACTCCTTCGATCATTTCGTCAGCCAGATCAACCAACTGGATGCGGAGCGCGTCGGCCTGCCCACGGTGTTTTTCCCGATGACGCGCATCGAGCGCATCTCGCTCGACGAGCCGTCGGGCTCGATTCCCTCCATGGCCGAGATCTTTGAGCGCAAGATCGGCCGCACGCTGACCGATTATCTCGCCCAGTTCGCCTGATCTGCGCTATTCTGGCAGCCAATGAAAGGCCGCATCTGGACGGTACCCAATCAGATCACTTTTTTGCGCCTCGGTTTTCTGCCGTTTTTCCTGATCCTCATTCTGTATGAGGAATACCGGTGGGCGCTGCTGGTGCTGGTGTGCGCGGCGCTTACCGATGCCGTGGACGGGCTGCTGGCGCGCCGGCTCGATCAAAAATCGGCCCTGGGCGCCTATCTCGATCCCATTGCCGATAAGCTGCTGCTCTCTTCCTCGTTTGTGGCGCTGGCGATGGAAAAGAAGATTCCCTGGTGGCTGGCGATTTTTGTGCTGAGCCGCGATGTACTGATGCTTGTCGTCGCCGCCGTCATTCTTGTGATCCAGGGCTACCGGCCGTTTCCGCCGAGCCTGCTTGGCAAGTCCACCACGTTTTTTGAGATTGCGCTGTTGTTTTTCACCGTGCTGGCCGCGGCGTATGCCAATGATCGCGCCAGCCTTCTGGCGCACTATCTGGGGTACACGGTGGCCGCGCTGGTGATCACTTCCGGCTTCCACTATTGCTTTGTCGTTGCCCGCCGCCTGCACACGTCGTAGACGGCAGCCATTGCATGGCTTATTTTGCCCGCTAAATTACTTTTCAAGATTCTAATTAGCAGGCGCGCCAACCATGATGGCAACTTCCAGAATTGCGCGAGTGGATGGGGAGACTGCCGACTCAGGGATCTGCTTCTGCGAGAGGTTCGTGACCGCCATCGTCAGCACCGGCCCAGTTTTTGTGGTTCTCCACAGCGAGTGTGCCCCATGCGTTGCGAAGGTCCTACTTTTGCGCCAGAACTGTTGCGGGTTGTGCACTGGAAGCCGGAGATAACGCGGCATCCACTAAGGCTAATCCTTCCTCCACGATGTCCAGCCCCTGGCGGAGCTCCTCTTCCTTGATGATGAGAGGCGGGCAAACCCACAACATATTGAAGCGGCTGAACGCATAGAGATGCTTGCTCTTCAAGTGGCCGGCGAGCTTGATCATCTCCGGGCTATTGCCGTTGAATGGCGCCAAAGGCTCGCGCGTGGATTTGTCTTTCACGAGTTCCAGGACGCTAAAGAGGCCAATGTGGCGCACGTCGCCGACGCAGCGATACTTCTGCTTCATGGCTTCGAAGCGCGAGGCGAGATAACGCCCTTGTCGCTCAACGTTGGCGAAGATGTGCTCTTCTTCGTAGAGATTGAGATTGGCGACGGCAGCGGCGCAACAAACGGGGTGGCCGCTGTAGGTGAGTCCGGCCCAGAGCATGTTCGTCTCAAAGTGCCTGGCGATGGCATCGGAAACAATCACGGCGCCGAGGGGAAGGTAGCCGCTGGTCAGGCCCTTGGCGCAACTCACGATATCCGGGCGAATACCGTAATGTTGCGTGGCGAGCCATTTGCCGGTGCGGCCGAATCCGCTCATGACTTCGTCGTCAATCAGCAGGATGCCGTATTTATCGCAGAGGGCGCGGAGTTTGGGATAGTAATCGTCGGGAGGAACAAGCAAACCGTTGGAGCCGGTGATGCCTTCCACGAGAATCGCGGCAATCGTGTCTGGGCCTTCCATCTGGATGACTTCTTCGATATGCAAGACACATTCGCGATGGCATGTTTCCACTTTTTGTCCGAACGGACAGCGATAACAGTAGGGATCGAAAACGCGAACGATGCCCGGAATGCCCGGCTCGACGGGCCAGCGCCGCGGATCGCCGGAAGCGGTCATTGATCCCATGGTGGCGCCATGATAGGAACGATAGCGCGTGATGATTTTGTCGCGGCCGGTGAAGAGCTTGGCGATTTTCATGGCGTTTTCGTTGGCTTCGGCGCCGCCCAATGTGAAGAAGGCTTTTGCGAGGCCGGTGACTTCGGCAAGCTTCTTGCCGAGCAGGCCCCGCGGCTCCGTAGCGAACCCCGGTCCGGCGAAGCAGAGTTCGTCGACCTGTTTTTTGATGGCTTCCAGCATTTTGGGGTGCTGGTGGCCGACGTTTAAGTTGATGAGCTGCGAGCTGAAGTCCAGCCAGCGATTGTCGTCACCGTCCCAGAACCAAACGCCCTGGCCGCGTTTCATGTGAACCGGGATCGAGGCTCCCTGGACGGACCAGGAGAACATCGTGTAATCGCGGTTTTCTTGCACCACTTTGCGGGAATGAGAATCCATGAGTTGTCTGTCCGTTCTTGAAATCACGCAGACTATAGCATGTGTTCGGACATTTCCACTGAACAGGCGGCTGCGCTTTTTCGCTGGCCTATTCCTCGCCGATATCTTCATTCCAGACGGCTGGATTCGCGCGAATATAATCGGCCAGCAGCGAAACGCATTCCTGCGAGTCGAGATCGACCACCCGCACTCCCAGGGAACGCAACCACTCGATCCCGCCCTGAAAGTTCCTGCTTTCCCCGACCACCACTGTGCCGAATGCAAACTGGCGCACCAAACCGCTGCAATACCAGCAGGGCGAGAGCGTCGTCGCCATGGTCAGCTTGCGATAGCTTCTTTGCCGGCCCGCGTTTCGGAACGCGTCGGTCTCTCCGTGCACCGACGGATCGCCTTGCTGCACCCGGCGGTTGTGCCCCGCGCCGATCAGCTTGCCTGTCTCGTCGAAAATAGCCGCACCGATGGGTATGCCGCCTTCCTTCAGGCCCAGGCGCGCTTCCGCGAGGGCAACGGCGAGCATGGAACGGTAGTCTGGCGTCGAGGTCATGTTTTCTCCTGAGTCAATCGTGCGCGGAAATCCACCGCTGTATTCTTACCGCTTCTCGTACGGGCCCGCGTTTCTGATGACCAATGAGATAACTGGGCGCCAAGAGGAGCTCGAGCAGTATTTCCGCAGCTTCGCAGCGATAGTTTAATGCGACAATTCTTCATCGTCGAGTTAGAAGCCCCTTGTACATGCTCAGTAGAGCCTATATCGTAGCGGCACTTACTCCCCGAATGGGCAAAGAAAGAGAAGATCGGAGCCACATCCGGAATATGACGCAAGCGCAGGCCTCCATGAAGCTGGATCACGAACTACTTAAGAGTCTCCCCAAGGTGCTGTTGCACGAACACCTGGACGGCGTGTTGCGGCCGAAAACGGTAATTGAGTTGGCAAGAAGCGCCGAATACGACCAGCTCCCCACGGAAGATCCGGAAGCGCTGGCGCGCTGGTTCCACCAGGGGGCCAACCAAGGGAGTCTGCCAAAGTACCTGGAGGGCTTCGCGCACACAATCGCTGTGATGCAGACCGAAGAGGCGCTCGAACGAGTGGCTTACGAACAGGCGGAAGACCTGCACCGCGACGGCGTGGTCTATTTTGAGTCTCGCTTTGCTCCGGTTTTTCACACCCAGCGAGGATTAACCCACCAGCAGGTGGTCTCCGCCGTGCTAAAGGGCCTGGAGCGGGGCCGAACGGATTTTGGAGTTTCTTGCGGGCTAATCATTTGTGCGATGCGCAATATGGACGTGTCGCTGGAAATGGCCGAACTCGCCGTTGACTTTCGCGAGCGGGGAGTTGTGGGATTCGATCTGGCGGGTGAGGAGGGCGGTTATCCTCCCAAAAAGCACGTGGATGCGTTTCACTATATTCAACGGCAGAATTTCAACATCACGATTCATGCCGGCGAGGGATTTGGAAAAGAATCGATTTGGCAGGCCATTCAATATTGCGGAGCGCACCGCATCGGACACGGTACCCGCTTAATCGATGATATCGCCGTCGTGGACGGCAAGGCCGTGAAATTAGGCGACATCGCGCAGTACGTCCTCGACAAACGGATTCCCCTGGAGATCTGCCTGATCAGCAACGTCCATACGGGGGCCGCACGCAGCGTGTCTGAACATCCCTTTAAGATTTTCTATCAAGCAAAATTTCGCGTCACCCTGAACACCGACAACCGCTTGATGAGCGACACCACCATGACCAAGGAATTCGAGGCTGCGGCGGATACCTTGGGCCTTTCCCTGGAGGACTTTGAAAAGATCACCATCAACGCGATGAAGAGCGCCTTCCTGCCCTACGACCAGCGCTGCGATCTCATCTACTCCGTCATCAAACCGGGTTACGCCAAGGTCCGCAGCTCTTTGGCGACCGAGTAAGCCCGAGATTCTGGAACAGGGGTCCCTAAAGGGGGTCAGGCTGCGAGAGTCGCCAGAATTTCCGCGAGTACAAGGACTCCGCGTCCGCCGTTTTCTGGAGGACGCGATGTTTGCGTCCCGGATGGGGTTGCGGGACGACCCGAAATGGCACAAGAGCAGCGTCCCCTTCTAGAAGTAGCTACGGCGATGAAAAAGCGAATATTTTCCTTGCCCTGCGGGCTTCAGCAGTGTACTTTTCCCACAGGGTAGCTCGCTTGAAGTTGTTGGCGCGCAGCGGCGTGCGATACCATCCGCTGGACGGCTGGCAATGGACACGCTCACACGGACAGAGCGCAGCAGGCGAATGGCGCTTGTTCGTAGCAAAGACACTAAACCGGAGCTCCTAGTCAGGAGAATAGCCAGTTCATGTGGACACAGATTTCGCCTGCATGTCTCCGACCTGCCTGGCAAACCCGATCTCGTCTTTCCGAAGCTCAGAAAGGTCATCTTCGTGCATGGTTGTTTTTGGCACCGTCATCCGGGATGTGCGCTCGCACGATTGCCAAAATCGAGGCTCCGTTTTTGGATCCCCAAGCTGACGGAAAATCGACGACGCGATTTGAGAAATGTCGCTCGGTTGCGCCGAGACGACTGGGGCGTGAGCGTAGTATGGGAGTGTCAGCTCAAGGACCCCACTTCTCTTGCAAAGAGGATGAAAAGATTCTTGGAGGGGAATAATGCAAAGCGTTGAGCTGTACACGGGCGCGGGTGGACTCGCGCTCGGTATCAGCCGGGCGGGTTTTAAACATCTCGCCCTTGTGGAAGTTGACGAGGACTCATGCCTCACGATTCAGGAAAACAAGAGGCGCAGAGTTGAAGAAGTTCATAGCTGGCCGCTTTTCAACTGTGACGTGCGCCAATTCGATTTCGATTCGCTGCCCGAAGGGATTGAGTTACTCGCTGCGGGTGTTCCTTGCCAGCCCTTTTCCATCGGCGGCAAACACAGGGGTCACTCGGATGAGCGCAACCTCTTTCCGGAGACAATCGATGTCATTCGGCGTCTGAAGCCGCAGGCCGTGATCATTGAAAACGTACGCGGACTGCGGCGGCCATCGTTCGCGAAGTACTTCAGCTACATCGAGTTAATGCTGACCTACCCAGGAATATGCCGAAGAAAAGAAGAACAGTGGTTTGACCATCTCTCCAGACTGGAGCGATACCACACCAAGGGAAAGCGCGACGACCTCTACTACAGGGTTGTTCATCGCATCCTGAACGCGGCTGATTACGGGGTGCCCCAGAAACGTGAACGACTCTTTATAGTCGCGATTCGCGCCGACCTGGGTGTAGAGTGGTCGTTCCCTTCCGCCACCCACTCACCAGACTCCCTACTCTGGGAGCAATACTACTCTGGCGAGTACTGGGACAGGCACAGAGTTCCATCAAAGCGGAGGCCAGAGCTCAATGCGGAATTGCGTGAACGAATTAAGGCGCTTAAGCACCGGCTGATTCCACCGGCACTCAAGCCTTGGAAAACAGTGCGGGACGCGATCAATGATCTACCGAAACCTCAGCCTGAGCGCACTCCCGACGAGCCAGGCCTAACTCATTTTCAAATTAAGGGAGCCAGAAGTTATGTCGGCCACACTGGAAGTCCGCTTGACGAGCCCGCCAAAACGCTCAAGGCAGGAGTGCATGGGGTGCCGGGCGGCGAAAATATGCTGGCGCTACCTGATGGATCCGTTCGATACTTCACCATACGGGAGAGTGCCCGTTTACAAACCTTCCCGGATTCGTTCGTCTTCCCGAATTCGTGGACGGAAAGCATGCGCCAAATCGGGAACGCTGTTCCAGTTCTGCTCGGTGAAGCCATCGCAGAAAAGCTTAAGGCTACCCTAACGCGCAACTGAGCCACCACATCCATGCCGGATGCCCCCTTCAATCCGCTAGACAAACTGAATCTGGCCAAAAGCCTCGCCGAGGCAATGTTGAAAAGACCAGTAAGTTTCCTGCCTTCCGAAGAGAAATTCGACGGCGCTGGCATCTATGCCATCTACTATGTCGGTGGTTTTGCACCCTACGCGCGCATTGCTGAAAAGAACCAGGGAAAAGATCCAACGTCACCGATCTACGTCGGTAAGGCCGTGCCACCTGGCGCAAGAAAGGGCGGGTTTGGCCTCGGAGCCGACCCGCGTAACGCGCTGTTCAAAAGACTCAGGGAGCATGCAAAATCCATACAGGAATCGAAAAACCTGGACGTTGAAGATTTTTTGTGTCGGTACCTTGTGTGCGACGACATCTGGATACCTCTTGGCGAAGCGCTTCTTATCGAGCGATTCCAGCCTCCATGGAATGTCCTTGTCGAGGGGTTTGGCATCCACACCCCCGGAAAAGGAAGAAAGAAACAGGTACGGTCCAAGTGGGACACGATACATCCGGGCCGCAGTCTCGCAAAGGGACTTCCCCCCAATCCAATGTCCAAGGAAAAGATCGTAGAGCTAATTGCTGATTTCTTTGCTGGGAAGAAGGTACCAGTTCTTACACCAGCCGAAGCCGTTGTCGGGGAAGAAGAAGAGAAAGAAGACGAGGAAGAGTGAGGAGTAGCCGAGCCTTTTGAGTGGATTTCCTAGAGGAGATGCGGCCAGTGTCGTGAGAGCGACAGTTTGCTCCAGTACCAATGCGCTACAAAGATCGCACAATAAGCTCAGTGGCCGGAATGCTCAGTGCGCTGAAGCACCAGACAAAGCCGAGACGAATTTTGTGGTTTCGTGGGCAAGCGCGACAGGTATGGAAGCTGGTTCCCTCGTTGGCCCGCGATGCTGCCCATCTCCAGGCCGAAAACGCCCTGATCAAACGGTTTATGCAAAACGCTGCACCACACCTCGACACTCAGCCACGGGAAGAATGGGAGTGGATTTTTCTGATGCAGCATCATCGCGCCTTCACCCGTTTGCTAGACTGGAGCGAAAGCCCGCTCGCGGCCCTCTATTTCGCGGTGCACGAGGAAGAACACTTGGGCGCTTCAGGCGCCGTCTGGTGTCTCGATCCGGTTGCCCTGAACAGAGAAGCGAAGCTCAAATTTGAATTCGAGCCCGAAATTCCGGCCTTCGGGCGAGATAAAGTCCTCGAAAGTTACCTCCCAAGCCGCGTTCGAGAAAATCCCGCGGAACTGTACCCAGTGGCAATCGTTGGACCGCGGAATACTCCGCGAATGGCCGCCCAACTCGGCACTTTCACAATCAACCACCGTCTCCACACACCGATCGAAGATATTGGGGAAGGCAAGCACGTCTGGAGATGGATAGTTCCAGGGGCCGCCAAGGGAAAGATTCTCAAGGAACTCGCGGTTCTCGGGATTTCGGCGCTAACCCTATTCCCCGAACTTGATAGAGTGGCAGACTTAACCAGGGAAATACTCGGATGAAATTCGAAATCACAGATCTCAGGAATTGCACCGTTTGGAGCCTTTATCGAATGCGGGATAGGATCCTGCTGGACCCCGAATACCAGAGGCTGAGCGATATCTGGACGATGGACAAGCGACAGCTTCTAATTGACACTATCCTCAACGAGTTCGATGTCCCAAAGCTCTATTTGCACAAGTTCCACGAGCCCGTAAAACGGGGCGCCAAGAGCTACGACTACGCGATAATTGATGGGAAGCAGCGGCTTGAAACAATGTGGTCCTTCGTGGACGGAAAGATGGCTCTTGCGGAGGATTTCGAGTTCTTCAAGGGCTCGAAGGTGAAAGCGGGGAATATGACCTATGCGGAGCTAGGCAAGGCATATCCCGACCTCAAAGTTCAATTCGACAGTTTCCAACTCACTACTGTTTGTATTGAGACGGACGAGTTGGAAATGATCGAGGAGATGTTTTCACGGCTTAACGAGTCCGCTCCTCTCACCGCTCCCGAGAAAAGGAACGCCTATGGTGGACCATTGCCAGGCGCGATCCGGAAATTGGCTAGCGAGTCTTTCTTCACAGGGAACATACCCTTTCCGAACAAGCGTTATCGACACTTCGATCTTGCCACGAAGTTCTTGTACGCGGAAAACGACGGCAAAGTCGTCGATACAAAAAAAGCTTACTTGGACAGGTTTGTTGAAAACTTCGCAGGGCAATCGCGAGGCAAAATGCCCTCGTTTTTGAAGTTGGCCCAAGACAATGTTACGCAAATGGCAGGGGTGTTCATACAAAAGGACCCCCTGCTTCGCCAGGTTGGCATCGTACTGCTCTACTATCATCTGTTTCGCGTGGCACACGAGCAAGGGTGGGTACAGACGATCACAAGAAAACGCCTGGCCGATTTTGACAAACTGCGCGAGCTGAACCGGGAGAAGGCGGAACAAGGTCTCACGAGGGCGAATTATGACCTGATCGAATTTGACCGCTACGCGCAGTCGCCCAACGACGCTTATGCCATCAAGTTTCGCCTGAAGGTCCTTCTTCGTGAAGTCTTCAAAAGGGACGTTTCTACAGACGATCTCTGATACCCCAAGACGTAACTGGTGGGTTCCGGCAGGGTGAGGAGAGGAAGGACTTTGGGTGGTGCACGCACGTCTTGCTAACTTACGAAGGGTGCTCCAGCCCAGCTATTCAAATCGTTTGTGGTCGCGAACCTGCTCGTAGCTCACGGCAAGGGACTGGCCTTTGCGCATTTCCGTCGCCACGATTGGTTCTGAATCTAGTTGACCGAAGACCAACTGCTGCCCGTCGTCACTGTGATCGACTAAGATCCACACCCATTCGCTTTCTCCCGACAGTTCGTCGGTGACTTCGATTTTGACGTGGTCACCCTTCAGGTACCTACCCATGAACTGCTCCTCTCCCATACTACAGCGGAAATTGGGAGCACCTGAAGTGCCAAAGTGTTCTCCACGCTTCCCCTCGTACCAGTTTCGACTCTAGTACCTCACAATGTCTATTGACAGTTGGTAAATAGTGCAGTATAATGCGTCGTGAATACTCGGCACAGGCCCGCCCGCGCTCCGCAGATCCCCAGCACACTCACCCTCTGCGCCCACAGTGCGCATCCATATCAAAACAAAGGCTTTGCAAATCAAAACAGTGAGTTTCTAACTCCCCTGTTTTCACATACTTGCGCACTCTCGCGCCCGTATCCCGTTTGTTTTGACATGCTTCACAAAAACTGGCGGGGGGAGGGGGTTACTCCGGTGGCAACAGTGCCTTCCCGAATTGGGATGGGAGGCGGGGCGATCACCAAGCAGGAAGAGAGATCCCTCCACTCTGCGGCCCAACGCGCCATAATTCGGCGCGGAAGAAAAAATCGGGCCGCTCCGGTCCCTTCGACTCCGCTCAGGGCAGGCGGGATGACAGCGGGGGAGAGAGGCGGGAGGGGAGGCGAGACGAGCATCAGGAAGGAAGAGGGAGCTTGGGGAGTTTTTGCTATTTGGGGCGCCTATACGTCGGAGCTCCCGACCGGGTCGGGACAGGCGCCGCTCCGACCCCCTAAGGAGGAAGAGGGATCCCTCGACTATGGTAAGGTCCTGAAGCGCAAGCTCCAGGACCGCCTGCGGGATTTCAGGCTTGGGACCGCCGGCGAAAACCATTCTGCTTCGCTGGAACGGAAGTCATAGTGAGAGGTGCTTTATGAAGCGCATTTACATCGCCGCCTATCATCAATCGAAATTCGGGAAGCTCATGGGCATGTCGGTACCGGAGATTCTTCGCCGCGCCGTTACAGAAGTTTGCGCGGAGATCAAAGTGGAACCCGCCGCGATCGATGTTGGCTCCGTGGGCGCCATCTGCAACATCTCCCTTAACCAGCAAGGGCTGCTCGCGGGCCTCGTGGCGGATATTCCGGGTCTCGCCGGCAAGCCCATCGAATCGGTCGAAAATGCCTGCGCTTCCGGCGGCCAGGCCGTCCTCTCCGTCATCCAGAAACTGCAAATCGGATGGGGCGATACCGGCATTGCCATCGGCTACGAAAAAATGCGCGATGCCGAAGGCAAGATGGATGGCAAGCTCGTCGGCCAGGCCCTGGGATATTTCTCGCATCCCGCGGAACGCGAAGGCAAGGTATACATCTTCCCCCACCTGTTTGCGGAAGTGATGGAGTGCTATCTGAAGGTACATGGCATTCCCGAAAGACACCTTGCGCAGATCGCTGTCGCGGAGTACGCCAACGCGCGCCACAACGAGTACGCGCAGATGCGCAACGTCGAACTTACGGTCGAGCAGGCGATGCAGATTGGTGGCATTAATCGCTACATCGTCGATGGACTCCCGCTCAAGACCTACGATTGTTCCCAGATCAGCGACGGGTATGCCGCACTCATTTTGGCTACAGAGGAAGGATTGGCAAAGCTCGGCGTCGCCAAAAAAGACTCCGTCGAAATTGCCGGGTACGCGCAGGCGACCGACCCCCTCAAAAAGTCCGGCCGCGATGTGCTGCGCCCCGCGGGCGCGATCAAGGCCATGAAAAGCGCTTACGAAATGGCCGGGGTCAGGCCGGATGATGTAAAGGTCGCCGAGATCCATGATTGTTTCACGGTCATGGGAGCGCTTGGCACGGAAGTTTTGGGCAAAGCGGAGTACGGTAAAGGCGCGCAGTATTGGGTCGACGGAAAAGCCAGTGTCGATGGCGAATGTGGCATCAATACTTCGGGCGGACTCATTGCGAAAGGCCATCCCATAGGCGCAACCGGCGTCGCGATGCTCGGATGGTGCGCGTGGCAATTGCTTGGCAAGGTCCCAAAACCCTTGCAGGTAAAGGGCGCCAATGTTGCCGCTACGTTCAATATTGGCGGACCCATCTGCGCCTCAGTCTGTACGGTATTGAAATACTGATTCGTCAGAAGAATTCATG
>PMES01000132.1 GCA_003154775.1 Acidobacteriota bacterium | reverse complement strand
TTATTTATGCAGAGGTCTATAATTGCAAAATCCTCGTCATCTCCGTTCAAAAGCCGCTGCGCCACGCTGAATTTCAGCGTGAGTGCCTCCGTGAACGTCGCCAACTCCGCAGGAAGATCGCGGCCAGCCATCAGCTTTCTGTAGCGCTTGAGCATCCGCTGGTAGATGCGCCCCGAGCACCTATCGCAAAATCCCCCCGCTCCGTAGCGATGCGATGGTTCCCGCGTGGGGGCGTCGAGATGCTCAAGTTTCCAGCGAACAGCCTGCTCGAACCGCTTACGCTCCGCGCGATTGGTGGCGTTGACAGCAGTGATCTCGTAAATTTCCGCCCAGGTCGAACCTCGACGGCGCAACCTTGCCGTGATCGCGACGGTCGGGTCAGGTTTCTGGCACCCATGACAGCCGCATTCCATGTACTCGGCTCGCCAAGCGCGGCGGATGTGAACGAGTTGAGGCAGGATGCGCAAGAGTTCTTGCCGGGTGGCGACGTCGAGGCACCGTGCGTCGAAGATGAGCGGCTCTCGATCGCGCTTTCAGCGGATTCAGGCACGGCCACTTTGACCCTGTCGAGCTTTTGCAAATCCAGAATCTTCTTCGGACGGCCGACGCGCCGTTCTTCCGGGACCAGGTGAACTGTTGCCAGTTTGCTCATAGTCATCCCCTTTCGAGAAGCTCGTGGACTTTTTGCAGGCGTTCGATGGCGACGTGGAGATATTTTTGAGTTGCGCCCAGGTTGCAATGACCGAGCAGCTCTTGTACGAATCGGATATCCACGCCGCGGTTGAGCAGGTGCGTGGCGCAACTGTGCCGCAGCGTGTGCGGAGAAATGCCCGTGATGCCCGCGCGCTTCGCTGCAAGCACAACGATTCGATAAATAGAACGCGAAACCAGGCCGACACCGACCCCTTCCTGTCGTGAGGCGGGCAGTTTGTTCTTGAGAAATGCGTTGAGGGCCTGGCGTGCGCGTTCTTTCGTCGGAAGCTCGTAATCGCCGAGACAAACACTTCGCATGACGCGTTTTCCGTCCGTGCTCTCTTCGCGCCACTGCCCCCACCATGCGCCATCGGAATCCCTGGTGCCTCCGCCGCGCTGCTTTCGCCGTTCGCGAACGAACAGCGGGCCAGTTTGTCGATCACCGAGGTAGGCCGCGAGAGCCTCCGCCGCTTTCGTTCCGAACAGGCCGATGCGGTCCTTGCCGCCCTTCCCTTTGCGGACGACGAGGCTCCGGGCATTGAGGCTCACGTCCTCGACGCGAAGATGCGCCAACTCACTCACGCGCAAGCCGGAAGCGTAGAGCATTTCGAGGATGGCGCGATCGCGGGGAGTCTCCGCAGCATTGATAAGCCGTTCGATTTCCTCTTCGGACTTCGCGTGAGGCAAGCGTACCGGCAATTTTCGCGTCTGGATGTAGCGCGGCGCGGAAGTGCGCACCTGGTCGCCAAGCTCCAGGAAGTGAAAGAGGCTCCGGAGCGCACTCAGCCGCCCGGCCATCGTGGACGATTGAAGGTTGCGCGAGTAAAGCTGCCCGAGAAAACCGCGTATGTCCGCAGTCGTGACGGCTGCGAAAGACTTGTCTGCAAGATATTTGGCGAACTGTTTTCCGGCTTCGATGTAGTTGCTCCGCGTGTGTGGGCTCTTACCGCAGATCTGGAGCCATTGGTCGAAACGTTCAAGGAGCTGCGCGTTGGAAAAGATTCGCCGGCAGGCCGGCCTTTCTGAGTTCGGCCGCGGCGTCGAAACTGGAAGCGCGCGACCCGGGTAGTTCGCGCGCATGATCACGGAGGCCATAATTACCTCGCCACCCTGCGCTTCTGTGTTCGCGCTCGCTTGTGAGCTTTACGGAAGGGAATCACTTTGGGGCGGGTTGCTGAATACGCGATTGCTCTTTGCGCGGATTGCCAGGTCCAGAGGTCAAAGCACGCTTCGGTGGCAATGCCCTCGGCTACGAAAAAATCTTTGAGTTGCTGGCTGAATTTCCGGACAGCGGGGACTTGCGGGGGAACTGCGCTCGGGGTAACTTTCTGCGTAGCCACGTGACACCTCCATGTGTCATTAGGTTAGGGCTGCCGGGTAGGTTGCACTACACGGTGGCCCGCTTATTTCTCTATCTCTTCGGTTTCGGCTTTCGACCTCTTCCTTTGCGGTAGTGTTCCTGCTTGTACCTGCGAACCCTTTCCACGTCGCGATCGGTCCAGATGCGGACTGTGACGCCGCCCTGCTTCACTCGCCGCGGCTCTTGAAGACTGCCAGCTCGCAGCCAACGAAGCAGTGTGAGCTTGTGAACTCCAACCTCTTTTGCGACCTCCGCTGTTGAGTGCGTCCGCATTTACGCACCCACTATATGCATATTTATCTTGACGTGTCAAGGAAAATCTGCAACACTCTGGTTTTGATTGACGGAATATAGCTCCGGTGCTATGTTAGGAAGTAGGATTTGGCGGTCGAATTCAGCATCGAGTACGTGGTGCTACCCAACGGGCGAGTCCCGCTGCGGGAGTTCCTGGAATCGCTCGACGACGAGGCGGCTGCCAAGATTCTCGCGCTGGTTGAACGGCTGCGGTCCCAGGGCACGCGGATGCAGGGAAAGTTCGTGAAGAAGCTGGGCCGGGAACTCTTCGAGCTCCGGGTCAAGCACTTTGACCGCATCTTCCGGGTTCTCTATTTCTATCAGCCGGGGATGCTGGTCGTCGCCACGTCCGGGTTCCAGAAGAAATCCCAGGAGACTCCGCCTTCGGAGATCCTGCGTGCGGGGAGGTTGCGAAGTCTATGGCTCAAGTACCGCAATCGCTATCCCGAATCGGCGGCCGAGCGCGAGCGAATCCTGAAGGAGACAGGGCTATGAAACGAGATCAGCATGCGGAGTACGTCAGAGAAAGAATGAAGCGGAGCGCCAAGTTCCGCCGCGCCTTTCGCCGCAGCCTGAAGCAGGTGGACATGGCGATGCTGGTGCGCGAGATGCGGGATTCGGCGAAGCTCTCCCAGGTGCAACTCGCCGAGCGCGCCGGCACGACGCAATCCGTGATCGCGCGCCTCGAAGATGCGGAGTACACGGCGCATTCACTGCAAACGCTTGAGAAGATCGCTGCGGCCTGCGGCGTCACGCTATCGCTACACGCGCAAAAGAAGCCGGAGATGGAACTCGAAGTGAGTCTCGTGTGATAGCGAGAGAGGGTTTTTACAAATGAGCGCTCCGGCCTCTGCTCTACAACAGACTCTACTCTTCTCTTGGAAGAAAGCCTTTGCGGGGTGGTGGGAGTCCCAGGGCAAGGCGACCTACGGCAACAAGACAGCCTTCGCTGCGGCGCTTGAATTGGATCGGAAGACCGTCGCCGACTACCTGGCAGGCAGATTTTTTCCAGTCGGCCATCGTCGCCGCGCCCTTTACGCAGCCACGCAGATTCCCCTCTTGGCGCCTGGTGCGGAGCTTCAACCGGTGGCGAGTAAGTTGCTCGCGAAGGCGCATGGCTACATCGATTCACTTCCAACAGCCGCGAACACGAAGGACCAGCATCGGAACTTCTGTGAAAGAATCCTCGGGCACCTGTCTGAGCGCAACATTTCAGCACTTCGTGAAGTCACTCCCGCTCTGGTTTTCCAAAACGCCCCTGATTACAAATCTAAGAAGGCCGAGCGTCACGCTTTGGGCTTTTTTGGTCGATTCATGGCCGCGAAGCATTTGTGGGACGAGAGGCAAGAAAGAGAATTCGAGGAATTCCTGACCAGGTACTACCATCAGAAGTACAAGCCGCGCGAAAACAAAGCTGCGCAAGAGCCAGAGCCTTCAGCGGCTGGCCAGCTACTCAGAGAGTTGGTGGTGAATTGCGGCGAGATGGTCGCACGGTGCAGCCGCGTGCGAATCGACGACCTCAAAGATGAGGGCATCTCGCTTGGAAGCGGGCGAATGCTTCGGTACGGCGAAGGGCTGCATCGCGTCAGTAAAGCGTTGGTGGACCGGTGGCTGGACCAGGCGGGACTGAGATCGGCAAAAAAATCCGACTATCTTTTCTATCGCCGTACGCCGCGCGATCCGGGTAAGCCAGCGGGACGGGCTTGGCTCATGGCTCAACTTAGGAGCGCTGGTATAAAGGCGCACGGCCACGCCAAACCGCACATGCGGCATTTCGAGATGGACTTCCAGCGGCTGAAGGATTCGCTCGGTGTCCGGCTCCACTTCCAGCACTTTCATGGCGTGAGCAGGAATCGGTCACCTGAACTGGTTCGCGAATTTCAAAAGAAGCACGGGTTCTATTTGCCCGTGCCTTACTTGGCCGCAGTCGTGGCTGTGAGTCAACTGGTTGACTGTGCGCCCGAAAGACTGCGCGGAGGAAGAGCGTCCAAGCACACTTGGCCCGACCTGAATGGCTACGAGATTGCAGTCCAGTGGCCGGTTTCTTTTGTCGATGAAATGCTGAGGGATGGGCACGTGAAGCCAGGGATTGCACGCAAGCTGATACGTCTAGGGTTGGAAGCATGCCAGGAAAAAAGCAAGATTCACGGTGTCGGACGCTTCGCGAATCTTGATTCGTCACTAGCAGAAAAGCTCTGCCTGAGTCGGGTGCAGGTGCGTGATCTGAAGGACGACCGCACTTGGCAAGGTGCCATGCAGGGTCGGAGGCCAACGCTGAAGGTTGAACCCGCAGAGAGCTCAGATAAACGAAAAACATTTCGACTTTGCCAATCTGGCCGAAGGCGACGCTTCGATTTGCCACTTCTGGAGGAACTGAAGGGCGGTCGGCCGAACGGCCGCTGCGCGGTCTGCTGTCACGTCGACAGAGTGGAAATCGACGATGAAGTACGCGCCGGTGGGAGGCCAACCATGATCGCGAAGCGCCACGACATCCCCTACGGCCCGAGCAACCATCATCTGCTGTGGCACGCTGGGAGGCTAAAGGGAAAGGCGGGCCACGTGGGATCTGCACCGGCCGCTGCTTCCGTGAGAGTTCCGAGCAACTTCCTTGCACGCGTTGCCCGTGAGAACGCGCCCAACCTCGCCAAAGCGATTCTTTCCTTGAACTGATCGTGGCTCACCACGCTTACCGTCGTTCTCGACGGTTTGCAACCAGACTTTGGGAACACACTTTTTCGAGGTCTGCCGAATTCGGCGTTTCGAGCTAATCGCCAGTGAACCCCAATTTTTGAGATCAGGTCTCTAAGTGTTTTCAGTGCAGACAGTTGCAGACTTCTCGCCGATTCGCGTGTAGTCCGGTGCTCACGGCACAATCGAGAACTCCTGAACTCGCCGATTTCCTTCCAGTTCGTCGTCTTGAAATTCATCTTCGACAAATTCTGTGACAGGCTCCACGATCCCACGGTGCGGCGCAAAGTTAAGTCAAACGGAGAGGCGGAAGAAAGCTGAGGGTAGATGTTTGCAAATTTAGATCGTGGCTCTACGAACGACGACCAGAAAAGGCGACCAGGTCAGCGAGACGAAATTGATTGCGAGCGAGCTCGCGGCCAGGAGGAAGAGACGATCGCGACGCTCCAATCCGAGACTTACCAAAGCTTGTCAGCGGGCGGTGCGTCCATGATTGGGGTTCGCGTCCACGTCGACCCGCTTGACGCCTTCAGCCTACCACGGCGCGAACGCCTGACCGTGCTTCGAGGCCAGCTCACGCTACTGCGTTTACGCTGCGAATCCGATCTCCCTGTAACCGTGGAATCGCTGGCCCATGCCGAGCGCCTGGCCCGGAGCCTTGAAGAGGAGTTGGCCACGTGACGCACGGACGGAAGTACGGGGAGAGAGACTCCCATCCCATCCCCCTCTGGAATGGCGTCTTTGAGCACTATGACCGGATTGGCGACGCGCTTTGGGAGTTCGCTTGGTGTATCGACCGGATCACCGAGGAGCGCGATGACATCGGGATTGTCCTCGGCGGATCCCCGGTCAAATTGCGCACCATCGTGGACGCGCTCAAGGGCAGCCGGAAGGAAACTGTGCGGCGCCACATGGACAGTCTTGAAAGGGAGAATTACATCCGCCGTCGAAGGACCCCCTTTGGCCATGTGATCGAAGTCCTCAACTCCCGCAAGTTCGGGATCTGGAAGAAAGAGAAACCCAAAAATGATGTTTCTCCCTCCCTAAGGAATCTGCGCCAGCGATTAACGCTTACGAAATCCGATAATCTGAGCGGGCTAGCGCGCTGGTTTTGAACCGCCACTGGGTTTCAACGAGTTAGCGAGTTCGCCGCCCCCTTGCCGGGCGTCGCTTTCTGCAAGAAATCGCGCTGCTGCTACTGCCACGAACCTCCGGGTCGCAGGAAGAGGTTTGAGCCAACAAGCGTGGGGCATCACTTATGGACAAGTCTCGGTGAACGTGACGTGATTGGTAATCTCACTACACTCTGTTTAGTCAGATAGGTGTAAACTCAAAATTGCCGTGATTTGCTGCTTCCTTGGGCAATTTATCTGCCCCATTTTGGGTCAAGCTAACTGGACGCTGCGGCGATTCTGGATGAAACGCCGGACACCGGAGCCGATATGGCGACGTTTCTGAATGTAGGGCGAATGGACCGCGCCTTGCGCGTGGGGCTGGGGATCGGTCTTGGGATTGCGGGCATCCTCGTCAGTGGTCATCCTTACCTTGGCTGGGCGCTTGGAATCGTCGGAGTTTTGGTAATTCTTAGCGGTACCTGTGGGATATGACTGACATATCGCGTGCTCGGGCTGAGCACGAAAAAGAGTAATGATAGGGCCGCCTGACCCACTCGTTTCCGGCTTCCAAAGCGATGGTTGTTCTCTAATGCGGGCAAGCATTAGCCGGACTGCCTGAAGATCAGCGTGAGTCTGGCTTGGTAGCACAGATAAGGACATACCCAAGATGCCCCTGTTTTACCGCCGCCATTGCGCTGCCCGCCATCCGCTTGGCCGCTCCTAGATCAAGACCGGGCAGTTGGAGCTTGTTCAGTCCGGTCATGATCTCCGCGCCGAGCAGTTTGACGCGAATCTGATTCACCATCTCTTCAAGAGCGTAGTTCTGCTGCTCGATGCTGCCCACAGAGAATCCGGCATCTTGAAGGAAGTGGGTGTAACCCTCCACGGTCTGGGCATCGCCGATGCATGCAATCCATGCGAGTAACCCGTCTAATTCCTGCGGGAGTACTGTTTCTCTGGTGAGATCGCTGATGCCCACGTGCCCTCCCCGACGCAGCACGCGGAAGAACTCTCTAGCCGATGCCGCCTTGTTGGGAAAGGTACAGAAGGCGCATTCACAGATCACGGCGTCGAACGACCCGTCCGGAAACGGGAGAGTTTCGGCATCGCCACGCTCAAATTGCACGCGAGCGTCTATATGCTCGGATTGCGCCAGTGACCGTGCAGCCGCGACACTCTGATCTCCGTAGTCGATGCCGAACACTTCGCACCCGAACTCTTTCGCTAGGAAGACCGCCGTAGTCCCCTTGCCACACGCCACATCCAGAACCCGGCTGGCCGGACTCAGCCCAAGCATGCGCCCGAGCCGACCGGTCATTTCCAAGCCGCCCGGATGAAACGAGTCGCCCAGCAGAAAACGGGTCAGGTCGCTTTCGTATAGTCTGGCACAGCACTGTTTCACGTGCTCGTTGCCGGAGGGAATCAGAGTTGCGTCGTCCTTCGTAGCCATGAAATTCACCGCCGCGAGTTGATGCCGACTAGCCCTGTGGCAGGAACCTCCGCCTGCTTTACGTTGAATTCGATGGGTCGAGGTTCGAACCTGCGTCCTTCTGCCTTCGCCCGCCTGCGCTCGGGCTCAAGGGCCTCAAGTTGCTTTCGCGCCTGTTCGCGGTACCCGATGTTGTTGTAAGCGCAGAACGGAACCTGCTTGCCGCCCGGCAGCAGGAATTCCTTGCAGCACTTCATCAGGTTCTTTTGGTTGAACGTCCAAGAGTCCATGAAATCTTGCAGCATGATCATCATCATGTGCTTCGCCAGATCACCAAGGCTGAAGTCGGGAACGTCACACGCCCGACAGGACATCAAAACCTGATCGACCGATTTCTGCGAGCCCGCCACCGAGGAAGATGACCACAGCCCTTCCAAAGCCCGCTTCACCTCCAAACTGAAATCCGGCAGCACGCGGTTGGAAATGTAGTCGAGATAGTCATGGACATTGACGATCCGGGGCAGGGGCGTGACTTGATCACCCTCTACAAAAGCATAGGTCACCGAGTTGCACGTAGGGAAACAACAAGGTACTGGAACAAAATCGCTGGTTCTGAAAGTGCCTTTCGTCTGCGCCTCAATCAGCCGAAGAACGTCGGGAATGGTCATGCGCTTCATGGGATCGTGCTGTTGGTGACGACCTGCATGGAAGGCTGGCTGAAAATTGATTCCCCGCACTGCCGGGTGCTGAATGGCGGAGTCAACGATTTTTCCGATCTCATGCTCGTTCACGCCCCGTTCTATTGCGGGAACAAGGGTGACGGACAGGCCGATCTCAGCAAGCCGATCCAGTGCACGCAGCTTCTCCTCCAATATGTTCGGTTCTCCCCGAAGAATGCGATAGGTCTCCGAATCAAATCCGTCGAACTGGAAGTAGATGGCTGGCCGGACATCGTTGAGTTGTTCGAGGAATCGGTCGTCACGAGCAATGCGCTTCCCGTTTGTGTTAATCATCACGAAGGAAATGTCACGCTGCTTGGCTGCCCTGACGAATTCGATGATTTGAGGATGAATCGTAGGCTCCCCGCCCGAGAACTGGATGACTTCGGGTTTCCCCTCGGTTCTCACGAAGTCGTCTAGCATCTGTTCGACTTCTTCGAGCGTCAGGCTAAACCCCGGCCCAGATTCCGAAAAGCAAAGCGGGCAATCCATGTTGCACGCGCTGTTGACTTCAATGATGCCGAGGCAGGCGTGCTGCTGGTGGTCAGGGCACAGGCCACAGTCGTAGGGACATCCCTCTCGAATGTCGGTTCCGTAGGCAAGTGGGATCGTTCCCGGCTTGTTGAATTTGCCGAAACTCGTGTATGCCTCAGCATCGCTGTAAACCAACGCCTCGAACGGGCCGCAGTTCGGGCATCGCTTGACCATGAAGACCTTGTTCTCCCGCAACACGATCTTCGCATCGATCACTTTCCGGCACTTCGGGCAAATGCTGCGCGTAAGTTCGTAAAAGACGTAGCCTGCATCCTTCTTCGAGACAGTGCCAACGGCTGGACTCTGACTGGGCAGCGCACCATTACTCATTGACCATAGCCTCCAGAACCGACAACGCTGAGCACACGGCTCAGCGCAGCCGCCATATCTGCCACAAAAGAATCGGAGAAAGAATAGTCGTCAGCATGCAGTAGAAACAAAAGCTCCCGAGATTCACCATGTCACGAACACCGAGGAAGTTCGCAAGCGCAGCCGCAGAAGCAAGAACCAACAGTGGCACCCATATCCAAAGCTTGGCTGTCGGCCCCAGCAAGAGCAGAAGGATCACTGCATAGAGAAGCGCCGCGATATATCCATCCGGGATGCCGAACGGCTTTGCAAAGGCAGCATCAGCCACCGCCTCACAGCCCTTGGCAAAGACTGGACACCAAATGTGCCGCACCGCTCGGCTTTGGTAAAGCCCGACGTAGAGCATCGCACCCATGCTTGCTGCGGCGAGCCCCATCGCCCATTCGCGATGGGAAGGATGAACGAGATGTTGCTGCATCGATGCCGCCACCGTCTCCAGTTTCTCCGCTATGATTCCTGATAACGAGGGAGGTTACAAGCGTCAAGCGAACGCAATTCTGTCCCTTGTAACGCATTTCAGACCTCCTCATCGTTGCTGGAGAGTGCTTCCACCCAAACGGCCCAAAACCTTTAGTCTCCGAGTTAGCGAGTTCGCCGATCTGGTAGCCGAAAAAGGCGAAACCCGACTCGACTCATTTACTGGGGAAGGGAGTACTGGGAGGAACATGTCCGGTTTGCCGTGCGAGCTCAACCGGTCGATG
>PMES01000035.1 GCA_003154775.1 Acidobacteriota bacterium | reverse complement strand
GGTGACCAAAGTGATCCGGGTTACATAAACGTTTCGGCGCTTACGCCCGATCAGCAATTCCAGGCGGGTCTGTTCTGCGGCAGCGTGGTGGCAGCCTCGCCAAGCGCAAGCAATCCGCTGGGAGTTCCCATCAGCGCGAACGGCTTGTGCCCCGCATCCCAGTATGGATCAACGCTCCTTCAGATACCGAAGCCAGGCACCGAAAACGACGACAAGAATCCGCCGCGCGTCGCTCCGCGTAACCTGTTTGACATTGCCGTCGGCGAAGACAATTTGTTCAACGGCGACCGGTACAAGTGGAGTTTGCGCTTCACGGTGATCAACCTGACCGACAAGACCGCGCTGTACAACTTCCTCTCCACGTTCAGCGGCACGCACTACGTGACGCCGCGAACAGAGAGCGTCGAGCTCGGCTTCCACTTTTAGCAGGACCGCCGCGCGAACACGATTCCCCAGGAAGAGAACCGATCTTCCTGCGGCTTTTCGTCAGCACTATTTCCGAAAAGCGACTACGCGTGTTGCAGGAATGGTGTCAACGCGTCGAGAAACCGATTCAGGAGGGCCTGTCATTTGAAGGGGATGGAATTTGCGCGCTTTGCGGATAGAATCAAGGGAACTATGAGCGCCCCTTCAAAGTCTCAGTCCACTCCAAAACTTCGCATCGGCATCGATCTTGGCGGCACAAAAATCGAATTCATCGCCCTTGAGTCCGATGGCCGCGAACTTCACCGCCACCGCGTGCCAACTCCACGGCATGATTATGACGGCACCGTGCGCGCGATCAAGGAAGGTGTCGAACTCATCGAGCACAAATTGCATCGCGACGCGACGGTCGGCGTGGGCATTCCCGGCACTATTTCCCGGCTCACGCACGCGGTGAAGAACGCAAATTCCGTGTGGATGATTGGCAAGCCGTTTGACCGCGACTTGGGCAACGCGCTACATCGCGAGGTGCGCTGCGCGAATGACGCCAACTGCCTGGCTGTTTCGGAAGCCACGGACGGCGCGGGCGCGGGCAAGCACGTTGTGTTTGCAGTGGTTTTGGGGACAGGTTGCGGCGGTGGCATTGCCGTGGATGGCCGCGTGCTGAATGGACGCAACGGCGTGGCCGGGGAATGGGGTCATACCGCACTTCCCTGGATGCACGCCGACGAATTCCCGGGACCTGCCTGCTACTGCGGCCTTCGTGGCTGCATCGAGACGTGGATTTCCGGCACCGGGTTGGAAGACGATTACGAGCGCGCCACCAAAACCCGTTTGAAGGGAAAAGAAATCATCGCGCGCTGCGAGGCCGGAGAAGCGGCGGCGGAAGCCAGCCTGGAGCGCTACGAGGATCGCCTGACGCGCAGCCTCTCGCAAATCGTGAACATCCTTGACCCAGACGTCATTGTTCTTGGCGGGGGTGTTTCGCAAGTGCCGCGGCTGTATCGAAATGTGCCGCAGCGGTTGAAGGAGTATGTATTCGGGAGAGAAGCCGATACACCGGTGCTGGTGGCCAGGCACGGCGATGCCAGCGGTGTTCGCGGCGCCGCATGGCTCTGGCCGCTCGAAACACGATAAACATTACTGTCGCGCGCCCAGCGTGCCCTTCGCTCCTGCCAGGAGAATGCGCAGAGGATTGGCTCTTTGTCTGCCCCTGATGTTGCGTTGGCGGCAGGATGCAACGTTGCGGCGCCACTCACAAAAGGAAACGCCCTCCGGGGATGCCGGAGGGCGTTTCTGGGGAAAGAGGGAATCGGGACAACTGTACAGCTAGACTCTACCGCGGCGAATCACTAGCAACATCAGGGCGAGCATGCCAGAAACGAGCAACGCCAAGCTGCTGGGTTCGGGAGTCTGCACGATGAACTCCTGCACCTGAGTCGAATTACTGGAGTTTAAGCCCACGTTGGTGACGATAAGGAAGTCGCTAGGATTGACCGTGGTGTAGTTGCTGGCGAGTTCCGCGTTGGGAAGCCAAGTTCCAACATCGGTGTAGCCCGCACTCGGATCCGTCAGGTCCCAAAGCGCGTGTTGGATGCTGACCCACTGGTTCTGGTCGGCGGGAGTAAACTGGGACACGAGCCAAGCCACCTCTTCGTAAAGAATGCTGGCGTTGGTGGTCGAGATCCCGCTGCCAAACCGCGTGTTAGAGAAATTGCTAGTAGAGATGGCCGTGCCTAGGTTGGTGACGTTGGCTGTCCAGGTCTGACCGAAATTTACCTCGTGCAGCACGTCGTCACAGAATAGCGTGACGGGCGCTCCGTTCATCGTGCCGTAGTACGGGCTCACGTAGTATTGGCCGTCACTCACGCCGTTGACGCCCGTGAACACCATATTCACCGGTGTGCCATCGGCATAAGCAGCACACGCCAAGAAGAGCGCCAAGCCTACCAGCCCGAGTACCTTGAAGAAGTTATTTCGCATGTGTCTCCACCACTTTCCCATTAGGTTTATGCAGGGCTGCGGTACCCTAGCCAAGAACAGTGCATGTTAGATGCCAGAAACAGCTTTTTCAAGTCACGGGAAAATAAAGGGTTATTTTGATCAAGATGGGCCTATTAAGGAGAAGTGTGACTTTTCTTGCACAGTTTCGTCCTTCTGGTTCCTAACACTCCACTTTACATGGGTTTACGAGTACTAATGGTAGTAGTTCTGTTACAGACTTGCTCTGAGGGCTTGCTCGGCTCTCGCCGGAGTGAAGTTGGCTGCACCTCCGAACCAAAAAAGTGGTCCCGCTCCGGGGTGAGGCAGGGCCACATCCGATGCAGCATGCTGTCAGGAAGCCGGATCAGTCGCCACTCGCCGCCTTGCTCATCTGCGCAATCCATGCTTCCGAGCGTCGCTGCATCTCCTCTGGCGTGACGTCTTCCGCATGTTGGCCGAATCCCCACTGGTGGCCGAACAGGTCGCGGACTTTGCCATAGCGGTCACCCCAAAATTGGTTTTGGAGCGGCATCTCCACTTTGCACCCCGCCTTCACCGCACGGTCGTACAGCGCATCCACGTTGTCGGTGTAAATGAAGAGGTAAGCCGATTGCGGGGCATTGGGGTCCGGCGCATTGGCCATACCGGGAAATTCGTCACTCAACATCAGACGTGAATCCCCGATCAGCAACTCGGCGTGTCCAATGCTGCCGCCCGGCCCAGACATGCGGCCCAGTTCTTTGGCTTGAAAGACCTCCTTGTAGAAGTCAATCGCGCGAGCGGCGCCCTTACACACGATGGATGGCGTGATGGAATGGTATCCGTCTGGAATTGCCTTGACTGCACACATAGTTCCTCCTTAGAGAAAGTAAGATGAACGCGCAGGAGGTAGAAGCAGCGGGTCGGCAAACGGCAGGGAGCGCTGCGCGTGGAAACCCTGAATACGCTCCTGCGGCGAGCAAGTCAAGCAGGAACTTCGACGGAGGGAAAACGCGGCAAACTGCCCGGCCCAATCGTGAGGCCGCCAAGCGCAAGCTTTCAGTATTCCCGATAGAGCTGCGGAAACTGCTTCTTCAGGCCGGCAATTTTTGGCAGATCGTTGATCTGGATATAGGGACTATCCAGATGATGCTTCAAGTAGTCCTGGTGATACCCTTCCGCGGGATAGAAAGCCTTTAACGGAGCGACCAGCGTCACGATCTTCTGCGGGTAGACCTTCGCGGCGTCCAACTGCGCAACGTACGCCTGGGCAATTCGTTTCTGATCATTGCTTGAAAAAAACACGGCCGAGCGGTATTGTGGTCCCCAATCGGGACCCTGCTTGTCCAGCTCCGTCGGATTGTGCGCCACGGAAAAGAAAATCATCAGCACCTGGCCATAGGTGATCTGCGAAGGATCGAAAACCACCTTGACGCTCTCCGCGTGTCCCGTATCGCCGCGGCCCACCATTTCGTAGTGCGCGGTTTCCGCTTCGCCGCCGGAGTAGCCCGAGGTCGCGGAGATGACTCCCCTGGTGTGCTGATAGACGGCCTGCACGCCCCAAAAGCAGCCTCCGGAAAGAACAGCCACTTCCCGACTCCTTGCAATGGCTATTGGTTCATCCACTGCGGGTTTCGGAAAAGACGCGTTCGTGCGCGCTGCGATTGCGTCGGAAGCACCGGAAAAGCAGGTCAATACTCCTGCGAAAGATATCGTGGCGATGCAAAATCCGTGACCCAGCTTCATTTCTTTAACCCCGGGGCCCGCTGTGAGCTCAAACTGCTTGGCGATTCCTTGGATGCAGGAAAACATTTCTGGGATTCACGTCCGCGCTTGCATTACCATGCAGGTAACGAGCGCGCCCTCATCCCATCCGCACTCTTCATAAAGACTCCTTGGGGGGCTCTCCATGGAACCTGCGGCTTACCTGTGGCATCTTACCTGGTGTCCGACAAACAACAGACCTGGAGGAATGGAACGATGCGCACGCCGATCTTTCTCACCATCGCTTGTTGCACCGCCGTACTCGCAGCGAGCCCCGCCAGCGCCCAAGTGACCTACGGAAAGAAGCCGCAATTGCCTGCGCCCTTTACGACAAAATCGGCGGGCAACGGTCCTTCCGAAAGTAGGCCCCCGGCGGGGTTCCTGCCGAGCGTCCCTGCCGGATTCCACATCAATATTTTCGCCAAGGATTTCAAGCAGCCCCGGTTCCTCGCGGTTGCCCCCAATGGCGATATTTTTCTTGCCGATACAGGTGGGGGAAAAGTCGTTATTCTCCGCGATTCGCAGCGCACCGGCGGGGCACAGCAGCGGGAGGATTTCGCCCAAGGATTGAACCGGCCTTTTGGGATCGCCTTTCACGAGGACTACGTCTACATCGGCAACACCGGCGAAGTGGTGCGCTTTCGCTACGACAAGCTGACCTCCAAACGGCTAGGCGATGCCGAACACATCCTCGACCTGCCGACGGGCGGAGGACACTTCACGCGCACGCTGGCGTTCAGCAAGGACGGCAAGATTCTTTACGTGAGCGTGGGTTCCTCCTCCAACATCGACTTCGAGAAGGACCAGCGGCGTGCCGCGGTCCTGGTGTGCGATCCGGACGGGAAGAACTCGCGCATTTTCGCTAGCGGCTTGCGCAATGCCGTCGGCCTGGCGGTCGAGCCGCTGACCGGCGAGGTCTGGGTCAGCGTGAACGAAAGGGATGAACTTGGCGATAATCTGCCGCCCGATTACTTCACCTCGATAAAGGACGGCGGGTTCTACGGCTGGCCCTACAGCTATATTGGAGGCAACGTCGATCCCCGCGTGCAGCCGCAGAAACCCGAGCTCGTCGCCAAGGCCATCATCCCGGATGTGTTGCTGGGAGCGCACGTGGCGCCATTGCAGTTTGCCTTCTATACCGGCAAGCAGTTTCCGGAATCGTACCGTGGCGGAGCGTTCGTGGCGGAGCATGGCTCGTGGAATCGCGCTACGCGGGCGGGCTATCAGGTGGCCTTTGTGGCGTTCAAGGACGGAAAGGCTTCGGCAGATCCCGTGCCGTTTCTAACGGGGCTGGTGCCGGATCCCAGCGGCAGAAACGTGAATGGCCGCCCGGTGGGCGTGGCCGTGGCTTCCGATGGAGCGTTGCTGGTCAGCGACGATGGCGCAGGCGTGGTCTATCGCGTCAGCTACGCGCCCTGAGCGTTTCTCACCTGCATTTCGGCGGCGGCTCGCATCAACGAGCGCGTGTCACTGCACATTTAGTGTCAACAGAATCGGTGTCAACGGGAGCTGCTTGCTGGAGCCGCTGGGCGTCACCGTCGGCGTTATGGTGATGGCGGCGGCCCCAGATGGTGTTTGGAACTTAAAGGTGGCGCTGGCGACGGCACTATTCGCATAGTTGGGCGCGATCGCCATGGCTTGCACGGTTGTTAACGAATTCAAGGGAATCGCCGCCTGGTAAGTTGGAGATGAAGCCGCGGGGGTCGAGCCGTCCGTGGTGTAGTGGATGGATGCGCCAGCCGCGGCGTCCGTGATCGTCACGGACTGCGCCGCGGTAAACGTTCCACTCGAGGGCGTAATCACAGGCGTTGCCGCGCTCTGAGGTGGCGCCGGGCTTACTGACGGCGAAGAGCCGGCGCTGCCACAACCAATTCCCGAAAATACCAGCGCGGTCATTAACGTCGCGGCGGTTACGCTCGCCAGCCACCGTGGTGCCTGCGACTGCATCCTTGAGCGCAACGTCAGCGCAAACAGAAGCATCGCGGCGAAGAACGCCAGAGAGAAGCCGGGTTGCGGGCGCAGGCTGCCGGGAGATTGCCGCGGCAGCCCCGGAAATACCGCCGCCTGCGCAGGAGACAATGTTGAGATCGACACCGTGAAGGGAGTCGCGGCCCCGTTGGCCACAGCCACGCTGGCGGGAACCGTGCATTGCGCGCCAAAGGGAACTCCCGAACACGTGAAGGTTATTGTCCCCGTGAAATTAGGGCCAGGCATGGCCTGCAAATCGTAAGTGGCTGTTTGCCCAGCGGGAACGGTTGCCGTGGTGGACCCTCCGTTTGCGGAGGCGTTTAGCAGCACAGCGGGAGGCGCGTTACCGTAAAGATTAATGGTCTGCGGAGAATTGGGCGCGTCGTCGGCGATATTGACAAAGGCGCTCAGAACGCCGTTGTCGCTGGGGGAGAAGGTGACAGAAATCGTGCATGTGCCTTGGGCAGCGAGCGGAACTGTGCAGGTGTTCGTTTGGGTCCAATCCTTCGGGTAAGAGCCGGTCAAACTAATCGCTGAAATATGGAGAGTAGCGTTACCCGTATTGGTCAGCGTGATCACTTGCGGGGTGCTCGAGGTACCCTGCGTCTGGCTGCCAAAGCTCAGACTGATGGAGGACAAAGAGACCTGTGGCTGCGTCGCACTGCTTGTGCCAACCCCAGCAATGGACACTGATTGCGGGCTGCCGGGAGCGTTGTCTGTGATCTGCAGCGTTGCCTGAAGCTCGCCGGTGACTGCCGGGGTGAACGAGAGCGTGGCTTGGCAGGAGGCTTGTGGAACAAGCGTACTCGGGCAATTGTTTGTTTCGGAAAAACTGTGAGTGGCATCTCCGGCGATCGCCAAAGAGCTGAGGGACATCGTGACGTCACCAATGTTGCTTAAGGTTACCGTGATGGTCTGAGGCGAGGTTGTTCCGACAGGCGTTTGCGGAAAGGATCCCCCACCCGATATCTCCAAATAGGGGCCAGAGGAAGCCTGAGGATTGGTGTTGGTGATGTATAGTCCGGTCTCATAGTAGTTCGATGAACCGTCGGTGAAGGGTGAGCCCGAAAGTTCGGTGATCGTGCCGGCGGTTGGGTCCGCCTGGAAACCGTGCACGGAACCATTGAGCAATGTATAGAGATATGAGCCTTGCGGGTCAGCCACGGTCCACTGGCCAAAGGGAAACGCGATTTGTGTGGAACTACTCAACTGCGTCAGCGCTCCGGTTGTCTGATCAATGGAGTAGGTATTGAAGCTCGGAGGCGCTCCACCTACGTTGACATACAGGAAATTCCCGCTGGGATCCGCAACGATGGCATGCACCATCGTATAGTTGACAAAGATCGCCGTGGTTGCCGCGATGGATCCATCGGCCGGCGATAGCTGAAAGGACGACAGCCAGCTATTGTATTCGCCATAAGCCTGAAACAAAAAACGCCCCTTCGGATCCATCGCGCTGACTAGAGAGGGCCCGGCCGTATCTACCTCGCTCAGATTGTCGAGTTCGCCGGTATTCCCATCTATATCGTAGACATCAAATCCCGCATAGAGATTGTCGCTATACGGACCCAGCGCGACGTAGAGATGCCGCCCGCTGGGTTCCACGAAGAGGTTTGTCGGCTGCGCGGTGAAATCAAGGGACCACTGGGGACCGAGATCGAGCGTCGGACCCAGGGTGGCATTGGAAGTATCAATCACAAAGGGGGTGATGGAACTGTTGCCATTCGGATTCCCCGGGAAATCACCATTCTGAAAACCAACATACACAAATTTTCCAGTGGGCTCAGTAGCGATTGAGAGCGGATTGGACGGAGCCTGCTCCGAGCCGGGAATGGGAATATAGGAAATGGGAGAATGCGGCACTTCCGTCAGCGCGCCACTGGCCGGATCGATCGCATACATGGCGATGCTCGTGGGGCCGGCGACAAATAGAAATTTACCCTGTCCGTCGACCGCCATGGGTGCGGCGTTATGCGCGGGAAAGGGGCTGGAAGGGATCGCAGTGAGGGAACCCGAAACGGAGTTTTTGTCGAATCCAGATATGACGGCCACACTGGGATTGTTCGTGCCAGTCCCCGTGGCATACACGTGTTGCTGCGGTGTTTGGCAAATGCCCAGACTCGCCATGCCGAGTAGGAACATTAGCGGGGCGCACTTCCGAAAAGCAAATCGCAAGAAGAGGCAGGACAACGCTTTCATAGCGCGCTACTCCTGAACAAAAAATAATGATTGGGCCTGAGAGGGAACCGCTATGACGGTAACGTGATGTGGTTAGGTCGTCAACCTGGATTATGCAATGAGCAACGTAAAAGAAAGGGAAGACCTGTTCCAAAATGGAACAGGCCCCAATACCACCCACCACCTCCAATTGTTAATAACTGTTAATGTGCAATTCCCGCCCTTTCGGCTACTGTCTTCTGCTTATGCCACCATTCACGCTTGATGTTGAAAAGACTGCTGGAAGTACCGCTGACGTCACGGTGTACCAACTTAAAGGGAAGCTAAGCCTGGAGACGGTTGCGGGCTTTATCCCGCGGATGCGCCAGGAGAGCGCAAGGCGCGTGGTTCTGGACATGAGCGGGGTGAATTTCCTGGATTCCGCGGGAGTGGGCGCGCTGGTTTCGCTGTTTGTGAGCCGGCGGAATCAAGGGAAAACCTTTGCGCTGGCAGCCCTGACTCCGCAAGCGACGGCGGTGGTTACCGTAGCGGGATTGCAGAAGCTACTGCCGGTGGCGAAAACCGTCGAAGAAGCCTCCGCAGGCGGATCGTAGCTCTCCGGGAATTAGGGCAAGCAGGCAGATAACCCTCCCCGCCTGTACACGTCATCAGAGAAAACGCAGTCGTTCAGTGCGGCGACCAGTTCGGATGGCTGGTGAACAAGCCATCGACGAAGCCGATTTGATAGGAAATGAACAAGCCGAAGCCCAGGCTCAGCACACCGGAAGCTGTCACCAGTCCACGAGTCATCCAGGCAAACCGCGAACCCGCATAGGTGAACGGCAACGAGAGCGCGGCCGTAATCAGGATCATTCCACCGACCGTGCCGACTCCGAAGATCAAAAGATAAAGGATGCCCCAGCGCGGGTTGTGAATCGTGGTGAGAACGAGAAGCGCGACGGCGGCGGAGCCTGCGAGGCCGTGCACAATCCCAATCAGCAGGGGCCGCAACGAATGAAATAGTCCCAGTTTGGCGAACGGGCTGCTCAGCCAGCTAGGCGCGGCGAGCGAGTCGCCGTGGTGTTCCTTGGCCGGGGCGTGCTCATGCCAGTGATAATGCAGGTGAGAACCGTGCTCATGAATGTGCGCATGCTCGCCGGTGACGTGAGGATGCGCGGGCGAGAATTTTTCACTGAGCCATTTGGTGACACCCGCGAGGTTTAGCACTCCGAGCAGAATCAGCATCAGGCCGACGGCCAATTCCATGGTGAGCCCGACACGCGGCGGAATCGCCAGATTGAAAAGGATGATCGCGGCGCCGACCACCAAAATGGTCAGCGTATGGCCTACGCCCCACAAGGCACCGATCAGCGCTGCTTTGGAAAGGGAGCGCTCGCGGGTCACGATGGTAGAGACGGCGATGACGTGATCCGGGTCCGTGGCATGACGCATACCCAAAAAGAACCCGATGACGAGAATGGCCAATCCGCTGATCATAGGTTGCCGGTGAAAGCCCGGCTGCTGACAGAATAATCGAGAACGCAGCCAAAGAGCGAATGTTTCCGCAGCACACCCTGCGGGGCGTCTATTCCCCTTTCAAAATGCGCATGAATTCCGTGGCCGCATGCGGGAGCCGCGCGCCGCGGCGCGTGATGATGTACAGATGCCGCGGCATATTCAGTTGGCGCAGCTTTAGTTCTTTCAGCCAGCCGTGCTCGATCTCCCAAGTTACGCACATCCGCGGCACGATGGCCACACCCATACCCATCTGCACAAAGCGCTTGATGCTTTCGATGGTGGGCATTTCGATGGGCATGTTCAGCGGCGTGTGATGCCGTGCAAACAGCTCGATCACCTTCCGGCGGAATGGTGATTCCACGATATGCGCAATGAAGGATTCCTTGCCCAGTTCTTCGATCTCCACTTCGCGCTTTTTGGCCAGAACGTGCTTGGGCGGCACCACCAGCGTCAACTCATCCTTTAGAATCTCCGTGGCCTGCAATTGCGTTTCGCGCGGCACAAACGAAACGGCGCCGAGGTCCAGGCGGTAATTGACTACCTCGTGCGGAATATCGCGCGAAAACATGCGATGCACGCGCACCTGCACGCCCGGATGCGCTTCGCGGAATTGCGCCAACGCGGGCAGCAACGCGTGAATGGAGCTTTCATTGACGCCCAGGGAAAGCTCGCCGCGCTTGAGTCCATCCAGTTCCAGAAGGCTCTTCTTGGCCTCGTCGCGCAGGTTGATCAAACGTTCGGCATATTCGCGCAACAGCGTCCCGGCATCGGTCATGCGCACAGGGCGGGCGCCGCGGACAAAGAGCGGCTGGCCCAGGGAATCCTCCAGCTTGCGTATGGCCAGGCTGACCGCGGGCTGCGTGCGGTAAAGCCGTTCGGCGGCGCGAGAGAAGCTGCCTTCCTTGGCAACGGTGAGAAAAACCTGCAATTCGCCTAGATCCATAGCGTTAAAGCCTCTTTTCGGGCGCGCAAAGGGACTGCCCGCCGCGCTGGGGATGACGGGGGAGACTGCCGTCTCCCCCGTCCCGTCTTCCGCTAGTATAAGCCAGAATTATAAATTATAGAACCAAGATAAATTGGACTAAAGCCCCCCCGGCGTGCGTTACTGGAGTTCCAGCTTTGGGGGTACACATGAGCCACGTACGCATTTTCGATACGACCCTCCGTGACGGTGAACAGTCGCCGGGCTTCTCCATGAACACGGAAGAGAAGATCCGCATGGCGCACCAGCTCGCTGCGTTGGGTGTGGACATCATTGAGGCCGGCTTTCCGATCGCTTCGAAGGGCGACCTGGAAGCCGTGCTGGCCGTGGCCAAGGAAGTGCGCGATGTGCCGATCGCGGCGTTGGCGCGGGCTCGCCAGGACGATATCCTTGCCGCCGCGGAAGCGTTGAAGCCGGCGAAATACCCGCGCATGCACGTCTTCCTGGCTACCTCCGACCTGCACCTGCAAGCCAAGCTGCACATGACGCGGGAGCAGGCGCTCGAGGCCATCGGCTCGATGGTCAAGCTGGCGCGGAATCTCGTTGCAGAAGTGGAATTTTCCGCCGAGGATGCCGGGCGCACGGAAATAGAATTCCTGTGCCAGGCCTGCCAGGTCGCCGTGGATGCTGGCGCCACGGTTTTGAATCTGCCAGACACGGTGGGCTACGCCGTGCCGGAAGAATATGCCGAGATGTTCCTTAAAGTCCGCGAGCACCTGGGCGATCCCGAGCACATCATTCTAAGCGCGCATTGCCACGATGACCTGGGTCTTGCGGTGGCCAATTCGCTGGCCGCCGTCCGCGCCGGAGTGCGCCAGATTGAGTGCACGGTAAACGGCATTGGCGAACGCGCGGGCAACGCCGCCCTCGAAGAAGTGGCGGTGGCGCTGGCGGTGCGCAAGGAAAGCTTTGGCGTGGCCACGAAACTCAAGCTGAACGAACTCTACAAGTCCAGCCGCCTGTTGACGCAGATTACCGGGGCGCAAGTGGCTCCCAATAAAGCCGTGGTGGGTGCAAACGCGTTCGCGCATGAAGCCGGCATTCACCAGGATGGCATCATCAAGAACCCCCTGACCTACGAGATTATTTTGCCGGAGGCCGTGGGCGTGCCTTCGCGTTCGCTGGTGCTCGGCAAGCACTCCGGACGCCATGCGCTTCGAATGTCGCTCAAGGAACTTGGCTATGACCCGAACGATGCCGAACTCGCCGAATGCTACCGCCGTGTAACCACCTTAGCCGACGAGTCCAAGCAAGTGCGCGCGCGCGACCTGATGACCATCGCCCATGAAGTGATGCGCCGCAAAGCCGTGCCGGTGGCCAGCGAAGCCGCACCCGCGGTCTGACCCGCGCTACAATCTTTAGCAGGCTGCGGAAAAAGTCCTCCTCCTTAGGAGGCCGGGGCTTCAGTTTATCCTGAGCTTCGAAGGGCCCCGGCGTAATGCTGTTACGACCAATGGGCTTTAGCCCCTGAAGATAAGGTCTTTAAGCATTTCTCAGCAACCTGTTAGAACGGGGACCCCACGATGAAGTTGAAGAAGAAGATTGTGCTTCTGCCGGGCGATGGCATCGGCCCGGAAGTGACGCGCGCGGCCGCCAGCGTTCTCCAGGAATGCGCGCGGGAATTCCAGCATCAATTTGAGACGATCGAGCTGCCGATTGGCGGCGCGGCTATCGATAAGACCGGGAACCCGTTGCCCAATGAAACGCTGGACGCTTGCCACAAAGCCGATGCGGTGTTTCTGGGCGCGGTGGGCGGCCCTAAGTGGGATGCGCTGGCGGTGGGAAAGCGGCCCGAAACGGGCTTGCTCGATTTGCGGAAGGGGCTCGGCCTGTATGTGAATTTGCGGCCGGTGAAAGTGCTGGAGCCGCTGCGCAACATTTCGCCGCTGCGCCCGGAACGCCTGGGCGATCTGGACATCGAAATTGTGCGCGAGCTGGCCGGCGGGATGTACTTCGGCGAGCGCGGCAACGTGAAGGAGAACGGGGTCGAGCGCGCCTTCGACATGGAGTCCTACTCCACGCCGGAAATCGAGCGCATCGCGGCATTCGCTTACACACGCGCGGAGGCGCGCTCGCGCCGGCTGTGTTCGGTGGACAAGGCCAACGTCTTGACGAGTTCGCAGCTTTGGCGGCGCACGGTCACCGCGATGAGCACGGTGTACCCGGCCGTGAAGCTCGAGCACATGTACGTGGATAATGCCGCGATGCAACTCACGCTGCGCCCCACGCAGTTTGACGTAATCCTCAGCTCCAACATGTTTGGCGATATTCTGAGCGACGCGGCGGCTGCGCTCGTCGGCTCCATCGGCTTGATTCCCTCGGCCAGCTTTGGAACCAGCGCGCCGCTCTTCGAGCCCATTCACGGATCGGCGCCGACACTTGCCGGGAAAGACGCGGCCAATCCCATCGGCTCGATCCTCAGCGCCACGATGATGCTTCGCGATACGTTTGGCCTGGGCCTCGAAGCTGACTGGGTGGAACAATCGCTGGTGCGTGTCCTGGGCGGCGGCTATCGCACCACGGACATCAGCGAACCCGGCACAAAGACGGTGAGCGCTTCCGCGTTCCTGGAAGTTCTGCATCAGGAAATGCAGCGCACCTTCGAGCACGCCGAAAAATACGGCTGGGGCGTCTAGGGCTAATTTCCCTTCATACTCGAGTCCTTGTGGTTCAAAACAATTCCAATCCCTGCGCAACACAATTGGGTAATAGGCCAGTTTCCGATTGCACAACCACATGTCCACTGACAATCAGTTACGCTCATCCGGGTTTGGTCGAATAGAGGGAAGGCCCTCTTCACGGCTGCAGTGACGTAAACTCTCGCAAAAGAGCAAGCACGACCTGTTGCTCGGCATCGGTTTGGAATCGCTCAATTACTCGCGCTGTGACCAAGAACTTGGCAACAGTGGACATGTTTATAACAGCGATGATTTCATGCTCCGGGTAGTTTGGCTCTAGGTCATTGCCCTTGAACTGCCTTTTCATTTGCTCCATACCCATGTGAACGGCGCTGTGCATGAAGTTCATTATTTGGTCGTATAGTGACTTGAAATCGCCGCCCAACTGAAAATGATTGTCCACTTTCTCTGGGTGTTTGAAGAACTTTGTTCTGAATTTGTCAGTGCGCATCTCCTCGATTACTTGAGGGTCGCCCATAGCTATCAGGTGAACGCGCACCAGCGTCTCACACACGGGTCGGAGAAGTGAAAAAGCGCCCGCAGGAAAATTGTCGCGAAAAAGTGTCAGGAGAGAATTGTGCACGCTTGCGTTGATGGCCCGCTGGCTGGCAAGCATCCAGTCCCCGTCAGTTTTGATAGGGAATCCACTCGGGCGTGCAACCAGATCATCAAGTTTGTTCGCGAACTCAGATGAGACGCGCAGGGCTTCAGTTATGTGGTCAGTGACCATGTCGTATTATAGCCGCTCGACCTGTTATCGGAGATTCATTTCAGTCCCACGGCTCACCTTCCGGGTACCATAGACGGTTTGCAGTCTGCCGCCGCTCGCGTGGTGCCTGACAAGCGCAGCAATTGGAAGGTGCCCCACTGTTCACAATTGCTTTCACCGGACAGGGACATGACCGTGAACGGGAGGAGCGTCGGAGCGCGCGTTAGCCGCGCAAGCAGGTTGCGGGAAGCGCGTGGGAATGCTAATTTTGATGACTCCAAGCGGTCTGGGCGCGCTTGTGGGGCCTGAGCAATGGGGGGGAGCGGCCGGGCCACAATTCCGGACCAGCACACAGCGCAGCAGCAAACGCGGCCGAAATTGTGTAGGATTGCAGAACGCCCCTGTTCCCGAGCGGTCGAGTCTCAAGAAAAAAGATGCCGGATCATTCTCCCAACCTGAATGGCAATGAAGCCGGGCGTGTGCGCGAGGTGAGCTACTGGCGCGTGGAGGGCTCGCTCTTCGAAATCAGCGCGCTGCGCAGCGTGGGCTTCTTCAATTGGCACAGTCAGAGTTTCCTGGATCGCTGGATTCGCCGCGGTGGCATGGCGGCGATGACACTGCTACGCCCGCCGGCTTATCTCTCCAGCCGCACGCTTTCCACGCGGTTTCTCCACAGTGTGCTGCGGGGAATCACGCGCGACCGCCTGGATCTTCTTGGCGAGGAATACTTCCAATATGTGCTGAAGCCGGCGATGCGGCAGGAAGCCGTGCAAAAGCTTGTGGATGCCGTGCGCAGCGGCGAGCGCGTCGTGCTGGTCGGACAGCTCCTGGAACATATTTTGCGGCCCATGGCGGAGTATTTCAGTGTGCAGGGCTTCATCGCCAACCGCCTGGAGTTCCGCGAGGGCGTGGCCACGGGGCGTTTGCGCGAGCCGGTGATCCGGCCGCGAGGCCCGTTCGCATGGCTGGCCAGCGGTTCGGCCGACGGGCGCCTTCGTAAGAACAAGCTGCTCTCGCAACTCGATTGGAAGAAAACGCCCGAGCTGCTGGGAACCACCGTGCAGCCCGTGGCGCGTCCGCGGCCACCAGCGGGGCGGCCAGTGGAACTGTTCAGCGATACGCCACGCGTCGACCGGCTAAACGTGCGCGAGACACTGGCCGGGAAACACATCATGCTGATCGGCGTGACCGGCTTCATCGGCAAAGTCTGGCTGGTGGACCTGCTGGAAAAAATTCCCAACATCCGCAAAATCACGCTGCTCGTCCGGCGCAACCGCACCACGCCCGCGCAACGCCGCTTCGAGAAAATTGTGGAGGAGTCGCCTACCTTCGACACCCTGCACGAGCGGCACGGAGCCCGCCTGGCGGCCTTCCTGCAAGACAAAGTGGAAGTGGTGGAAGGCGATGCCAGCCAGCCGGGCCTGGGCCTGGACGCGGAAACGCAGGCGCGGCTGCAGCAATCGGTGGACGTGATCGCAAACAGCGCGGGTCTCACGGATTTCAATCCCGACTTGCGCGATGCGCTCTCCTCCAACGTCGACCCCGTGAATCACATTCTGGAGTTTCTCCGCCATTGCGAGCATGCCGGGCTGATCCACCTTTCCACGTGCTACGTCGTGGGCATGAGAGATGGACGCGTGGGCGAAGAGCTGCGCGAAAATTACAACCCGGCGAACCACCCGGATTTTGATGCCGAGCGGGAAATTGCCTCGTTGCGGGAAATGGTGAAACGGGTTGAGGAGCGCGCGGAAAGTGCGGAATTAGCGAAGGCGTTGCGACGGCAGGCACTGGGCCGCAGCGGCGACCCCAGCAAAGTGGCAGCCGCGGAGCTCGACGGCGTGCTGAAAAGAAACCGGGCGCGCTGGGTGCGCAACCATCTCGTGCGCGCGGCGATGAAGCGCGCGGAACACTTGGGCTGGCCGAATACCTACACGTTCACGAAAAGCCTCGGCGAATCGTTGCTGGCGCAGCGCGGCCGCGGCCTGGCCATTGCCATTGTGCGGCCCTCGATCGTGGAGAGCTCCACGCGCTCGCCCTTCACCGGTTGGAATGAGGGGATCAATACCTCGGGACCGCTGTCGTACCTGCTGGGCACGAATTTCCGGCAACTCCCCTCGAACGCAAGAAAATGCCTGGACGTGATTCCCGTGGACATGGTGACGCGCGGGATGACGCTGATCGCGGCGGCGCTGGTGCTGCGGAAAAATGCGCGGCTCTACCAACTGGCCACTTCGGGGATCAATCCCGTGAACATGGGCCGCTCCATCGAATTAACCGGGCTCGCGCACCGCAAGCACTACAAAGCGCAGCCCGGAATCGATCACTGGCTGAAGGTGAAGCTGGAAACCATACCCGTGTCCAAGCTGCGCTACGAGCGCATGTCCATCCCCATGCAGAAGGCGGTGGTCTCTCGGATCAACAAGGTCGCGGCGATCTTGCACCTGGGCAAGCCGCCGCTGGCCAAGGCCGAGCGCGACCTGGGGCGCGCCGAAAAGCTCATTCAACTCTACGAACCTTTCATCCTGCACAATGAGCACGTCTTCGAGTGCGAGAATGCCCGCCTGCTCTCTGCGGCGCTCCCGCCCGAAGAGAAAGAGATGTTCGACTTTTCACCGGAAACGATTGACTGGTGGGACTACTGGATTAACATTCACATACCGGCGCTGCGGCGGTGGTGCTATCCGCTGATGGAAGGGCGGCCGCTGGAAGCGCGCGAGCCGCGGCTGCTCGATTGGCCCGCGGTTTCCACGGGAGCATCGGCGGCGACGCGCTAAGCCGCGACGCGATCCTCATATGGCCATTTTCCTGACGGGCTCGACGGGATATCTCGGCAGCTACCTGGTGGCGTCGCTCTTCACGGAGCACCCGGACCGCCTGAACCTGCTGGTGCGCGCGAAGTCGCAGCAAAAAGCCCGCGAACGCCTGTGGCAATCGCTCCAACTGCACTTCGCGTTTCCCGAATTCCTCGAGTATCTCGAATCGCGCGTGCGCATTTTCCGCGGCGATTTGACCGGCGAACGATTCGGCTTGAGCGACGAGGAATACCACGCGCTGGTGGATTCCACGGATTCCATCCTGCATTGCGCCGCCTCGTTGAACCGCAAATCCGAAAAGCAGTGCTTGAACGTGAATTTGCGCGGCTCGCTGGAAGTGATTCAACTGGCGCGGCGCGCGCAGAATCGTCACGGACTGCGGCGCTACTCGCACGTCTCCACCGTGGCGGTGGCGGGGAAACGGCAGAATGAAGTTGTTACGGAAGACGCTTCCATTGATTGGAGCCGCTCCGATTACGATCCTTATGCGCGCACCAAGAAATTCTGCGAGCACATGGTGCACCAGCTTCTGCCGGATGTGCCCCACACCATCTTCCGACCCGCCATCGTGATGGGCGACAGCCGCCGGCCAGAGACGTCCCAGTTCGACATGGTGCAGGCCTTCGCCATGCTCGCGCGGTTGCCGGTGTTGCCGCTGCGCCCCGGCGACAAGGTTGACATCGTGCCGGCGAACTATGTTGGCGGGGCCATCGTCAAAATTCATCAGATGGCGAAGCCCGGCTTTGGGATTTATCATTTGTCGTCGGGTACGGGCTCGCAGACCTACAAGGAATTGACGGACGCGCTGGCGCAACAGGGCGGCTGGAGCAAGCCAACTTACCAGCCGTGGCTGGGAGGCCCGTTCTCGAAGACGGTCAATTGGCTGGCGTTCAAGCGCGGCGCGGTGGGCTATGGCGCTTCGCTGATGAAAGTTTTCTGGCCGTACCTGGATTGGAATACGGTGTTCGATAATACGCGTGTGGTTTCGGAAATGGGTGAAGCTCCGGCTAAGTTTTCCAGCTACGCCTATCCGCTGCTGCAATTCAGCCGGGAAAATAAGTTCAAGTATCCGGAGAAGCCTTGGCCGGGGGATGCGGCCGGCCAAGCTGTGAAAAGTGCGGGGAGCGCGGGCGAATGACGGATTTTCTACTCGTTGCATGGGTCAGCGCGCTGATCGAGATCCGGCGTTTTGGCTGGATGTTCGGCCTCGGCAAGCGCTGGACACCGGGCGAAAAACTGAAAATCCTGTTCGCGGGCTACAACGGCACGCGCAACACCGGCAGCGACGTGCGCGTGCAGGAGATTCTGCGGCAGGTGCGCCACGTGTTGGGCGCGGAGAATGTCGACTTCAGCGTGATGACGCAAAACTTCGACCGCACCAAAGGATATTTCGAGGGCGCGCGGCAAGTGCACCTGCCGGACGTGTACCCGCCTTTTCTGTTCCGCGAAGTGCATGCGAATCACGGAGTGGTGGCGTGCGAAGGCTCCATGTTCAAGAGCAAGTTCGCAAACGCGCTGACCACGATGATGATCGGCTCTTTGGGAATAGCCTCCGGTGAGAACAAATTGTCCGTGGCCTATGGCGGCGATGCGGGCCACATGGACGACCTGATCAAGCAGATGTGTGCGCGCTACACCAGGGAATCGCTGGTGATCACACGCAGCCTGGAATCGCAGCAATTGCTCAGCGGGATGGGCGTGCCGAACGAATTGGGCGCGGACACGGCGTGGACCTTTGAACCGCATCCGCCGGAATACGCGCGCCAGGCCTTGCGGGAAGCGGGCTGGGACGAAAAGACGCCGATCCTTGCGCTTTGTCCCATCCATCCCTTTGTGTGGCCGGTACGCGCGTCCATCGGAAAATATCTGGCCCGCGTCACCACCGGTGCCTATAAGGACAGCCAGTACCGCACCGTCTATTTCTTCGAATCGGGCGCCGAGGTGGATCGCAAATTCGCGCACTACGTTTCCGGTTACGCCAAGGCGGCAAAGGCGTTTTTACAGAAGCATCGCGTGTTCCCGATTCTTGTGGCCATGGAACGTCTGGACGCGGTGGCTTGCCGGGAGATCGCCAAGGAAATTCCCGGCACGCCGGTGCTGACTTCGGACGATTACGACATGTTCCAGTTGGTGTCCATCCTGCGCGCGTGCACGTACGTGGTTTCCTCGCGCTATCACGGGATCGTCACTTGCATGCCGGCGCAGGTGGTTTCCGCGGGCGTGACCATGGATGAACGCATTCGCAACCTCATGCGCGAACGCGGCCACCAGCACTTGCTCCTGACCGTGGACGATCCCGATCTCGAACCAAAGCTGCTGCAGGTGATGGAATCGCTGGTGACGGAAGCGGAAGCCATCCGCGAAAACATCGGCAAAACGGTGGTGAGCAATCTGAAAGCCATGGCGCGCATGGCCATTTTCATGGAAGATGAAGTGCGCCGCACCTATCCGGAGTTTCCGCTGCGGCGTGGCGTGGTGAGCTGGGAAGACAATCTGCCGCCATTGAGCGAGAATCTGCGTAAGCTGGTGGAGACATACGATCGCACGCCCGCGGCATTGGCGGCGGGCCGCTGAACATTCATGACGAATTTCCTCGAAAACGTTTTTGCAGAGCTGCAAAAGGCGGCGGAGCGCGTGGTGCTGCGCGAGGTCCGAGGCGATAAGTTCGTCAGCGTCTCGGGCAGGGAATTGCTCGACCTCGTTGCGCGCGCCCGCGCGTATCTGCGGCAGGCGGGTGTGCAGGCCGGGGACCGCTGCGCGCTGCTGGGGCCGAATTCGATCCGCTGGGTCGCATTCGATTTGGCGTTGATGGCGGAGGGCGCGATCGTCGTGCCGCTCTATGCGCGGCAAGCCGCCAACGAACTTGCGGGCATGATGAAAGATTGCGGCCCGCGGCTCCTGATCGTAAGTGATGCGGCGCTTGGCGAAGCGGTGGCCGCCGTATGGCCGCAGGCGCCGGCGCGCGTGACGTTCGACGAGGTGCTCCAGAATGTTCCCGCGGGCAAGGGCATCGCGGCCGCGCCCAACCCGCTGCGCTCTGAAGATCTCGTCACGATCATCTACACTTCGGGCACATCGGGCGAACCCAAAGGCGTCTGCCTGAACGTGCGCAATCTGGATCACATGCTCGCTTGTACCACCGAGCGCTTGGATCAGTTGATGGGCGCCACCCGGGAGCCAGATCGCGTCTTTCACTATCTGCCGTTCAATTTTGCGGGGTCGTGGATTATTCTTCTTTCCTGCATGTCGCGGGAAAGCGCGCTGACTCTTTCCACGGACCTGAACCGCCTGGCCGATGAAATCCGCGTGGCCTCGCCGCACTACTTCCTGAATGTGCCCACGCTGCTGGAGCGGGTGCGCCGGGGCGTGCTGGACGCTATTGCGAAGCGGGACACCGCGATCCAGAAAATCTTCCGGAAAGCGCGCGAAGCGTGGGAACGAGGGCAGGAGAACCAGCAGCGCGTCTCAGATGCCCTTTGGCTGTTTCTGGGGCGAAAACTGATTTTTCGAAAGATTCGCGCGCGCTTCGGCCCTCATCTGCGCGCACTGATTTGCGGGTCCGCGCCGCTGGCCCCGGAAACGCAGCAGTTCTTCCAGATGCTGGGCATTCCCGTCCTGCAGGTCTACGGACTGACAGAGACCACCGCTATTTGCACCCTGGACGATCCGCGGATCGCCGCGGAGCCTGGCCGCGTGGGGGAAGCCATACCGGGGATAGAGATGCGCAGCGGCGAGAACGAAGAAATCCTGGTGCGCGGCCCCAACATTTTCCCGGGCTACTGGAACCGCCCCGTGGAAACGGAGAAAGTCCTGAAAGACGGCTGGTTTCACAGCGGCGATCAGGGCGAGGTAAATTCCCGCGGGAACTGGCGCATCAGCGGGCGCATCAAGAATCTGATCGTCCTGAATTCCGGGCACAACATCGCGCCGGAGCCGATCGAGGAGAAGCTTGCGCAACTCCTGCCGGGCGCCCCGCAAATTGTGTTGGTCGGGAACGGGCGCGGGTACTTGTGCGCACTCGTCACCGGCGCCGTGGAAGCGAAGACCGTGCAGTCCGCGCTGGACATGGTGAATTCGGAATTGCCGCATTACCGGCAGGTGCGCGGCTTCACGATTTTGGCCGAGTCGTTCACGCCGGAGAGCGGCTTGCTCACGGTGATGGGGAAAATTCGCCGGGATGCCATCAATGCAAAGTACAGCGAAGAGATTGAGCAGATGTACCGCAAACAAGCTGCGGCGTCGGGCGGGAACGCATGAGCAAAGGGCGAACCAGCCGAAACGCGGTGAAAGAGTTTCGCGGCGAGGCGCTGCGCTGGGAATGGCGCGATGCCGTCGTGGAGCTGACGCTGGACTTCGAGCCGCTCAATGAAATTGGCACGGTGATGCTGGCAGACCTGGAGAAGTTCGTGGCCGCCTTCGATGGGCTGGCTCCAATCACCAGCGCTTGCGTGATCGCCAGCGCGCGGCCCGGCGGTTTTTGCGCGGGCGCGAATTTGAAGGAGCTGTATCAGGACGCATTGCCGCTTTCTCCGAAAAAACGCGCGGCGGGCATGCGCGCGTTCCTGAAGCGTATCCATGCGGTGATGAATGCGCTGGATGCGGCGCCGTTCGTAACCATCGCGGCGGTGCACGGACTTTGCATGGGCGGCGGGCTGGAACTTGCGCTGGTTTGCGACTTGATCGTGGCGGACAAAATGGCGCGGTTTGGCTTTCCGGAGCTGCGCCTCGGCTTGATCCCTGGATTTGGCGGAATTCCGCGCTTGCGGCGCGACGTTGGCAACGGCTTTATCCGCGATCTGCTGTTCACCGGCCGGACCGTCAAGGCCGAAAGCGCGCAGCAGGCGGGCCTCGTGTCGCATCTCGCGGGCGAAGGCTACGCTTTGCAAGTGGCGCGATCCATGGCGCAGCAGGTGACGAAATTCGACGCGGAGACCCGCGTGGCGGCGAAAAAGTTCCTGAAGCCGATCCCCTATCAGGAATTGCGCAAAGAAATCGACCTTTTCTGCACATTGTTCAACCGGCCCGTGGTGATGGAAAGTTTGCGGCGCTTCGTCGAAACCGACGACCCAATGAAGCATTTGCCGGTGGCGGAGCGCGCCCGAAATTCCTGACAACCGATCGTTGGCGAGGTGCAAATATGAACGCTCCCACGAGAAATCTCGTAATCTACGGTCTGGGGAACCCGCGGCGCGGCTGAAAATCTCCGAACACACAGCCAAATTTCATGTGGCGTCGATCCTGAGGAAACTTGGCGCCGAAACGCGAATCGAAGCCGTGGCGAACGGGATGCGACGTGCCTTGATTTTGCTGTAGGCACGCCACGTTTTCCTTCTCTCCCGGGGAATGATAGATTGAGGCAATATGCGCACATTGGAACAAACTACCCGGGAGATTTTGGACTTGGCGACGAAGCAATTTAAGCTGCCGGAAGGTTCGCTGAGCGCCGGGGATGACTTCTATAAGAAACTTGGGATTGACAGCCTGCAGACGCTGGACCTGCTTTCGCGGCTGGAAAATCACTTCAATATCGAATTGCCCGATTACGAAGTTCAGGGAGTGAGCGATTTCAAGACGCTCGCGGAACGCATCCAGGCGCGCTTGTAGCCGCAAGATTTTGACGCAGGAACATAGGCGACAGCAGTGGGGCGTCTGATCAAGTTCAATTCGCGTTTTTTGACTCATGCAAACCAACGCTTTATCCTTTAACATCCCCTGCACGGAGAACTCTCTGCCTCTTTGGCAGTACGGTCATTCTGCATGCTGGATTTGAAAAAATACGCGTCGATAGGCGAAGCGCTGCGAACGGCTCTGGAAACTTTTCCGGCTGAGGTGTGCCTGTTCGAATCAGACCGCGGTGAAGAGAAAGAACGCCTATCGTACCGGGATTTCAAAGAGCGCGCGCTGCCCTTCGCGAAAGCATTGCAGGAGACGGGTTTTTCTGCCGCCGACCGCGCTTCCATCATCATGACGAATCAGTCGAAATGGCTCATTTCGGCGTATGCGGTATTTCATGACGGCGGAACGCTGGTGCCGCTCGATTACAAATTGAAGCCCGAGGAGCAGTGGCAGTTGCTGAAGCACTCTGGCGCAAGCGTATTAATCACGGAGTACGGCATCTGGCGGCAACTGAGCGCCTCTCCGGGGCGCGCGGGAGCCGCAAACGTAAAAACTATCTATGTGACGGAAGCGCCGGCCAATGCCGATCTGGCCGGCGCGCGGCGTTGGGAAGAGGCAAAAGGAAACGGCGAGCCCACGTTCGTGCCTCGCCAGCGCGGTGATCTCGCGTGCATCGTCTATTCCTCCGGCACGGGCGGAAGCCCCAAGGGCTGCATGATGACGCACGAAAATTACCTGGAACAGTGCATGTCATTGACGGCATGGTATCCGTTCTGGCCGGGCGTGCGTTACCTGAGCATTTTGCCCACAAACCACGCCATTGATTTTATGGTGGGATTTTTGGGGCCGTTCACCTGCGGCGCCGCGGTGGTGCACCTGCGAACGTTGCGGCCGGAATACGTGCGCGAGGCGTTCGCGAACTATCACATCACCTATGTGAGCCTGGTGCCGCTGGTGCTGAAAAATTTGCAGAAAGGACTGCAAGCGAGGTTCGACGAACTGCCGCCGCTGCGCAAACGTGTTTTCCAGGCGCTGCGAAAAATCAACATCGTCTTGACGAAGCGCCGCTCGCGGCTGCCCATCAGCCGCCGCCTGCTCCAGCAAGTACACGCGGCCTTTGGCGGGCGCCTTGAAGCGATTATCGTTGGCGGAGCCTTCACGGAGCCGCAGACGCTGCAATTCTTCTACGACCTGGGCATCCCCGTGGCGAACGGCTATGGACTGACCGAAGCGGGAACCGCGGTCACGGTCAACGATCTGAAGCCCTTTCGCGCGGACACGGTCGGGAAACCGCTGCCCGGCATGGAAGTGCGCATCGTCAATCCCGATGCCGATGGGATTGGCGAAGTGGCTGTGCGCAGCAAAACGGTCATGGCGGGCTATTTGAACGAGCCGGAGATGACCGCGGAAGCGATTGTGGACGGCTGGCTGATGACTGGCGATATGGGCCGGTTTGACGGCCGCGGGCACTTGCAGCTTTTTGGCCGCAAGAAAAACATGATCGTGACCGAAGAAGGGAAAAACGTTTACGCCGAGGACGTGGAAAATGCGTTTGAAGGGTTGAAGGTGAAGGAGTTCTGCGTGTTCGCCGCGAACTTCATCTGGCCGCGGCGCTCAATGGTGGGCGAACAATTGGTGTTGGTCGTCCATCTGGAGCCCGGCCAGGCTTTCACCGGCGAATTGCGCGCTGAAATTGCCGCGCGCAACAACCGCCTGATCAACTACAAGCGCGTCCATGGCATCGTCGTCTACCCCGAAGATTTTCCTCTGACCACGTCCCTGAAAATCATCCGCAAGGCTCTGGCGCAACGCCTGGCCGCACTGGACCGGAACAATGCCGTCCTGCCGATTTAGCCCTGGAAAAGGTAGAATCCCCTTACCGGAAGAACCGTGAGAGAACGCTTTCTTGCCATTGTGAACCCTGCGGCCGGCCGCGGGCGTACGGTGAAACTTGCCGGAGCGCAGCTTGCGCGCCTGCGGGAGGGCGGCCTGCGTGTGGACGTGATCGCCTCGACCGGGCCCGGCCATGCCGCCCAACTGGCGCGTGAAGCCTATGAACAGGGCTATCGCCGGTTTCTCGCCGTGGGTGGTGACGGCACCGCGCACGAAATCCTCAATGGAATTTTCGGGCGCGAAACGCTTGCCGAGCGAATTGAACTGGGATTTTTGCCGCTGGGTACCGGCAACTCGTTTCTCCGCGACTTCACGAAGGATGGCGCAAGAAGCTCCATCGAAGCGCTGCTCGCGGGCCGCAAGCGCCGCGTGGATTTGCTTCGCCTGCGCCACGCCACAGGAACTATTTATTCCTTCAATCTTTTGAGCGTGGGATTTACCGCGGACGTCGGCGCGCTGGCCAACCGCGTCTTCAAGCCCTTTGGGCACTTGGGATATCTCCTGGGCGTGTTCGTCCGCGTGGTGCAACTGAAGCGGCGTGGATTCCGCATGCGTTCCGATGCCGATGAAAGTTGGGACGAACGCCGCTGCCTCTTCCTGACCTTCAACAATAGCAAGTACACCGGCGGCACCATGATGATTGCGCCACACGCCGATCCGACCGATGGTTTGATCGAATACGTGCGCTGGGGACCCATCGGCCGCCTCGGCCTTCTGAAGATGCTGCCGCGCCTGTACGACGGTACGCACATCGCGCACCCGCTGGCGGAGCGGCGCGCGGTGAAGCACGTGGAATTCGCGCTGGATGCGCCGGTGGACGTGATGATCGACGGCGAGATCGTCACGCTGGATTGCAAAACGCTGGATATTCTGCCGGGTGCGATGGACGTCTACGTATGAAGAAAACCTGGGAGGTGGTGCGCAGCATTTTTCTTTGGGGAATGAGCTGGCTGCATTTTCTGATTAGCGTGCCGGTATTGATCGGGCTCGCGGTGATCCTGGATCCGCGGAAGCACGATTGGCTGCAGCGCGGACTTTGCCGGCGTATCGCCTTCTTTTCGGGCGCCAAGGTAAAAGTAGAAACTTCCCCGGGCTTCGACGCGCAACGCACCTGTTTCTTCATGGTGAACCACGTCAATCTGTTCGACCCGTTCATCCTCTATTGCGCCATTCCCCAGCTCGTGCGCGGTTGGGAGTTGCAATCTCACTTCCGCATTCCGATTTACGGCTGGCTGATGAAGCGCTTCGGCAACGTGCCCGTGCCAGCCGTGCGCGGCCCCAAGGACCTCAAGAGGTTGTGGCGCCTGACGCAGAAGGCCATCCACTCCGGCGTCAGCCTGATCATTTTTCCGGAAGCGAAGCGCACGCGCGACGGTCACCTGGGAGCTTTTGAACAGGGCGGAATTCGCATGGCCCAACAACTCGGCGTGCCCATCGTGCCCGTGAGCCTGGTCGGCTCGTTCCGCCATTTCCGCACCGGCGACTGGATCCTGCGGCCAACGACCATCACCGTGCATCTCCACGATATGATCGAAACAGCAGGCTTGAAAAAGGATGATTTGCCCGCCTTGCACGAGCGTATCCGGCAGGAAATCTCCGGTCCGGTGGAAGCCTGGCTAAAGGCGCAGTGAGCAGCCGCCAGTCAACACGGAAAAAACTCAGGCGAAGTTCAGAGGCTCAGTTTGACGCCGGGGAGGATTCGCCCCGCTCTGGTTTCCTGCCAGGTGAAGATTATTCGGTGGATGACGGTGATCGTCGAAACCACGGCAATCACCCACAGCACGGGCCCCATGCGATTGAAGACTCCTCCAATGATCAGGAGCACCATCCGCTCGGGACGCTCCATGAAGCCCGNNATTCGGCGCGCGCGCGGGAGTAGCTCACCATCACGGAACCCGCCGTCGCCACCGCGGCCAGCACGACATACGGTGTGTGGCCGCTCACGCTGTAATACACAAGGAGTCCCATATAGAGCGCCATGTCCGCATAGCGATCCAGCGTGGAATCGTAGAAGGCGCCAAACGCCGTGACGCGATTTTGCCGCCGCGCCACCTGCCCATCCAGCATGTCCAGGAAGCCCGCGATGAAAATAATAATCGCCCCGGTGCGGAAATTGCCGACCGCAAAACTTGCCGCAGCGCCGAAGTTGACCACCAGTCCCAGAAAAGTGAGCAGGTTGGGGTTGATGCCGGTAGCCGCGAGCGCACCGACAATGCGATCAAGCAGCCATTTCCCGCCGGTGCCGATTGCCCCTGTGAACGTGTTCATGTCTATGCCAAAGGGGAATAATACTGCAGGCCGCCGCCGTAGCCAAATGGTGCGCGCACATTTCTGACACTATCCATGGGCGCGAGCCACAACGGCGTTGAGAGAGTTTGACTCTGTCCTTGACAATGACTTTATTAACTGCTACCTTTCATCATCCTGTATGAACTGCCGAATTATGCAGGAGATGTTCCCCTGATTGGAAGCGGCTTGAGCAGGGGGTAGAAACGTGAGCATCTTTTTCACGTCGCGCCAGCTAATCTTGCCAGCCATTAGTGCAGCGTTCGAAGAAGCCCTGTGCGTAGATCCAAAAACCTTAACTGACCTCAAGAAAGACGCCGCACTGAGAACTATCCAGCTTTGCCACGACACAGCCCGGGAGTTTAACGGATGGCGGTTTTTTGGTGCCATAGTCATTGCCCTTGTACTTCTATTGGGAGCAGTTTGGACCGGGAAACATAACCTTAGCGACATTTCAAAGACTCTTATGGATTGCTTCTCAGGATTCAGTGGCCTCGTGCTGGGCCTGTTGGGCGGGGAGGCGCAGACGTCTTAACCCGCCCCATCAAAACAGACAAGAAGGTTCGCAAAAGAGGAGGTTTGTATGAAGATAATGGACAAGGAAATTAAAGTGCTTAGGCGTGCAGAGGTCGATCTGGACACTGTACCAAAGGATTTGCAGGATGCGCTAAAGAAGCAATTCCCGGATCTAGATTTCACCAAGATAGATGTCCTTGACGCCAGGTGCGGCTGTAACGGGCGTTGTTATTGCCCTTGTGCATAGTGATGGACTAAAGCACCGCTTCCCGAGGGGTTAGTCTCTTTCCAGGGGAGTGACAATCACAGCCCGGACCAGACAAGCGGCGAACCGCTTGCCACACTGGGATTCTAAGCTGCATACGGGGTTATATGGCTACCATGACTAGCCTTAAACCGTCCACTTTCAACTGCACATGCAAGGTAGGCAACGCACTGATTGTATACAACACTTTTAGTCGTGGTCTTATAGAAGTTGGCCCCAAGATGTGCCTTGAGGTTCAACAATGCTTGGAGGACCCGGCTGGGGTTGACAATTCGTACCTCCATGACTTGCTGAGAGTCCAAGGATTTCTCCTATCCGATGAAACTGACGAAATGGCCGCGGTAAAGTATCGGTACTATGCGTCTCTTTTTGGATCCGCTGGTTCTGAATTGCGACTGATGATCCTACCTACCCTCTGGTGCAATCTGGCTTGTCCTTATTGCTGTCAGACAAAGCGCATGGGTTTCATGTCTGACCAAGTCAAGGACCAGCTCATTGACTTTGTCGATCACAAACTAAGCACGGTCCGGCGATTATCCATCTCCTGGTTTGGGGGGGAACCGTTGCTCTGCAAACCAGTTATATTTGATCTGAGCCAGCGATTCCAATCCCTCTGTGCCAAACGCGGTTGTTCCTACCGCGCAGGTATCACGACGAACGGCGTGCTGCTGGATAGGCAATTCGTTCTCTCCCTCCAGCATTTAGGGATAAAAGATGTACAGGTGACGTTTGACGGCTCCGAGGAAGAGCATAACAAGGTAAAAAGGTTACCTTCGGGAGAAGGAACTTTCAACCGCATCAAAGACAATTTTGAGTTCGCTTGCCAACATGCCCCCGCAGATGTGCTCCTGCTGTTGCGTATCAACTGTACAAGCGACAACATCGGCTCGTTACCGGCGTTATTCAATGCCTTTTCAGCGAACGTACGCCGCAGAGCCCAGGTATTCTTCCGGTTGGTTTATCCAGCAGAGGCGGCGGGTTTTGTCGATTTCTGCCCGAGTATTCCGGCTGGAACGAAGTTTTCGAAAATGGCGCAATTGTGCTTTGCAGCTCTCGACCAGGGCTGGCTCGTCCAGAACCCAACCTACAGTAGTCCAGTTTACTGTGAGGTGGATTATACGAATTTCTACCAGATCGGACCTGATGGGGATGTGTTCCTATGTTCCCATCAGTATACAAAAGACGACGCAATCGGGAACTTGTCCGACTGGCACAGTTTCCTCAAAACCCCCAGATATAAATGGTACGCTCTAAACCCTTTCGATGATTTTAAATGTCAGAAATGCCAGCTGCTCCCGGTATGCATGGGCGGTTGCAGGCTGGTAAGGTTCTCTGGTTCTCGTGAATGCATTCAAGAGACAGAGGATGTCCCGACGTTTGTTCGACTGATTCACCGGATTTCCGTTCTTGAAATCGAGCGCCACGAGAGCAAACAATACACCAACGGCCTGCATGCACCTTCACCGGCCTAGTGAGGTTACTCAGTCTCTCGGATCGCATCGCCGCACGGTTCTAATGTTGAGAGAGTGCTTGACGAAGACGAGGCGAATCCGTAGATTGCTCAAATCACTGGAGGAGTCCATGGCAACCGTCAACCCGGCGCGGCGTAATTTTCTTCTGCACATCGGCGGCCAGCCAACGGTTCTGGTGAGCGCCAAGGCATCGGACAGAACAGACCTACGTCTCTATTTTGACCAGGAGAATGGACTCTTGCTGCGACAGATCCGCTATGCCGAAACGCCGCTGGGGCGCAATCCCACGCAAATCGGCTATGCGGATTTTCGCGTGGCTGATGGCGTGAAGATTCCGTACAGGTGGACGCTGATGCGGCCGGGCGGAAGCTTCACGATTCAAATCGAACAAGTGCAGCAGAATGTTCCGGTGGATGAAGAGCTGTTCGTGATGCCCAGCGAGAAGCCAAGCCAATAGAACCTGAAACCCGAAGCTGACCAACTGCAGGCGAGGGCATCTTTTATTCCACGTCATCCTATTCCCGAAATTTGTCATTTTGACCGGAGGGACGGCGTTTTTGGCCGGCCCGGAGCGGAGGTACGGTTCTCCATCGCACGGTTTTTGTGCGATGAATCCCTCTGCAACTTCGGATTTCAGGTTCATAGTTTCGGGGGCGGGAATTCCAGAGAGAAAACTGGTGGGCCTGGGTGGACTTGAACCACCGACCTCGCCCTTATCAGGGGCGCGCTCTAGCCACCTGAGCTACAGGCCCGCATACAGCGTGGCAAACAACTCTTCTACTTTATCGTACCAGCCGATTCCTGGCAATTCGCTCGCTTTTCTGAAGTTTCCACGCCACGCCGGCAACCTTCTCACCCGCCAAGCGCCTGCAAAGCGACTCCCGCATCTTCCAACGCTCGGCGGACAGCCGCCGCAATTTGCGGTGCGCCCGGCGTGTCGCCATGAATGCAGATGGTCTCCACCTTCAGCGGAATCACCGCGCCATTTGCCGCCACGACGCTTCCCTCCTTGGCAATGCGCAGCGCTTGTGCCGCAGCTTCCGCGGGGTCGTGCAGCAGCGCGTCCCGGAACTTACGCGCGCGCAAGCTGCCATCGCCTTCATACTTGCGGTCGGCGAAGCCCTCCGGCGCCACGGCAAAGCCCGCCGTGTGAAATTCCTTCAGCATCACGGACCCCGCCAGCCCCACCAGTGTGACGTCCCGGCGCCATCGCGCCACGCCGTCGGCAATTGCCCGTGCAATCCCGCGATCCCGCGCCGCCAGATTGTAAAGCGCGCCGTGCGGCTTCACGTGGCCAATGTGTGCGCCGCAGCGGTCCGCCACCTCCGCCAGCGCGAGAATCTGTCTGTAGACGGATGCTGCAACCTCTTCGCTGCTCAACTTAAGCTCGATGCGCCCGAAACTCGCGCGATCTTCATACCCCGGATGCGCCCCGATAGCCGTGCCGCAGCGCTGCGCTTGCTCGATCGTCGCGCGCATCATCTGCAGGTCGCCGGCATGCCCGCCACAGGCAATGTTCGCGGAAGTGACTTGCCGCAGAATGGCTTCCTGGCTGCCGTCCGCCAGAGCTTCCGGCAGTTCGCCCACGTCGCAATTGAGATCCATGCGCATCACGCGAAAAGTCCTTCTCCCGAGTTCAAAAGCTGTTCCTGCGCGATCCACAGCGCCCGCGCCTCTTCCAGCGAAACGCGAACAAACGTGATTTCGTCGCGCGGCCGCAATTGCCCGATGCCGTGCAGATCCGCTCCGATCACATTGGCGATCTTCGGATAGCCGCCCGCCGTTTGCTGCTCCACAAACAAAATGATGGGCTGACCGGAAGGCGTCACCTGCACCGCTCCGAGCGAAACGCCTTCGCTGATCATCTCGCGCGTGGATTCCGGAGCCAGCGACGCGCCCTCCAGCCGCAATCCCAGCCGGTCCGAATCCTCGCTCACGCGAAATACGCTCTCGAAAAAGGCGCGTGTCGTTGCTTCCGAAAACCAATCCGCCTGCGGGCCCTGTGTCACGCGCAAAGACTTTCTCGGCTTCAGCGTCTCCAGCACCTGCGGCGAGATTCTTCTGCGGCGAATCCTCTCCTCCACCGCGCCGAATTGCAGTACATTGCCCTCGCGCAATCCGCGCCCCGCAAATCCTCCCAAGCCGCTCAGCAGATGCGTCGAAGCACTCCCAAGAAAGTGCTCCACCTGAATCCCGCCCGCGATGCACAGATAACAGCGCGCCCCGGTCCGCGTCAACCCCAGTTCGAGCGCACCCCCGGGGCGCACCGCGTGCGGAACCCACCTCTCGATCGGCTGGCCATCCAATTTCGCGCCGAAATCCGCGCCCGCAAGAGCAATGACCGCGCCTTCCGTAAACCTGTATCGCCCGCCCACCAGCGTCATTTCCAGCGCCGCCGCGCCCGGCTCATTTCCAATCAGCAAATTTCCAAGCCGCAGCGCCACCGCATCCGCCGCGCCCGAAGGCGAAACGCCGAGTGCACCATAGCCGGGCCGGCCCAAATCCTGCACCGTCGTCAGCAGCCCCGGATTTTCAACCAGCAGGGAACTCATCGCGACGGCCACGCGGAAAACTCTTCGCGCGTGATCGCGCGGAAACGCACTTCGTCCCCCACCGCGATCATTCCCAGCGGTTCGCGGTCTTTGCGAAACATTTCCAGCGGCGTTCGCCCGATCAGCCGCCACCCGCCGGGCGTCGCGAAGGGATACACCGCGGTCTGCGCTCCGGCGATTCCGACACTCCCGGCCGCAACCTTCTTTCTCGGCGTCGCCAGGCGCGGCGTGGCGATCTCCGGCGCCAAATCGCCCAGATAAGCAAAGCCCGGTGCGAACCCAAGAAAATAGGCGCGGTAGAGCCGCGATGTATGTAATTCAATCACGCGCGAGGCCGAGAGCTTGTGCGCCGCGGCCAATTCATCGAGATCAGGGCCAAACTCACCGCCGTAACAAACGGGTATCTCCACGGTGCGCGGCTCCGGCAACGCCATTTTCCCCGCGCGCTGTTCGTAGTGACGCAGCGTAGCCTCAACTTCGCGGTGCTCAACTTGAAAAGGATCGAAACTCACAAGCAGGGAACAATAAGCCGGCTGGAGATTGCGCACCCAGGCGAGCGGTTCTTCCTGCAGCAGCCGCAGCAGCTTGCAGGCGCGCTCGTGGCTCGCCAGCCCGATCTCCTCGCCGAGGTAGACGAGCACCGCCTGGTCGCTCGCCGCACGAAAGCGCACGTGCCTCTCCGTCTTACTGCACAAATCCGATGTTCGCGGCGGGCACGTTGCCTTCCGGGCCTTCCTTGATCGGTCCATACTGCGCTTCAAAGCGCGAGATGTTTTCGCCCAGCGCCCGCCAGATGCGTTTCGCGTGGCCCGGGCTGACGATCATGCTGGCCAGCAGCTTGCCCTGCAGCGCATTGGGGAAGACGTACACAAAATTCAGCGTGAACTCTTCGGCGTGGTGGTGAATCATCACCAGGTTGCTGTATTGGCCCTGGAGTTCCTTCTCGTCGGCCTTGATTTGAACCTGTCCCTGCGGCGGTGCCTGTTGTTCGTCCATGGCGTTTCTCCCGGAAGTTCCTCTCCAAGGTATCACAGCCCCCAACACTTCATGGGTTTGCCGCGCGGCTTGGGACCGGCCTGGCGCCGTGGCCTCACGTTGCCTTTTCCTGAAATCGCCCGCCAAAAATGGCGCGCTTCCCGCCACGGCTCGGTTGTGCGAAACTTTTTGCGTACCCATGACTAGCACCTCGCCACGGAGCCACACTATGCGCAAGTTTCTTCTTGCCTGCACGCTTGGTTTGATTTGCCTCTCAATTGGGTTCGCCGCGTTCCAGAAACCGAATTGGGCGATTCCCGAGGAAGAGAAGCAGCGCAAAAATCCCATCGCGCCGTCGCCAGCCGCGTTGAACGCCGCGAAGCAGGTCTATGCCGACCAGTGCGCTAATTGCCACGGTGACACCGGGAAGGGCGACGGCTCCGACGCCATGATGTACGACCCCGGCCCCGCCGATCTGACCGATGCCTCCCGCATGAACAAATTGACCGACGGGGAGATCTACTACCAGATCACTCAGGGCCGCAAGCCCATGCCTTCGTTCAAAAAGCGCCTGACGGAGGAACAGCGCTGGCAGCTCGTCCTGCTGGTGCGCTCGTTCGCCAGCGCTCCGGCCAAACATTGAACCACGCGCTGCGCCCCCCGCCAATCCCGGGAACGCCAATCTCCCGATTGGCGTCCTTGCCGTCCTTCAAACCGCCATTCAGGAGAATGGCGTTCCCAGGTCAGTTCGTGGGAATTGCCCCCCACCGTTCGCCCCGACCGCTCCGTGCGGCGGTCCGCCCTTGTCCTTGCCGTCATCCCGATCCCGCAAAGCGGGACAGGGAGCTGCTGTTCGCTCCTCTTCCGCGTCCTTTCTACTTTATTCCGCCCAAGGCCGTTGCCACTTCCTTCACGTCCGGCACCACCGGAATGTCGTAATTCTTTGCCCAGGCCACTTTGCCCTGCTTGTCCACGATGAAAATGGCGCGGCCGGTGATGCCTTTTTCGCCCAGGTACACGCCGTACTTTTCGCCCGTCGCGCCCTTGGGATGAAAATCCGCCAGCAGCGAATACTTGATGCCCATTTTTTCCGCGTAGGCCTTGTGCGACCACACGCTGTCCACGCTCACGCCGAGCACTTCGGCATCCAGCGTTTCAAACTGCTTCATCTCGTTCACGAAGCAGGCGTGCTCGTTGGTGCAGACCGGGCTCCAGTCGAGCGGATAAAACACCAGCACGACTTTTTTCTTTCCGGCAAAGTCCGAAAGCTTCACTTCCTTCTGGTTCTGATCCTTCAGGGTAAAATCCGGCGCAGTGTGTCCGACCGCCAAGCTCATAGTGTGTTCCTTTCCGTCGTTGGAATTGCCGCTCGCCGTGCGCCCATGCTGAGCCTTCGCGAAGTTGTGGATCGCTACCTCGCCGTCGCGGGTAAGTTCGGCCAGCCCGTTGCTCTCTCCGCCTTTCAGCTCAGCCCCACGGAAATCCAGGCGCTCTTCAACGTCCTCGACGAGGATTACCACCTCAGCCGCTTCCTGCATTTCTCCAACATCGAGGGCAAGGCCTACGTCATCAGCGGCGCCAGCGTCACCCACCTCTCCCTCGATTCCGGCATCCAGTCCATGCTGTAGTTGGTTTGCAGAAGGAAGAACAACGCTTCCGCTGTCTGTAGAGGGCATCTTTCCAGCACCGGAGGAGCGCCACAAGTTAGCCCCGTGCGTAAGCGCGGGGACCCCGCAAGAAAAGAACCTCCAGCGCCGGAGGTGCGCCACCCAAAATCGCTCAATCGTTAATCTGTCGGCCACCGGCCATCAGACGACGGCCTCGAATTCGGCCAGTTCGCGGGCATAGTCCAGGGAAGCGGCGATTTGCTCGCGTGTCAGATCGGGAAACTCAGCCGTAATTTCTTCAAAGGTCCTGCCAGCGGCCAGATAACCCAGCACCACGCTGACGGGAATCCGGGTTCCCTTCAGGCGCGGCTTGCCCCGAAGAATTTCCGGGTCGCTCACAACAAATTGTTTCCAATCCACCGGCATGCCCCGATACTAACGCCATTCCCCAGCAAAGGCAAAACGGGCAAGGACAGGAGCCTGGCGAGTGACAAAGACGCGGGTTGGTCTCCGGAATTTCGGCGCCGCGCAATAAGAGCGAAGGGTGGCACAGCCTTAAGCCGCAGAGGCAATCTCGGGTGGCCTACCCTTTGCAGGGTTGGCAAAGGGTAGGTCCGCTCTTCGCTCTGCTCTCTTCCTTCCACGGATCCTCGTACCAGATTCGACGCTAGTACCTCAAAATGTCTATTGACAATTGGTAAATAGTGTGGTAGGATGCATCGTGAATACTCGGCACAAGCCCGCCCGCGCTCCGCAGATTCCAAGCACACTCACTCTCTGCACCAACAGTGCGCATCCATATCAAAACAAAGGCTTTCTAAATCAAAACAGTGAGTTTTTAAGTCCCCTGTTTTCACATTGTTGCGCACTGTGGCGCCTGCAAACCCTTTGTTTTGTTATTGTTCACGAAAACTGGCGGGGGGAGGGGGGTTACTCCGCCGCCAACAGTTCCTTCCCGAATCGAGACAGGGAGCGCGCCGGTCCCCAAGAGGGAAGAGAGATCCCTCGCGTTGCTCCCTCCTGCGGCGGGCAGGCGGAATGACGGCGGGGAAAGGCAAGAAAACCCCAAGAACCGGTCTTCCCGGTGAGGAACCGGGACGCACACACCGCGGAAGACCGGCCACTACAGAACGAGCAGGGAGGCGCCGCTGCCAGCGCGGCGGCAATGAGTTCGGCTCTGGTTTCCGCTTCGTTCATGGTTTTCCGCCGGGAACGCCAATCTCCCGATTGGCGGTTCAAAGATCACTAAAAGCGCCATAAGTAATTGCGCATGATTCGAAACACAATACTCGCCAGGAAGGTCCATTTTCGAATCGATGCGCATCCAGTTGAGACACTGTGTTTAAAAGCGCCATTCAGGAGAATGGCGTTCCCGGGATTGGGGCCGGCGCTCAGGCGGGGATGGATCTTTCGAGGCGGCGGGCAAGCTTCTGGTGTTCTTCGCGGAGTTCCGCGGGCAGGCGGGGGCCGAATTTGGCGAAGAATTCGCGGCTGTCGGCCAGGTCGATCTCCCAATCATCGGCATCGACGCGGAAGAGTTCATTCAATGCTTCCCGCGCGATGTGCAATCCGTCCAGCGTCAGAGCGGATTTTTTCGGGACATAGCCAATCTCTGTTTCGCGCGCCTCTCCGCGTCCCTCGACGCGCTCCAGAATCCACTTCAGCACGCGCACATTTTCCCCATACCCGGGCCAGAGGAATTTGCCGTTGGCGCCCCTGCGGAACCAGTTCACGTGGAAAATCTTGGGCGGCTTGGGGATGCGTTTCCCCATTTCCAGCCAGTGGCGGAAATAATCGGCCATGTCGTAGCCGCAGAAAGGCAGCATCGCCATGGGATCGCGCCGCATGATGCCCACATCGCCCGTGGTGGCCGCGGTTGTTTCCGAGGCCATCGTGGCGCCAACGAAGACGCCATGCTGCCAGTCGAAAGATTCATATACCAGCGGAGCCAGGCGACCCCGCCGCCCGCCAAAAATAATCGCCGAGATAGGCACGCCCTCCGGCGCCTCCCAGTTGGGCGAAATGCAGGGAGATTGCTGCGCGGGCACGGTATAGCGCGCGTTGGGATGGGCCGCGGGTCCCTTCGAGAGGTCCCACTTCTCGCCGCGCCACGTCACCAGCCCTTCCGGCGGACCGCCGCCGATGCCTTCCCACCACGGCTCGTCTTCCGATGTCACGCCTACATTGGTGAATATGGTGTTGCGGTTCAGCGCCCGCATCACGTTGGGATTCGTATTCATCCCCGTGCCCGGGGCCACGCCGAAGAATCCCGCTTCCGGATTGATGGCGTGCAGATAGCCGTCCGACGCAATCCGCATCCACGCGATGTCGTCGCCGACTGTCCATACCTTGTAGCCCTGGCTCTCCAGCGCGGAGACCATCATCGCCAGGTTCGTCTTTCCGCAAGCGCTGGGAAACGCCGCGGCCATGTAGGTGACTTTTCCGCCGGGCGATTCGAGTCCGAGGATGAGCATGTGCTCGGCCATCCAGCCCTGTTGCCGCGCCATGTAGCTGGCGATGCGCAGCGCAAAACACTTTTTGCCCAGCAGCGCGTTTCCGCCATAGCCCGAACCGACGCTCCAGATGAGCCGCTCTTCGGGAAAATGCACGATGTAGCGGCGCAGCGGGTCCAGATCGCCCAGCGAGTGCAGGCCAGGCACAAAATCCGCCGAATTTCCCAAGCGGTCGGTGGCCACTTTTCCGATGCGCGCCATGATGCGCATGTTGGCCACAACGTAGGGGCTGTCCGTCACTTCCAAGCCCACCTTGCTGATCGGCGAATTCGCGGGACCCATGATGTAGGGCACGACATACATGGTGCGCCCGCGCATGGCCCCGTCCAGCAGCGCTCCTACCTTGATTTTGGCCGCGCCGGGATCCATCCAGTTATTCGTCGGGCCCACATCGTCCTTGTCGGGAGTGCAGATGAACGTGAGGTGCTCCGTGCGGGCCACGTCGCTGGGGCTGCTGCGGTGCAGGTAGCAATTGGGATAGGTTTTTTCGTTAAGCCGGAAGGAATCCGCATGCTTCAACATTTCGTGCAGGATGACGTTGTTTTCCGCTTCGGAGCCGTCGCAAAAAACAACTTTATCCGGCTTGGTCAACCGGGCGGCTTGGTCAACCCAGGTTTCCATTGGCGTTCCCACGTTCTACCCCCGGAATTTAAAGTGCGCTGCATCCGAGAGCAATGCGATGCGCCGAAACCAGCCGGTCTCCGATACCAGGAGGAGCATCCCAGAGAGGCAGGATGGTGCAAGTCCGTCTCGTGTCCGCACAGTGTATGTTAGCCCTGAGCCCTGCGCAAGTTCAGGCTATGCTTATGACCATCTACGCCTTTACTTATGCGGCCATTTCACGCACGGCTGAGGTTGCTGGTGCAACGGGGATTGCCGGCGGCGCGGGACCCCGCGCGCGCGATGATATGATTTCGCCATGTACGCTCAGAAATTTCAGGTGGATGTTCTGATTCGCGGGGAACGCAAGCCCTGCCCGCTCGAGTGGCTGGATCAATTCTGCATGCGCAATTTCACCAATTCGCCCGATTTCGACGACACCCTGCCGGTTGCCGACGGCTGGCTGGAAGCGAGTCTTCGCCTTACGCCGGAGCGCTTTGCCGAGGGTCTCGGCGCCTGGCTCAACCAGCGCGGCAAAGGCGAAGGCCAGCCGGTGGTGGTGGAAGTGACTCGCGCCTGAGCGCAAACTTGGCCGCCACCTTCTGATGAGGAGCGCCGAAGAAACTCAACAAAATTGTGCAAGATGTGTTAGTTGAGATCTTTCGGGGCGCCCCGACCAGGCCGGGGTAAACGCTCGGCGCGCCCCTCAAGATGACAGGGTGCTTCGCGGTCTGAATAGGATCAAAACAGCATCTCGCGAGAAAGGCCAGCTGAGCGAATTTCGCCAGGAAGGAAATTGTCGGGGCAGTTTTTTTCGCTGGCTACTTCCCGGTCACGATGCGCTTGCCCTCAATCGCCGCGCGTATGGCGGGCAGGGCTCGCAGCGCCGCTTCTTCCCCCGCACGCACCAATTCCATTGTTTTGGTGAAGTCATCCCAGGCATAGGGCGAGACGTCCGGTTCGATGATCACGTCGGCGTGCTGCCGCCACTCCAGGTCCGCATGTTTCTGAATGATGGTGAACGACCGGCTGAGCACGTCCGTGAATGTGCGAGGGCTTTCGATCGTTTTGGATTCCAGGTAAACGGCGATGACGAGTTCCGCGCCCAGAAGCAGCACCCCCTCGATGGGAACCAAGGCGGTCAGGAAGCCGTCCACCAGCGTGCGGCCCTCGTGTTGGATCGGCACAAACAAACCGGGGTAGGCGCAGGAAGCACGCAAGGCCGGGGCGATTGGCCCGCTGTGGTAATAGACCGCCAAGCCCTCGTTGATGTCGGTTGCGGCGATGGCCAGGGGCTTCTGCAGGTCTTCAAATGTTTTCAGCGGCGTCAACCGCGAAAGATATTGTTCCAAGCGGTAGTTCGTTGCCAGGCCCAGCCAGGAAGGCGCCCACCTGCCGAAATCGCTGAATTTTGTTTGCAGCGCCAGATCTTGCATGGCTTCGAGAGGCGTGCCGGCGCAATACCCCGTGGCGATCAGCGCGCCCACGCTTGTGCCGGATACGACGTCGATCGGGATGGCCGCTTCGCGAAAAACGCGCAGCACGCCGATGTGCGCGATGCCGCGCGCAAATCCGCCCGCCAGCGCCAGGCCTACGCGCGGACGGCGCGTCCCCGGCGGGGTGCCACCGTAGGCAAACGCGCGGAAAACCTCTTTCGCAAGCTCGCGGATTCCCCGGTCTTTACTTTACGCATATGCCTGCCATTTTAAATCGTTCGGGCCTTACCAAACAGGTGTTTGACCAGCGCATGCCGGTTTTGTAACCTGTCTAGCCGTACCAATCACGTTCCACAAGGCTTGCGTATGACTCACCGAATTCAGAAAGCCGCTGTTCTCGGCGCCGGCACCATGGGCGCGCGCATCGCCGCGCATTTTGCCAACGCCGGCCTCCCCTGCCTTCTCATGGACATCGTTCCGAAGGATGCCGCTCCCGCCGATCGCAACAAAATTGTGCTTGCCGGCCTGGAGGCTGCGAGAAAATCACGCCCGGCCGCTTTTTTCACGCCGGCGCTGGCCTCCAAAATCGCTATCGGCAATTTTGAGGACGATCTGCCGCGCATCGCCGAAGCGGACTGGATCATCGAAGTGGTGGCGGAGAATCTGGAGATCAAGCGCGGCCTGCTGGCCAAGGTTGCGCAATATCGCAAGCCCGGCGCGATCGTGACCACCAATACCTCCGGGCTTCCCGTTCACCTCATCGCGGAAGGACTGCCCGAAGAATTTCAGCAGCACTGGGCCGGCACGCACTTCTTCAACCCGCCGCGTTACATGAAACTCGTGGAGTTCATTCCCGGCCCGAAGACTTCTCCCGACGTGGTGGCGGCGCTTTGCGATTTTTGCGACCGGCGCCTCGGCAAAGGCGTGGTTGTTGCCAAGGACACGCCCAACTTCATCGCCAACCGCATCGGCACCTATTCGATGTTGAATGCGCTGCGGCTGATGAGCACTCTCGGATTGACGGTGGAGGAGGTGGACGCGTGCACCGGCCCGGCCGTGGGCTGGCCGAAGTCCGCGACGTTTCGTACCGCGGATATCGTCGGCCTCGATATTCTGATGCACGTGGTGAAGAACATTTATGAGACCGCGCCAAATGACGAGTCGCGCGAAGCCTACAAAGTGCCACCCTTCGTCGAAGAGATGGCGCGGCGCGGCTGGATCGGCGACAAGACTGGCCAGGGATTTTACAAGCGCGTGAAGCGCGAGGGCGAAAAGGAGATTCTGACGCTCGACCTCAACACGATGGAGTATCGCGCGCGGCAAAAAGCGCGGTTCGCTTCCATCGAAGCCGGCAAGACCATCGAGGATACGCGCGAGCGTCTGCGCGCGCTCGTGACGCCGCTCTTTGAAGGACAAAAGACGGACAAAGCCCAGCAATTCATCTGGGGCGGCCTTTCGGAGATGTGCCTCTACGCCGGACGCCGCATGCCGGAAATCACCGATCACATCGTGGACTTGGACCGCGCCATGCGCTGGGGCTTCGCCTGGGAACTTGGCCCGTTCGAGATTGTTGACGCTCTGGGGCTCCCGGCATTCGCGGAGCAGATCAGGAAAGAAGGCCGTGCGCTCCCTCCTGTTTTTGAAAAAGCGCTGGCCAGCGGGCGCAAAAGCTTTTACGAATCGGAGAAGGGCGTCAGCTCCGTCTTCGATCTCGCCACGGCTTCCGTGAAAAAAGTGGAGGAGCCCGCCGGCATCCTTATTTTGAAAAATCTCAAGGAGGCGGGCCGCGAAGTTGAGCGCAACTCTGGCGCCAGCCTGATCGATCTTGGCGACGGCGTGGTCTGCTGCGAATTTCATGCCAAGATGAACGCCATTGGCGCGGACCTGATCGCCATGATGCACAAAGGTCTGAAGCGCCTGGAGAGAGATTTCGACGCCATGGTCATTGCCAACCAGGCCAGCAACTTTTCGGTTGGCGCGAATTTGATGCTGGTGCTTGTCGGCGCACAGGAGCAGGAGTGGGATGAATTGCACATGGCGGTGAAGCAGTTCCAGAACGTGAATCTGGCCATCAAATACGCGCCGAAGCCGGTCGTCGCCGCGCCGCAGGGTATGGCGCTCGGCGGCGGCTGCGAAATCGGGCTGCACGCCGCGAAGATTCATGCGGCTGCTGAGGCTTACATCGGCCTCGTGGAAGCCGGCGTCGGCCTGATTCCTGGCGGTGGCGGCACGAAGGAGATGCTCATCCGCGCCAATGAGAATGCGGCGTCAGGGGATGACCTGGATTTATTCCACACGCTGAGGCCCGTGTTTGAGAATATCGCCACCGCCAAAGTGGGCACCAGCGCGGAAGAATGCCGCGAGCTCGGCTACCTGCGCCGCAACGATTCGTACTCGATGAATCGCGAGCGACTGGTTGCCGACGCCAAGCAGACCGCGCTCGCTCTTGCCCGCGGCGGATGGAAGCCGGCGGCTTCCTCCTGGCAGGAAGGCGCGCAGACGACGCAGATCAAGGTGCTGGGGGAATCGTTCCTTGCTGCCGCAAAGATGGCCATCCACCTGATGGTGCGAGGCGGCTACGCATCCGATTACGATGCGCATGTGGCGCGGCAGCTCGCCAACATTCTTGCGGGGGGCGCGCTATCCGCGCCGCAGTTGGTCAGCGAACAGTATGTTCTGGATCTGGAGCGCGAAGCCTTCGTTTCTCTTTGCGGCGAGAAGAAAACCCAGGCGCGCATTGCCCACACGCTGAAAACCGGCAAGCCACTCCGCAATTAGGTTTTCGAGTGCGGGTTATTCCGAGCCATTTTCGCTTCCACCGTGTGACTTTCTTCCCTCAAAACCGTATAAAAACGTATTGCTCTGGCAAATAAAACCGTCTATCATCACGGGCCTGAGGCACCCATGCAAAGACTCTTAGCGCCGCGCGAAGCCGCCAATATCCTTGGCATCAGCTATCCCACGCTGAAGCAGTGGATCTACCACGACAAAATCAAGACTGCCAAAACGCCCGGAGGCCACCATCGCGTGCCTGAATCGGAAATCGACCGCCTAATCCCAAAAAAGCTGGAGCGCGGGGATATCGCCACGAGGCGCGGCAATTTCCGCAAAATCAGCGGGCGCAACCAGCTCATCGGGCGCGTCGTCGCCATCAAATTCAGCGGACTTCTGGCGCAAATTACGCTCGCGATCGGCGAGCAGCACATCACCTCGATCATCACCGCCGATGCCGCCAAAGAGATGCGCCTTAAGGCCGGCGAGCGCGCCGCCGCCCTCATCAAATCCACCGAAGTGATGATTCTCCGCGTCTGATCCCCTTGCGTGCGCGCGTGCCCATGAACATTCTCCCAACAATCCGTCAGTGTAGGGGCGCAGCATTGCTGCGCCCCATCTCGGCAATATTGCTCGCCTTGCTGTTCTTTCCTGCCGCGCGGAGCGTTCACGCCCAATCCCTTCGCATCGCCGCCGCCTCCGACCTGCAATTCGCCCTCGGCGATCTTGCCGCGCAGTACGAAAAGCAATCTGCCGCGAAACTCGCCATCAGCTATGGCTCCAGCGGCAACTTCTTCGCGCAAATCCAGAATGGCGCTCCCTTCGATCTTTTCTTTTCCGCCGATATCGCTTATCCGCAGAAGCTAATCGATGCGGGCTTCGCCGAATCCGATTCGCGCTACACCTATGCGTTCGGACGCATCGTTTTGTGGCTGCCGCCCGAGTCGCCATTGATTCCCGCAAATCTCCAATGGAACACGCTGCTGGATGCGCGCATTCAGAAAATTGCCATCGCCAATCCCGATCACGCGCCCTACGGCCGCGCCGCCGTCGCCGCCTTGCAAAAGGCCGGCCTCTACGAGCGACTCAAATCCAAACTGGTTTACGGCGAAAATATTTCGCAGGCCGCGCAATTCGTGCTCTCCGGCAGCGCCCAAGCCGGCATCCTGGCTTTCTCGCTCGCAGCCGCTCCCGCCATGAAATCCGGCAAGTACTGGGAAATTCCGCGTGATCTTTATCCGCCTCTCGAACAAGCCGTCGTCCTCCTGAAATCCTCGCCCAACAAGCCGGCCGCCCGCGCTTTCCTCGCCTTTCTGCAAACTGAATCCGCGCGCGCCACGCTGGCCCGCTATGGCTTCACTCTGCCCGCTGCTTCCGAATCCCGCGAGACCACCAAGCCATGAACCTCGATGCGCTCCTGCTATCCTTCCGGTTGGCCGCCGTGGTCTCCGCCATCCTCCTCATGCTGGCGCTACCGCTGGCCTACTGGCTCGCTTTCACGCACTGGCGGGGGAAATTCCTGCTGGAGTCCGTTGTCGCTCTCCCTCTGGTTCTTCCTCCCACGGTTCTCGGGTTCTACGCCCTGATCGCACTGGGTCCGCGCGGCCCGCTTGGGCGCCTGTGGCAATTCCTGTTCGGCCACACGCTGGCCTTCACCTTCGCCGGCCTCGTCATCGCCTCACTTGTCTACAGCCTGCCCTTTGCCGTGCAGCCCCTGATCGCTTCCTTCGAATCGCTCGACCGGCGTCTCCTCGATGCTTCTTCTATTCTCGGCGCCAGCCGCCTGCGCACATTTTTCCGCATCATTGTTCCGCTCTCCTGGCCCGGACTCATCACCGCCGTGGTCCTCAGCTTTGCGCACACGCTCGGCGAATTCGGCGTTGTGCTGATGGTCGGCGGCAATCTTCCGGGCATCACGCGCACCGTTTCCATTGACATTTACGATCGCGTCCAGGCGCTGGACTTCGCTGCCGCCAACCACACGGCGCTACTGCTACTGGGCATCTCGTTTATCGTGCTGGCCGTCGTTTACGGCATGAATCGCCGCGTGTGGTCGCCTTGGCTCGCGAAGTGACTCTTCCAATGCTCTTCGTTGACATTCGCAAACAATTCCGCACGGCGGGCTCGCCGCCTTTTCATCTGGACGTCCGCGAAACGTTCGCTCCGGGCTTCACGGTGCTCTTCGGCCCCTCCGGGGCGGGGAAGTCCACGTTGCTCGACTGCATCTCCGGCTTGCTCCGCCCGGATGCGGGTGTGATCAAATTCAACGACGAATATTTCTTCAACGCCGCGCGCCGTTTTTCGCTGCCTGCGCAAATGCGCCGCATTGCCTACGTTTTTCAGTCGCTCGCGCTCTTCCCTCATCTGTCCGTGGAAGAGAATGTCGCCTATGGTCTTTCCGCTTTCCCTTCGCCTGAGCGACAAGAGCGCGTCGAGCGCATTCTGCCGGCGTTTCACATTGAAGCGCTGCGCCGGCGCAAGCCCGGCGAACTTTCCGGGGGAGAAAAGCAGCGGGTGGCCCTGGCGCGCTCGCTGGTGACGCAGCCGCAATTGCTGCTGCTCGATGAGCCGCTGACCGGGCTGGACGCCGCGCTGCGGCAGGCGATTCTGCAGGATCTTCGCGCGTGGAACGCCGCCGAGCGCATCCCGATTCTTTATGTGACGCACAATCGCGAAGAAGTGGACGCCATCGGCGAACGTGTCGTTGCGCTCGTCAATGGCCGGGTTCAGGAAAGTGGTGCTCCCCGCGCCGTCCTCGATGCGCCGCGGAGTGTTGCCCTGGCCCAGGCCGCCGGTTTCGAGAATTTCTTGGATGGGCATGTCGTCGAGCAGCGTCCCGCGGACGGCGTCATGCGCGTCGTGCTCGCTTCCGCGAACTGCGAACTGGAAATTCCGCTCGGTACGGTGCCGCCGGGCGCAGCGGTTCAGGTGGCCATCCGCGCCGGCGACATTCTCCTTGCCACCGAAGCGCCCCGTGCCCTCAGCGCCCGCAACGTCTTGCCGGGCACGCTCGATGCGCTGGAGCCGCGCGGGTCACTCGTCGTCGCGCAGGTGACCGCCGGGGCCCGCTTCATCGTGCATCTCACGCCCGGCGCGGTTCGTTCGCTGCAACTCGTCCCCGGTCTGCGCGTGTGGCTCGTGCTGAAGACGCATTCCTGCCACGTCGTCCTACCGTAAAAATAAAATGGCGCCCAAACCATAAGGCGCATCGTCCCTCGCCAGTTCTCCGCCGCTTCTCTGTGTTCTCCGTTGCCCTCCGCGCCCCTCTGTTACTATGCTTTCTAGGATTCCCGCGAGGACGCCCGTGCCCGGCAAAATCTCCAAGAGTAATTCCGTTCCCCAGCCGCTGCGCCCGCGCAATGCCCCGCAGCTTCCGGCCAAATCCAAACCTGGCACGCGCCTCGAGGAAGTCCTGCAAAGCGCCGCGAACATTTTTTTCGCCAAGGGATTTCATGCCACGACCATCGAAGATGTAGCCAGGGACGTCGGCATCCTCAAGGGCTCGCTCTACTACTACATCAAATCCAAGGACGACTTGCTGTTCCGGCTGCTTCTCGCCGGCGTCGAGGATGGCGACGCGTACATCGCCCGCCACATCGATCCCGAAGGCGATCCCGTCGAGCAGCTCGAGCGGGCCATCCGCGCGCAGATTGACTACATCATCCAGAATCGCGTGCCGTTCGGATTATTCCTGCACGAATTCGATTCGCTGTCGGGCAAACGGCAGCACAAGCTCATCTCCGTGATGTCCCGCTACAACAAGCGATTTGTCGAACTGGTTCGCAAGGGCCAGGAACAGGGAAAGCTAATGGAGGGCGAGCCCTGGCTCATCGTCAACGCGATCCTGGGGATGTGCAATTGGCTTTACCGGTGGTATGACAACGATCCGGTCTCTTCCAGCCAGGCCGGCTCGGACCCCGAGCACGTCAAACAAATCTTTCTCCGCCTCATCCTGCACGGCCTGCGCAATTCCTGACTGTTCTTCTTCGCGGGGTTGCACATTGGCCGCTGGTCGTGAACAATCTATAGGCAAAAGCAACGCACTCTTCTTTTCACCGAGCGAATCATGAAGCAGAAAATTTTCTCTTCCCTGGACGCCGCAGTTGCGGATATTCCCGATGGCGCGCGCATTATGTTTGGCGGATTCGGCGGCGCCGGTTTCCCCAACAATCTGATTCAAGCGTTGTCCCGCAAGGGCATCAAAGAGATCACGGCGATCAGCAATAATTGCGGCACGCGCGAAGGCGAACTCGGCATCATGTTCAAGAATGGCCAGGTGCGCCACGTCGTCGCCGCTTTCCCCGGCCCGCACTCCAACTACTTCCAGGAACGCTACGCGAAGGGGGAAGTCACCTGCGAACTTGTGCCGCAGGGGATTCTCTGCGAACGGATGCGCGCGGCGGCGGCGGGCCTGCTCGGCTTCTACACAACCGTCGGCGTGGGCACGGAAGTAGCCAACGGCAAGGAAGAGCGCGTGATCGACGGCAAGCGTTGCATCCTCGAAAAGCCCATGCACGCGGATTTCGCTCTGATCAAGGCGGAGAAGGCCGATGAGCTTGGCAACCTCACCTATCGGCTGGCCGCGCGCAATTTCAATCCCATCATGGCCATGGCGGCAAGCACCACCATCGTGGAAGTGGACGAAATCGTTCCCGTGGGTTCCATCGAGCCCGAAAATGTCATCACACCCGCCATCTTCGTGCATCGCATCGTGCAGGCGAAAGGATTGCGTTATGCCGGATAAGCCGCGTCTCAGCCGTGAACAGATCGCCCAGCGCGCCGCCCGGGAATTGAGTGACGGCGCTTACGTGAATCTTGGCTGGGGGATTCCGAATCTCATCGCCGATTATTTGCCGAAGGGTATCACTGTCTATTTCCACAGCGAAAATGGAATCCTGGGGATGGGCCGGCGCGCCAAGCCTGGTGAAGAGGATTACGACCTGGTGGACGCGATGAAAGTTCCGGTAACGCTCATTCCGGGCGCTTCGTTTTTCAATCAGGCCGACGCGCACCTGATGACGCGCGGCGGGCATCTGGACGTTGCGGTCCTCGGCGGCTTCCAGGTTTCCGAAAAAGGGGATCTCGCCAACTGGAAAATTCCCGGATCGAAAGGCATCGGCAACATCGGCGGCGCGATGGACATTTCCGCGGGCGCGAAAAACCTGATTGTGTGCATGGAGCACAACACCAAAGACGGCGCGCCGAAGATCGTGAAGCAGTGCAGCTATCCCTTGACCGGCATCGAGTGCGTCAACACCATCATCACGGACCTCGCCGTCATTGACGTCACGAAAAACGGCCTGGTCCTGCGCGAAGCCGCGCCCGGCTGGTCTCCCGAGGAAGTTCAGGCGAAAACCGAAGCGAAGTTGCAAGTGCGCGGCCGCGTGCCGGAAATCAATCTGGGCTGAGCGGGCAGGAACGCAGGTTTCATTCGTGCTAAACTGCCCTCATCAGGGGTGGATTCTTTCCGATGTGCTCGTTTTCGACGCTCTCCCTTTGCGCCGTAGTCGTTCTCTCCGTCTTTCTTTCGCTTCCCGTTTTTTCCCAAGGAATCCGCGCGCCGGAAGCAACCGGCGGGGAAGTGCTCCTGGAAAACAAGAATGTGCGGGCCGTCCGCTACGCCATTCTCCCATCGAGCATCGTCTCGCTCCCCGTCTTGAAAAACGACAGCCTGCTGGTGATTCTGGATGGCGACGCTCAGGACGTTTGGTCCTCCGCCAATCGCGCGCAAACGTCTCGCCTGGGGTTTGGCGAAGTGTCGTGGCTCCGCAGGGACGATGAAAACTTCATACGTAACACCGGCCCCCAGCCTTCCCGCATCCTGGTGATTGAGTTCAAGGACTCTTACGCCGTGGACGAGATTCAAGTGCCGGGTTCCTTGCGCGATCCGGTCAATTTTGACACCCGGCATTTCCGCCTGGTCCTCGAAAACCAGCACGCGCGTATTTTCTGGATGCGCCTCGAGCCCAGGGAAACGACGGAAGAGGTGCAATTCCCGCTGTATCTGGAAATCCCGTTTGCATCGGCGCAGGTCAGCGTTTTTGAGCCTGATGGGAAATTCGAGATCGAACACAAAGAGGCCGGCGCGATCGCGTGGCACAGGAATCGCCTCGTCTCGCTCTCCAATCAGGAAAAGCAACCCTTTGAGGAATTGGTGGTGGAGTTGCGCCATCCCTTCTGCTACAAGACCAATCCGGATATGCCTTCGGGCAGCACGCCCGTGATCGTGGACTACGCGCAGCGGGTTTATAGCAAGGTCCGCAAGCAGTGGTACAAGCGCCTGCCTTTATCGCTCGGCGAAGAGGAAAAAGCGGTAGTCACCGTGCGCATCAAGATTCAAGCCGATGGCAAGACCGAGGAAGACGACACATTTCTGACGCAGGTGTTTGCCGGAAACAAGCTGACGGAAACCGCGTTGCGCGCCGTGCGGGAAGCCGCTCCGTTCCCCGCGATCCCGCCGGATTGGGGGAAGCCGCAGGTCGACTTCGGATTTACATTTCTCTACAACCTGCGTCCCGAGCCGCAACCCGGCTGTGAAGAATAGAAAGACGGCGGGCGCGGGAGGTCAGAGCCAATCTGATAAAGGGTCTGGGCAAACTTGCAGTACATTGTCATCCCGAGCGAAGCGAGGGATCTGCTTTCTTCCGGGGGAGTAAGGACAAAGCAGATTCCTCACCCCGTTCAAAAAGCAACGGGGTTCGGAATGACATTTCTGTCTTCATTCGCAAGCCCAGCTATTTGTTTCCCCTCGGGGCAAGAAGCCGCGCCTTCACCGAAGATATTGGGAGCTAACTCCCAGTAGAGTGTCTACATGCGCGCGGCGACACGCGCGGCAACATAGCCATCGGCCGTGCGCACGAGGATGACCAGGCTGTCCGTCACCGGCACATTTTCGCTCGGAACCTCGAACTCAAACCACCACTCGTATTTTTCGGGCAGATCCGTCGCGTGCTCGGCGCCATAAGCCGGCACCGGGCGCGCCTCCAGATGCTTGGGCGTCACGCCCTTTGCGGGACGCAAATACATGCCGTGCTTCCAGAAAAAGCTCAGCCGCAGCGTTTCCATCAGCGAGCGCGTCAGGTAAACCCGCGTGCCCGCCGCCTGGATCTGATCGCTGCAGGGCATGTCGTACATCATGAAGTGAAGCTGCATTTTTTCCGGGAATACGGAAACCACGTCGTTGCCGCGGCGATAGATCGTGCCGAGTTCGCTGTCCACGCGCTTCAGATTCTCGAAGAACTCTGGCGCGAACACCCTGCCGGTCAGCCGGAAACACGGTCCATCGGGGATCGAGCCGTCGGTGATGAGCGAGATGCCCCCGTCGAAATTCCAGACCGTTTTTTCGTGCTTGGCTTGCGCCTGCTTGGGCTGCGCGAAGGCGGCAGGCGCGGCGGCCGCGAGCAGTAAAAGAGCTGCGAGGGAGAAGAATGCTGGAGGGCGGCGAAACATAAGGGTTTCCAACACAAAAGAGTGTAACCCCTGGGGGACCGTCCCGGAAGTTGCTTGTAGTTTTCTTTAGGAGGCCGGGGCTTCAGCCCCGGCGTAAATTCTGTGCAATGATTTGGGCTTTAGCCCCTGAAGGCTCCGAACATCGACAACTTGTTCTCGGAACATCACACTAGCAGCTTGTTAGGGGGCTGCAGCAAGAAGAAATGTGTATTCGCGAATCGTGCAGCGCTTTTTGTCCGGGCTGTCGGGCTTGCAGTTGGCCTTGCCCGCGCGGAGGTCGGCGAAGGCGACGGGTAGTTTGGTCAAGACCGATGGGGGAGCGACGGGAATATTGTGCGCCCCCAGGACCGTTTTTACTTGCGGCGCAAGGGCCGCCAAACGGGCGACGGATTTTGCGTAGGCATCGAAGTCGGTTTCGGGGCGATAGAGCCAGATGGCGGCGGGATAGTAGGTATCGCCGGTGAAGAGGAGGCCGCCCGCGAGGTCGAAGAGGCAAATGGCGTCGGGCGTGTGGCCGGGAGTGGAGATGATTTCGAGCGTTCGACTGCCGAGGTCGAGCTTGTCGCCGTCATGGACATACTTGGTGATGTCCCAGGTTTTGGTGCGATACGCTTTCGCGTCAAAGCCCTTGGGCAATTCACCGCAAATCTGACCCGGCGCGAGTTCATCCTGAGCGTCGGCGGTGGAACCCTTAGCATTCTGGCGGCTGAAGTCCGTGTCCATGGAATAGATGGTGTCGAACTGCCAGTTACCGCCCACATGGTCGTTGTGGGTGTGAGAATTCAGGACGATGACAGGGAGAGCCGTGAGTCCCGAGACCAACTTGCGGATGTCGCTGATGCCCATGCCGGTGTCGAAGAGCAAAGCCTTCTCCTTGCCGAGGATGAGGTAGGAGATGACTTCCTCGGCTTGGTGCGGTTCGTAAATGGCGAAGGTGTCGGGCGCAACTTTGTAAACCTCGAACCACGGATCGCTGATCGCCACGCGTTCGAGCGATTTGTATTCCGGGCGAGGAAGTGGCTTGCACCAGTCGGGAGTCTCAGTTTGCTGGGAGGCAGGAAGAGAAAAACTTGACGCGGAGGGAACCACGCAAAGGGCGCAGAGAAGCATTGCCTGAGATTTTGCTTCCTGAGGGTAAGCATCATTCGCGAACAAGAACGCCACGGCAAAAATAAGAGAGTTGAATAGACCACGGAACTTGCGCAAGAGTGATGGCCGGGGAGAAGGCTTCGGCGGGTCAAAGGGTTCCCCGAAGGGCCAGGCTTCCGGATATTCCTGGTCACCCGGCCGTTGGGCTTCACGTCGCATAGAGACAGGGCCAGGGGGAGTGCCCACATTCTCTGACAAATCCCTAGCGGCCGCCCAATCGGAAGTGGAAGCAAAAGCTAGTTGCTCTTCCAGCAGTGCCTTCGACATAAACGCGGGCCACAATTTCTGATACGTCTCGCCAAGCACTACGGCGCAGCCAAGTTGTTTCGGGATGCCCCTCCACCACCATCCCTTAGTCAACTCGAGGCCAGCTTCATCCTTAAACGAGGCGAACACTGTTGCTCCCCTGCGTTGCCTGCCACCAAGGGTCCGTACTTCGCCATAGACGGGCTTTATGAACCGCGAAACCTCTCTCCAGAACTGCCGTAAGCTGTTAGCCCATCCAGGCTGCGTTAGCACTGCGGACTCGACTTCGATCGACAGTTGATTCGTTCGAAAACCCAACTTGCTGGCACCAACCGGCTCGGGATGGCCCAGATAGAGAGAGGTGACCGGCCTGTGGGGGTACCAGACTACGAAGTCGTGCACGTTCTCTTCCATGAATCGGAGCAGGTGTGCTTTTCCCGTTTCCGCGTAGATGTGTTGTGGAGGCTCGTACAGGCCGTAACGTTTGGGCAATGCTTCGGGGATGAAGCGTTCGAGAAGCGCGAGAAAGCGCTGGCATCCCTCACTAGTGAGTAAAGGACTTTCCAGAAACCACCAAGAGAAGCGCAAGACCGAAAAAGTTTCCTGCTTCGATGGAGGCACAAATCGCTTCACGCCTGTAGGTGTCCGCAACGTGTCTTCCTGTTTGTCGAAAACGACCCCGTGAAGAACCTTACCGATTTGATTTGAAGTTGACTGAAGAAGTTGTGTTGCTACTTTGGTTCGCTGGCCTTCTAGGACAATTTCAGTCAAATAGGTGATCCCGGGAAGGAGCTGGGCGATTTCTTCAGGCACGTCCTCCGGAAGAAGTCTGCTTGAGCCGAAAATCGATACTTGCCAAGTAGCGGCGGAGCGAACCCATTGAGTCTCAGCAAGATGTTCCCATTGTTCCGGATCCCGGAGGGCAGATGGATCAAATGGGTAAACTGACCAAACTTCGAGATCGTAGCTCATGGATGGGTCATGTCTTCAGGTTTGACGAGTTGGTCGAATTCTTCGGCGGAGAGGAAGCCAAGTTTGGTGGCGGCTTCGCGGAGGCTGGTGTTTTCGTGGTGGGCGGTTTTGGCGACCTTGGCGGCGTTGTCGTAGCCGATTTTGGGGGCCAGCGCGGTAACTAGCATCAGGGAGTTGCGCACATAACGATCAATTGTGTCGCGGTTGATTTCAATGCCCACCACGCAGTGCTCCACGAAACTGTTGCACGCATCCGCGAGGAGTTCCACCGAGTGCAGGTAGTTGAAGATCATCACCGGCTTGTACACATTCAATTCAAAATTGCCTTGCGAGCCGGCGAAGCCAATCGCCGTGTCATTGCCCATCACCTGCACCGCCACCATGGTCAGCGCCTCGCACTGCGTGGGATTCACTTTTCCCGGCATGATCGAGGAGCCGGGCTCGTTTTCCGGCAGCGTCAGCTCGCCCAGGCCGCAGCGCGGGCCGGAAGCCAGCCAGCGAACATCATTCGCGATTTTCATCAGCGAAGCGGCCAGGGTCTTCAACGCGCCGCTGGCGAAGACCACTTCATCATGCGCGGAAAGGCTGGCGAATTTGTTGGGGTGCGAGCGGAAGGGCAGGCCGGTGAGTTCGGCGATTTTCCGTGCGGCGCGCTCCGCGAATTCCGGATGCGCATTCAGGCCCGTGCCCACCGCCGTGCCGCCGATGGCGAGATCCAGCAAGCCATCCAGCGCCATGGCGATGCGCGCGCCATCGCGATCGAGCAGGCTAACCCAGCCGGAAAATTCCTGGCCCACGGTCAGTGGCGTAGCGTCTTGCAAGTGCGTGCGGCCGATTTTGACGACGCCCATAAACGCCCTTGCTTTGGCATCGAGCGCATCGCGCAGCTTTTTCACCGCGGGCAGCAAATGGCGTGAAGTCTCAGCGGCAGCGGCAATGTGCATGGCCGTGGGAAACGTGTCGTTCGAGGACTGCGACATATTCACATCGTCGTTCGGATGAATCGGCTTCTTGCTGCCCATCACGCCGCCGGCAATGGAGATGGCGCGGTTGGAGATCACTTCGTTGACGTTCATGTTCGTCTGCGTGCCGCTGCCGGTCTGCCAAATGCGCAACGGAAAATGTTCCTGCAGCTTTCCGGCGATGACTTCATCCGCGGCCTGCACGATCAGGTTGGCCTTCTCTTCGGGAAGTTTGCCGAGATCGCGATTGACGAGGGCTGCGGCCTTTTTGAGTATCCCGAACGCGCGGATCAATTCCGGCGGCATGGTGTCCTTGCCGATAGCGAAGTGAATCAGGGAACGGGCTGTTTGCGCGCCGTAGTAGCGGTCTACCGGAACTTCAATCTTGCCCATGCTGTCGGATTCGGTGCGGGTGGGAGCGGATTTGGCGAACGAGGTAGGTTCAGACATGCGCAACTCCTGGGAGCGATGCAACCTAGTGTAGCAGGCTGGCCGCGGATTGGCGGTCCCAGGAAAGTGGAGGAGCCCGGCGGGACTGCAGGACGCATGCAGAGATTTTTAGCGCGCCGTCCGCCGATTCCCTTGGAGCAGTTTCTCGCGGGAAAACTTGTGACGCTTTTCGCCATAGACCAGGTGGAACAACAAAACCAGCGTGAGATCGATGCTGAGCATGCAAAAAGCGAGAATGGCAAAGGGCGACACGGCGAATCCTCGTTCTTACAAGCGTTCCGTTGACAATCGCAGAGTACGTTGGCCGGGTATAGAAAGTCCGGAGGTGTTCGTCAGGAATTTGTTAGGAAAAACGGCGCGAACAATTAGAATCAGCAGTAGCACATTGACGCGGTGGCGCCCGGAGAATAGGATGCCCTCACGATGATGAAACGACGCGAATTTCTGGCCGGTGGAGCAACAGCATTCGTAATGATGAGCACCATGCGCGCGCTGGCGGCGGACGTGAAGCAATTCAAGCTCGGCGTGATCACGGATGAAGTGACCCAGGATTTGGAGAAGGCGCTGGCGTGGGCGAAGGGCTACGGGCTGGAGTGGGTGGAGTTTCGCAACGTCTGGGGAAAGTACATCACCGAATTCACACCCGACGAAGTGAAGCGCGCCAAGGACCTGCTCGCGAAATACGGCCTTCGCGTGTCCGTGCTGGATTCGGCCTACTTCAAGACCACTCTCCCCGGCACCACTTCAAAATTCGACGAAGGCAAAGGCGATTTCGCCGCCAATGAACACGAAAAGCAGGATGCGCTGCTCGAACGGGCCTTCGCGCGCGCCAAGGATTTCGGAACTGACAAGGTGCGCATCTTTTCCTTCTGGCGCGTGGAGGATCCCAAGACGGTCTTCGAGCGCGTTGCCAAGGAACTGGACAGGACGGCGGAGATCGCCAAGCGCGAAGGCATCCGCCTGGTGCTGGAGAATGAGTTCGCCTGCAATGTGGCCACGGGCGCGGAGAGCGCGGCCATGCTGAACGCGGTGAAGGCGCCGGCTCTGGGCCTGAACTGGGATCCGGGCAACGCGTACGCCGCCGGCGAACTGAGACCCTTTCCCGACGGCTACGCTCCGCTGGACAAAAAGCGCTTGTGGCACATGCACTTGAAGGATGCGGAAGGCACGGGAACCAACTGGCGTCCCATTGGCGGCGGAAAGATTGACTACGTCGGGCAATTCCGCGCCATCCTGAAAGATGGATTCACAGGCACGATGTCGCTGGAAACGCATTACCTGAATGCGGCGAAGGACAAAGAAGCGTCGAGCCGCGAATCCATGGACGGATTGTTGAAAGTAATTCGCGAGGTTTGACGGCTCCCGGCTTGCTCGCACGAGCTACGCGCCCGTGACCACTTCCTGCTTGGCATCGTCGAAGGTGATGCGGCGGCCGGTCTGAATCGCCGCAATCGTCATGCACAGCGCCACGGAGTGCGAATAGCCCGCTTCAATATGTGCGTTGGGAGTTTTGCGGCTGCGCACGCATTCCATCCAGTTGCGAACGTTGGCGGAAGTGTCCGCGTCGCCGCCGGTGTCAGCGGAAGTAACGATGCGCCCGCCGGAATCCAGCAGCGAAATCTTGGGCAGCAGATTCGGCGGCATATTCATTTCGTCCGCGAAGCGTTTTGTCAGCCCACCTTCGGGCGACACAGTTCTCTTGTCGAGATCCAGCGTGCCGCCATTCGAGTAGTAAAGTTCCTTCACTTCACCGGCTTCATTCGTCATGCGCGAGCTGTACACCACCTGAAATCCCTTGGTGGGATCATTCAGCGGGCCGTAATCGAAGACCGCGGTCATGGTGTCCCAATTCTTGCGTCCATCTTTCCAAAAATAGATGCCGCCATTTGCCACCACGCTGCGCGGCCGCGGCAACCCAGTGAACCAATGGACCGTGTCAATCTGGTGGACCATCCACTGATCCGGAATCCCCGATGAATACGGCCAGAAGAGGCGGAACTCGACGTATTTGCGCGGGTCGAACGGCTCGTAGGGCAGCTTCATCAGGTAACGCTTCCAATCCACTTGATCCTCGCGCAGGCCCGCGACGAGTTTCGGGCGGCGCCAGCGGCCGGGCTGGTTGACGTTCCAGGTCATCAGCACGGACACGATTTCGCCGAATTTGCCGCTGCGGACGAAATCGTAGGCCTGCTGGTAAACCGGAGAGCTGCGGCGCTGTGTGCCGACCTGCACGATGCGGCCGGTTTCGCGGACGGCGTCGCGAATCGCGCGCGCATCTTCCATCGTGTGCGCCAGCGGCTTTTCGACGTAAGCGTCGCGGCCGGCGCGCACCGCTTCCACACCATGCTGAGCGTGTTGGAAATCAGCAGTGGCGATGATAACGGCGTCAACGTCTTTGCGCGCGTACAGCTCGTCGTTGTTGCGCACGGCATCAATGTGTGCGCCGGTGCGTTTTTCGATGTGCGCCCGGCCTTCTTCGCGGCGCTGGTTCCAGATGTCGGAGACAGCCACGAACTCGAAGTTGAGATCTTTCGCGTGCTGCAGAAATGAGGGCAGCAAGGCGGAGCGGAAGCGATCGGAGAAGCCGACCACGCCCACGCGCACGCGGTCATTTGCGCCAAAGATGCGCGCATAGCTGGAAGCGCGCGCCAGCGGCACAGCGGCGAGCGCGGCGGCGCCGGTCTTCAGGAAATTGCGGCGGGATGAGTTTTGCATGGTCACGAAGCACCTCCGGCAAGGATCGGTGTTCTTTCGCGGATGATGATGATACGTTTTGTGCGCGGAGAATCCCGCTGCGGAGAAGTGCCTCGCGACGCCGAAACCCGCTGCGGCTAAATCATACTTGATTCAGGGACCGCCGTTGTGAGAAATCCCGTGAAGGGAACAGGGGGCATACGATGAGAAGTACGCGAAGGCAATTTGTCGCCGCGAGTGCCTGCGGCGCGGCCAGCCTGGCGCTGCTCCGTCTTGCGTGGGCTGCGGACACGAAAGAGCGATTGCCGCTGGCCTTTTCCACTCTGGGATGTCCGGCTTGGGAATGGCCGAAGATTCTGGAGTTCGCGGAATCGCACGGGTTCGCGGCCATCGAACTCCGCGGCCTGATGGGCAGCATGGATTTGCCCTCGCGGCCGGAATTTGCGCCAGAGCGCATCGCGCAGAGCAAGAAAGAGGTCGCCGCGCATGGCCTGAAGATCGCCAACATCGGCAGCTCCTCCGCGCTGCATGACGCCGACCCCGCAAAGCATGCGCAACAGTTGGCGGATGCGAAGCGCTTTATCGACCTGGCGTCCGCGCTGGGTTCGCCGTATGTGCGCGTGTTCGGCAACGAGATCAAGGGACCGAAGGAGGAAGTGGTGGCGCGCGTGGCGGCGGGCTTGCATGAACTGGGCGAATACGCCGGGCCGCGCGGTGTAACGGTAATCATCGAATCGCACGGCGATTTCGTCGATTCGCCCACGCTCAAGGAGGTCCTGACGCGCGCCGATTCACCGCACGCCGCGCTGCTCTGGGATGCGCACCACACCTACGCCGATGGGCACGAGCAGCCGGAGTACACGGTTCACGAACTGGGCTCCTCGATTCGCCACACGCACTTGAAGGACTCCGTGCTGGCCGGCAAGGAGCGCAAATATGTGCTCACGGGCCGGGGCGACGTGCCCATCCAGCGGCAAGTCCAGGCGCTCCAGAAAACCGGCTACAAGGGCTACTTCTGCTTCGAGTGGGAGAAGGCCTGGCATCCTGACCTGGAGGACCCGGAAATCGCCATCGCGGACTATGCCAAGGTCGTCGGGGGCTACTTTCAGTAGATGCGCGGAAGGGACCAGTACTAGGAGGAGCCAGTGACCGGGAGGACGCAACGCGACCTCGGCGGGGGGACGCTTTCTTGACTTAGACAAGAAGTGCCGAAATAATGGAAAGGCATGAGCGTACGCGCCGGAGGCGCAGAAGAAATGTTCCTTGACGTCAAGGATCTTGCCGTCCGCAAAGTGCACATCCGGAAGAGTTACGCTCCGGGAAGCATTGATTACGGCCTGAGCGAAGTGAAACAGTCGGAACCGCTGGAAGTAAATGCCACGGCGGAACTGCTGGAAGGCCAGATCCGGGTCACCGGCGAGCTGCAAACCAGGATTGAGATGGTCTGCGCGCGCTGCCTGGAACCCGTGATCGAGGAAGTGCACCGGGATTTTGACCTCTTCTATCAACCGCTCCTCAAGGGGACGCCGAACGATGTGGAGCGGCTGAAAGATGACGACACGGAGATCGGGTTTTTCGAAGGAGAAGGCCTGTTCCTGGCCGACGTGCTGAAGGAGCAGGTGTTACTGTCTTTGCCGATGAAAGTGATCTGCCAGAGCGATTGCCGGGGGTTGTGCCCGCACTGCGGGGCGAACCTCAATCAGGAGCAGTGCCGGTGTGAGCGGCACACCAGCGACCCGCGGCTCGCTCCCCTCGCGCGGCTGAAACAGGACTGGCTCAAGAAACAATAGATAGATTTCCGGGCGGAATGCCCATAGAATCCGACCTTGTTCGGTGAGGCGTTGTGTGCCACTGCGAGCGAGGCGAGAACGAGGAGTAGTGTAATGCCTAATCCAAAGCGTCGACATTCCAAGATGCGCAAGAACAAGCGGAGGGCGCACGATCACCTGTTCGCACCCGCGCTGGCCAAATGCCCGAACTGCCACGAAATGAAACAGCCGCACCATGCGTGTTCCCATTGCGGCTACTACCGGGGGCGGCCGGTTCACGACGTGAAGTGAGGATTGGCGTCAGCCGCTATTGGGGTGCTGAGCCCAGGGGCGATCGCTCGGACCCAGCAGGAACTGACCGGTACGGCCAACATCGTGCCTCCCTTGCGATCCCGGAGTCTGCGGAAGAAGAATCCCATGATCACAATCGCCGTGGATGCCATGGGGGGAGACCACGCACCCCGTCCGGAGGTGGAGGGGAGTGTGTTGGCGGCGCAGGAGTACGGCGTTCGCGTGCTCCTGGTGGGCCAGCCGAACGTGATTCGCGCGGAATTGGCCAGGCACTCGCGGGTGACAGTGCCCATTGAGATTGTTCCGGCCAGCGAAGTGATCACCATGGAAGATCACCCGGCGCAGGCCTTTCGCCGGAAGAAAGACAGCTCGGTTCACGTGGCTGCGCGGCTGGTGAAGGATCGAGTGGCCGATGGGTTTGTGAGCGCCGGGAATACCGGCGCGGTGATGACCACGGCCAAGTTCATCATGGGAACGCTCGCTTCGGTGGATCGTGTGGCGCTCGCGGCGCCCTTTCCGAATGCGCGCGGCGGCGTTTCGGTGCTGCTGGACGTGGGCGCGAACGTGGACTCGAAACCCGAGCACCTGCTGCAGTTCGGGGTGATGGGCGAGATCTATTACCGGGTGACCTTCGGGAGCCGCAAGCCGCGCGTGGGCTTGCTTTCTGTCGGCGAGGAAGAGATCAAGGGGAATGAGTTGACCCGCGCCGTCTACGATCGCTTGAAAGCCTTGCCGGTGCATTTTGTCGGCAACGTGGAAGGCGGGGACCTGTTCTCCGGCAAGGTAGACGTGATTGTTTGTGACGGGTTCGTGGGCAATATTGCCTTGAAGATCTGCGAAGGTTTGGCCATGGAGATCGTGAAATTTCTCCGGAAGACCTACAAGAGCTCGATTGCTTCGCAGGTCGGTTATCTTTTGTCGAAAGGCGCGATGAAGGGCATCAAGCAGAAAATGGATTATTCGGAGTACGGCGGAGCGCCGCTATTGGGCGTCCGGGGCGTGTGCGTGATTGGTCACGGAAGGTCGAACGCGAATGCAATGAAGAATGCCATCCGCGTGGCCGCTGGCTTGGCGCGCGCGCGCATCAATGAACGAATCGAACAGGAACTATCCCTGACGCAGGTGAAGGCGTAACGTCTGGAGAGGGAGTTGAGTATGGGAAAAGTAGCGTTTGTGTTTCCCGGGCAAGCGTCGCAATACCCGGGCATGGGCAAAGAGCTGGCGGAAAATTATCCCGCGGCCCGCGCGGTGTTTGAGGAAGCGGACAAAGCGCTGGGCTTCTCCATCTCCAAAATGTGCTTTGAGGGCAGCGAAGAGGAATTGAAACTCACGGCGAACACGCAACCGGCCATCCTGACCGTATCGGTGGCGGCCTATCGCGTGGTGGCGGAGAAGGGGCTGGCGCCGGATTATGTCGCCGGACACAGCCTGGGTGAGTATTCGGCGCTCGTGGCGGTTGGCGCGCTGAACTTTGCGGATGCGGTGCGCCTGGTGCGCAAACGCGGTCAATATATGCAGGATGCCGTGCCCGCGGGGCAGGGCGGCATGGCCGCGATCATGGGTATTTCACCGGCGGTGGTGCAGGATGCCTGCAAGCGTGCGGCGGCAGGCGAAATCTGCACCCCTGCGAACCTCAATTCGCCGGAGCAGACGGTCATTTCCGGACACGCCAGCGCGGTGAAACGCGCGGTGGAGATTGCTTCGCAGTTGGGTGCGAAGCGCTCCATGATGCTGGCGGTATCCGCGCCGTTCCATTCGGCTTTGATGATGCCGGCGCAGGAAAAGCTGGCAAAGGATCTGCGCGCAACGAAGTTCGCCGATTTGCAAGTGCCCCTGGTCACCAATGTGGACGCCGACACCATTCGCAAGGGCGATGAAGCCCGCGAAGCCTTGATTCGCCAGGTATCCATGACGGTACGCTGGCAAGAGTCCATGCGCCTGCTTCTCGATGAAGGCGTGAATACCTTTGTCGAAGTGGGGCCGGGCCGCGTGCTGACCGGCTTGATGCGCCAGATCGAGCGTTCCGTGGCCTCGCTGAACGTGGAAGACGAAAAAAGCTTGCAGAGCACGGTAGAAAAAATCGCCGGAGCAAAAACCGATTCAGCGTAAAGCGAATCTGTAGCTCTGGCCTTAAGGCCTGAGGGTTTCCGCAGCGGAGGTGCGGAGTATCGGAGCGCAAACCGCTGCCACCGTCATTCCGAGCGAAGCGAGGAATCCCTCTTGGTGTTTTACCAGGTGCGAAGAATGTTCAGTCTGAAAGACAAAGTCGCGGTCGTAACCGGCGCCTCGCAGGGCATTGGCCGCGAGACGGCGCTGACCTTGGCCGAAGCCGGCGCCAAAGTCGTCGTGGCCGCGCGCAACGAAGAGAAGCTGGCGGCGTTGGTGCAGGAAATCGCCGGCAAGGGCGGCGAAGCGTATGCCGTGAAGCTCGATGTGGCGGACGCGGAACAGACCAAGGCCGCCTTCAGGACCATCCTGGAAAAGTTTGGCAAAGTGGACATCCTGGTCAACAACGCCGCCATCACGCGCGACGGTTTGGCCATGCGCATGAAGGCCGACGACTGGGACGCTGTTCTGCGTACGAATCTGACCGGCGCGCATCTCTGCATCCAGCAAGTCCTCTCGGGAATGATGAAGGCGCGCGCGGGGCGCATCATTAATATCGCTTCGGTGGTGGCGCGGATGGGAAACGCCGGGCAAGCCAATTATGTGGCCGCGAAGGCGGGCCTGATTGGCTTGACGAAAGCCATGGCCATCGAAATTGCTTCACGCAATATCACGGTAAATGCAGTGGCTCCGGGTTTCATTGAAACGCCGATGACGGACGTTTTGTCCGACAAGGTAAAGGAAGAGCTGAAAGTGCGCATTCCCTTGGGGCGCATGGGCAGCGGCCGCGATGTTGCCGCCGCCATCGTATTTCTCGCAAGCGACGAAGCCTGCTACATCACCGGCCACGTCCTCGACGTCAACGGGGGGATGTATTTAGCGTAATGGCGGACTACAGCGAACAGTGGCGGGACTATCGCAGGGTGAGAAACGAGGCGTTGCTTGCCGTCTTTGGGATCATCCCGCTCGGACTTCTCGGTCTGCTACTCCAGAGCCTTTTTGGCAGATCGAGGGTGACGGGTTTTGTTATGGCGGTGATTATGCTGGCTTGGTTTTTCACAGCCGTGTTTACCTCGGCACGACTGAATTTGTGGCAGTGCCCCCGATGTGGGGAGAACTTCGGCAACAAATGGTGGTACAGAAAGACAGCGCTCATTGCCCGTCGATGTGTGCACTGCGGCTTGGCGAAATTCGCCAACAGCTGAAACCCAAGTTGACCTTGCGCGATAGGGTAACTAGAATGGGCAGGTTACCTGGGCAAGTCGAGAAGAGATTGTAGGACGGCCTCTGGGCCGGAATGCGGTGCAAAGCAGTAATAATACGAACATGCGACATCGGGTCGCGGAGGAATGGGCATGGCCAGCGTGGAAGAACGCGTAAAGCAGATCATCGTCGAGCAGCTTGGTGTGGATGAAGCGGAGGTCACGCCGACCGCGTCGTTCGTGGACGACCTGGGCGCGGATTCGCTCGACCAGGTGGAATTGGTCATGGCGTTTGAAGAGGCCTTCGGCATCGAAGTGCCAGACGAGGACGCCGAGAAGATGACCACCGTGAAGGACGCCGTCGAGTACATTGAGAAGCACAGCAAGGGCAAGTAAGCCGCACGCAAATCCCCGCTTGAAGGAGCCATCGAGTTGACTCGCCGGGTTGTTGTTACGGGCGTTGGTTTGGTCTGTGCACTGGGCATCGGGACCGAGGAAAGCTGGAAAAACCTGGTCGCGGGGCAAAGCGGCATTGACTACATCACGCATTTTGATGCCACGGAATTTGACTGCAAGATCGCGGGCGAAGTAAAGAACTTCGACCCATTCATCTGGATTGAGAAAAAAGAGCTGAAAAAGATGGGACGCTTCATCCAGTTGGCCCTGGCCAGCGCGGATTTTGCCGTCCGCATGGCCGAGTGGAAGCCGGAACAATCGGACCTGGATGAAGTGGGCGTGTACATCGCCTCTGGCATCGGCGGGTTCGATATCATCGAGCGCGAACACATCAAGCTGATGCAAGGCGGCCCGGGCAAGATTTCGCCGTTCTTCATTCCCTCGGCAATCATCAACCTGGCCTCCGGCCACATTTCCATTCGTTATGGCGCGCGCGGGCCGAATTCGGCGACCGCGACGGCCTGCTCGGCCTCGGCGCACTCGATTGGCGATTCCTTCAAGATCATCGAACGCGGCGCCGCGGAAATGATGATCTGCGGCGGCACCGAAGCGACCATCACCCCGATGGGCGTTGGCGGATTTGCTTCCATGCGCGCGCTTTCCACGCGCAATGACGAGCCCCAAAGGGCCAGCCGACCGTTTGACGCGGACCGTGACGGCTTCGTCGTTGGCGAAGGCGCGGGCATCCTGATTCTGGAATCGCTGGAGCACGCGCAGAAGCGCAATGCCCCGATCTTTGCCGAAATTGTAGGTTACGGCATGAGCGGCGACGCCTATCACATCACGCAGCCCGCCGAAAATGGCGATGGCGCATATCGCGTGATGAGGGCGGCGCTGAAGGACGCCAAGCTTTCGCCTGACGATATCGGTTACGTGAATGCCCACGGCACTTCCACGCCGCTGGGCGACGCCATCGAAACGACGGCGATGAAGCGGCTCTTTGGCGAACGCGCCATAAGCAAGAAGCTGCCCGTGAGCTCCACAAAATCCATGACCGGTCACCTCCTTGGCGGCGCCGGAGGCCTGGAAGCGGGCATCAGCGTTCTGGCCCTGCGCGATCAGATACTGCCTCCCACGATCAACCAGGAAAAGCCCGATCCCGCCTGCGATCTGGACTATGTGCCCAACGTGGCGCGCAAAGCCACCGTGGATTACGCGCTCTCCAATTCGTTTGGCTTTGGCGGAACAAACGCCGCTCTGATTTTCAAGCGCTGGACCGGAAAATAGTCTCTCGTTCGCTCCAGATGCGGGTTTTCAGTCTGGACTGAACGGGGCAGGTTCTTCGCTCCGCTCTGGATAATTCTTATCCCTCCCTGGAAGCACGGGTGGAAGGAAAATCCCATGAACATCATTGTCTGTATCAAGCAGGTCCCAGCGAAGGATGCGCCGCTGGCCGTTGCCGGGAACTGGATCAAGGAGTCGGACATCGGCTTCGAGATGAATGAGCCGGACACCTACGCTTTGGAAGAAGCGCTGCGGCTGAAAGAAAAGCACGGCGGGGAAGTGATCGCGCTTTCGCTGGGGCCGGAGCGTGTGAAGCAGACTATCAAGGAAGCGTTGGCGAAGGGCGCGGATCGCGGCATTCACATCGCCGACGACAATTTCGCGCAGCTCGATCCGCTGGGCGCGGCAAAGGTTCTAGCCGCGGCGATTGCCAGTCAAAAATGCGACCTGGTGCTGACCGGATTGCAGAGCGATGACCACGGCTTCGGCCAGACTGGCGTTCTGCTTGCGGGCCTCCTGAATCTTCCGCACGCCACGCTCATCATGCAGATTGAAGTGCTGGACGGCAGGTTGAAGCTAAAACGCGAATTGGAGGCTGGCTGGTTCCAGTGGATCGAGTGCCCGCTGCCGGCCGTGCTTTCCATTCAGTCTGGCATCAACAAGGTGCGCTACGCCACGCTGAAGGGCATCATGGCCGCGAAGAAGAAGGAGATTGCAGTCGTGACGCGAGAGTCGCTCGGCGTGGTCATCGAGCCGACGCAAAAGATCGAGAGAATTTATGTGCCCACGAAAACCAAGAAGACGGAATTCCTGACCGGCACGCCCAAGGAAATGGCCGCCAAATTGGTTGAGAAGCTGAAGTTCGAAGCGCGGGTGATCTAAAGGCTGGTCAGTTTGACGGGTGTCATTCTGAGGCAAACCGGTGAGGTTCGCCGAAGAATCTCAGCCGAATGGGAAATCGAGGTGATTGATCAGTTGAGATCCTTCGCTTCGCTCAGGATGACAGCTAGTGGCAGGTTCGGGAGACGTTAACCATGAAGATCCTCGTTATTACCGAACAGCGGCAAGGCAAGTGGAACAACACCAGTTTCGAGACGCTGGTGGCGGCGCAGCAGATCGCCGCAGCGACGTCGGGGGCCGTTAGCGCGGCCGTGATTGGCAAAGGCGTGGCGCCGTTCGCGGAGGAATTGGCGTTGAAGAACGTCGCGGAAGTTATGCTCGTTGAGCACGATCTGCTGGAGAGCTACACGCCCGACGGCTATTGCGTGGCGCTGAAGCAGGTGATCGAAGCAGCCAAGCCGGACCTGGTGCTCTTCCCGCACACCTACCAAGTGCGCGATTTTGCGCCGAAGCTGGCGGCCTCGCTCGGCAAGGGCATGATCGGCGATTGCGTCGGCTTCCGCAGCGAAGGAGGCAAGCTGGTCTTTGTGCGCCAGATGTTCCAGGGCAAAACGGCGGCGGACGTTACTTTCACGGGAGCGGCGCCCTGGTTTGTATCGTTCCAGTCGGGAGCGTTTCGCGCCGATTTGCTCGCCGCTCATCCCGGCGGAAAAGCGTCCGTCAACGCCGCGAAGGTGGCATTGAACGCCGGCGACATTCGCACCAAGCCACTGGAGCTGTTCAAGGAAGCAAAGTCGGCCGTGGACCTCACGCAAGCCCCGCTGATCGTCGCGATCGGCCGCGGCATCAAAGCGCCGGAGAATATCGCGCAAGCGGAAGCGCTAGCCAAGGCGCTAGGCGCGGAAATCGCCGCTTCTCGCCCGATCTGCGATGAAGGCTGGCTCCCGATGGAGCGGCAGATTGGCAGCTCCGGGCAAACCGTGGCGCCGAAATTGTATCTGGCGCTGGGCATCAGCGGCGCCATCCAGCATGTCGTGGGTATGAAGGGCTCGCGCACCATCGTCGCCGTAAACAAGGACCAGAACGCCCCCATCTTTGAAATCGCCGACTATGGCATCGTCGGAGATATCTTTGAAGTCATGCCCGCCCTCACCGAGGAACTGCACAAAACGAAGGCGTAAGGCGAGACCGCCGCGCCGGAGTGTCGTATAATTCGACGAGTGGCATGACCAGCCAAGACTACAAGACGGTCCTCTATCGCCAGGAAGATGGCTCCTGGGTTGCGGAGATTCCCGCGATTCCTGGATGCTACGCCTTGATGGAGTCTCGTGATTCCGCGCTTGCGGAATTGACGCAGGTGTTCATCATGATCGCGAACGAGGGTCACACAGAGGGCCAAGCCCCTTCTTCCTGACACGCAATCCGGCTTGCGCAGAAGAGAATGAGAGATTCCTCCACTCCGTCCCGGCAAAGACCGCCGGGACTCCGGTCGGAATGACAGTGAGTTGGGACCATTTGGGAACAAGCCCTGACGATGTGATTGCCTCTTTCAGTGGTTGAAATCTTCGCTTAGATCTCGCCAGGTGGGATTCACCTTTTCGATGAGAACAACCTTTTTCTCCCTGCGCCAGCGCTTCAGTTGTTTCTCTCGCGCGATGGCGTTGCGGCTATCTCCGAATGGTTCGAAATACACGAGTTTCTTTGTTTTATATTTTTCAGAGAAGCCCGAAATTACCCCGGCTTTGTGTTCGGCGACGCGCCTTTCAAGGAGATTCGTGACACCGATGTAAAGGGCGGCGGACTCGCTCGTCATAATGTAAACGTGATAGACCATCTAGACCTGACAAATATTCCGGCGCTGACAATCTGGCACTTCTTTTGCCGAAACACAAATGACCCACGATGTCATCCCGAGCGAAGGGCCGGCGGGGTTTGTCGGCCCGGAGTCGAGGGATCTCTCCTAGTTTGCTAGAATCGCGGCATGCCCATGCAACGCGAACAATTGGAAGCCGACGTACTGATCGTGGGCGCCGGGCCGGCCGGCCTCTCCTGCGCGCTGCACCTGGCAAATCTCATCAAGCGGCACAATGCCAGCGGCGCCCCCTCGGCTTCGCTCGGGGCAAGCAAGCCGGAACTTTCCGCGGAAAATATTTACGTGCTGGAAAAGGGCCGCGAGATCGGCGCGCACCAGCTTTCCGGCGCGATCATGAACCCCTCGGCGCTGGCGGAGCTCGTGCCGGACTTCGCGAAGACCGCGCCGCTGGACACGCCGGTGACCGATTCCGCCGCGCTCATCTTCACGCAAAAGTCGTCCTATCGCATCCCGATCACACCGCCGCCCTTCAACAACGCGGGGAATTACGTCATCTCGCTCAGCAAGCTGGTGAAGTGGATGGGCGGGCTGGTGGAATCCGCGGGCGTAAACCTGTTCAAGGAATTTGGCGGCGCGGAGTTGATTTACTCTGGCAATGGCATCGCGGGCGTCATCACGGAAGACAAGGGCCTCGACAAAAACGGCAAACCCAAGGACAACTACACGCCCGGCTACGAATTGCGCGCCAAGGTCACCGTGCTGGCGGAAGGCACGCGCGGCTCGCTCACGAAGCAACTCGTGACGAAGAAGAAGCTCGACAATATCAATCCGCAAAGCTACGGCATCGGCATCAAGGAATTGTGGGAAGTGCCGCCGGGTAAAATCCAGCCGGGTTTCGTGGCCCACACGCTTGGCTGGCCCGTTTCTTCAAAGATGTACGGCGGCGGCTGGATTTACGGCTTGCAGAACAATCGCGTCTCCATTGGTCTGGTGATCGCGCTGGAGTACGAAGACCCGCGATTCGATCCCCACGCGGCGTTTCAGACCTGGAAGACGCATCCTTTTGTGCGCAATCTGCTGGACGGCGGCCAGTTGATGCGCTACGGAGCAAAATCGCTGCCCTACGGCGGCTGGTACGCCATGCCGCGCAACTATGTTGACGGCGGCCTCATCGTCGGCGATTCCGGCAGCTTCCTCGATTCGCAGCGCCTGAAGGGCGTGCACCTGGCCATGAAGAGCGGCATGCTGGCCGCCGAAACGATTTTTGAAGCGCTCAAGAAAGAAGACTACTCCGCCAAAACGCTGCAAGCCTACAAAGAGAAAATCGATCACAGCTACATCAAGACGGAGCTGTGGAAGGTGCGGAATTTTCACCAGTCTTTCCGCAACGGCTTGCTGGACGGCTTCTTCCATAGCGGTTTGCAACAAATCACCGGTGGACGCGGCCTGATTGACCCGATGCGCGCGCACGCCGGCCACGAAGCCTACGGCAAAATTCACGGGCGGCCCGCGCCGGAGCGCTTCAAGGGCGATGGCAAGCTCACCTTCGACCGCCTGACCGACGTTTATCATTCCGGAACGCGCCACGACGAGGACCAGCCCTGCCATCTGAAGGTGCGCGACCTGAATATCTGCGCCACCCGCTGCGTGGAAGAGTACGGCAATCCCTGCCAATATTTTTGTCCCGCGGCGGTTTACGAAATGGCCAATGATGGCGGCGCGCTGAAGCTGAAGATCAACGCCGCCAATTGCGTCCATTGCAAAACGTGCGACATCGCCGATCCCTACCAGATCATCGATTGGGTCGTCCCCGAAGGTGGCGGCGGGCCCAACTACGAAGGGATGTAGACGCCAAGAGGCCGGGTGGTTTCCAGTCGACCAGCGCTCATCAGAAGTCAGGCGCTATGCCCGTCATTCTATCGTTTGTAAAAGGCTGGTTCACGCGCCGTAGGTGTTCACACTTTGACTGCGAAACCTATTCATCCGGCGACTCCGCCCACTTCGGCAGCCCGCAGTAATAACAGCGCTTCGGATAGAAGGGGTATCTCCCCCTGAACGCTTTGTTGCAGCGCGGGCATTGCCAATAGGCCCATTGCCAGCCCACAACCGACATGTACGGTATGTAAGCGAGAATGAAAACCATCGCGACCTTCTGATTCCACCCGAAAAACCAGAATATGCCGCCGAGCAACTCGCTAAAAACAAACCAGCCAGGAATGCTGAGGGGGAACTCAAGACGCAGTCTTCGGTATTTCCGCCACGCGGCCCTGTAGCGAGCTGTTGCTTCTTCCGCCGTTTCCGTTTCGGAAATGCTTCGGGCTGGCTCCTCGGATAATACTTCTTGATCACGCTTGGACATTATCTGACTGGCAAGTTGGTATCCAAGAAAGGCAACTCCGCAGATCCCGATGACGCCCCAGACCGGGGCCAGAGTGGCATGGGTCGCCCTACTGCTCACCCGATTGATAAATGCCGAAACCTCAATCCAAATGAAAACTCCGCCGCCAAGCCTTGCAAAGAAAACATCCCATTTGGAGGCCGGCATCCGGCGCCCCGTCCACAGAGCCACAAAGCTTTGCGGATACACAAGAAACCACAGGGCGATCACGCCACCCAAAATCATCAGTCCGCGCCACATTTTATTTGGCTCCCGTGGTCCATTGATTGCTTCCTGCTATCGTCATGGCTGTCAACCCGGCCGACGGGCTTACGAGCTGGGCGACCAAAGCTTGCGCCAGTAGGTCTTCACGCGGTTCCATGTCCCATCATCGACAGGCTTCTGCGCGGCGGCAGGTTTCTGGCGCGCGGGTGGCGCGGGAGGTGGCGTGGCTTGCGCGACCACCGGATCGCCCTCCACTTTGCCCTGGAAAATCAGCGTGGGCCTCACGCGCACCCGACGCACCAGCACAATCAAGCTGGGGTCATAGTCGGGCTGCGCCTTGGCATTCGCGTCGTAGCGCAGCGGTGGCATAAACACCTGGTAGACAGGTTCTTGCTTCTCCGCGGGGGGCGGCACAGTCGCCGGCGGCTGATCGACTTTCCGCTCCTCAGCCGCTTTCTTGATCTCCTCCGGTGAGGCCAGCACGCTGACTTCGCTGGCAGTTTGCGCCGGAATTGCCGCTGCCTGTTCTTCGCAGGTGCAACTTCCCGCCGCTGTTCGCAAGCTTTCAAGCTGTCCGTTGCTCAACGAAACATCGCCGTTTTGCGGCACCAGCACGCTCTGCCCGGTCAACTGCTGCTCGATGCGCACCGCCCCTTTGTTCGCGCGAATGCACATGGCACCCGAGGAATCCAGGCCCACCAGCACATCCTCCGGACCGTTCCCGATCGAGATGGGCCGCGCCTGAATCTGTGGGGTATAGACCGTCAGCGCCAGATCATTCTCCAGGTGCGCGTGAATTACGCCGCCCTCCAGCGCCAGCGTAAGCGCGCCGCCCGATTTCAGCACGGAAAAGTGTGCCGGGCCGCAGATGAGGATCTCTCCCCCTTCCACCAGCTTGATGCGCGCCTGCCCGGCTTTCACGCGCACATCGCTGCCGCTGCGCAAAACGGTGCGCACCTGCCCGTGCACCACATCCACGCTCATCGGTCCTTCGATGGAGATGGAGTCGCCCTCAATGGCTCCGACGGAATCGCCGAGCGGCGGATTGTCCCCTTGCACCAGCAGCGGCACCGCCAGACCGCCCCACACTAAAACGCCGGCGCAGAGAGTCTGGCCGATTCTCCGCATCATCTCTCTCCGGTTGGGACCGTTCATCAATTCAATTCACTCCAAAGCACGCAACATCACGGCAACCCTCTTATACTATAGGAATATGGCAAACCCGGAAAACGGCAGGGAAGAGGCGCCCGAGGCGATCAGCCCGCACTACGACATCCGCCTGCCCAAACTGCCCTGGCACCGGCGCGTGCAAATTCCAATTATCGCCGCGGCGGTCTTTAGCGTGATCCGAACCGTGGGGCCGACTCTGCGCTTTGAAGTGGTGGGCGGCGCTCAGCACGAGGCCTTCTGGGCAGCGAAGAAGCCGAGCATCTGGGCTTTCTGGCATCGCGTGATTCTGCCGATAACCTGGTACGCCCGGAACCGCGGCATTGTGGTGATGAACACGACCGCGTTCGACGGCCAGTGGACCCGCAAGGTGATCGAGTGGCTGGGCTTCGGCACCGCCCAGGGCAGCTCCTCGCGCGGCGGCTTACGCGGCTTGCAAGTCATGGCCAAGCGCATTGAAGAAGGTCTCGACTGCGCCTTCACCATTGACGGGCCGCGCGGTCCCCGCTATGTGGCCAAGGTGGGGCCGGTGCTGCTCGCGCGCATGACCGGCGTGCCCATTCAAGTGTTTCACGTGGGCGCTGAACGCGGCAAAACCATTCTGAAGACCTGGGATCAATTTCTGTTGCCGGGATTGTTCACGCGCGCGGTGATTATCGCCCACAAACCGATCTACGTGCCCCAAGATGCCGATTCGGAGATGATCAAAGCGAAGCACGAAGAGATGCAGAAGGCCCTGGAACGCGTGCGCGACATCGCGGAAGGCTGGTATGCGATGAGCGAAGACGAACGCAACCGCTACCGCGCCGAGTTTGGCCCGTAAGCAAAGACTTCCGTCACCTGCACGTGCCCGTTTTCGTGGCCGCGGTTATTCAGAGTCCGGCTCAGTTGCCATCGTGTTCGCCGAGTTTTACGGGAACATCCACTTTCTTGGCCCCGCGATACACCGTGATTGTCACGGTGTCGCCCGGGCGCTTGCGGTTCAGCAGCACATTCATGTCAAACTGATTCGCCACCTTCTGCCCATCCAGCGCCACGATCACGTCGCCGCCGATCACGATGCGCCGCATGCCCGCTTCGGCCACGCGATCGCCACCGCGGATTCCCGCGGCCGCCGCCGGGCTGCCCTTGGTGGTCTGCTCCACCAGCAAGCCATCCTGCACCGGCAGATCGAGCGCCTCCGCGAGCCATCCGCCGACCGGCACCGTCTGCACGCCGAGATACGCGCGCCGCACGCGCCCTTCCGACATCAAATCGTTGGCGATGAGCTTTGCCGTGTTAATCGGGATGGCGAAGCCGATGCCCGCCGTCGTTCCAGAGGGCGTGTAGATCGCGGAGTTGATGCCGATCACCTCGCCATGCGTGTTAATCAACGGCCCTCCGGAGTTGCCGCGGTTGATGGAGGCGTCGGTCTGAATCGCTTCATCAATAAACGTGGTTTGGCTGGTCTGCACTGTGCGGCCCAGCGCGCTCACCACACCCGTAGTGAGCGTCGATTGGAAGCCGAACGGATCGCCGATGGCCAGAACCTTCTGCCCCACCTGCAGCGTCGAAGAATCGCCCAGCGGCAGCGCGCTAAGCTGCTTGCCTTTGGGCTCGATCTTCACCAGCGCAACGTCATTGCGCTGGTCCGCGCCGATGAACTTCGCCGGATAATGGCTCTGATCGCCCAGGATCACTTCAATCGTCTGCGCCCCCGCAACCACGTGATAGTTCGTCAGGATATAGCCGCGCGGATCAATAACAAATCCCGAGCCTGCGCCTTCCACCGGCACGGGATCCATGAAGAAATCGTACTCCGTGGCCTTCGTCAAAATATTGGCCACAGCCGGCGATGCCTGGCGGTAGATGCGCACGTTGATGGATTCTTCCTCGGTCAGCGCTTCATTCTTGCCGGCCACAGGCTTCTCGCTCAGGCCCGGTTGCACGGCGGCGATGCGTCGCGCTTCCACCTTTTCCGCCTGCTTCGGGCCGTAGCGCGCCCCTACCCAAAAGGCTCCCAGCACCAGGATCAGGGCCACCAGAATCAGGCGTCCTCGGTTGTTCTTCGTTCCTTGCGTCATTTGCGTAATGCCTCCGCCTTCCCGGCAATTCCAGAGTTTCAGCCCTCTAGTATAGGAAAATACGCGGCGTCCGGCGAATTCCTCCCGGGCCTCACAGAGCGGAGGATTTGCGGAGCTTCGCGGCGAGGGCCCGTACCTGCGCGCGCGTGGATTCCATCGTTCCCGAGCAATCGATGGTAAATGTGGCCAGGCGAAGCTTTTCCTCCAGCGGGAGTTGCGCGGCGATGCGGCGCTTGGCATCCAACTCGCTCATGCCGCGCGCTTTCAACCGCTCGAGTTGCTGCTCCGGCTCGCACCAGGCCACCACCAGCCCGTCGAGTTTGCTCACGAAGCCTGCTTCGACCAGCAGCGCCGCCTCCACAAACGCGGCATCGCGCACGCCGCTCCGTTTCCACTCCTCATACTGGTTGAGCATGATCTGTTCGACGCGCGGATGCAGGATCGCGTTGAGTTTCGCCAGCCTGGCGGGATCGGCGAAGACGATCGCTGCCAACTTTGCGCGGTCAATTCGCCCGTCGGCCCCGGCGAGCTCCGCGCCAAACTCCCGCAGAATCTCCTCGCGCGCCGGTTGCCCCGGCTCCATCAGTTTGTGGGCCACGGAATCCGCGTCGAGCACCGGAAAACCCATTTCGTGCAGCAGCGCCGCCACCGCGCTCTTTCCGCTGGCAATGCTGCCGGTTAAGCCGAATTTCAGCATAAACTCCGGAACTCTCCCCTGAAGATCAGAAAGCCCGCCTCGGAAAGTGTGGCCACAAAATCGCGAGTACGGCGCAGCAGAATCTTTTAATGCCCGGCAACCGCGGCGTTGGGAAGACGCCGTAGCCGCGCGGCTTTCACCGTGTTGCTCATCAGCATTGTGATGGTCATCGGTCCCACGCCTCCCGGCACCGGCGTGAGCGCCCCCGCAATTTGCAGCGCGTCGGGATGCACGTCGCCGAGCAGCACATTCCCCTTCGCGCGGAATTTTTCCAGGCGCTCTGGAAAGTTGCGCAGCAGCCGCACAGCCTCCCCCGGATCGGTGACCTTGTTGGTGCCGACGTCAATCACCGCGGCGCCCGGGCGAATCCAATCCGGCTGCACGTAACCCGCTTTGCCCATCGCCGCGACGACGATGTCCGCGCGGCGAACTACCTCCGGCAAATCGCGCGTTTTGGAATGGCAGATTGTCACCGTGGCATTCGCGTGCATCAGCAGAAGCGCCATGGGCTTGCCAACAATGTCGCTGCGGCCCAGCACCACGGCGTTCGCGCCTTCCACGGGAATCTGGTAGCGGCGCAGAATTTCCATGCAGCCGGCCGGCGTGCATGCCACGAGTCCCGGACGATTGCTGACCAGCTTGCCTAGGTTCACGGGATGGAAACCGTCCACGTCCTTCGCGGGATCGACGGCTTCCAGGATGCGCTTCGCGTCAACCTGGGCGGGCAAAGGCAGTTGCACCAGAATGCCATCCACGTTGTTGTCGGCGTTGAGGTCGCGCACCAACTGCAACAATTGCTCCGTGGAAATGGAAGCGGGCGGCGTGTGCAGCCAGCTCGCCAGGGCCAGTTGCTCGCAGGCCGCGATTTTGCTTTTGACGTAAAGTTGCGAGGCGGGATTTTCGCCGACCAGCACCGCGGCCAGTCCCGGGCGCACACCCTGCGCGGCGAGTTTGCGGGTCTCTTCCTTTAATTCCTCAAAGATCTGGTCGCGGATTTTCAGGCCGTCCAGGAGGCGTGCGCTCATGCACAGAGAATAGCACAGGGAAAGTTGCGGGCAGCGGCCAGCCGCCGGCTAGTCGGACTTTTTCACGAGCTACAATTCTGATGTTATTCAAACTACGCAGCACGCTGTCATCTTGAGGGGCGCGCCGTTTGCGCCCCGAAAGATCTCAATTAATACACCTTGCACAATCTTGATGTTGGGGTCCTTCGGCGATCCTCATCGGATCGCCTCAGGTGGAAAGAGCAGCGCTACTCCGGCACCTGATGCCCCTTCCCCCAGATCTGCTCTCAAAGTGCAGCGGGTGTTCTGAGTCGCCTGCGCATCTATCGCGCTGGCCAGCCGCCTACAGAGCGCTCTTCAGCACCTCAAGCCCGGCCCGGGAAACCTCCACATCGTCCTCGGACTTGCCTCCGCTGAATGCCGCGATCACATAGCCGGTCTTCGCGCGGGCAATCACGCCACCTTGCCAGCCGAATTCTCCAATCATCGGCGGGCGCGTGCCGCTGCCGCTGTTCTGCAGCGTGTCTGCCATCTCCGCCGCCTTCGCGTAAGCGATCCCCAGCAGATTGGAGCCGTTGTTGCCCGTCGAGGGAGCATCTTTCATCCGGCCCACCACCACCATCTTCGAACTCCAGGACTGAAGGGTGTCGCCTTCAAAATAGGCCACCACGGCAACTCCCCCGATCTTGAGCTCCGTGGCGTGCTTCTTCATCGCCAGCAGCGCCGCGTCCGCCGACGCATCGAAGTTCTTCGCGCTGCCCTGCTCGGGGGCGTTGACCGCGCGGATCTCCTCAGTGTTGAAAGCAGCTTTCCCGAAGCGTTCCTCGCCGGCGCCAATTACCGCTACCAGCAAAATGCTTATCGTAAACAGGTGTATCTTCATTATTTTTTCCCTCTCTGATCGCCGCGTGGCGCAGCCTTTCGGATAAATTCAGGATTCACGAGGGCAGCATACCACTCCAGCAATTCACCGGGAGCGATAAAGGCAGCGCTGGCGTGGGCTTCGCTTGGATCGAGGAACACGCAAAGTCGTCCCAGCACGCGAAGCCTGCGCCGCGGTCGCACGCCGAACATGGCTGGCCGGGACCTGCTCCAAGGGTCTCCAGATTTCCATTCCCCAAGTGCTTGAAAATAGGCTACTTAATGTATTTTACGGATGCGTCTTCGCGGCGCAAGAACCAAATGCCCAAATGATGCTGCCGGGCATGGGGGCACCCGGCCGCGTGCTTCGGGAACCTTTTTGTCGGCAGAAGGGAATTGTACACAGTGGCAACGGAAAGCACGATACGGGAGAATACATCATGGAAATTTACTCGAAAGCGGCTCTGGCTGTTCTGGCTGTGGCGCTTAGCTCCGCCCCGGTCCTGGCGCAGGGCGACCCGCAGGATCCACCACCCGAGCAGCAAGGACCTCGGGGTGGGTTCGGGGGACACGATCAAATGCGAGCCGGGGGCCCCGGTGAGGAGCGAGGCCAATGGGGCCATAGGCAAGATGGCTTCGGCGGAGGCGAACGCATGGGCGAGCGCGGTTTCGGCAGGGGGCAAGGGGAATTCGGACTCGCACGCCTTTTGAAAGACCCGGCCATTCGGCAGAAACTCGGTATCACCGCCGAACAAGTAGGCGCGATCCGCAAGCAGGAGTCGGACTTCCGCAAGTCGGAAATTCGCGAGCGTGCCGATCTTGAGGTGAAGCGGGTTGACTTGAAGGACCTGCTCGAAGCCGACAAGCCGGATCGCGCCGCGATCGACAGCAAGCTGCAGGAAATCAGCACCGCTCGACTGGCTCTGGAAAAATCCGCGGTCCACTATCGGTTGGCCATGCGCGAGGCGATTACCCCCGAGCAACGCGAGAAGCTTCACCAATTGATGAGTGAGCGCCGGCGGCACGAGGGTGGCCCGGCACGCCCCGGCGGCCCGCGCGGGGAAGGACACAAGGGACAGCACGGTCCGGCTCCGGCGCCTAATGCGCAGGGGCAGCCGCAGCCGCAGCCGAAGAACTAAGCAAACCCAATCGGCGGCCCAGCACAATTCACCGCGCAATAGGATGTTTCGGGTGCCCCTCGCTTTTGTCGAGAGGCACCCGTTTTTGTGTCTATCGTCCAGCCGCCTGCCGTGTTTCGACGCTCTCTTTGTTACTTGGGCGTGATCAAGCGATACCCAGCTCCGCATTGAGAAAGCCGACGAAATACTTCCACGCGAGATAGTAAATAATCAGGGCCACGGGCAACCCAAAGGGAGCCAGAACGAACACTTCGTGAGGTATCGTGAAATCGAGCAGCCGCGCGACGACGTAGCCGCCCGGGGCCAGCAGCAGCGGGAGCGCCCCGCCGAACACACCCAGAGAAACGCGCCGGCCTGCAAAGAACGCACGGTACAGCACGTTCCACAACCCCCAGGCATTGGGCACCGCGGCCATCGGGAACACGATCACGCGTTCGATGGCGATGGGGACATCCCAGACATAACGAATGACCGTGTAGCTGGTCATAATCACGAGGAGAAAAACAGTCGGTACCGCAATTCCAGCGAGATAAGCGCGCAAATAGGGATGCTTGTTCATGACTACTCCTTTCTTACAGGTGGTACAACAACGCGGGAATGATTCCCGGGAAAAAGCAAAGCACGGCAGCAAGGGTCGCGAGCAAGGCCCAATCCCACCAGGGCACGCGTAACGTGCGCTGGTCGAGCCGCTGAAGCATCGCCGGCCACAGGTCGCGCCCGAGTTCGACGCCGTGAGCGGGGGGCAGGGAATCCTTCAACAGCTTCTTCAGATCGTCAATTTCCGGTTCCTTCATGGGTGGACTCCTGCCTCCGATAGCGTTTTTCTCAAAATGCGCACGCCGCGAAAGACGCGTAACTTCACGGCGCTTTCCGAAATCCCCAGGGCCTCGGCGATGCTCTGGTAGGGTTCCTCTTCCACCAGCGCCAGCAACACAACGGCGCGCAGGCGCGGCGAAAGCTTGTTCATCGCGCGAAGGATTTCGCGGCGAAGCTCGAGTTGCTCTCCGGGCGGCTGCTGCGCCGTGGCGGGCAGCTCGTCTGGCAAGGGAACTTCGCGGCCCGCATGACGAAGGTGATCGATGGCCGCGTTCGTGGCGATGCGCCGCAGCCATGCCCCGCAATTTCCCATGGCCGGGTCGAAGCGGACGTGGGCCCGGTGCATGCGCCAGAAAGTTTCCACGGTCAAATCCTCGGCAACGGCGGTGTTGCGGACGATGCGCATGAGCCAGCGAAAGATTTCGCCCTGGTGCTGCCGGAAAAGCGCTTCGAAGGCATCCACATCGCCCGCCGCGAATCGCTCCAGCAGTTCCATGCACCGCCTCTATCTACGCTTACTGTCCGGGAAGCTCCGAGGTTACATCATTTTTGGGGTCGCGCCTGCTAAAGGATGCCAATGGATGGCTACCCGAAGTTGTTTCAACGCGTTAAAAGTGCGCCCGTCGAACTTATCCCACCAGACACTACTTCACCAGCGCGCTCCCACCAACGGGCGAATCTTGCTTTCATAGATGCGGCGCACGCCGGCCATCGCTTCTTCCGTTAGCGGCGGCAGCTCCGAAGACTGGCAGTTTTCGGCAACCTGCTCGGGCCGTTTTCCTCCGGGTATCGCGCAGCTCACCGCATCGAACATCAGGATCCAGCGCAGTGCAAACTGACTCATCGAAACGCCGGCAGGCAGAAGTTTACGAATTTCTTCCACCGCCTCGAGGCCAAGATCGTAATCCACGCCGGAAAAGGTTTCGCCGATATCGAAAGCTTCGCCGCGCCGGTTGAAATTTCTGTGGTCGTCCTTCGGGAAACTGGAATCCCGACCGAGCTTGCCCGTCAGCAGGCCGCTGGCGAGCGGCACGCGGGCAAGAATGCCCACCTGCCTCTGTTTCGCTTGGGCAAAGAAAACTTCCGCCGGACGCTGGCGAAAACAATTAAAGATAATCTGCACCGTCTGCACGTTGGGATATTGAATGGCCTTCAGAGCCTCTTCTACCTTTTCAACGCTGACACCGTAGTACCGAATTTTCCCCGCTCGCACCATGTCGTCGAGGATGCCGAATATGTCGGGCCTGTCGTAGACCCCGCCAGGGGGGCAGTGCAGTTGCAACAGGTCCAATGCGTCAGTCGAAAGATTCCGCAGACTCTCCTCGACCCACGCCGTCAAATTCTCCCGGTTATATCCTTCGACCGTCTGCTGGGGCAGCCGCCGCCCAGCCTTTGTCGCAACGACGATTTCGTCCTTCCTGCTCTTTTTGAGTTTTGCGATCAGGCGCTCGCTTCGCCCATCTCCATAGACGTCGGCGGTGTCGATAAAGTTGACGCCGCAGTCTATCGCCTTGTGCAGCGCGGCCAAGGACTCTTCATCCGATACCGCGCCCCACGAGCCCCCGATGGCCCATGCACCAAAACTCACCTCCGAAACTTTGTAGGGGGTTCTTCCCAACAAACGGCAGCGCATCGTTGCCTCCTTTTCGCCCGAATCATCTCAGCCGTATGGTACCAAAGGATCGCAGTGCAAATGGCGCGCCCGCCTCCCAGCGCCAACGAAAACCCTCAGGCCTCGAAGACCTGAGCTACAGGCCTTTTTGCAAACTGTAGCTCACCTGTTCAGGGGTGAGGTTCTCCCGCGCATGCCGCACACAAAAAAACGCCCGGGCGATGGACCCGGGCGCTTTGCCCTACTGAAAACTGATGGCTGAAAACTGAAAACTAGTAAATGTCGTACTGCTCCCAATGCAGCGTCGCGTCCGACTGGATGATGATGTGCTTGTGCGCGTTCTGCTCGAGTTCATCGATCAGGATGGACTCGCGCGTCTTCAGCGCCTTGGCTATTTCCGGATGCACGCGCAGCGTGAGGTTCGGCCCTTCATGATCGGCCACGGCCATCTTTCGCGCTTCCGACTGAATCTCGTAGCATAGCGTGGGGATGGATTTGACCATGCCCGAGCCCGTGCAATACGGGCAGGGCTGGCAAAGCACGCGCTCCAGCGCCTGTTTGGTGCGCTTGCGCGTGATGCAGACCAGGCCAAATTCGTTGAACGAAAGCGCCTTCGACGGCGCCTTGTCCTGCTCCAGCGCCGACTGCAGCGCCATCAGCACCTTTTCGCGGTTCCGCCGCTCTTCCATATCAATGAAGTCCACCACGATGATGCCGCCGAGGTCGCGCAAGCGAATCTGCCGCACGATCTCGTTCACGGCTTCCAGGTTGGTCTTGACGATGGTGTCCTCTAACCGCGTGGAGCCCTTGCCCACGAATTTCCCGGTGTTGACGTCGATGGCCACCAGCGCTTCCGTGTGGTTGATGACGATGTAGCCGCCGGACTTCAGCCACACCTTGGCGCGCAGCGCTTTGTCCAGTTCGTGCTGGATGCCGAACTCCTCGAAGATCGGCTGCTCCTTGGTGTAGAGCTTGACCTTGGTGACGAGTTTTGGCTGGAAGCGGCTGACGAATTCCACCACCTTGCTGTATTCCTCTTCGTTGTCAATCCAAATGCCCGTGAAATCGTCGCTGACGTAGTCGCGCAGGATACGCTCGACCAGGTTCAGGTCGCGGTGCAGCAGCGAGGGCGCTTTGCGATCGTCGTTCTTGTGCTTGATCTCATTCCAGGTCTTGCCCAGGAACTCGATGTCCGTGCGGATTTCATCGTCCGTCGCGTCGCCTGCGGCGGTGCGCACGATGAAGCCGCCCGGATAGCTGCCACGCGCTTCGCCAACCAGACGGCGAAGGCGCGAGCGGTTTTCCGCGCTGGCAATCTTGCGGGAAACCCCGATGTGGTCAATCGTCGGCATGTACACCAGGAAGCGTCCCGGCAAGGCCACGTGGCTGGTGATGCGCGCGCCCTTCTTGCCCAGAGGTTCCTTGGCAATCTGTACGACGACATCCTGACCCGACTTCAGCATTTCGGAAATGAGCTGCGGGCGGCGCTGCGGCGCATGCCCGCTATGATGCCCGCGGTGAGGACCATGTCCGTGGCGCTCAAAGCGCCCGCGGCCCCGGTCGCCACCTCGGTCGCCCCGATCTCCCCGGTCACCTCCCCGGTCACCTCCCCGGTCACCCCGATCTCCTCGGTCGCCCCGATCACCTCGATCGCGGCGTCCGTCCTGGCGTCCACGCGGCCCCCGGTCATCCCGGCCGCGCTGCGGCCGCTGGAAGCGGGAGCGCGGGTTGCTGCCGATACGCGCTGAATCACGCCGCACAAATTCCTCGCGCGGTGCGCTCGCACTGCGCGGGCTGCGCGTTTCGCCGGGAAGGAGCACGACATCTTCCTCGATGCTCGTTTCGCTGGTGGCGCCCTGTGCCGGAATGGACTCGTACTGTCCCCCCTCGGTGCGCCCCCCACCTTCCTCGCGATCGAAGGCTGCTTTAGCCGCTTCGATCACTTCCTGATGTTCTTCCTGCTCTTGACGATCTTCGCGCTCTTCTCGTTCGTCCTGTTCTTCCTCGGATTCTTCTTCGCCGCGCTCCCGCGCCTCCTGCTCGGATTCCTCGGCAAGCTCCTCCTCGGAAACGTGGTCCTCGGCGTCACGCGCGTCTTCGTGAGCTTCCTCGTGAAAATCCTCGTGGTGTTCCTCGTGGGACCCTTCGCCTTCTTCTTCAAAGACCGGGCCGCCTACGTGCGAATCCGCTTCGGCCCGCGCCTGGGTCTCTTCATGCTTGGCCTCCACCAGCCGCGAAGAGAGCGCGGAGAGTTCTTCCTCGCTGAGGCCGGAGGTTCCGTTGTGGTGCGCCTCGGTGTGAGCTTCCTCGTGGTGTTCTTCCGCGCGCGCAGTCTCCTGCTCGACGGATTCGGCGGCAGCGGGAGTTTCTTCCCTCCGTGTTTCACCGCCAGCGGCCGCTTCGCCTTCCGTTTCGGTGTCCGCTAGAACCCAATGTGGCAAGCTTCCGGAGAAACGCCGTGGCACGCCCGAGTTCGGCTGCATGCCGACTGCTGGGCGCGCGGGCTTCTCTTCAAAATCAGGTTGACGCTCGTCGGGCTCGTGGTCCGCCAGCGGCTCGACCGGCGGTGGCGCCGGACGCCCGCGATACTTGGCGAGCGATTCGCCCGGCAGGACGATGTCGTCCTCTTTCCGTTCGACCGGCGCGCTTGGACCGCGATCACCAGAAGGGCGGCGATTGTCAAAGCCACGCGAATCGCGTTCGCCCTGCGGCGAAGCGTATTTCGAGGGAGGCAAATTGCGCCCGCCCTGACCGGGGTGACGTCCGCCGCGATCGCTGCTTCCGCCGCGCCGGCGTCCCCAGCGACCTCCCCGCCCGCGTCCGCGATCGCCGCCGCGATCGCCACGGTCTCCGCGATCCCCGCCACGGTCCTGACCCGGGCCGCGATCGTTTCCGATGCGCGGCGGATAATTCCGTGTGGGATTGTAAGAGGGAGCAAAATTCTGCGGAGCGGAAGCATTGGAATCCGGCTGGCGCTCCTCGGTCTCTGAAATTTCCGAGTCCCCGCCGGGTTCTTCGCCGCGCGGCGCATTGATCGCGTTGCCCGGTTCTACGGAGTGATCCCGCTCGTGGGCGCGATACTCTTCGCGGCCTTCCCGCTCCTCGGGGCCTCCGCGGTCTTCCGTCTCTTCGTCCAGGTGCACCTCTTCGTGCACACCTGCTGCCGCCAGCGTTTCCCCCGGCAGGACTTCGATGGCCGGTCCTCCCTGAGCCGCCAGCGCGGGCGCGGGCGCATCTTCCTGAGGCTGACCGTGATCGTAGTCCTCGAGGTTTTCGAAAACGTCGCTGACATACAGAAACGCGTCGCCATCCAGGCCGATATCCACGAATGCGGATTGCATGCCCGGCAGAACGCGCGTGACTCTTCCCTTGTAGATGCTGCCGACAAGCGCGAACTCCTTCTCGCGCTCAATGTAGATCTCGACTAGCTGTCCTTCTTCCAAAATGGCGACGCGTCGCTCGTGCGAGCCCGCCGATATAACCAATTCTTTCGACATGAAAACTCCTTAAGATGCATCGCCGCTGGAACCTCTCGCTCGGGGGTCCAAGGCAGGGCGCCGCCCAGACGCAAGTCGGGGCACGCTGGCAACAACTTTGCTGTTGCGGCATTGCGCTCGTAGCCGGAGGGAAGGGCCGCAGTGCGGCTCTCGTACTTCTTTATCCTTCTGCTAACGAGGCTAGGCCGTTGCCGGGATCTCCCCGGGGTAACGGCGGACGATGCTATCCTCACTCTTCAGATTCCTTCTTGATTAGCAACCCCGGCTTCAATCGGGGCCGCCGAACCGGCGCAGCCTCCCTGAACTGAGATGATGCGCTCGGGACTGGCTATGACTTAGTTAACGAATCGGCGTAGCCGGACATTCATTACCAGGCCAATCGCCAGGAATACAAACAACGTGGCGGAACCTCCGTAGGACATCAGCGGCAAAGGGATGCCCGTTACCGGCATTGCCCCGATGACCATAGCCACATTCACCAAAACGTGAAACCCCAGCGCCGCTGCCACGCCCATGACCAGAAACATTCCCGCGCGGTCCTTCGCCCGCTGGGCATTCTGCACTAAACGCAACAACAACGCCATGTACAGCCCCAAAGCAAGCAGCACGCCTTTGAATCCCTGTTCTTCCGCCCACGCCGACATGATGAAGTCGGAGTACCGGACCGGAATGTACCCAAGTTGATTCTGGCTGCCGTTGCCGAAACCTTTCCCCCAGAAACCGCCCGAGCCCACCGCTATCTTCGACTGCAAAACCTGGTAGCCGGAGCCTCTCGCGTCTTCCTCGGGATGCAAGAACGACGTAACCCTTTCCTTCTGGTACGGCTTCAAGAAATGCCACCCGGCGGGTAACATCAAGACGCCGATTAATACGATAGCCGCGGCGTGTTTCCATTGCAGCCCCGCCAGAAATGCGCCGACGACCAACATGGGCATCAGTACAAGAGCGGTGCCCAAATCGGGCTGCTTCAAAATCAACGCCAACGGCAAACCAACCATTAACCCTGCTTTGATCAAATCTTGCAGGGAGAGCTCATCCGTGCGCACCTCCGCGAAGAAGCGCGCCAACACTATGATTATAATCAATTTGACCAATTCTGACACCTGGAGAAATTCCCCCATCACGGGAATCCACCGTTTGGCCCCAAACCGCGTGTGACCCACCAATAAAACCGCCAATAACGCCGCAATTCCTATAATGTACAAAATGGGCGCCTGGTCCATGATCACGTGATAGTCCACGCGGGACAACGCGAACATCAGCACCACTCCCACCACCAGCCAGCGGATCTGTTTCATATGCATCCCCGCCAGCGCGCTGCCGTGTGTCGCCGAATAAATCTCGATCACGCCCAGCGCGCAAATCACCGCCAGGATGGCCACCAGCCACCAATCGTAATCTCGTGTTCCCGGTGCGTCTTTCATTCCGCCCGCTTTCCTACTTTCCGCTTACGGCCGCGCCTTCTTCTTCTCGCTGGTCGAGAGCACGGCTGCCGATTCTTCCGGCTTGACAGCCGCTTTCCCGCTTTCCGGAGTCCCTCTATTCTCACTGTTGCCCAATTCGTCCTTCCGTAATGCGGTTGTCACCTGCCCTTGATTCTTCTTTTCCTTCTTGTCGTAGTATGCCTTAACGATATCGCGGACGATCGGACCGGAGGTGCCGGCTCCATGCTCGCCCCCTTCCACCAGCACGCTCACCACAATCTCGGGATTCCTTCTCGGAGCGTAGCCTACGAACCAGGCATTGTCCTTATTCTGGCTCAAGCCTTTCCCAAGACGGTTTCTTTCCGTGTTACTCATAACTTGCGCGCTCCCGGATTTGCCGCAAAATTCAATGCCTTGCAATTTGATAGCGCCCCCCGTGCCTCCTTCGTTTATTACCCCATACATTCCCTGTGTGACTTGCTCGACGGTGTCCTCAGCCAAATCCACATGCATTTCACCCACGCGCGCCGCATCCTTCAGCAAGTGAGGTTGTTTGAAAACTCCGCCCGAGGCGATGCCGCCGATCGCGTAGGCGATTTGTAGCGGAGTCACGGTAACAGCGCCCTGCCCGATAGCAACCGAAATTGTAGATCCGGGATACCACTTATGATGAAATACCCGCTGCACCCACTCCTCCGAGGGCACCAGCCCTGGCTCTTCGGAAGGCAAATCAATCCCCGTTTTTGATCCCAGCCCCAGCATCTTCGCGTATTTCGAAATCCGATCGATCCCCATGCGCATGCCCACGTTGTAAAAAAACACGTCGCAGGAATGCACAATGGCGGCGTGGAGATTCACAACGCCATGGCCCCCTTTGCCGTACACCCAACATTTGAATTGCCGCCCATAAAATGTCGCCGACCCCGGGCAAAACGCCGTGAAGTTTTCTGCCGGTACCTTCGATTCCAACATCGCCGTGGCCATCACGATCTTGAATACGGAACCCGGAGCCAATTGCGCCTGCGTCACACGGTTCATCAGTGGATGATCCTCATCCTCATTCAGCCGCTGCCACTCTTCCTTGGAGACGCGCACGGCAAAGTCGTTCGGATCGGGCGCTGGGCGGCTCACAAATGCCAGTATTTCCCCGCTACGCGGATCCAGCGCCACGATCGCGCCCTTCTTGTCCGCCAGCGCCTTTTCCGCCACTTCTTGCAGGTCGTAATCGATCGTCAATTGAATCTGCTTGCCGGGAATGGCTTCCTGCTGCGACAGGCGCATTTCCTTCATTTCCTTGCCCACGCTGTTGACGACCACGCGCCGCATCCCATCCGTGCCCATCAGCACATCGTTATATTGCCGCTCCAGTCCCGACTTGCCCGCGAAGTCGCCCGGCCGCAGCCTGCCGTTGCTCGCTTCTATCTGTTGCTCGCTCACTTCCCCCACATACCCGCTGGCATGCGACATGAACCCGCCCGGCAGGTACCTTCGCCGGTGCACCATCAACATTTCCAGCAGCGGAATATCCGCGCGGTGCGATTCAATGAACGCCACGTCCGCCGGCGTCGCTTCCGGCTTGATCACAATAGGCTGGAATTTCGGCAGGTTTATCGTGTTATTCAACTGCTCCTTCAGATCATCCAGCGACAACCCCAGCCCGTCGGCAATCGCGGGAAGATTCTTGTCCACGGCCGCGCTATCGTCACGCAGCAACAGCACGCTGAACGAGGGATAGTTGTCCACCAGCACGCGCCCATCGCGGTCCAGCATGCGTCCCCGTGGGGCAATAATGGGAATCGAGCGCACCCGGTTGCGCTCCGCCAGTTGGCCATACTTATCGGAATCAATGACCTGGAGCTTCCAGAAGCCGAGGAGCAGCAGCGCGATCATGCCCACGATCACGTAGGAGGCAGCCGCCAGACGTTCCTGCGGCAGTCGATTGTCGTTGCGAAACCAGTACGACACGCAGAACCTGCGCGCGAGCGCTCTTTTCTTCAGGGCTGAGCGGTGCCCGCTCGCGCAATCTCTCTATTTGCAGCGAAGAAGCTGGTATAGTCCGTTCAACGAGGCCCCCACGGCCTCCGATGACTCGACCAAGCTCTCCCATCGCCGCGCGGCTTCCAAAACCGCCATCGTTCGGAAGTCTATCCAAAAGTAGCACTTGCCTACGGGGGGCGCAACCCGTCCCAAAGGGCAGGTAGCGCGTCATACAACGGCAGGCGCGTCTCGATGGGTGACCCGCGCTGTTCGTCAGAACATGGCTTTTAACCCCAACTGGTGTGACGTGCACCCATGCCCCCTGTGTCGCCTGCTCAATCCCTCCTCTGCAGGCTTCGGGTAGGAAGTGTTTCACTTGGAGACTTTTGGCGTTTCGCGCTTCCCGCCGAATCAACTACAATTCTTAGTTCTCCATGGCCTTTCTTTCAGATAAGCCGTTGCGGCTCGCGCTCATTGGAATGTCTGGCGCGGGCAAATCCTATTGGACCAAACGTCTTGCTTCTCTCGGATTCCCCGCGATTTCTTGCGACGATCAGATCGAAGCGCGCCTCGCTCCAGTCCTGCAATCTGGCGGCTATAACGGCATCAACGGCGTGGCCGCGTGGATGGGCTGGCCAGACCGCTCTACGTATCCCGAACGCGAGGCGCAGTACCTGGCGGAGGAGACCGCGATTCTCGACGAAGTCTTTACCGGCCTGGAAAAAAATCCGCACAACGAACTCATTTTGGATACCACCGGCAGCGTGATTTACTGCGGGAACCATTTGTTGCATAGACTGCGGCGGCTGGTGGCCATTGTGTATCTCGCGGCTTCCGCGGACGAGCAGCAGCTTTTGATTCGGCGCTACCTGGAAGATCCCAAGCCCGTTTTGTGGCGCGGAGCCTTTCAGCCAAAACCCGGTGAATCACCGCGCGATACGGTAGCGCGTTGCTATCCGGCGTTGATCGCTGCGCGCCGCCAAAGCTATGAAGCGCTGGCGCACTGCACCGTGCCGGTGGCCGGCTTGCGGGAATTGTCGCTCGGATCCGAAAACGCCACTGCATCAGCCGGTGAACGATTTTTAGAAAGAATCAGGGAGCAACTTTCGCCCCGGAAATAGCCAGGTCCAGACGAAACGCCGATGAGATACCGCAGCACCTCTGGCAAAGCGCCGCTCACCTCCTTGCGAGGCGCGACCCTCCGCGGCCTCGCGCCCGATGGCGGCCTCTACCTGCCCGTGGAGATCGCGCGCCACACTCCCGAAGAACTCGAGGAGTTTCGCCGCCTGCCTTTCACGGAAGTTTGCTTTCGCGTAGTCCGGCCATTCGCCACGCCGGATGTGCCCGAAGAAGTGCTCTGGCAGATTGTCGCCGAAGCCATCAATTTTCCCGTGAAGCTCGTTTCGCTTTCGCCGGCGCTGCATATCCTCGAGCTGTTTCACGGCCCCACGCTGGCTTTCAAGGACTTCGGCGCGCGCTTCATGGCCCGCCTCATGGGCTATTTCGTGCGCGGCGAAGAGCGGCAGCTCACCGTGCTCGTGGCCACTTCGGGTGACACCGGCAGCGCCGTCGCCCACGGTTTTCTCCGCGTGCCCGGCATCCGCGTGGTGATTCTGTATCCCTCGAAGCGCATCAGCGAAGCCCAGGAAAAACAGTTCACCACGCTCGGCGAAAATATCACCGCCCTCGAGGTTTCCGGCACCTTTGACGATTGCCAGCGCCTGGTGAAGCAGGCTTTCTCCGATGAAGCGCTGAACCACCGCGCTTTTCTCACCTCCGCCAATTCCATCAACGTAGCGCGCCTGCTGCCGCAGATGTTTTATCACGTCGCCGCTTATCGCCAGTTGCCGGTGGCGAGCGTGCCCCTGATTGTCTCGGTGCCCAGCGGCAATTTCGGAAACTTAACGGCGGGGCTATTCGCGAAACGCCTGGGGCTGCCGGTGTCGCGATTTATTGCCGCCACGAACGCCAACGACGCGGTGCCGCGCTATCTCCTGAGCGGGGAATACCGGCCAAATGAGGCTGTTGCGACCTACTCGAACGCGATGGACGTGGGCAATCCCAACAATTTTCCGCGCCTGCTCGATTTATGCCGCAACCGCATCGAAAATGTCCGCAAAGAAATTTGGGGACAGAGCGTCACCGACGAAGAGACGCTGCAGCAGATGCACAACGTGTGGGACCGTTTCCGCTATATCAGCGACCCGCACACCGCGGTGGGCATTCATGCCTGGGAAGCCTATCGCAAGGCGCATCCCGGACCATCGCAAGGCCTGGTGTTGGCCACAGCGCATCCCGCCAAATTCGCCGAAATCGTCCAAAAGGGCATTGGCATTGCCCCGCCGCTCCCTTCGCGCCTAGCCGAATACCTGAATCGCCCCAAACTCTCCCTGCCCATGTCCACCAACTACGACAACTTCAAGCAGTTCCTCCTCGCCCACTGAGTCGAACTCTGCGGCCCTTCTCTCAGGTTTGTCTTTGTAGGGGTCGAGCACCGCTCGACCCCATCTCGGCAAGGCGTAAACACATTTGTCATTCCGAGCGCAGCGAGGAATCTGCTTTCCTCTTGGGTTTGTCCTTGCCGTTGTAGCGGCCGCCTTCTGAGGCGGGCGCCTTTCCTGCTTGTGCAGCGCAGGGCCCGCTGTTTTCTGGTGGGAACCCTGCCGCTCTTCTCTTGCTTAGTGCTGGTTGGGAATTCGGGTTGGCTTAGGTTTGAGGATACGGCTTCAAGAAGACCGCCGCAGCCGGTCCAGCAGCAGGAACAGCGGCACGCCGAGCACCGCATTCGCCGCCGCGGCAACCACCAGGTGCATGTTGAACCACGGCTCCGGCTGCGCCAACAGCAACCGGCGCGTCAGCACCATCACGGCCTGGTGCAGCACAAAAAACCCCACCGTCAACGCGAAGCGCGCCACGGGATGCTCGGTATCCAGCCGCGCGCCAATCGACGATGCCAGAAACCCCACCACCGTTTTCGCAATCCCGTAGAGTCCCAGCGGTACGGTCGGTCCGCTCAAGCTGTCCTGCAGCAATCCAATCGTCGTGCCAAGCAGCAAACCCGTGGAAGGATTTCGGCGGCTCAAGCCGAAATAAATCGTAATCAGCAGCGGCAGGTCCAGAAAATCCAGTCTGCGCACATACACCGGAAACGTCGCTTGCAGCGTCAGCGCCAGGATGGTCACTCCCGCGATCGAGCCTGGAAAGAACTTGTGCACCTCAATGTGCGTGTCGCCGCTGCGCAGTTCAAACGTGTCGTTCATGGTTTCACCGCTGCTGGCGGCGCCGTCGCGGGAGTCTCCGCCGGCGCACTTTGCGCCTGCGTGCTCTGCGCTTCCGCTTCTTTCTGGAATTCCACCGGCTCCTGCGTCAGCAGCACAAACACTTCTTCGAGCCGGTCGAGGTTCGCCGCGGGCCTCACGCGAATCTGCTTGAACGGAGTACCCGGTTTCACTTCCAGCACCGTTCCCACCGGCACATCGCGCGGAAAAATCTTGTCCATGCCGCTGGTCACGATCTTCTCGCCCACGCTCACCGTGTCGTCGGCGGCCACATACTTCATCGTCAGCATCGGCTCGCCAGTACCGCCCACCGGGCCCTGGATCCGGGACTCCACCAGCATCGCGCCGACGCCGCTGTCCTTGTCGGTCAACAGCAGCACCTGCGCCGAATCGCGGTACACCTCGATCACCTTGCCCACCGCGCCATCCGGCGTGATCACCGGCTGGTTGCGGTGAATGCCGTCGCGCTCGCCGCGATCAATTTCAATCGTGCGGCTTGCCGTTCCCGCGCTTGCTCCAATCACCCGTGCGCCCACCATCGCCACTTTTTCATTGGAAGTCTTGAAGTTCAGCAGCGCGCCCAGTCGGTCCGCTTCCGCCGCTTTGCTTTGCAGTTGCGAGATGGACAGCTTCAGCGCGTCGTTCTCAGTCCGTAGCGCTTCGTTCTCCCGCGAAGTGCCTTGCAACGCGAAATAGTGGCGCCACACTCCACGCACCTTCACGACGCCCCAGGCCCCCGCGCGTTCAAACGGCGTCACCGTGGATACCGCCCACACGCGGATCAGCCGCCCGCGCGAATCGCGCTTGATCTGTACCGCCAGCATCAGGATCTGCGCAAGCAGCACCCCCGCCAGCAGCGCCAGCGACCGATGTCTTGAAGGAATCGCAACCATGTCAGGGCTTTTTCAGCAGTCCACTATCCGCTTTCAGAAATAACCACCAGCGCATCCCGAAACGTCATCGTCAAATCCGGTTCTCCGGGATTTACCGCCTCAATCCAAGGCCAATCTCAACCGAATTCCAATCATGACTTCAGGCTGGGAAGGATCGATTCAAGCGCATTACTTAAAACTTATAACTGAAAACCTAAATCTGCCTCAATCGATGCACACCATGCGCAGCAGCTTGAAATCGCTCAGCATCTTGCCCGTGCCCAGCACCACCGACGCCAGCGGATCATCCGCAATCGAAACCGGCAAGCCGGTCTCCTCGCGGATGCGCTTGTCCAGATTCTTCAGCAGCGCCCCGCCGCCCGTCAGCACGATGCCGCGATCGCTGATGTCCGCGGAAAGTTCCGGCGGCGTGCGTTCCAGCGCCACGCGCACGGCATTCAAAATCGTCGCCACGCATTCGCTCAGCGCTTCGCGGATTTCGCTGTCGTCAATCGTCACCGTGCGCGGCACGCCTTCAATCAGGTTGCGCCCCTTTACTTCCATCGTCAGCGGCTTCTCCAGCGGGTACGCGGAGCCAATCTCCATCTTGATCTGTTCCGCCGTGCGTTCGCCGACCAGCAGGTTGTACTTGCGCTTCAAATACTGCATCACGGCTTCGTCCATCTCGTTGCCCGCCACGCGCACGGACCGCGAGTACACGATCCCGCTCATGGAAATCACCGCGATGTCCGTGGTGCCGCCGCCAATATCCACCACCATGTTTCCGCTGGGCTCCTCGATCGGCAGCCCCGCGCCAATCGCCGCGGCCATGGCCTGTTCCACCAGATAAACTTCGCTGGCGCGCGCCCGGTAAGCGGAGTCCTGCACCGCGCGCTTTTCCACCGGCGTGATTTCGCTCGGCACCCCAATGACGATGCGCGGGTGTACCAGCACGCGCCGGTTGTGCGCCTTCTGGATGAAGTACGTCAGCATCTTTTCCGTGACCTTGAAATCCGCGATCACGCCGTCCTTCATCGGCTTGATGGCCACAACGTTTCCCGGCGTGCGTCCAAGCATGTCTTTCGCTTCGCGCCCCACCGCCACCACTTCTCCGGTCGCTTTGTTGATCGCCACGATCGACGGTTCGTTCACGACTATCCCTTTGCCGTGCGCGAACACCAGCGTGTTCGCCGTCCCCAGGTCGATCGCCAGGTCGGATGAAAACAGGCTGAACACCGACCTCAGGTTCCATCCATTCTTAGTCATTACTGCTTTCCCCCTGCGAAGAGGATCCTGCCAGGTAGGATCTCTGCGTGCCCGCCCCTAATCCGCTCAACCTTCCATTGTCGCCGGATTCGCTGCCGCACGCAAAAGCGCAACCCGCCGTTCCCCCAATTCACTTCGGCACTACGATGGAAACCTGTTGTTTCGCCGTTCCGCCGCGCCGGTTGGACCCGATCACCACGATGGTGTGCTGGCCCGGTTCCAGCGGCTCCGTGAAATGGCGGAAAGTTCCATCGGGCGAAATATTTGCCACCGCCTGCCCGTTGATGATCAGCGCCGCGCCGGGTTCCGTCTTGCCAATCAGTTCGGCGACGCGCCCGTGAATCTGCGTGCTCTCGATGTCCAGCAGCATTTCCTGCGTCTTGCCCTGGGCCACCAGTGTGAACGAGAAGGTTTCGCTGAATTCGCTGGTCTGCTTCTTGGCGTCGGATGCGGTCACGTTCCAGAAATAGTCGCCGGATTCCAGCCCGCTCACTTCCGCGCTCGTGCCGCTCACTTTCACTTCTTTCACCAGCTTTGTGAACATCGTCGTCGGGCTGATGCGCAGCGTGTACCCTGCCGCGTCCGCCACCTGCTGCCACTCAAACCGGATTTGCGCTGTCTTCGGATTCTCCGAAATAATCGGCGCCAGGTTCAGCGGCGATACCAGTCCCGGCGGCGCCAGCACGTTCGATTTCTGCGTCGGCCCGCCGTTCGCGAAGCTCACTTTCTCATACTGCGTCAGCTCGATCTTTTCATCTCCGCGCTTCACTTCCGCCGCGCCCGTGGCCACCACGATTTCGTGCTCGTTCTTGTTGGGATCGTTCTTTACCGTTGCCCGGCTGTTCTGCTGCACGTACGCCGTGGCATCTTCCACGCTGATGGCCGCCTGCGAGTCGCGCGAAGACCAAGTCGGCGTGGCCAGGTTTACTTCGCCCGTGCTGATGCGCACGGCGGTGTTCGCGCGGTCCTTGGTTACGTTGTTCTCTTCCACCGTGACCAGCGTCTCCGCCTTCACCGTGTATTCCGTGCCGTCCGCAAACGTGATGCGCGCCGCGCCGTCCGAGCCCGTCTGAATCAAATCGCCTTTGTCCAGCGCGGTGTGATAGTCCGCCTCCACCCAGGTCACCGAATTCACTTTCTTTACCTGCACCCGGCCGTCCAGGTTCACGAATTTCGCCTGCGTCTGCGTGAGCGTCAGCGGGTCGTTGTCAACGTTGCCTATCGCTTTGTTGATTTTCGTCGTCGCGATGGTGGTCCAGTCCGGGATGGCCACGTACATCCCCGCGATGATGATCACGAACAACAGCAGCAGGTAGACCGCGACAGTCTTGTACGTCACCGCGTGCCAATACACCTCTACGCGATGAATTTTCGGCGCCTGCTGCGGCGTGGGAGCCGACGTCGGTCGCCGTGGCTCGATAGGGGTCTGCGTTGTCACTGGAGTCCGTGCCGCGATTGCTCCAACCTCGCAATTTAGCACAGCGCTTTGTACCTGCGGGGGCTACGCCGCTACCCCGTACTCAATCTACAAATAGCGTTTCCGTCGCTTTTCATCCCGTAGCGCCATTTGGCCCCGCTTTGTGCCACCCGCGGGCGTCTTCCGCTCATTCTTCCCTTATTGGATGTCCCCGTCTCGCGCACTCGGTCATTTGCGGCCTTCCCGAGATGCTGCGAGCGCCGGCTGCTTGAATACCACTGTCGTGAAGAACTCGATCATCAACCCGAATATTGGATTGCCGATGAGGAGGTTGGCCAGCGGCAGTGTTCCCAGACCCATGTTCATGAAAAGGGAATAGGAGAAGATCGATCCGACCACCAGCCCCATGACGATGCCGTTCCAGGCCCAACGCAGTTTCAGCCCAGACGTGCCGATGGCGAAGCCCATCACTGCCCTATTCAGTAAGACCCACACTAAATTGACAGCCGTAAACTTCAGAAAGCCGCCATGGAATGCCGCGCTTGCGCAAAGCACACCCGCAACCAAGCCGAACAGCGTAGCAATCATGATCCGCTTCATTCGCAGGCGTGGCGATATCTCTGCAATCTGTTCCATCATTACCGCTGTGCCCATATCCGTTTCTCCTTATGCGAAGCATTGAATAAAGACGGCAAGCGAATCAGATCGGCTCGCGATAGCGGCGCAGGCGCACCGCTGCGGCGAGGAATACCGCCGTCACTGCCAGTCCGATCCACAAACCCGGACTGATCAGGAATTGACCGGGAGTGAGTTGCGTCAGCGAATCCATTGACATGCCACCCACCGTGGACGCGGCACCTTCCGGCCCGCCACTGATCCGGTGCCCCAGCATGGCGGCGAAATGCGAAGTGTTGAACGCAATCTTCTCGACGACGCCGATTGCGAGCAGGGGTAGCGCGGCCCATAGAAATGGCGCGCGCCGCGCCCAGCCTGAGACCAGCAGGAGCCCGCCGAAGATTGGCGCGTACCAGAGCGCATGAATGGCCAGCAGGTGGTAGAGCAACATCAGCGACATGTGCCACAACGGCAAATGGGTCCATAGCGTCGTGACGCTCAGACCGCTTCCCAGCAGTACCGCGGTGCTCAGCAGCAGCATGATCCAGTGCGTGACAACGGTGATCGCGAAAGTAAGCAGCGGAAGAACCACCAGCGGAATGCTCGCCTTGGAGAGCACCGTGGTGAGATCGGAAACCGGCAGGGACTTCCAGAACAGGATGCTGCGATCGCGACGTTCGCCGTGCAGCGCGTCGAGACAGTAAAACACCGCGACGATAAAAGTGGTCCCCATGATCAAAAGCGCGGCGAAGTTGTACGGCTTCTCGATGAGCTCGTGCCGCTGCATCGGGTTGAGCGCCAACGCGGCACGCATCTTGTCCGGCAGATGGATCGCACTGATCAGGAATCCGGCCAGGATTAGCGCCGCGACGGCCAGCGGCGCGATATAGATCGAACGGCTCTCCCACAATTCGCGCCGCACCGACCAGTACATGCGCCGAGCCGCCGAGATGACGGCGGGCGCGCGGTCCTGCGTGTCGCGGGGAGACTCCGGCATGGCGTTTGATGGCATATTCATCTGGCTGCTCCTTGTGCCTGGCCGGCCTGTTTGACCATCACGGCAACGAACACATCGGCGATGCTGGGCGTGCGCACTTCGCCAAGGCCGGCGAGTTGCTCACGAGCGACATGATCGAACAGCAGGATGTTGCGGCCGAACACCTGGCGCTCGTGAAGCGGCTTGAGCGCCCGTGCCGCGGCCACCTGCTCGGGACGCACCGTCACTTCCAGATAGCGCCGCTCGAATTCTTCCATGCTGCAATCGAGCACGATGCGGCCGCGGTTGATGAACATGAGATCGGTGAGGACGTTCTGGACCTCTTCCACTTGATGTGTCGTCACGAGGATGGTGCGGCTGCCATCGAAGTAGTCGTTCAGCAGGGAATCGTAGAACTGCTTGCGATACAGAATGTCCAGGCCAAGCGTTGGCTCGTCCAGCACCAGCAATTTCGCGTCAATGGCCATGACCAGAGCGAGGTGCAGTTGGGCCACCATGCCTTTGGACAATTCCCTGACCTTGCTGGCGCGCACGATGTTCGTCTTCGCAAGAAAACCTTCCGCCTTGGCGCGGTCGAATCGCGGATGCACGCCAGCGAGGTAGTCCAGCGCCTGCGAAACCCGCAACCAGCGCGGCAACACAGCGACATCGGCAATGAAGCACACATCGCGCATGAGCTGATCGCGCTCGGTCCACGGGTCGCGCCCGAGCACCTTCAGTTCTCCCTGATACGGAGTGAGGCCGAGAATCGCGTTCAACGCGGTGGTCTTGCCTGCGCCATTGGGACCGATCAGCCCGAGGATGCGCCCCTCTGCGACACGCAAATCCACGCCGTCCACGGCGATGGTTGTACCGTAGGCCTTGCGCAGGCCGCGTGCTTCGATGACTGTCATGGCTTCGGCTCCTTCTCTGCATGATTCGACGACGGGCGGGTTGCGGCAGCATCCAGCAACTCTTGCGGAGTCAGGCCGAGCCGCTGAATGGTTGCGTAGAGCCTGGGCCATTCTTCGGCAAGGAACTTGTGGCGTTCGCCCTGCAGCAGCAGATCGCGCGCGCCGGTATTGATGAACATGCCGCGACCCCGCTTGCTCTCGACAAGGTGCTCGTCGACCAGTTGTTGATAGCCCTTCAGAACCGTGAGCGGATTGACGCGATAGTCGGCCGCGACATTGCGCACCGACGGCAGCGGATCGCCTTCTTTCAGCACGCCGTCGAGGATCATCGCGACGACACGGTCGCGGATCTGGCGGTAAATCGGCTGATTGTCGTTCCACTCACGATCCATCATGTGTTCCAGATAACCTCAAGAGAGATATCTTCCCGTCATTTTGTGCGCGTCAGGTCGAAGTGTGCGTGGACTGGCTTGTCCCCAGGCATCATGTAAGTCCAGTCCTCGGTGTGATGGTTCGCGTCGATCACGGTAAAGACTGCATGGTGCATGTGTCCGTACTGCGTACCGCCGGCGACATCGAGAAAATCGAATTCCACCGTCTTTCCGTCCGGCGACATCTTGCCCGCCATGCGAGGCCGATTGCCGGCATCGCAATAATGCGTCAGGAGCAGGCGATCGCTGTCCAGGTAGAACATGGTGACCGGATGGTCGTAACGAGTCGGATCGTCCGGCGTTCCCACTTGCTTCATCTCATGCACCAGCGCGTTTCCCCGGGAGGTCACGCGCAGCGAGACCTGCATGAGCGTCCCGTCCCCCATCTCGGGTTGCGGCGGGAGGGTTGTCACGTGGCCTTCCCACGAACCGGCCAGAGTTTTCAATTTGTCGAAGGCCTTTTGCGCGTCGGACGGGGGCTTTTGCGCATCAGCCTGGGCGAACGCCACGCTGGAGAGCGACATCAGAACAACAACGGACAACATAAAACGAACGGATTTCATATTTCATTCTCCTTGAGATTTTTTGCTTTTGGGTCACCGTTTTCCCTCGCATACTCAGGTGGAGCGGTCACCTTTGGTCGACAGGTAGTGTTATAGTGAAGCACAACACTAACTCACGTGCAAGCTTTTTTTGATTTTCCTTTCCCGCCGCTCCTGCCGCCGGCCGCTATCCCTTTCAGAACCAAGGGTTTGCAAAACGCAGCAATGCCAGAAGCGATTGCGTCTTACACGGTCTCAGGCTTGGATGATCGCGAGATCTTGGCGAGGACTGCGGTGGCACCTGATGTCCGCAGCGCTGAGTGGCAGCGGGCACTCCCTGCTGGAGCATTCCTTCTAGCATTCATCGCGCTCTTCTCACGATTACTCTACAGCGACATCAAACGCCCGACTCAGCCGGTGACGCCAATAGACGCGAAAACCACAAGCAAAGGTGGAGAATGCAATCGAGCCCCTAAGGCCTGAACTGAGTTTTATGTTACCGGACGTGTAATACACCTATCGAACAACTGGTCCACAGTCCTAAAGGTAACCTTCGAGGTTCTGGAACAGCCTTTGAACCGGAATTCGTGGCGTGATGCCCCGGGAAGTTTTTCTCGGCGCGTTTCGCCTACGTGCCTTTGCGCAGCAGGCCGTGCATGGCAACCTGGGTACCAGCACCAAAGACTCTGAAGTTCGCCAAGTTGCGCAGCGGCAGAACATCTTCCAACTCGCCTATTCGCCCCGCAAAGCAGCCATGAGGGCGGCTCCATTCGGGCTGCCGAGGCCCGTGCACGCGTCCCAGCCTTTACCCGCGGAATAATCTCCATTGCTTCCCGAAGTGATGTCGTGAAAGGTGGGTTCGACTTTAGCGGAATACAACAGCGCATTGACGTAGCCCACATTTGTCCCCAGCGACTCGTTGATGAGTGCCAACAGCCCGGCCCACAAGGGAGCAACCGCGCTTGTGCCGCCAATCACCGTCTGCTGACCATCCACGAAAACGTTGTAACCCGTCTCCGGATCGGCATCACCCGCCACGTCGGGTACGCCGCGGCCAACGAAGCCATTCGGCGCCTTCGGCACATTCGCGCCTTGCTGGTAGCTGGGCAGCGCAAAAACTTCGCTGACTCCGCCGCCCGTCGCTCCCTCATTCGCAGAAAGCCCCACCCGTTTC
>PMES01000080.1 GCA_003154775.1 Acidobacteriota bacterium | reverse complement strand
GCTGATCCTCGTTCCGTATTACGGCGAAAGAACGTAATTCCGTCCGGAGGCGGGGTTAAAGATTGAGCCTGAAATCCGAAGGCGAGGAGAGATTCCTCCGCTCCGGGACGGCCAACAACGCCGTCCCTCCGGTCCCTTCGACTTCGCTCAGGGCAGGCGAAATGACAGATTTTGGGTGCTGGATGATGTGGGAGAATCCAACTTCGGCGAAGTTGAATTCTCCCAGGACAATCGATTGAAACAAATCAAGCCGGAATTAACTTTTTGGCGTTCTGCCGGATAAAACGATACTGCCATTTGCGTCCAACCGAGCACAATTGTTTCTCCGAGAGGGTCATCGGCTCCGGACCGCCCTTCGAGAAGTCCTGCAAACCCGTTGTCGCCACTTCTGGAAGCGGATTTTTCACAGAGCGCTGCCTTCGGGGCCTTTCCTGGGATCGATTCCTGGGTCGCCACAACCGGCGGCTCTACCCTGCGGGGATCGTGAGAGCCGCCATCCGCTGCACCATCGCTCCGAACAGCCGTCGCGTCAGATGGCTCTCTGCCAACAATAGCCAATAATAGCGCGCATGTTTCACCAGCCGTCCTCCGGTTTTCACCAGCCGCTGCTGCAGGCTCGTCAACGACCAGTTCCCGATCCTTTGCGGCAGCACCAGCCGTCGCCAAAGGTTCCCGAGGTTATAGGCAATGATGGTCAGCCACAGCCGCACTTCATTCGACCGGAACCGATGGCAACTCAGTCGCGTCATCTTGACCGCCTGCTTTCCTTCTTTGCTCCACTGCTCTGCCGTCCCCCGCTTGTTGTAAAACCGCACCACTGCCCGACTCGGCAGCGTCAGGTTCGTCACGATGAACCCGACGCGCGGGAACAACTCTCCCGCATGATGTTCTACCTTTGCCACCACCCTTCGCGCCGTTTTCCAACTCTCGGCTTGGTACAGAAAGCCCTTGTACTCGACCAACGGTTTCTTGCTGGGCCTTCCCACGGGGCGCGGCACCAGTTCGGCAATATCTCGTTCCAGATTATTGTTGGCTGGAATGCGGATAGCGTATTTCACGCCTCGCTCCTCCAGAGCTTCGTAAATCTCCGGCTTGGCAAAGGCTGCGTCTGCTCGAAATGCCACTTCCTCTCCCCTATGCTGCTGTCGCTCGATCTCCGGCAACAGAAGTTCTTCCCAACCCTCCGCACTATGCACGTTGCCGGGACGGAGCTTGGCGGCCAGACAATCGCCCTCGCGGTTGAACAGCAGCAGCGGGTGATAACAGGTGGATTCGAAGTGCCCGTTGTAGGCACTCTGTTCCTGCTCCCCGTAGACCGGAATCTCGGTTGAGTCCATGTCCAGCACGGTTCGGTACGGCGAACCCAACGCTTCTGCTTTGCCGATCAGCTCCCGGTTCAGCCGCGCCAGCCCCGCGAAGTTCTCTTCCTCGGTCAGAATTTCCGTCTCGAAGGTCTGCAACCGCGATGTCAGCGCTGCGCCTCGGTCCCAGACCTTCTCTGAACCGATCAATCGAAAGGTCGGGTCCTGGGACAGCCGCTCCGCATCGTTTACATCCTCGTATCCAGCCAAACGACTGTAAACCGACTATCTCAGCAGATCAGCAAAGGGCAACCGTGCATTGTTTGCCCGAGAATCGGTCAGGTGCTGTTCGATGAGTTCGCCAAATCCCAACCGTTCATCCAACTCCCGGACTAGCATCAGACCTCCGTCAGAAGTTACCCGTGATCCCTGAAATGCGACCCGCAGAAACCGGTTAAACGACAGTTGAAATTCCTGTTTTTGGCCTTCACCCATTGGGTTTACACCTCCCGAAGACGTATTGATGCTGGAACCTGCATCAATATTGACGTTGGAGATCAGCAGAAGGTTGCCGCTGAAAGTTCATAAAGGAAATCCGGGTTTAACGGAAAATCGGCGGAGGCCACGCTGATCTGGCGCGGGCACGAGGGGCGACAGGGCTGGGAGTTGGGATTGGAGTTGGAGAGCCCGGCGGCGGATTTTTGGGGGGTGGAGTTTTAGGGAGCCCGAAAACAAGGATTGCACAGAGGTCACCCCGACCGGGTCGGGGTAAACGCCGACGCAGAGAACGCAGAGATTCGCAGAGAAGAGCCGAGTGCGGGGAGAATCGTTGATGAAGAGTGAAAGACCTCACCCCTGAAGGGGTGAGCTACAGGGTGGCCCATCGCGGGCCTGAGCACCGAGAGGGTGTCCCGAAGAAGAACAACCTAGTTTAGCGCGGCGAGGAGTTTTCCACTGGAGCGGGTACTTTTTCCTTGCACTGGTACAGGTCTGAAACGTACTCTTTGCGTATGCCTTTGGGCCTGTCTGCCGGCATAACCACAGCAAAAAAAACTAATGTGCCCGTGCCTGCTGTGGAGACCGGTGTGCTCGGCGAAATGTGGTCGCGTCAGCGGGAAGACGGCTTGAAGAGGGACCAGAACAAGGGGGAAAGCGCGGTCAGGAAGGGCTGTGCCGGTGCCGGGCGTGCGGAGGCAGAGCGGCGATGACTGCCATTATCACCATTGCGAACCAGAAGGGCGGGGTCGGGAAGACGACCACGGCGATCAATCTGTCCGCCGCAATTGCGGCAAAAGGCAGGCGCACGCTGCTGATTGACCTGGACCCCCAGGCAAACTCGACGATCGCGTTTTTCAATATGGGGGAAGTGACCTCATCGATGTTTGAGGTGTTGGGGGATGCACGGGCGACGCTGGCGTCGGTCGTGAAGCCTTCGAAGGACCCGATGCTTTGGGTGGGGCCGGGGCGATTGGCGCTGGCGAAATTGGAGACGGCGCTGGCGGGGCAGTTTGACGCGCCCTACCGGTTGAAAGACGCGTTGGCGCCGATTGTGAAGGATTACGACTACATTATTCTGGATACGCCGCCATCGCTTGGGATTTTGACGGTGAATGCGCTGGTGGCTTCGACGCACCTGATCGTGCCGATCCAGGCGGCGTACTTTGCGATTGAGGGCACGGACGATTTGCTGGAGACCTACGAGCGGATCCGCGCGCGGCCCAATCCGCAATTGAAGATGCTGGGCGTGGTGATCACGCTTTACGACAAGCGGACGAATATAGCGAAGGACGCGCACGGGCAGATCCGCGCGGTGTTTGGCGAAGTGATGTTCAAGACGAAGATCGGGAAGAATGTGCGGCTGGAAGAGAGTCCGGCGTACAAGGAAACGATATTCACATTCGCGCCGAAGTCCCCTGGGGCGCTGGAGTACAAAAAGCTGGCAGCGGAGGTCGTACAACGTGTCGAAGAGATTCGGATTGCCCGTCACGCTGAAGATGCGGCATGACGCGCACTATGTTGAATCGCTGACGAGTTATAGCGGCGCGGCGATAGGCCGGATGCTGCCGGTGGAGCAGATCCGGCCGAATCCGGAGCAGCCGCGGAAGGCGTTGGGCGATCTGCGCGAACTTTCGGATTCGATCCGGCAGAAGGGCGTGCTGGAGCCGCTGCTGGTGCGGTTCGTGCCGCGGGAAGACTGCTACTACATCATTTCGGGCGAACGGCGTTACCACGCGGCGCGGGCGGCGGGGTTGCGCGAGGTGCCATGCATCGAGAAGAGCGCGGACGACGCGGAAACGCTGGAAATCGCGCTGATCGAGAATATTCAGCGCAAGGATTTGACGCCGTTTGAGGAGGCGGACGGTTTGCAGCGGCTGGCGGAGCAGTTCGATTATTCGCACGAGGACCTGGCGAAGAAGCTGGGGAAGGCGCGGTCGTCGGTATCGGAGACGCTTTCGCTGCGGAATATTCCGGAATCGCTGCGGAAGAAGTGTGTCGAGAACGGCGTGATTACCAAGTCGTTGTTGCTGCAAATTGCACGGCAGCCCACCGAGCGGAAGATGCTGGAGCTGTTTGCGCGGATTTTGCAATCGGGATTGACGCGGGATGAGGCGCGCAAGGTGCGCTCGGACGAGAAGGACGGGCCGCAAAAGCCGCAGCCGTTTATTTTTCAGTATGAGCCGGAGAATGAGGCGTTTCGCTTCCGGCTGCAGTTCAAGAAGAGCCATGTATCGCGGGATGAGTTGATCCGGACGCTGCGGGAGATTTTGGCGCAGTTGGAGGGGACGTCGGAGGCGGATTCGACGGCGGCGTGAAGAGAGGGAAGCAAAGAAGTAAAGAGGCAAGGAATTCAGAACACGGCGCGGCTTCGGCTGCGCCGTGTTTTTTGGCGGCAAGCGATCGGGAGGCAAGAGAGAGGTGGACGGTTGACGTTTGTGCCGTGATCCCTCCACTCCGTGCCGCAAAAAGGCGCGGCACTCCGGTCGGGATGACAGCATTGAGTAGTGCGCGATGTATAATTCGGGCGGATGCTTGAACTGACGCCATTGCAGATGCAGACGCTGGAGCGGTTGTTTGCGGCGGGTTTCCGCCCGATTGCGATTCCACCTTATGAAAATGCGTTGTGCGTGCACCGGGGGGAATGCGCGGCGGTGTTGGCTCCGGTGGAGAATGGGGGATTGCGGTTGCTCGCGCCGGCGACGTTGATGGTGGACGGGAATTTGAGCGTGCGGCTGAAGCGGGCGGCGGGGGATGTGTTTGTGTGGAAGAAGACAGAAGTGGCGGCGACGGCGGAGCGGTTGAAGGAGTTGGAGGCGTTTCGGGCGGAAATGGTGGGGATTTTGGAGATGCGAGGCATGCAGTGAGGGGGGGGGAAGCATGAAATCCGAAGTTGACCAATTGCAGGCGAGCGCATCTCGTTTTGCTTCAATTGATTGTCGCGTCAGAAGCAAACTGCGCCGAAATTGGCTTCTCCCATGCCATCCACCACCCAGAACCTGTCATTTCGACCGGAGGGACGGCGCTTTCTTGCCCGGCTTGCCCTGAGCTTCGAAGGGAGCCCCGAAGGGTTGCCGTCGCGGAGTGGAGAAATCCCTCTGCGACTTAGGATTTCAGGCTAAACGGTTGAAAGGCTGGTCAGAGCAACAAGGTGTAACGTCCCGTGCGATTTCTCGCAAAAACAGCAAGGACTCCCCAAAGGCCCGGGCAAAGCAATATTACGGACATCGAGACGAATCTGGTCCTGGGCTCATTTAAGGCTCGGGGCGATATGTACTATTTGGAATTCGAGGTGTTGCCATTTACGAGGTTAGGCGTATTATTTAGTTGACGGCGTTCGCTTCCGCCGTTTTGCAGCCCTCTTAGCCATTCTTGGGAATGGCCACTGCCGGAGTTTTTCATTCCCTTCCCGTTGACGTCAGACCCCTTTCTGGACAACGACTTCGTTGAGTCCTGTCCCAATGTGGCGGCCGGACGCCATCTCAAATGAGCATCTTGGCAACGCGCAGCAACGCATCGCGGCTGAGGATAAAGCCCATAGGCTGCGACGGAGTGTACACAGGAGGTTCGCAATGTCGGCGCACCGATTGAAGCTCTTTCCTAAGAATGGAATTCGAAAATGCCTTACGGGCATCGATGGCCTTGACCAGATCAGCGAAGGGGGTCTGCCGGAGGGCCGGGCCACGCTTGTGTGCGGCCCCGCGGGCTGCGGCAAGACCGTATTGGCAATGGAGTTTCTCGTGCGGGGGGCCACGGAGTTCAACGAACCGGGCGTGTTCATAGCTTTCGAGGAGACGGGAGAGGAATTGAGTCAAAATGCCGCCTCCATGGGCATTGATCTTCCCGGCCTATGCGCTCGCAAGAAGCTGGCTGTGGATCATGTGCGGGTTGACCGAAGCGAAATCGCGGAATGCGGCGATTACGATCTGGCCGGGCTCTTCGTCCGCCTGGAAGCCGCGATCAAGGCAATCGGCGCCAAGCGCGTGGTTTTGGACACCGTGTCGTCGCTGTTTTCCGGGCTTGCCAACGTGAACATTCTGCGCGCGGAGCTTCGGCGTTTGTTTAGTTGGTTGAAGTCGAAAGGAATCACCGCCGTAATTACCGCCGAGAAAGGCGAAGGAAAACTGACTCGGGAAGGGATTGAGGAGTATGTTGCCGACTGCGTGATTCTGCTCGATCATCGGGTCGAGAACCAGACTTCGATCCGGCTCTTGCGCGTGATCAAGTATCGGGGCAGCATGCACGGAACGAATGAGTATCCCTTCTTGATCGGATCAAGCGGCTTGTCCGTTCTCCCTCTCAGTTCATTAAGGCTGGACCATAAGGCGCCCACGCAAAGAATTCCAACCGGGGTTCCGCGCCTGGACACCATGCTGGGCGGAAAAGGCTTTTACCGCGGCTCCAGCATCCTGGTCTCGGGCGGTGCGGGAACGGGCAAGAGCAGCCTGGCGGCACACTTTGTGAAAGCGGCCTGTCAACGGGGGGAACGCGCCCTCTATATGTCTTCCGAACGATCCACCGATGAAGTCATGCGCAACATGCGTTCCATTGGAATCGATCTCGAACCCTTCGTGAAACGCGGGCTATTGCACTTATGCGCGTTAAGGCCCGGTACCTTCAGCCTGGAAACGCACCTGCTGACGGTTCATAACTTGATGAAAACTTTTAACCCGAAAGTGATGGTAGTGGACCCGATTACAAATTTTGTTTCACTGGGCACGCATGCGGAAGTGGGTTCGATGGTGACGCGTTTGATCGATATGATCAAGTCTCGCCAGATCACCGGCATGTTCACCAGCTTCACTTCGGCGGATAGTTTGCCCGACTTCAGCGAGGTGGGCGTTTCTTCGCAGATGGACACCTGGCTCTTGTTGCGCAACCTGGAATGCAACGGCGAGCGGAACCGCGGGCTGTATGTGCTGAAGTCACGCGGTATGGCGCACTCCAACCAAATTCGCACATTCGTGCTGACCGACACTGGAATTCGACTACTCGACGTCTATGTGGGCCCATCCGGCCTGCTTACCGGCTCCGCACGAATGACACAAGAAGCTCAAGAGCATGCGGAAGCGACGGAGCGCGAGCAGCGGCTGAAGCACAAGGGTTCCGAATTGAAACAAAAACGCCAACAACTCGAGGCCAGGATCGCGAGTATGCGCTCCGAATACGAACTTGAGGAAAAGAGCTTGCTAACCGACGTGCACGAGATGGAAATGCGGGGAAAGCAGATCGCTCTGGGCCGTGTGGAGATGAGCCGCGCCCGCAAGGCCGACAGGATCCGCGGAAACGGCAGGGGCCCAGCGTGAACGCGAGGCAACCATGAAAACTCGGAAAAGTCGCGTGGCGAAAAGGGAAGGGTGGGAAATGCGCCTGGACATTCCAGGCGAGACTTCCCCATCCCTGGCTGCTCTGCGCAAGCCGCCGCCACCCCTAAAGAAATTCATTGGCGACTTGACTGACGCTGAACAAGTGTTGGTTGGGTTCGGGCTGCGTCCCAGAAAGCTACCCTCATGATCCCCCAGAACCGCAAGAGCAAGAGCACAACGGCCACACGAAAGTCCAATGGGGAAGAGTATGTGCTACGTCTCTACGTAACCGGAGCTACGTCCCGCTCCCGCCGCGCCATCCTGAACATTAACGCCATTTGCGGGGAACACTTGGAGGGAAAATACAATCTCGAAATTGTGGACATTCTCCAGAATCCCGCCTTGGCCAGGGAAGCGCAGATCGTTGCGGCGCCCACTCTGATCAAACTCCTGCCCCTCCCTTTGCGGCGGATCATCGGCGACTTGTCGGACACCGAAAGAGTGCTTGCCGGGCTGGATTTGAAGAGCGAGCCGCGGGTGTGAAATGCGATCCGTGAAAAACCATGCCGAGCGGGACTTGCACGCGAAACTCGACAGAGCGCAAGCGCGCCTGCTGGATTTGGAAGCGGCCATGAAGGCCATCCGCGGCGGCGAGGTGGATTCGATCATGGTTGATGGGCCACAGGGCAGCAGGATCTTCACTCTGCAAAGCCCCGAAGAGCCCTACCGCATTCTGCTGGAACGCATGAACGAGGGGGCAGCCTCCCTCCATGCCGATGGCACTATCTTGTTCTGCAACATGCGCCTCGCCTCGATCGTTGGCCAGCCTCCCGAGAAGCTGGTGGGTTCGCCTGTGACCGCGCTCGCAACCCTCACTGCGCGGGAACATTTCCAGCAGCTCCTGTTGGAAAGCCTACAAGGCGAGGCTCGGGGAGAATTGCAGTTTGTACGCAACGACGGAACCCTTGTTCTCGTTCTCGCGTCCTTGAGCGTGGTTCCCGCCGAGCCCGTGTGCGGACTCTGCCTGGTCGCTACCGAGCTGAGCCAGCGCGAGAATGAGGTGGAAGAGCTCGAATCCATCAACGCCCATCTGGAAAAACGAGTCTGCGGCCGCACCCTGGAACTTCAGAGCGCCAATGAACAGCTAAAGCAGCAGTTTGAGAAGGGCGAGCAGACCAACCGTGCATTGGAGCAGAATCGCAATGAACAAATCAGATTAAGAGATGAGTTTCTCTCCCACGTTTCCCATGAATTGCGTTCGCCGTTGTCGGTGGTTCACCAGTTTGTCTCCATTCTGCTGGACGGTTTGGGAGGGGCCATTAATGCGAACCAAAAGGAGTATCTAGAGATTGCGATGCGCAACGCAAATCAGTTGAAGGGCATGATTGACGACCTTTTGGAAGCCTCGCGAACGGATACCTGCAAGCTGCAGATAAAGCAATCGATGATCCCCATCGGCGAGGTCATTCAGCAGACGATGCGGTCCTTCCGCGCGACTTATGCCATTAAGGTCATCTCCCTAACCTGGAAAATTCATGAT
>PMES01000030.1 GCA_003154775.1 Acidobacteriota bacterium | reverse complement strand
CGCCTCGAGCAGATTTGCGTTTTCCGCAATGCAGGCCTGGGGCTCGGTGACATCCGTGCGATTCTGGACCGCCCCGAAAGTGACGCGTCTGGCATCTTAAAGCGCCGTCTGGTGGAATTGAACGCGGAGATTCAAGCCCTTCGCGGCCACCAGCGCGCCATCCTGAAGCTGTTGCAGCACAAATTTTCTCTCGGGAGGAAGAAAGTGATCACCAAGGAAAAGTGGGTTGCCATCATGAAGGCGTCCGGATTCAGCGAGGCCGATATGCGCAAGTGGCACGCTGAATTCGAGCGTTCCGCACCGGAAGAGCACCAGGAATTCCTGGCGTTCCTCCACATCCCCAAAGACCAGATCCGCTCGATTCGCAAGTGGAGCAGGAAAGAACAACGCGCGTGAACTGGATACCGGGTACGGAGCGCGATTTGTGCGCTCCGTACCCTTCGCCCGCGAGCAAGCGCTCGCAACTCTCCATCCTAATGTAGACTGGCCCACACTTGGTATATGACCACCACAATCATGAACAGCAGATAGATTCGCAGGGACCACAGCACGAACTTCTCAGGCCCTATCAGGTGACGCCTGGGAATAAGGTGCTTTTTCAACCCGGCGAGTTGTTCCGGCTCGAGCGAGGACAAAACCATTTCTTGATCGGTGGAGGTAATCGAACTGTGTCCTTTGTCTTTTGAGGGCATCCTTCAGTCCTCCTACTTCCCGCCTAGAAGCGCGAAAACATTCGGCGCAATTACGCTAACGCCGAAGAGTACACCCGCAAGTGTCAGAAAAACGACCACGCAGGTAGCGAGTATATTCGCCCACGTCGGACTCACAAGATCGCCCATGACTTCCCGGTCATTCGCAAGCATGAACAGGAACACGAGGGCAGGCGGCATCGCCAGCACGGCGACCACATTCACCAGTAGAACCACATAAACCAGTGGAAGCCCGGGGATCAACACGATCGCTCCGGCCGTCGCCGCGCATAAAAACAACACCGAATAGAAAGCCTTTCCTTGCCCCACAGGCAGGTTTAGGCTGTGAGGCCTGCGGGCTACTTCTCCGAACGCATAGGCAGAGGACATGGAAATAGTCACCGACGCAACCATTCCAGCTTCCACGATACCAAGTGCGAACAATGCCGCGCCAAATCGCCCGATTAACGGCTGGAGTGCTTGCGCGAACTCAGCTCCCTGAAAATTCTCGGCAGTCATGTGGTGGGCGAATAATGGGGCTGTTGCAATTATGGTTGCCACCGCAGCCGTCGCGGCCAATGCAGCCCCCACTACCGTATCGATGCGGCCAAGATGGATGTCTTTCCGGGTGAGTCCCTTGTCAACGGTGGCGCTCTGTTGAAAGAAAAGCATCCACGGGGTCACAGTTGCGCCAATGTCCGCCAACACGATGATCAGAGTGTCTTGGCTCAACCCGCCAGGGAGAGGCTTCCAGGTGATTAGTGCACTACCGACAGAGTGCCAATTTGGGTGCGTGAGCAGGGCAACGGGAACAAAAATCAGATTGAATACGGCGATGGCGAGCAGCGTTCGTTCCCAGGTCCAATAACGGTGCGTCATGATGGCCAAACACAAGAACACCAGCGCGCTGACGACCGCAGCCCATGGGGGCACTCCAAAAAATCCCAGGCCTGCACGGATGGCAATAAACTCGGTGATCAGCGTCAGGAAGTTGCCGATGCCCAGGTCGATCATGGAGAACCAGCCCCAAAACGGCCCAAAGCGGTCGAAGATCAATTCCGCGTGGCCGCGATGCGTGGCGGATCCCAGACGCATGGTCATCTCTTGTACGACGATGGCCATGCAAAACGTAAGCACGACGAAGGGAAGGAAGAAACCAATTCCAAACCGCGCGCCCGTCGCGGCGTAGGAAATCATGCTGGGGCCGTCGTTCTCTCCAAGCATGACGAGAATTCCGGGTCCCACGAGCAGCCACAGCAGACGGAACTTGGAGAAGGTTCCCCGCTGGGCGCGCGCCGCGGACACGCGCACGCGGTCGTGCGCACGATCAACGTCTTCGTGCGTGATAACGACGTCTGCTTGGGTGACTCCTTGCGCCTTCGCCCTCGATAGAGGTCCTGCGCCCATCAGCGATTCCCTCGCCCTGCGCGGAACGTACTAAGGCATTCCCGCGCAATAAAGCGCAGTATACCAGATTTTATTAACTGGGATTAACAACAGTTCGATTAGCGTTCTCGTGCCACCCAGATCTTCTCGGCCGCCGGAGAACCCAGCGCGAGGCGCTTTCTTGCAATCTTTAGAATGGCCGTCCCGTCGTAGTTCCGGGATTCCACTTTCAACTGCGTGCCCGGGCGTATGCCTCTTTCATCCAGGAATTCCAGCAGCTTGCGGTCCCGTTCGTACACGCTGAAGACCCGGTAGGTTGCGCCCGGTTCAGCTTCGGTCAGCAAGCGCTGCCCTTTCTTCCGCCGTTGCTCGGGACTCATCACCGCCAAGCCGTTCCCGTGCGGGCAGGTTTCTTTATGTCCCAGCATTTTGATGAGTTTCTTCTCGAAGGCCGGAGAGACAGCATGCTCCAGGCGCTCGGCTTCCTCGTGAACGTCAATCCATTCCATGCCGAAAACCTCGAAGAGCATGCGCTCGATCAGGTGATGGCGAAGAATGGTTCGCTCGGCGACCTTGCGTCCTTCGGCGGTCAGTTGAATGCTGCCCTTCTCCAGGGTGACCAAAGCGTCTCTTCGCAGCCGCTTGAGGGCCGCGGTGACCGCCGGTGGCGTTACGCTAAGCCAATGGGCCAGGAGCGCGGGGATCACCGTCTTCCCTTCCGCCTCAGCCTCGGCAATGGCCTTGAGATAGTTCTCTTTGGAAATGGTGATCATCATGACGTCGTCGCGTCGCTGTCTCTATCCCTACTTTAGCACCAATCTTCCCGCGGACAGCACGGTCTGGCTGGATCGCCGCGCCACACTCATCCCCGTCATTCCGAGCGAAGCGAGGAATCTCTCTTTCGGGGAAACCCAAGAGAAGAGGGATTCCTCACTCCGCAGACTCCGTTCGGAATGACGGCCGGTCAGAAACGCAATTGTCGGCGTGCCGACAACGACACAAAACGCGTTGCGAACCGCGGCGGCAGGCGTAAAATTGGATGAGCTGCCCGTGCTTGTTGGGAAGCGCGACTTGGCTTCTCAGGGTGACGAGCGATGACCTATTCTGCCGAACTTCTGGCTGTTGCCAAGCGCATCTTCTGGTTTGGAACTCCAGAAGAAGCGCTGGAATTCCCTTCGCGCTTTCTCACCTATGCGATGACCTACGCTTCCGATGAAGACATTGCCATCCTCAGGAAGTACTTCAGCGACGCGGATTTCATCGCCGCATTGGATGATCCTGCACCTGGGATTTTCGACCGAACCTCCTGGGCCAGATGGAATGAACGCTACGGGCGCACTCCCGTTCCACCGCTGCCAAGACGGCGGATTCCAGGCGTCGATCCCGCCACGGTCCCAGATTTCTTCCCCGCCAAGTCTTGAAACCAGCAGCGTCTCAAGGATGGGTGCTCGCCGACGTCAATTGTCCCAGCATTGCCAGGCGTGCTTCGAGGGGCGCTTGATGGAGGGACGCGCAGGATATGCGCTGGTTTGAGGGGCATGCCCAGAAAAACGAAAAGTCAAAAACCGGACCCTCTATGAACCAAACGCAAAGGGTGCGGCACCCAGTTCCCACCTCTTGGCCAACCGCCTAGTAGGCACAAAGCCGGGCACGATTCGCAGAGGTAGTTTTTGTCGGACCCAGTGAGCGTTATTGGGCATTTTCCAAGTTTGTCGTTTCAGTTTTTTCGCCATTTAGAACGATGATTTTCAGCAACTCTGCGGATTGGTCCCTGCCGGAATGTGCGTCTGGTTCAACTCTGAAGATCGCCGCAAATGGTTTATCTTTTGTCTTGCTCCTGAGTTCCTGCCACTTATTTGCCAAATACCATGCCGTTCCTGACGTTCCTCTTTCCCCAATCCCGGCACACACTATCCACACTCTTTCTGGAAACTGAACGGGGTGCAATTTTAGAATCAGACCGTAGTCGAAACTGGGATGGAACTGTACGAGTGGTTGACCATCGTTTTTCGCCTTAAACTGGCTCGCTGTTTGGTCGAAGATTACCAGCCGATTCCCGCTGTTCGCCATGCAAGTTTCAGTCATTATGTTTGAGAACGGTCCACCGAAACAGACGAAATCGAGGTCGAGGAGGTTGCGAACCTCGATGTCCGACCGAACTACTGGACTCTTTCTTATGAACTTCCCAATTGTACTTGAGAGATAACTCACCGCTCGAACGCTCGCAATTGGTATCGGGCGGCTAATCGAAAAACACCTTCCGGTCGCCTCGTATCCAGGTTTACAGTAAGGATGGCTCCCGCCTTGAAGCGGCAAAGCCAGCTCCTCATAGACTAGAGTTATGCCTTCTTCCACCGCTTTCAAACCAAATATTTGTTTGAATCGACGCTTGGTGAACTCCCGCACAACGCCGTGCCACAGAGAGAATGCCAACCCGGCAAGAATCCCCCCAAAGACATTCAATGCCAAATTCTTCCACACGAGCACTCACCTCCCGTGTATCACGGCTGACCAAGCACGACGACCATATCCATGTGCGATAAATCTAACAGCTCACGCTGGTCCGAACTGAGAGTCTTGGGGTCAACGTATTGTATTCGTGCGTCCGGTACGATTTGAACAACCTTCACGAGGTCACGAGCCTTCGCAGCGTAGTTCCTTAAGTCTGGCTGAAAATAGAGAATACAAGGTGCTTGGGATGGTGGCTTTAGCCAATACATGCAGCTATTGGCGTCAAGGCTCATTCCGACAGGCTGGTTGCTCGATCTTGGGTCACCGGCAAATACGGAGACAGAATCTAAAAAGACGTTGTACGCATTATTCTCTAGCGCAGTCTTTGCTTCTGCAACGTCCTTGGCCTTGAAGGCAGATTGATGGGTGATAAAAAGACTGAGCACGACGTAAGTCTTTCCCGGCATTTTTGATTTGGGGTCTATCCACCCACTTCTACCTCCCGCCATGTGGCCGCCTAGAATAGGGTAGATATTGATCACGTCCGATGTACTTTTCGCATTCTTTACAGCAGTTACCTCGTCGGTCAAGAAGTGCAACGCTTTAGTCTCAGTATCCACCGAGTTTTTAAGTGTTTCTACTTGGGCCTGCGAACCTTTGACACGATTGCCTAGATTTTCAACTTCCGTGAGCCGACTATTGACTTGGTCTTTCAACTTTGAAACGGCTGCCTGTGTCTCGTTGATCTCGGCATTCATCCGTTTGGACTTTGTTAGAGCATCATCCGCAGTGTTCTTTGCGTCCCGTGCAGTCCCTCGGGCTTGTTCTAAGACTTTCTCCACCGACGCTTTTGAATTGGACGCGATATTGCCCAAATCGAACACCCCTTTGCCAAAGACGACGGCTAAGGCAAGAACGAGAATCCCGAGCGGAATAGCAGCGAAATAGAGAAATGTCGTCGCCCACTTCCTTACTCGCTCGACGACCTTCGCAGCGGTATCAATCTCAAGATAGTCCTGTTTGGTGGACACCTTCTGCGAATGTGCGGTCACCCGCTGCTCCAGCTTGGTCAGACGCTCTTCGAGTGACGTAATATTCTCGTCCGATATTCTGTGGCCGCACTTGTTGCAGAAGGAAGAGTCTACGGGAATGGGTGATTGGCAGTTCTTACAGCGGGGCTGATGGACGGGTGGGGTGTCCATGCGTGGATATTATCATGTTGGCTGACAAGTCCACGAAATGTTACCGTGGCGGGTGGCACAGCCTTAGCCTCGGAAACGGCCAGGGTGCCGCACTCTTGTGACTATCTAGGGTGCGGTTTTTGAATTTTCCTCTTCTGAGCGCTGTTCCTCGTACCAATGTCGAAACTGATACCCACTAAATAATAGTAGACAAACGATAAATAATGGGCTAAATTTCATTTGTTATGCTGACGGGACTCTGCTCCAGCGCCATTCCGGCCCTCCCCACCTCCTCGTCCAGACCTCCCCTGCTCTCCAACAGCCGCTCCACATTTCCGTTTTCTCCCCGGCAACTCTGTGCTCTCTGTGGTCAGCATTCCCTCTTCGCTTTCTTCCTCGCCACTAGCCACTCGCCACTTTCTTTACCGCCTCCCGCCTTTCCGCCGCAACCCTCCCACTTTCAACACTTGTGCAAGCCCCTCTCCTAACCCCTCTGCAATCAACACATGCACATCTGTCTCATTCCAGACCACCTATAACCCCTGCAGTTCCCACACATGCAGACCTCGTTTTCCCTAACTCCTTCCCCTGCAACACATACGAAAAAAAGAGCTTCGGTCGTCGCGCCGACATTTTCCTCGTGTGCGCCGCAAAAAAACGACGCGAAGAACCGGTCTGAAGACCGGCCACTACAAAGGCAAAGAGAAGAGCGGCTCGGCTCCAGCAAGATTCCCGGGAACGCCAAGCTCCGGGTTGGCGGCTGGCGAAGCGCCATTCAGGAGAATGGCGTTCCCGGTTGGAGACGATGAACGCTCAGGTTGCGTGCAACTCTCTTCCCTTCTATCCTGAATGTTCCACTGCCATGAAGCGCATCTACCTGGATTACAACGCGACCACCCCCGTCGAGCCCTCCGTGCTCGAGGCGATGCTGCCCTATTTCTCCGGCGAGTTTGGCAACGCCTCCTCGATCCACACGTTTGGGCAGCGGGCGCGGGCGGGAGTGGAAACGGCGCGGGAGCAGGTGGCGGCGCTGCTGAATGCGCGGGCGCAGGAGATTGTGTTCACCAGCGGCGGCACGGAATCGGACAATCACGCGATTTTCGGGGTGGTTGCCGCGGCCTCGCGTTCCCTCACTTCTACCGAGCCAGCCCCGCACATCATTACCTCGCCGATCGAGCACGAAGCGGTGCTGAACACCTGCCAGGCGCTCGAAAAGCAAGGCGTCGCGGTCAGCTATCTTCCCGTGGACCGCGCAGGCTTGATCGAACCGGAAGCGGTGCGGCTGGCGATTCGTCCGGAGACCATCCTGATCACGCTGATGCACGCCAACAACGAACTCGGCACGGTGCAGCCGCTGGCGGAGATTGGACGGATCGCCGCGGAAGCGGACGTGTATTTCCATACGGACGCGGTGCAATCCGTGGGCAAACTTCCCGTGGATGTGAAGGCGTTGCAGCTCGACCTGCTTTCCCTTTCCGGCCACAAGTTTTGCGCGCCGAAAGGCGTTGGCGCGCTCTTCATCAAGAGCGGCACGCGGCTGCGGCAATTTCTGTATGGCGGGCATCACCAGCGCGGATTCCGGCCGGGCACGGAGAATGTGCCGGGGATCGTGGGACTTGGAAAAGCCGCGGAACTCGCGCGCCTTTCCCTGCAAAGTGATACTGCGCGTATCGCTGCGATGCGAGACCGCCTGGAGCAGGGCCTGCTGGCGCGTGTGCCGGATGCGCAAGCAAATGCGGCGAGCGCGCCGCGCACACCCAACACCAGCAACATCACGTTTCCGGGAATTGAAGGCGAAGCGCTGATCATCGCGCTCGACCTGAAGGGACTCGCATGCTCCACGGGAGCGGCCTGCTCGTCGGGCGCGGTCGAACCCTCGCACGTGCTCACGGCCATTGGCCTTTCTGCTCCCGATGCGCGCGCCACGATTCGCTTTAGCCTGGGCCGGCACACCAGCGAAGCGGAAATCGCCGCCGCGCTGGAAATTGTCCCTGCGGCGGTGGCGCAACTTCGCCAGCTTTCGCCCACCTACCGCCGCGAGGTTTCCGCCTGAACGTGAGCAGCAGGCATACGCTAAACTAAATAGGATATGTCCACCGAAGTTCAACTCGACAGTTTGCCCGCGGCCAAGGAGCTGCGGCCCGGACTTGTGGCCGTGGCCATGTCCGGTGGCGTGGACTCTTCCACGGTCGCGGCTGTGCTGCTGCGGCAAGGGCGCCCCATCGTGGGGCTGACGATGCAGCTCTGGAATCAGCGGCGCTTGCCTGAACTGCAGGGAGATGGCCCGGCGCAGCACCGTTGCTGCTCGCTCGATGATGTGTACGACGCCAAGCGCGTGGCGCAGCACCTCAGTTTTCCGCACTACGTGGTGAATTTCGAGGAGCAGTTTGAAGAGCGCGTGGTGCGCCCCTTCGTGCAGCAGTACCTTGCGGGGCGCACGCCGATTGCCTGCACGAATTGCAATACCGACGTGAAATTCGAGCCGCTTCTGCGCATGGCGCGGCAGATTGGCGCGGAGCGGCTGGCCACGGGCCACTATGCGCGCATCCGCAGAAATGAACGCACAGGGCGGTACGAATTGCTGCGCGCTCGCGATGATTCCAAGGACCAGTCGTATTTCCTGTGGGGCCTGACGCAGGAGCAGCTTTCGCGCAGCGAATTTCCGCTGGGAGAACTGACCAAGCAAGAAGTGCGCGCGCTGGCACGCGAAGTGCAATTGCCGGTGGCGGAAAAGCCGGAGAGCATGGAGCTGTGCTTCGTGCCCAACGGGAATTACGTGCAATTCATCCATGCGTATTCTCGCGAGCGCGGCGAACCGGTCAAGGACACTGCGGGCGACATCGTGACCGAAGATGGCACGGTGATTGGCCGCCACACCGGCGTACACAATTACACGATTGGCCAGCGCAAGGGCCTGGGCTTCGCGGCAGGCAAGCCCGTTTATGTTTTGGCCATCGATCCGGAGAAGAATCGCATCATCGTGGGCGAGGATGAGGCGCTGCGCACCAGCACATTTGAGATTGCAGGGGTGAACTGGATTTCCATCGCGGCGCCGGCCGCGCCCTTGCGCGCACTCGCGAAGATTCGCCACAAGCATGAACCCGCGGCAGCGACCGTGGAAGCATTGCCCGGCCTACGCGCCCGCGTGACTTTCGATGCACCGCAGCGCGCCATCACACCGGGCCAAGCAGCCGTCGTCTATGACGGTGACGTCGTTTTGGCGGGAGGCTGGATCAAATAAAAAAGCGGCGCGAATTTTGCGTTTCGCGCCGCCGGAATTTCTGCAAAATTAAATTTTCAGATAAACAGTTCGTCTTCCTGTTCCTTCGTTTCGTGCACGGGTTCCGGATTGCGCCGCGAGCGCAGAACATCCAGGCCAATCTTGATGCCCTGCACCAGCGCCGACATTGTATGCACCGGGCCCCAAAATGTCCGCCGTACTTGCGTCCCCGCATCCTCGACGGCTTCGAGTGTTCCCGTCAGAATGCGATCCACGCGAACCAACTGCCCGCGCAGACGGTCCGTAGCTTCCCCAACGACGCGATCCAATCTCTGGGCCTGTCCGCGCGCGAGGTAGACAATGTGCGAAGCGTCTTCCACAAGAGTGGCAATCTTCGGCTGCGTGTCGTCAAGAAGGATCTGCGTGCGCGTGAGGATGGGTCCCATGCGCGAGTGCAGATCGTTCACCACGCGATTGATGGATTCCGTGGTGCGCTTCAACTGCAGGAACAATGCGATGAGGATGCCCACTTGAACGACGAGCGCTACCGCCGCCACAATACTGAACAATTCCATCCAGAATTGCATACACACCCCGCCCTCTCCGCGTCTTCCGCGGAAAAACCCCCGGGTACGGCAACCGGCCCGTCAGGACTTCGATTCGCGCAGGAAAGCTTCGCGCCCGGCATCGACGGCCGCAGAAATCGAATCGCGCTTACGAGCGGCAACATCCTTGCCACGCTCGATCAGGTCATCGGCGCGATCACGCAATTCCTTGGCCTTTTTCTGGGCAAATTCGCGCCCTTCATCGGCGCGCTTCGTCAGATAATCCCGCGTCTCTTCGCCGGACTTGGGAGCAAAGAGCACTCCCAGCAACGCTCCTACGCCGAGACCCACGAGAAAATAAGAAACCTTGGAACCCACGTTGTCAGCCATGGAAACCTCCAAGGCAAACGTAGCATAGGGAAGCAGGCGCCGCAACACGTCATAACCGGTATAGATGAGTTAAAAGGTTAGGTGATTTTACTTGGTGGCCCTAGGTACCGCAGGATCTTTTCGGCACTTTTCTTTGATACGACTCGGCTTAGCTCATCCATCGTGGCGCGCTGGAGATTGGCGATGCTGCCGTAGCGCTGCAACAGGAGCTGGGTGGTGCGTGGGCCGATGCCGGGAATCTCGAGGAGAGCACTCTTGGTCTGGCGGGCTGCGCGGCGCTGGCGATGAAAGGTGACTGCGAAACGATGGGTTTCGTCGCGGATCTGCTGAATGAGGTGCAGAACCGGGGAGTGGCGATCCAGGGCGATGGGGTCGTTTTCCTGGCCGAGAACGTAGAGGATTTCTTCCTGCTTGGCGATGCTGGCCAGGGGTTGGTTGATGATCTGCAGGGCTTCCAGGGCTTGCGCCGCGGCGTGGAGCTGGCCCAGGCCGCCGTCGATGAGAATGAGTCCGGGCAAGGGCTTTTTTTCTTCCTGCAAGCGGCGATAGCGGCGGGTAACCGTTTCGTACATGCTGGCGAAATCGTCGTTTTGCGCGCGAGGACGGCCGGCGGGCGTTTCATCGCCGCGAATGATGAATTTGCGGTAGTCCGATTTCTTCATGCGGCCATTTTCCCAGACGACCATGGAAGCGACGGTATCCGTTCCCTGGATGTGGGAGATATCGAAACTCTCGATGCGCTTGGGGTCATCGGGCAGATTCAGCGTGTTTTGAAGCGCTTCGCTAATGGCTTTGGATGTTGGCTTCAGGACACGGAAGCGCTGCTCGAAGGAATGCTTGGCGTTGTTTTCGACGAGATCGAGGAAAGCGCGCTTGCTGCCCCGCATTGGAGTGTGGATTTCCACTTTGTGGCGCGCGCGTCCGGAAAGAGTGTCTTCGAGCAAGGCGCGGTCTTCAAAATCGATGGGGACGTGAACCATTTTGGGCAAGTATTCCGCGTCGAGATACAACTGTTTGAGAAGCGAGGGCACAAATTCGTGGGGATCAAAGGCTTCCAATTCTTCCCAGTAGAACTCGCGGCGGTCGACGACGCGGCCCCCGCGCAGGTGAAAGAGATTGGCGGCGACGAGAGGAGGCTCGGCGTAGTAGGCCAGAACGTCGGTGTCGTCGCCTTGCGCGGAGGCAATGCGCTGGCGCTCTGCGATGTCTTCGATGGTGCGCAGGAGATCGCGATAGGAGGCGGCTTCCTCAAAGTGCTCCTGTTCGGCGGCGGCCATCATACGCGCTTCGATGCTCTTCATGAGGTCGTGGCGGCGGCCATCGAGAAACATGCGGACATCGTGTACGGCTTCCGAGTAGCGGGCGCCGGTGGTGAGCCCGGCGACGCAAGGTCCGAGGCAGCGGTGAATGTAGTACTGCAGACAGGGGCGGGGATGGTTTTTGGTGAGATCGACAAAGCACGAGGGAACAAGAAAGCGCTTGTGAATGAAATGCAGGATGCGGCGAGCAAGGCTGGAAGGAAAGTAGGGGCCAAAATAGAGCGAGCCGTCCTTCTTGACGCGGCGCGTGAAATAGACGCGGGGATATTTTTCGGACAGGGTGAGCTTGATGTAGGGATAGGTCTTATCGTCGCGAAGGACGACGTTGAATTTGGGTTTGTACTGCTTGATGAGATTGTGTTCGAGGGCGAGGGCCTCGCGCTCGTTGTCGACGACGATGGTTTCGAGGTCGGCGATTTCGCGCGCAAGTGAGCCGGTTTTGGCATCGGCCCAGCGGGACTCCAGGAAGTAGGAACGCACGCGGTTGCGCAGGGAGCGCGCTTTGCCCACATAGACGACGGTGCCACCGGCGTCCTTGAAGAGGTACACGCCGGGCTGTTCGGGGAGCAGCGCGGCTTTTTCGCGGGGTTCCATGCGGATGAAAGTGCGGCGCAGGCGCGGCCGCAATCTTTATTTTACGGCCAGGGGCGGCGCAATGCGAACCGGGGCTCTCCTATTCGTCGGACTTGGGAGGCGGGTGGCGGTAGGCGTCGAGAATGTCCTGAAGGGTGATGACCCCTTCGAGTTTGTGGACGTTGGCGCGGCTGACCACGGGCAGAAGATCCAGTTGTGTCGCGCCCATGCGCTCGAGTGCGAACGAGAGGGGATGATCGGCGTGAACATGCGGGAACGAGCCGGGATCCACGATGTCGCTGATGTGGCGAGTGGGTGGACCTTCGGCCAAAGCCTTCTGAAGAGTGTTGAGTTCGAGCACTGCGATGACGCCGGATTCATCGAGGACAGGCCAGGTATGCAGCGAATCAAGACGCGTATGTTCCGAGGCTTGCTGAAGGGTCAGATGCGCGGACAAAGTCTCCTCGGCGGGTTTCATGCTCTGGAAGACCTGGCGCTGGCCCTCGAGGCTACGCGAATGGGCGCTGGGCAAGTGAATGCCATCCTGGCGCGCGAGGACCTCGTAGATGGGTTCACGCTGGAATTTCGAGGAGATGAAAAAACTGACCAGATTGGAGATCATCAGGGGGACGATGACCGAATAGTCTCGCGTGGTCTCAAAGATCATCACCACCGAGGTCATGGGAGCGCGCACGATTCCAGCAAATGCCGTGCCCATGCCGACCAAGGCGTAAGCCCCGGGAGAAGCAACATGGCCGGGCAGAAAGTGGTGTGCCACCGTACCAACAACGCCGCCCAGCATCGCGCCAAGAAACAGGCTGGGACCGAAGATACCGCCAGCATTGCCCGAGGCGTAGCTGAAAGTGACGGCAAGAAACTTCAGGACGAGGAGAAGGACCATGAGCTTCACGGCCATGCTCCCGTTTAAGGCGCTGCCAACGTGCTGGTAACCCACGCCGAGCACTTGGGGCACGAACCAGCCCATGATTCCGACGAGCAGCCCACCTGCGACCGGCTGGAACCAAAGCGTCTTGCGCGGCAAGTTCAGGAAGCGTTCGCGCAGGCCTGTGAGAACTTTGGTAAAGGCAACCGAGACGAATCCGCCGACGACGCCCAAAACGGCGTAGATGGCGAATTCCCAGGGGCTCACCAGTTGATATTGCGGTACCTGAAACAGCGGGTTGTTGCCAAGAAGAAGGCGCAGCATGGCCCAAGAAGTGGCGGAGGCCAGCACAACGGAGCCGAGGACGGGAGCGTGAAGATCGCCGACGACTTCCTCCAATGCAAAGAGCACGGCGGCGAGAGGCGTATTGAAAGCCGCAGCGATCGCCGCGGCGGCGCCGACCGGAATCAGGGCTTTCACTTTTTCAGGGCGCAATCCAAGCTTTCGGCCAAGAACGGAGGCAATCCCCGCGCCCACTTGTACAGCGGGGCCTTCGCGACCCAGCGGGATACCGCTGGCCAGGGTGACGGATGTGCAGAAGAACTTGCCTAAGACGGTGCGCAAAGTGATGCGGCCACCGTGTGCGTAGAGAGCGGCCTTTGTCTGAGGAACGCCGCTGCCACGAGCATTGGGGAAAAAGCGGTAGAGGAGGTAGCCCATGCCCAGAGAGCCGACCACCGGAACTACGAGCCGCCGCCAGGGGGCTCCCCCGGCAGGATAAAGGCGCGCGCCGAAGCGCTCTGTGATAAGGATAAAGGCAACCACGAGCAGGCCGACGAGGGCGCCAATCAGTAGCGTGAGCACCAGGAAAACCTGCTCCTCGCGGTCCTGAACGAGGGCGGTCCAATGACGCAGTGGTGATTTCCAAGTGGCGCTCGCGGGCTGGTCTTCTTGCATAGACCGGTGTGCTCTCCAGAGATTCAGTATATCGTACTGCGATATGAAGTATTATCCTGCGCCAAACGCAGGCGGAAATGCCGGCGGCGGAGGAGTCGTATATACTGAGGACTGCCGCGTGGTGCGGCGTCACTCCCCGAGAAAAGAGGAATCCCTACGTGAAAGCAAATCTTGTGTTGCGGCAGGCGTGCGTTGCGCTGCTGGCTGCGGCGCTGTTGTGCCCCGCCGTGCGATCCGACGAAGGAATGTGGACTTTTGATAACCCTCCCCTGAAACAACTGCAGGAAAAATACAATTTCACGCCGAGCCAGCAGTGGCTGGATCACTTGCGCCTGGCGAGCGTGCGCTTGAATGACGGCGGTTCGGGATCATTTGTCAGCGCGCATGGGTTGTTGCTGACGAACCATCACGTGGCGCGCGGGCAACTGCAAAAGAACTCCACCGCGGAGCACGATTATATTCGCGATGGCTTTTATGCGGCGACGCCGGAGCAGGAGATGAAGTCGCAGGACCTCGAGGTAAACGTCCTGGTGTCGATGGAGAACGTGACGGACAAGGTGAGTGCCGGGGTGAAGGGCGCGAAGAATGCGGAAGAAGAGTTTGCCAAGCGCAAAACCGTGATCGCGGCTATCGAGCGGGAGAGCACGGAGAAGACGGGCTTTCGCTCGGACGTGGTGACGCTGTATCAAGGGGGCGAATACTGGCTGTATCGCTACAAGAAGTACACGGATGTGCGGCTGGTGTTTGCACCGGAGCAGCAGACAGCCTTCTTCGGAGGCGACCCGGATAATTTCACGTATCCGCGGTATGACCTGGACATGGCGTTGTTCCGTGTGTACGAGAATGGCAAGCCGGTGGACAGTAAGGATTACCTGAAGTGGAATCCAAAGGGCGCGGGTGATGGGGAGTTGGTGTTCGTCTCGGGGCATCCGGGATCATCGTCGAGACTGGATACCTATGCGGAACTGGAGAGCCTGCGGGATGTCCGGGCGCCCTATGTGCTGCAGACACTGAAACGGCGCATCGCTCTTTTGAAAGAGTATTCGGGGCGTGGACCGGAGCAGGCGCGCCAGGCCGCGAGCCTGATTTTTAGTCTCGAAAACAGCCTGAAGGCGTGGCAAGGGCGTTACGACGGATTGCTGGACAAGAACGTGATGGACAAGAAGCGCAAGGACGAGGAGGAGTTCCGCGCCAAGGTGAAGGGGAATCCCGAATGGCAGAAGGAGTACGGCGGTGCGTGGGGTGCCATCGCGCGCGCCAGTGAAATCGAGAAGCCACGCATCAAGGAACAGTATTTCCGGGCGACGGATTCGCAACTGTCAGGGCTGGCGGTGACGCTGGTAACGTATGTGGCGGAAATCCAGAAACCCGATGGAGAACGGCTGGAGGGCTTTCACGAATCGCAATTGGACTCGCTGAAGCTGCGGATGTTTTCCCCGGCGCCCATTTATCCGGAAATGGAAATCGCGCGGATGACGAGCGCGCTGGAAGCGGGGCTGAAAGAACTCGGGCCGAACGATCCGTGGTTGAGGGCGGTTTTGGACGGGCGTTCACCCAAGGATGCGGCGACACAACTAATCAGCGGGACAAAGGTAGGCGATCCGGCGTTTCGCAAGAGTCTGGTGGATGGCGGGAAGCCCGCCGTGGACGCTTCCAGCGACCCGATGATCGCGATGGCACGCCGAATCGATCCGATTCGCCGCGAGCAGATCAAATGGCTTGAGGACAATGTCCAGAGCGTGGAACAGCGCGCGGGCGAGCAACTGGGCAAAGCGCGGTTCGCGGCTTACGGCAAGACCGCTTATCCGGATGCGACATTCACACTGCGGCTGTCTTACGGACAGGTGCAGGGCTATCCGATGAATGGAACAAAGGCGCCGTACAAGACGACATTCTACGGTTTGTATGACCGGTCAGCCAGCTTTGACAACAAGGGTCCATTCGAATTGCCGAAGCGGTATGTCGAGGGGAAAGACAAGCTGGACCTGGCGACGCCCGTGAACTTTGTCACCACGAACGACATCATCGGCGGCAATTCCGGCTCTCCGGTGGTGAATCGTAACGGAGAGATCGTCGGGCTGGTGTTCGACGGAAACATCGAGTCGCTGGTGGGCGATTTCGTTTTTGACATGACGGCGAACCGGACCGTGGCCGTGCACACGGCAGCCATGACCGAAGCACTGACCAAGTTGTACGGTGCGCAGCGGCTGGTGGACGAACTGCTTGGCAAATAAACGAGGCAACTTTTTCCACGGTTTACAGAATCGCAGAGGGAGGAGAAAGTAGCGCCGTGAACCTTTTGCGACAATTGTCCGGGCTCTGTCTGTTGGCCGGAGTGGGGCTGTGCTTTGCGGCATGGCCCGCTTCGGCGCAAGATCCGCCCGCGAGCGCTCCACCGAAAAAGCAAGACGCGCCCAAGCCAAAACCCAACACGGATTCGGCGGTGCAATCCGCGCCGGACCAGCCGAAGTGGGATCCTTTGCGCGCGGAAAAGGACATCGAAATCGGGAAGTACTATATGAAGAAGGGGGACATGGACGCGGCGATTGACCGCTTTCAGGATGCTACCAACGCGAAACCCGGCTACGCCATTCCCTTCCTGTACCTGGGCGAGGCTTACGAGAAAAAGGGAAAGAAGAAGCAGGCGGTGAAGGCCTACCAGCGTTACATTGATCTATATCCTCATGCCGAAGATGGCGACAAGATTCGCAAGAAGATTGCGAAGCTGCACGAAGAGATCGACAAGGAACGGAGCTGACCGGGCCGCGGCAGTACGCCGGAAGGTTTCCTAGCGCGCCAGATTGTCGAGGACCTTGCGGGCCAGGGTGAATTGATCGAAACGTTTCTCTTCCGCGCGAAATTCGGGAGAGTGGGACACGAGCGTGCAACCGGAGCGCCGCGTGGGATGCTTGACGTGCAGCATCTCGTGAAACAGGACGTACTCGACGACAAATTGCGGTATGCCGGGCCGGTCCATGCGCCGATTCAGCAGAATCTGATTGGGCCCGGGATCATAGCAGCCAAACTGGCGGCGCCAACCACGGACGCTCCAGCCGATGTGGGGCCGGCGGAGTTCGCCACTGAAATATTTTGAGTTCAGCTGATCGAAAAGTGCGGCGAGATCATACTGGCGGCCCTGCGGTGCGGCGTGTTTGGGGCGCACGCGGCGGCCGCGCATGCGGCTGATGCGGGAGCGCGTACGGCCGGAACGCGCGTAGGTCAGGTAAGGCTGGACAAGAGAGCGCGGCAACCTGCGGCGATAGACGCGCGAAAGAAGCAGCGCGGCGGCGCTTTCCAGGACGCCCAAGGGAGCGCGGCTGAGCAAATCCGAGAGCCGCACAATGAGGAGATCTTCACGGCGGCGAATCGTCAGAACAAGACTGCTGTAAGGGTAAAATTCCACACGAAAATAAGGGGGGCGCCCCTCGCATCCGATGCGGGTGAAGACGCGCTGGAAGATGGCGACGCCACCGGGGACCTGATTCGAGTTGCGGGTTCTTGGGCTCAAGTCTTGCGCCTCACGGGTGGCGGCGCGGCCTTTTTCTTGGCCTTCTCGGCTTCGTTGAGGGCATCCTGCGTGCCTTCGATGGCATCGTCGAGATTCTCTTTGTAGATTTCGAGTTCCGGGCCTTCGGCGGCGTATTTCCGCAGGATGGGAAGAAACTCCTTGGTTTTTGCGGCCATGAGGTCGATGGCCTGACGGATGTTGTCCTGCTTTTCGAGGCCCAATTGGATCAGATCGGCAGCGTCATCCACACACCCAATATACGAGTTCATCAAGAAATTGAGCATCTCCGTGTGCTTATTGGGTGACGGGTGTTCAAGTTCGTACTGAAACTTCTTCAGGCGGTCGTCGGCAAAGGTCAAAAAAAGCGCGATGCGTTCGTTGGCTGTTTCGGCGTCACGAATCTTGTCCGCTTCAAGCGCAGAGAGGTAATCCTTATCCGGGCGCTGGGCGCGGGCCGCGTCAGGAAAATATACTAGGGCCAGCAGCAGAAGGACGAGCATGGGAATGAGGTGTTTAGATCTCATGGTTTCGCCTCCGGTGGCGAGGGGACCTTTTGGAGATCCTTGGTGCGACGGGGAAACAGCAGACGAATCAGCTCATCATCAAAGGAGATGAGATCCTGCCGGACGATCTGCAGCGGCGGGCGCACGGGATCAGGAACGACCACCAACGTCTCCTCCACTTCCCGAACACCGCGGCGGACCTGCAACTCAAGCTGGCGATAGCTGTTGCCATGGCGGTCAGGATCCGGCTCCTCCTTTCTGAGAAGCTCGAAGGCGGTGCGAACGTTGTCCCGGTACTTTTCAAAAATGAAGCCCACGGTTGTGTAATCGCCCGCCTGGCCCGCTTTGGTGGCGGATTCAAACTCGGCCAGGCCCAGTTTGTCGAGTGTCTTGATCCTGGTTGCCGCATGGGGATCGCGATCAAAATGATCCTGCAGCTCCTTGATCTTGTCGGCGGCAAAAAGCGATGAGCACACAAGAAGGAAAATAACGGGAGCGAACGCGGAAATTCCGGGGCCTGGATTCCCTGCCCTACTTCTTGTTCTGAGCCCTTTTCTCAAGAACATGGATACGCTGGTTCGCCTGCCACACCTGGTTAGGGTTCTTGTTCTGGTCGAGTTCCAAAAACTTTCGATACGCATCGAGAGCAGGTTGAACCTCATCAAGCTTATCGTAACAAAGTGCGCGAATAAACCATTGCCCGGCGTTGGGCGTTTCCGCTTTGGCAATCACATCGAGTGCGGACAAGGTGGCCGGGTAATTCCCCCCGAGGTAGAACACGGAGCTGAGATCTTTCCAATAGGCAAGATTATTGCGATCGAGCTGGAGCGCATTCTTGAGTTCTTTTTCCGCAGCGGGAAAGTCGCGTTTCTGCAGGAGAACGTGACCCAGACCGCCGTGGAGCGGGGCATCGTTGGGCGCCAAGGCGACGGCCTGGCGTAGCGTGACGATGGCATCGTCCAGCTTCTTCTGGGCAATCTGAACGTCGGCCCGGAGCTTCAGCGTGTCAACGGTGGGCTGCTGGCCTGCGGAGGCGCGATCGATTTCGGCGAGCGCGGCGTCGTACTGCTGCTGCGCGATAAGAATATGGAGCAAACGGTTGCGCGCGGCATCGTCACGCGGCGCCACGGCGAGGTAGTTGCGGTAGGCATCGGCGGCATCAGACTTTTTTTGCGCGTCGAGGCTCTGTGCCAGGCCCTGCAGGGCCGCGGGCGATTGAGGCTGGAGTTCAAGAGCGTGGCGGAATTTGGCTTCCGCATCGGCGGGGCGCGCATTGCGAAGATACATGGCACCGAGGTGGATCACTATGTCGACGTCGTTGGGGTCGAGGTGCGAAGCTGCTTCAAAGGATGCGGTGGCACCCGCAGCATCTCCGGAACGTTCCAAGGCAAGGCCCAGCAAGAAGCGGGGACGTGTCTGCGAAGGCAGAAGTTCCGTCGCCTTACGGAGGGGAGCGACAGCGGCGGAGGGGGCCTTTTCGAGGAGGAGAATGCCCAGGTTCAGTTGCGCTTCGGCCATTTTCGGATCGAGTTCGGCGGCTTTTTGATATTCCGCGCGGGCTTCGTCGGTGCGTTTCAGCGCGGTAAGCGCATAGGCCAACTGAAAGCGCACAAAGGCGACGTCCGGCTTTTCGGCGATAAATTTTTGCAACGGGATGAGCGCCGCTTCGAAATCATTTTTGTCGAGGTCGGCCTGGGCTTCGTCGAGGAGATCGTTGAGCGGATTGCGGAGCTTTTGTGTTTTAGCTTGCGCGGATTTGTTGGGCGCGTCCTGGGATTGCAGCGAAAACAAGGGTGGTGGCGGAGTGTGGGCAGCCGCACGATTCGGGAAAAGGATTCCGGCCGCGGCGAATGCCACGACACACGACGAGAACATGCGACGACGGTCCTTCATGGCTCTATGGGAGGCAGCTTCGCCGCCTCGTTTTTCACAGGCGCAATTCCCGGTGATTTGGATGCGCCATTGGAGGAGCGTTTTGCCTGAGCGTCTCCATTGCCGAGCACACGCGCGAGATACCGCCCGGTGTGCGACTGGGCATTGCGCGCCACCTGTTCCGGCGTGCCGGTGGCGATGATCTTGCCGCCCTGATCGCCGCCTTCCGGGCCGAGATCGATGAGCCAGTCCGCGGCCTTGATGACGTCGAGATTGTGTTCAATGACCAGGAGCGAGGCGCCCGATTCCAGGAGCTTGCGGAAAGCGGCCAGCAGCTTGGCGATATCGTCAAAATGGAGACCGGTGGTGGGCTCGTCAAGAATGTAGAGGATGCCGCGGTTTTCCGTACGTGAAAGATGAGCGGCGAGTTTGAGGCGCTGCGCTTCGCCGCCAGAAAGCGTGGTGGCGGACTGGCCGAGGCGGAGATAACCAAGACCAATCTCGTTGAGGATGCGAAGTTTCGTGACGATTTTGGGGAGATTCACGAAGAAGGCCAGGGCTTCGCGCACGGTCATATCGAGAACATCATGGACATTTTTGCCGTGGTAACGAACGTCGAGAACGCTGCTCTTGAAGCGCTGTCCGCGGCACTCCTCGCAGATCAGCTCCACGTCCGCCAGGAACTGCATTTCGACGGTCACGGTGCCATCGCCCTGGCAGGTTTCACAGCGTCCCCCGGGGACATTGAAGGAAAAATGGCCAGGGGAGTAGCCGCGGCGCTTGGCGTCGGGCGTATTGGCGAAGACGTCGCGAATGGCATCGAAGGCTTTGAGGTAGGTGGCGGGATTGGAGCGCGGAGTGCGGCCAATCGGCGATTGATCGACTATCACCAGGTCCTGAATGTATTCGTCGCCATCAAGGCGATCGCAGAATTCCTTGATGCTGCCGCCGCTGCGCTGCGCGGCCAGCGCCCGATAGAGGACGTTGTGAACGAGGGTGGATTTGCCGGACCCGCTGACGCCTGTCACGACGGTGAGAACGCCTAGCGGCAGCATGAGGTCCACATTTTGGAGATTGTGCAGCGTGGCCCCACTTAAACGGAGAAATGTTCCGGCGGGTTTGCGGCGATTCGTGGGAACAGGAATACGCAATTCCCCGTTGAGATAGCGACCCGTGATGGACTTGGGGTCCTTGAGAATTTCGGCGTAGTTGCCGGAGAAAAGCAGCCTGCCGCCGAGTTCGCCCGCGCCGGGACCTAGATCGAGGATGCGATCCGCGGCCTGAATAGTGTCCGGGTCATGCTCGACAACGAGAACAGTGTTGCCAAGATCGCGAAGACTCTTGAGGATGTCGATGAGGCGCTGCGTGTCGCGCGGGTGCAGGCCGATGGAGGGCTCGTCCAGGACGTAGAGTGCGCCGACGAGATGCGAGCCCAGCGACGTGGCCAGTTGGATGCGCTGCGATTCCCCGCCAGAGAGAGTGGAGGTAAGGCGGTCGAGGGTGAGGTAGTCGAGGCCAACTTCGTCGAGAAACTGAAGGCGAGAGCGAATCTCCTCGAGAATTTTGTCGGCAATTTTGGATTGCGATTCGGTAAGGCGCAGCTCCAGGAAAAACTTGCGCGCTTCTTTTACGGTGAGCTTGCAAAGCTCGGTGATGGATTTTCCGGTGACGCGCACGGCGCGGGCTTCGGCGCGCAGGCGCGTTCCGCTGCATTCGGGGCACATGGCGTACCCGCGGAAACGGCTCAAAAAGACGCGCACGTGGAGTTTGTACTTTTTGCGCTCGAGCCAGGTGAAGAAACCCTTTACGCCATCGAAATCGTTCTCGGGATCGCCCTCAAGGATCAGGCGGTGCTGCTCGGCGGTAAGTTGGCGCCAGGGGACGTTTGTGGGGATGCCGCGGCCGCGCGCCCACGTGCGCGCTTCCTGAAAAAGGACGCGGTACCGCGGCTTGGTCCACGGCTCGATGGCGCCATCATCGAGCGATTTGCTGGGGTCGGGGACGACGAGGTTGAGATCGAAATCGATGGTGTTGCCAAAGCCCTGGCAGCGCGGACAAGCGCCATAGGGATTGTTGAAGGAGAAGAGACGCGGCTCGGGTTCCTGATAGAGCGTGCCGTCGTTCTTGCACTCGAAGCGCTCATTGAAGGTGAGGCGATCCGCGGGCGTACCGGCTGCATCGGCGGGAAATTCCATGATGGCTTCGCCGCCGCCCTCGCGGTAGCAGATTTCAATGGAATCGACGAGGCGCGAGCGCGAGTCCGGGTTGGCGGCGAGGCGGTCGACAAGAACATGGACGGGCTTGGCGAAATCAACGTCCAGGAGCGATTCTGGCGAGGAGAATTCGTGGATGCGGCTTTCCTGGTAGAGCCGGTTGAAGCCGCGTTTCTGCAGCTCCTGCAGCATCAGGCGCAGAGCGTCCTCGGCTGGAGGAGCGACTACCTTTTTGCGAGAGGTTTTTTTCGGCGTTGCAGGTGGTTCGGGGCTGGGCATGCGCAAGAGATAGAGCACGTAAAAGCGGCGGCCCGGAGCATGAGCGATAACTCGATCGGCGATCTGGTCGGGCGAGTCGCGGCGCACCTCGCTGCCGCACTTGATGCAGAAGGTTTGGCCGCAGCGGGCAAAGAGCAGGCGAAGATAGTCGTAAACCTCGGTGGCGGTGGCGACGGTCGAACGCGGATTGCGCGTGGCGTTTTTCTGACGGATGGCGACGGCCGGGGCGATCCCGGTGACCTCGTCCACATCGGGCTTTTCCATGCGCTCCAGGAATTGGCGGGCATAGGCGGAAAGGGATTCGACGTAGCGGCGCTGGCCTTCGGCGTAGATGGTGTCAAAGGCCAGGGAGGATTTGCCGGAACCGCTGACGCCGGTGACGACGGTGAGTGATTCGTGGGGGATTTCGACGGTGATGTTCTTGAGGTTGTGGACGCGGGCGCCGCGCACACGCAGAACTTCCTGTTGTTGGAGGATGGGAGGGATGGTTTCGTTCGTAGCCAAAGGGAAGCTCAGTCAGCACGCTCTACGCACACTGCCTAAACTTCAAAGTATACGACTCCGGCGAGAATGCGGCAAATTGGCCGCTGCATTGGCAGCGCGTCAGTTTTGGTTAGCTGATTGCGCATCCAAGTCATCATGGCTAGGTTCAGCGCAGCCTCCCAGAACGGGACTTCGGGGCTGGAATAACTTCTGGATACCCCGTGATCCTCCCGGATCGCCGGTGATTGCCGAAAAGCACGCGAGCCTACAGAAGCGAACTAGTGGCATCAACATCGACATCAACTCTGCTATCTTGCTGATAGCCAGGAGGTGGACAGTTGGAAGATCAAGTGCTGGCAATGCTCCGCGGCCAGATCGCCAGCATCATTGCAGGAGCGGTTTTCCTGTTTATGGGATTGGCAGCTTGCTCCCTTGCCGCCATTCGCGGGCGGAAGGGGATACGCCTTTTTATCTGGCTAGGAATCTGGAGCGCGATGTACGGAACGGGACTTCTGACGCGATCGCCGGCGGTGGTCGCGGCGCTGCCGCACGCAATGCAGATCAGCGTTCCCTACATCAACATTCTGAACGCCTACTTGACTGTCGTTGTTGCATTTTTTGCCTTCCTGGAATTAAGCCTGGGAAGATTCCGGGTTCTGGTAAAGAGCATCATCGCCCTGGGGGCGGGCGTCGCTGTTCTTGGCATTGTCTGGTTTATGTTCGGGGGTTCACCCAGGAAGTTTCTCCCGTACAACTATGTGGTCACGATTTGCGGCCTGGTTGTCCTTGGAACTGTCGTCAGTGTGAAAAAGCTGTCGGACAAGTTCCTGGTGCTGGTCAACCGGCGCGTGCTAGCCGCCGGCACGCTGGTTTTCCTGATTGAGGCGCTATGGGTGAACGTGGCGCGTCCCCTGCATTATCAGACGCCGCGCCTCCTGGACTATCTGGCTTTTGCGGTGTTCCTGCTGTCGTTTGGCTACGTCGCCGTGCAAATCGCTTTTGCCAACGAGCGCCGCTTGCTGTCCATTGAAAACGAACTCGAGGTCGCGCGGCAATTGCAGTTTTCGATTCTCCCTACGACGATTCCCGACGTCCGGAACCTCCGGATTGCGGCCACTTACCGGCCAATGACAGCCGTGGCCGGGGATTTCTATGAATTCATTCCCGTCGATCCAAAGCGGGTGGGGTTCCTGGTGGCTGATGTCACGGGACACGGTGTGCCAGCCGCGTTGATCGCGTCGATGATCAAAGTGGCGATGCAATCGGTGGTAAGTTGTGCGCACGACCCAAGAGAAGTGTTGTGCGGGTTGAACCGCGTGCTTTTCGGGCAACTCCATGATCAGTTCGTCTCCGCGGCCTATTTGTGGCTGGATACCGAGAACCGCAAGGGATTGTATTCAGCGGCGGGGCATCCGCCGCTGCTACGCTGGCGGGCAGGCAAGCTGGAACGGATCGAAAGCAACGGCCTGTTATTTGGAGTTATACCGGATCCCGACTATCCCGTTTGTGAGCTGCAGATCGACTCGGGAGACCGCTTCCTGCTTTGCACAGACGGGGTGCTTGAACCCGAGAATGCCCGGGGCGATGCCTTCGGCAAGCGCAGGCTCGAACAGGTGATTCGTGAAAATCAAAACCGCGCGCCTTCCGAGTTGTCGGATCGGCTGCTTGCGGAGATAGGCCAGTGGCAACCTGCTTCCATATCCCAACAGGACGACATCACGCTCCTGGTCATCGACGTAGTGTAGCCCAGGTGAATGCGCGGTCCGGCGCACTCTCCGGCGGAAATTCAAATGCGATGCGAATCAGGGCTGCGGTTGCGGGTGCGGTATTGAGTTCGCCGCGGCACCGCCCATTAATGCAATTAAACCGTCGGCGAGCGTGCCGCGCCAACACAGGTAGTCGTGTCCACCGGCAAACTCCTGAAAGTGCACCTCGTAGCCCTTGGCGCGCAGCACGTCGCGCAACGTGCGAGTGCTGGAGAGGATGGAGTTTTCCCGCGCAGTAGCGTCGAATTCCGCGCTCCCGGCTTCCAGGTAAAAGCGCAGGGCCAGCCTGGGGCTGGAGATGAACTGACGCGCGACCCAGTTCGGTTCCGAACTGGAATCCGTGGCATCGCTGACCGAGGGCGGCTTCGAATGGAAGGAGCCGGATTGCGAAAGGACGTTTCCAAACGTCCCGGGAAACCAGAGACCGGCGCAGGCGGCGGCGAGGCCACCAAAGCTGGACCCGGCCACAACGGTCTGGCGAGGATCCGACGTGAAGTTGTACAGACGGTGGACCCAAGGCAGGAGTTCGTCAACCAGAGCGGCGGTGAACTGTCGATTGCAGGGCAGTTCGCGGTCGCGGGCGCCCGGCGCATTGCCAACCAGGAGAGCGACCATGGGCGGAATGCGCGCTTCGGAGATGAGGTTGTCGAGGATGGTGGGTGTGGGAACGAGAGACGATTCTCCCGCTTCACCGAGATAGGCGTGTTCGTCGAACAGGACGAGCAGCGGATACGGCTCGGCATGCGGCGAATACTGGGGTGGCAGGTAGACAGCAATTTCCCGTTCGTTCTTCAGAGCCACGCTCTTGAATTGATGCTTCTCGACACGTCCCGCGGGAACGCCTGGCCTCCGGGCGATCCACGGTTGCGGCGGGGCGTCGGGCATCTCGAGGACCGAACTACCGCGAAATTCCGGCGCATCCACGCTTCGCGAGTCGTCGCGCCAGCGCTTGGGGTTCAACGGATCCGGTCTGGCCGATGTCGCGATCATGGTAAGCGCGTCCGAGTCGATGCCGAGCGACAGGGGGAGCAGCCGCGCGGCGTTGGGTGCAAGCGTATAAGAGAGTCGCATCTTCCGGTCCACCTTGATCGTTTTGTACCAGGCATCGGTCTGGCCCAGCCGCGCCATCAGATATTCGTCGGGTGCGGCGCCGGCGTAGGGAAGCCAGAGCACCAGGACATTGCGCGTATTGGGCAAGCCCCTCCAAAGGAAGGTGACCGCCATGTTGTCAGGATCGCCCGCAATCGGCTCGATCAACGGCGCGCCTGCCTTCCTGACCTCTTCCCAAAACAAGTTGACGCTGTCCCGTTCTCCATGCTGGACCGAAGCCTCCAAGGCTTGAATCCGCGGGCTGACCGCCACGGGCTTGGGTGGCGCGAGCCGTGCGGCCAGCGTGACCACTTTCTCGAGCGCAATGGTAAAAGGTCCCGTCGCGAGAGTGTCCACGGCGGCAACTTCGACGCGGAAGGCGCCGGAAACTTCGGCGACGAGGTTGAGTTTGCCCTCCTGTGGTCCCAGTTCGGCTCCGCGAAAGGGCTTGCCCGAGGGATCGTAGGTTTTGACAACGAGCGCCAAGCCGCGAGGGTTCACTTCTATCTGGGCAAAATCGCCATCTCCGAGCGAAACCATAAACGACTGCGCTTGACCTGGGCTCAGACTGCTTTCCCGAACCTCCCCCAGCTTGAGCTCGGGCTCGCCTGCAAGAGTTGCCCTACTCCAAACCGTGACAACAAAGAATGCAATTAGGGATGCACGTTGGGCGTACACGACAGTCCTCCTTCGTTTGGTTATAAGCAGGCCAGGAACAAGTCTATGGACGACTATTCCTTCGTAGTGTAGCGCCACCGAGGGAATACGCGCTGTGATGCGCCGACGTTCCTGAGGGAAAGCAGACGTCCAGTTACAGCACCGGTCGATGGTGGCGATTCGGTCCGTGTGGTCGGCCACTCGGAAACTAGCCAGAAAGGGCGTTCGAGGTGGTTTGGTAGCAGGGCGTCAGGGGAGTTGGACGATTGACGCAAACCGCACACTGACCCATCACGCCAGGTCCCTCGCAAAAGGGAGGGTCTATTCCTGCTCGAGGCGGATGTGGCCGATGCCGCCCTCGACGGTTAGGCGAAGCGTGTTGGGCGATTTGCCGTAGGCGGCGTTGACGTATTGGCCGTCTTCTTCCTTGAGGCCGTGGACATCCACGGAGCCGAGGCCGCCGTGGACGGTGGCCACAACGCCGACATTTTTCGGCAGGCGGACGATGGCTTCGCCCACGCCACCGTGAATGCTGGCTTCGAGGTCCTTAGCGCGTTCGCCGGTGAGGTCTACGGTGGCTTGGCCGGCGCCAATATTGAGTTCGAGGCGCGTTAAATTTACCTTGGCGAGATGAAATTCGCCTTTGCCGGCGCCCACATCTACTTTGAGTTCGATGGGCGTCGTGTCGTTCACCTTCAGGCTCCAGGTGTTGTCCGAGTTTCCGACGATCTGCCCGCCCTTTTCCTGATTGATGGTCAGAGAGCCGACGCCATTTTCCACGGTGTAGTCCACTTCCGGCACTCCCCAGGATCCGCTGCGGTAGAATTCCGCTTCCAGCAATTGTTGCGCACCGCCTTCGAGGCGCAGCTCACCCGCAGGCATTTCCAGGTTCATGTGAACAGCTTTGGCGCCCTGCAGGCTGACGGTCTTGGTGTCGTGGCTGCTGCTGCCGGTGGAAACGATGTCCCAATTCGTCCAGTGGAGCCGGTGGGTGGAGTGGTGATGCCAGAGCAGAACGGTGAGAACGATCAGGAACAACAGCGTACCAATCATGGAGCCAACGGGAAACGACGGGGCGGTCTGCGGATCGCGGTGGCGCTGCATGCGATCCCAGAGCATTCCCGCACCCACGAGAATCAGGAAGAGCGGCCAATACTTCCAGAGAACGGGGAAGGGATCAAAATCGGGCAACCAACGCCACAGCAGAAATAAAGTGCCAAGAGCAATCAGAAGAAGCGGAAACACCACCGAACCGCTTCGCGTGCGACCCTGTTGTGACATGGGTACTCCTTCTATACAAGTAGTACGCTGAGAATGGGGAAAAAGTTCACTTGGAGCGAGCCGCTGGGAACATCGTAGGGCTAGTTGGGGAGAGGGTCAAATGCCCGGAGTGGGGCACGCTATGCTAGAGTTGTGGCCCAGAAAATGTGAAGATGTCCGGAGTCCTCAGGGGCTAAAGCCCAAGTTATTTGCAGGCTTTATGTCAGGGCTGAAGCCCTGACCCCCTAAAGAGAAATACAATGAAGTTGTAGGAGGCAACAGTACTTTCTGGCGGTTGATGGGCGAAGCGCGGAGAGGCAATCTAATGGCGAAGTTTGCGCGCGTGATATGGATCGTGCTGGATAGCGTGGGGATTGGCGAATTGCCGGACGCGGCGGAGTATGGCGACGTGGGGCGCAACACGCTGGGCCACATCGCCGAATCGCGCCCATTGCGGATTCCCACGCTCATGGAACTTGGGTTGGCCAATATCGCGCCGCTGAAGCATTTGCAGCCTGCACAGGCGCCGCGCGGATTTTATGGGAAAGGGGCGACGCGTTCGCCGGGAAAGGACACGACCACCGGCCACTGGGAAATGGCAGGAGTGTGGCTGGAACAGGCGTTTCCCGTGTACAAGCATGGGTTTCCGCCGGAGGTGCTGGAGCCGTTTGAGAAGCAGATTGGCCGAAAGACACTGGGAAATAAGCCGGCGTCCGGGACAGAAATTATCAAGGAGCTGGGCGAGGAACACGTGCGGACGGGGAAACCGATTGTGTACACGTCGGGCGACAGCGTGTTCCAGATTGCGGCGCACGAAGAGGTGATCCCGATCGCGGAGCTGTATCGCATGTGCGAAATCGCCCGCAAATTGCTGGATGGGAAGCACCGCGTGGGGCGCGTGATTGCGCGGCCGTTCACGGGCACGCCGGGAAATTTCACGAGGACATCGCGGCGGCACGATTACGCCGTGGACCCGCCAAAGCCGATGCTGCTGGATGTGCTGAAGGAGCGCGGTGTGCCGGTGTTCGGCGTTGGCAAGATCCACGATATCTACAACGGGCGCGGGTTGGACGCTTATGTCACCACAAATTCCAATGCCGATGGGATGGAAAAGCTGGTGGAAGCGGCGAGGGATCGAAAGAGTGGCCTGATTTTCTGCAACCTGGTGGATTTCGACATGCTCTTTGGTCACCGCAAGGATGTGGAAGGGTTTGCGCGGTCACTGGAGGAGTTCGACGTGGGGCTGGAGTCGTACCTGCCGTTGCTGAAGGAGCACGATCTCCTGATGATCACCGCGGACCACGGCTGCGATCCCGATCCTCGTTGGCCGACCACGGACCATTCACGAGAGTATGTGCCGATCCTGGCGTACACGCCGGCGAAACAGCACGGGTTGAGTCTTGGCGTGCGGGAGACTCTGGCGGACATGGGGCAGACCATTGCGGAGAATTTTGGCGGGGTAATACCGCACGGGAAGAGCTTCTTGAATGCACTGAGCTGAGCCGCACTTATCAGCGGGCGTCGCGAGAGAAAAGACTTACGCAGAGGTCACCCCGACCGGGTCGGGGTAAACGCCGAGCACAGAGTTCCCAGAGAAGAGACATCGAGCACCCGCTCGAACGAATCGAGGTCTCATCGATCTCTCCCGTGCTGAGATCTTGCCGCGATCCCTCCACTACGGCCCGCAAAAATCGCGGGCCTGCGGTCGGGATGACAGGTTTGCGGTCGGGATGAAAGTTTTGGGGAAGGCGGTGCGGAGCCGCCGGCAAAACAGCAAAGTGCGGGGGATTACTTTCCGGTGGCGGTGGAAGCGGCGGCGATCGGCGCGTAGTAGCCGTTGCGTGTGCGCGCCACGAGCTTGCCCTTGCCACGCTGCGGGAGGACGTCCACGTGGACGCTACGGAAGCTGCCATCGCGGGCGACGTTCACAGGGTAGTAGCCCAGGGTGTATTGGTGGCGAATGTCGTGGGCCACCTGTTCACAAATGTTGTGCACATCCCCGACGTTCTCCGGGAAAAAGGCCACGCCGCCGGAAGCCAGGGCGATCTCCGTGAGGGCTTTCTTGGCGGTTTTGGCGCTGCGCTTGCTCTCCTGGCTGAGCAGGCCGATGGTATAGATCACGGTATCGGTCTTCTGAATCTCGCGGATGGTTTTCTCCAGCGAATTGCGGCTGGTGTTGTCCTCGCCATCGGTGACGATCAAGAGAATTTTCTTCTCTTTCTTGCCTTTCTTCAGATGGTCAAGCGAGCCGATGATGGCGTCATAGAGCGCCGTGCTGCCGCGGGCGTCAATGCGCTCGAGGGCTTCCTTGAGCTCGGGAATGCTGTTGGTAAAGTCCTTGTCGAGATCCAGGTAGAAATCGTCGTTGAAATTGACGACAAAGGATTCGTCCTGGGGATTGCTGCTCTGCACCAGGGTGAGAGCGGCTTCGTTCACGCTGGACCGTTTGTCGCGCATGCTGCCGCTATTGTCGATGACCAGGCCCATGCTGACGGGAATATCTTCGCGCTTGAAGAGAGAGAGCTTCTGCTCGATTTTGTCTTCGTAAACGCGGAAATTGTCTTGCGTGAGTCCTTCCACGAACTTGCCGCGGTCGTCGAGGACGGTGGTATGGAGCACGACCAGGCTGACATTTAGCTTGATGTGGCTGCCCGTTTGGCCCTTGCCGGTATCCTGGTCGGGGGGCGGAGGAGGAGGGACCGTCTGCACAGGAATCTGCGCGAAAGATGGGCCAGCAAAGAGAAGCAGGGCCAGCAACAGTGCGAGACCGGCTAAGAATGCATGGTGAGGGTTATGACGGACTTCAGTGCGCCGGCGCGTAGTAGCCGGTCTTGGAGTAAACGGAAAGAGGCGGAAGGCCCTTGGGTGGGCGCAGCTTGACCTTGATTTTGCGCCAGCGCGCGTCGTGGACATGATTGCTTGGTCGGTATCCCAGAACATATTGATTTCGCAGCTCCATGCCGATCTTGGACGCAATGTCCGGCAGATCATTTAGATGCTCGACGGCAAAGACGCGGCCACCAGTCAATTCCGTAATTTCACTGAGCAGCGACGGCCCGTGGAGTTCCTCCGGCGTTCGACCACGATTTCCAAGCGGGTCAAAAATGCCGATGGCATAGAGCTGGGTATCCGCTTCCCTGACCAGGCGCTTGATATCGTTCTCGTTGTACCTGCTATGATTATCGCCTCCATCGGAAAGGATGAGCAAGGCACGTTTGGCGTTGTGTGCACCCCTCATCTGGCTGAGGCCCAGGTAGATGGCATCCAGCAGCGCGGTCCTGCCCCCGGGAGAAGTAAGCATCATGCGGCTTTGCAAGTCCTCCACGCTGTTGGTGAACGTGCTGGTCAGCTCCGCGCGTTCATTGAAGCTCACCAGAAAGAATTCATCCTGCGGATTGGCCGTCTTGAAGAACTCCACCGCGGCATCGCGGGATTTATCAATCTTGTCGGACATGCTGCCGCTAAAATCAAAGATGACTCCGATGGAGATAGGCACGTCTTCGGAAGAAAAGGAGACGATTTCCTGTTCAATGTTGTCCTCGAAGACGCGGAAATTGTCGGTTTCCAGACCAGTGACCAGGCGGTTGTAGGGGTCTGTGACGGTCACGTTGACCAGGGCCAAATCCACGTCGGTGCGGATGATCTTTCCGGGGATGATCTTCACTGCGGGGGTATCCCGCGTGAGCGCGCTGAGCTTTGGCGGCGCGGGCGAAGTCTCTGCGGGTACCAGATCTTTGGGGGCATCCTGGGCCCAGAGCGGGGCCCCAAGACAGAGCAGCAACAGGCACGCGAACAAGCGCGAAATCGCAAGCAAACACAAAACGCGGGTCTCGCAGATAGCGCGCTTCACGGCTCCCCCTTCTCCCGGTTTGCCGGGAGGGCCGCGCAGAGACTTCATAATAGCACCCGGATTCCGGAAGGCAAGCCTTTCCGCGCAAGCAGAAAAGCAGGCTGGGAGAGCCGACGAAGACTGCGCCATGTGCTAGCATCGCTCCAAGAAGGAAATTTGAAAGGGCGGAAGAATGAGCGATCCCAAAGTGATTGTAGTGATCCCCTCACGTTACGCTTCAACTCGATTGCCGGGGAAACCGCTGGTGCCGCTGGCGGGGAAACCTATGGTGCAGCACGTCTATGAACGGGCCAAGCGCGCGCAGACCGTGCATCGCGTCCTGGTGGCGACCGATGATCAACGAATTATGGATGCTGTGGCGGCCTTCGGCGGCGAAGCGCGCATGACCCGCTCCGACCATCGCACCGGCACGGAACGCATCGCCGAGGTGGCTGTGCATGAGGACGGCGACGTGTTCGTCAATGTACAGGGAGACGAACCGCTGATCGACCCGGTGGCGATTGACACCGCCGTTGGCGCGCTGCTCGAAGAGCCGCAGGCGCAAATATCCACGGTGGCCACACCCATACGGCATGCCGGAGACATCATGGATCCCAACGTAGTGAAGACGGTGCTCGACTTTGATGGCAATGCGCTCTATTTTTCCCGCGCACCGATCCCCTGGATACGTGATACGCAACAGAAAGTGCATGTGAACTATTGGAAGCACCTGGGGCTGTACGTTTTTCAACGAGAGGCGCTGCTGGAGTTTCCCACCCTGCCGCAGGGCGCACTGGAAAAGATCGAACAGCTCGAGCAGTTGCGGTGGCTGGAGAATGGCTGGAAGATCCGCGTGGCCGAGGTCGCGCATGATGCGGTGAGCGTGGATGTTCCCGAAGACGTGGCGCGCGTGGAAAAGCTGATGCAAAAATAAGACCGCCCGGCAAAGGAGGATCCTGCCGGGCGGCGGGTTGACGGAGCCAGGGAGCTGGTTTCCCTGGCAGCCGCCTGATTATTGCGATTGTCGCGAAACAAAACCGGCGAGCACGCGAGTCTTGTCCGTGCCGATGAGCAAAACCGTGTTGGCATCAGCGAGGTAGGCCTGGAAGTTATACGTAGTGCCCAGGGGGTTGCCCGCCACGATTTGGTACGCATTGTTGTTGGCGCCATCGGTGGTGACGGTTAGCGTGCCTTGCGTGCCGATATCGGCGTATGACGCAAACGTGTTGCCAAAAAGGGCGGCATCCACGACACCGGAGATGTTGTTGCTGGCAGTGTTCGCCAGGGCATATTGCCCGACGTAATTTTCCACGCTTGAGGTGCTCTCTCCACTCCAATTGAAGGCGTAGTTGCCGGCGAGGCCCGCGAGAGTGAAGGGGGTGCCAGTCTGCGCGAGCAAGGTGCCATCCGCTACGATTCCGCTGCTGACGTCCTGGATGACTCCGCTGGCAGGAGAGACCAGGTAAAACACGTATTGGAAAGTACGGGCGGAGGAGGAGTCCGTGAAGGTGAACGTGCCGCGGCCACTACCCGCATTCGTGGTATCAATCGCATAGGTGGCGTTGGAAATGTTAGATCCCTGCGAAATGTGGAGCGGCGTGCCACTGTTGTTTTCGTCGTAAGAGATTGCGCCGATGCCAGCAGTGCCGTCCGCGGTGAAGCGAGCGGCGGCCGCGTCCGGGCCAAACGTGGACATAGACGATCCACCAACCAGATAGGCGAAGCTGCCGGTGAAGCCGGAATTCTGCGTGGGAATGGCGCCGGTTTGCAGAACCGCATCGCCTGACGAGCTTCCCTGGGAATCTTCCTGAAGGAACTTGATCCGCGTGGCGTCCACAATGTAAAAGGCGAAGGTATGGCCGGCGAATGCGGCGGTGCCGCGACCGAAGGTGGCACCGTAGGTGGGATCGAGCGCGAAGGTCCCTTGCAGAGTGAGGGGAACGGGGCCGGAAGGGCCGGTGTTGGGGTCATTGGTATCAATGAGGCCCGCGGTGATGAGGCCGCTGCCATTGGCGGAGATGTTTCCGACGATAGAGGTGTTTGCGCCTGCCCAGGTCGCGCCAGAAAAATCAAAGACGTACTTTCCGTTGAAGCTGTTGGGGAGAAAATCGGCGGTGGTTTGAAGGTTGAAGCTGCCACTGGTGGCGGCAAACCCATCGGTTTGCACGAGAAACCCCTGGCTAGGGGACTGGAGATCCATGGTCCACGTCATGGGGTTGCCCGACGTATCCTTCAACGCAATGATGCCGCGGCCATTTGCCAGCATGGAATAGCTGCCAGGCACAAAAGTGACCTCAGCGGAAGTCCCTACGCCGAGGTCCACCACGTCTTCCATTGCGCTGGTGATGTTGCCGGCCCCGTCAGCGAAGAAGCTCCCGGTGCGAGCAAGGTACGCGCCATTGGGGTCCAGGCCGCTCATCGAAAATGCGTATTGACCTTTCAAGCTGCTCACGGAGAAGCCACCGGCCGGAGTCGGCGCAGGAATGGTCGAGCCGCCGCCTCCGCAGGCGGAGAGAACCGCAGCGAACGACAGAGATGCAAGCCAGAGGAGGCGCTTCACAGCACACCGCCCTGCGGCTTGCTTTCAGCGCTATTTTTCGGCGCCACGTAACGAACCGGGATGCCGCGCTCACTGCGAACTGCCAGCGCCTGTGTGCCCTTCTGCACAATTCGCGCCAGGAAGGGTGCGGCACTTCCGAAGGCCACGTTCTCCCCGATAATCCGCAGGGTATCGCCCGTGTGGATGTTGAAGTTGTTTGCTGTCAAGAGCCGGGCATCACCAAGGTGAACATCCACAACGCCGCCCGTTGTCTGCAGGGTGACATGAGCGCCCAGCGGGGGCGTGGTCGAGGATTGGGTGTAGGCGACGACCGTCCCAACGAGTGTGCCCTCGCGCTTTAGGTCATAGCCCGAGGATCGCACTGGAGTTTGCGGGACCTTCTCCTGCCCCACTGCTGTGCAGCAGAAGAGCGCTATCCCCACAACAATCCATAAAGTCACCTTTCGCATGTGCATTGTTTGCCTCATTGCTTTATTTCCATGGCGAGTCCCACCATAGGGCCCCATGGATATAAACGTTTCCGGACCCATGCCGCGTTACGCGCAAGCCCTGGCTGGATTAGCCTTGTGCCTACACACCGCTAAAGAGACCTTACCGCACGTCCCAATGATTGCAACCCGGGAGAACAGAAAAGGTTTCGTGCGGCATAAAAAAATCTGATGATTGCGAACGAAGAGTTTGCATTGACACTCCGCGACGTTCCGAACATAATTATATGTACGTCAATCCTGCGGAGGTTCGACAAGCTCAAATCTGCTCGGAGCGGACGCGAGCGACCCGGATGGCGCCAAAATATATCTTTGTAACTGGTGGTGTAGTTTCCTCTCTCGGCAAAGGCGTAGCAGCATCCTCCATCGGCTGTCTCCTGGAAAGTCGCGGCTTCAAGATCACCATCCAAAAATGCGATCCGTACCTGAACGTGGATCCCGGAACGATGAGCCCCTTTCAGCATGGGGAGGTTTTCGTCACGGACGACGGGGCGGAGACGGACCTCGACCTGGGCCACTACGAACGCTTCACCCACGTTAAGCTGACGCGCGACAACAATTGGACCACCGGGCGCATCTACGAAACCATTCTCACCCGGGAGCGCCGCGGCGATTATTTGGGAAAGACCGTGCAGGTGATCCCGCACGTTACCGACGAGATCAAGCGCTGCATCCGCAAAGTCTCCGAAGGCATAGACATTGTAATTGTAGAAATTGGCGGCACCGTTGGCGACATCGAATCCCTGCCGTTCCTGGAAGCGATTCGCCAGATGCGCCTGGAACTCGGCCCGGAAAATACGCTCTTCGTGCATGTTACGCTGGTGCCCTTCATAGCGGCCGCGGGCGAGCTCAAAACCAAGCCTACGCAGCACAGCGTAAAAGAGATGCTGGGAATCGGGATTCAGCCGGATATCCTGCTGTGCCGGAGCGATCGCCACATCCCGGCGGAGCTCAAGAAAAAAATAGCGCTGTTCTGCAACGTTGCGGAATCCCGCGTTATTTCCATGGAGGATGTGAAGACGATCTACGAAGTCCCCGTGGAACTGAGCAAGGAAGGGCTGGACGCGCAGATCATTCGCTCGTTGCGGCTCGAGGAGCGTCCCGCGGACATGCAGCCCTGGCTGGACATGCTCGATCGCCTGCATCATCCGCATGGCGAGGTGCGCATCGGGATCGTCGGGAAGTACGTGCAACTGGAAGACGCGTATAAGAGTTTGCGCGAAGCTCTGCTGCACGGCGGCCTGGCGCACAATCACAAGACGGTCATCGAATGGCTTGATTCCGAGGAGATCGACTCGCTGGAAGCGGCGGAGAAACGGCTTCGCGGCTACGACGGCATCCTGGTGCCCGGCGGTTTCGGCAAGCGCGGCATCCAGGGAATGATCTATACGATTCAGTATGCCCGCGAGTACAAAGTGCCGTTCTTCGGCATCTGCCTGGGGATGCAATGCGCCACCATCGAATACGCGCGCGATATGGCCAACCTGAAACAAGCAGACAGCACGGAATTCGATCCGCAAACGCCGAACCGCGTGATTTACAAATTGCGCGAGCTTCTGGGCGTGGACGAAATGGGCGGCACGATGCGCCTGGGCGCATGGCCGTGCAGGCTGGAGCCCGGCTCATTCGCGCACAAGGCTTACGGCAAGATTGAAATCAGCGAACGCCACCGCCACCGTTACGAGTTCAATCGCGAATACGAGAAGGTCCTGACGGCTGCCGGGCTGAAAATCACCGGACGCACACCGGATGAGAATTACGTGGAAATCGTCGAGGCGCCCAACCATCCATGGTTCCTCGGCTGCCAGTTCCATCCGGAGTTCAAGTCCAAGCCATTCGATCCGCACCCGCTGTTCGCGGCGTTCATTGGCGCATCGCTGGAGCACAAGCTGCAGAAGTCGCGGCCAACGGCTGCCGCAACCGCCACGACGGCGGCACCCGTCACCGAAACCACGCACCCGGCGGCCGCCCTGCGCGCCACGCCTCACGCCGCTGCGTAGCAGCAAGGCAACGGCTCATCAGCCCTGTCCTTTTTCTTGTTTTTTCGACAATCCGGAAGCTCTCCTCATTGCCGCCTCGACAACATCTTGGCGAAAACCGCTGCATGCACTACACTGTAGTGCATGCGATCTGAAGTTTACAGCTGGCGCCTTTCTCCCGGTCTGAAGACCGACCTCGAACGTGTTGCCCGTGTTCGCAAGATACGCGTGTCCACTGTCCTGGATATGGCTGTACGCGAATGGCTGGCCAAGAACGCTCAGGAGATTGCCGGCGACGAGGAGCAGAAGAGACTCCATGCTGCCGCCGAGCGATATATCGGCGTTATTGCTGGAAAAAATCCTCGCCGCGCAGAAACTGCTGCCGCAACTATCCGTAAGAGCCTTCGCCGCCGCTATGGCCGCTGACGTCATTGTCGACACCGGGGCAATACTCGCACTACTAGACGAGAATGACAGATGGCATGCGCTGTGCTCGGATGCGCTTCGTCAACTACGCCTTCCCCTGCTGACATCCGAAGCGGTGCTAACCGAAGTATTTCACCTGATTCGCCGCTCGCGCACAGAGATGGAGGCCGTTTGGACTCTTGTCCACTCTGGCGTGATTGTACTCGCCACGATCGACAATTCGGAATTACATCGCATACAGGCGCTAATGTCCCGCTACAAGGATCTCCCGATGGATTTTGCCGACGCTACGCTCGTCCATCTTGGCGAGAGGGAAGCCATTACCGCCGTCTTCACGCTCGACCAGAACGATTTTGCTACATATCGTATCAATGGAGTGCGCCGGTTCCATATTCTCCCGGTCGAGAGGCCCTGATGCGCTGTATGCTATCTTCAACTGTCGAATGACTACCACTCGCGAAATCTCGCTCGGCTCCCTCCGCCTCGGCGGCAATAACCCGCTCTTCCTGATTGCGGGACCTTGCGTCATCGAATCCGAACGTCATGCGCGGATGATGGCGGAACGCGTGGCGAAGATCGCGGCGGATGCGGGTGTGCCGTACATCTTCAAGGCTTCTTACGACAAGGCCAACCGCTCGTCTGTTAAGTCCTACCGCGGCCCCGGACTGCTGGAGGGCTTGCGCATCCTTGGCAAAATTAAAGGCGATTTGCATTTGCCTATCCTCACGGATATTCATGATGCTTCACAGGCCGCGCCGGCTGCCGAAGTGGTGGACATCCTGCAAATCCCCGCGTTCCTGTCGCGGCAGACCGATCTGCTGGTTGCCGCAGCCAAAACGGGGCGCATCGTCAATGTGAAGAAAGCACAGTTTCTTTCTCCGTGGGACATGGGCAATGTCACCGAGAAAATTGTCGCGACCGGCAACTCCAAGATTATTTTGACGGAGCGAGGCGCTAGTTTCGGCTACAACAACCTGGTCGTGGATATGCGTTCATTCCCGGTGCTCCAGAAACTTGGCTACCCCGTCGTCTATGACGTGACTCACTCCGTACAGCTTCCCGGCGGACAGGGCCACGCGAGCGGCGGCCAGCCCGAATTCATCGAACCGCTCGCGCGGGCCGGTGTGGCCGCTGGCGTTGACGGTATTTTCCTTGAGACCCACGACAATCCCGCCGCCGCACTTTCCGATGGGCCTAATGCCCTGCCCCTGGCGCAGCTTCCGCAACTCCTGGCCCGCTTGAAAGAGCTTTCCACGCTCGTCCGCCGCTGGAGCAACGCATGAGCCTGGAAACCGCGCGCCGCGTTCTCCGCATTGAAGCGCAGGCCATCCAGGACGTGCTGGCGCGACTCGACGCTTCGTTCGATCGCGCGGTCGAAGTGCTCTTCGCCTGCAAGGGACGCGTGGTTGTGACGGGCATGGGGAAATCCGGGCTCATCGGCCGCAAGATTTCCGGAACGCTCTCGAGCACCGGCACGCCGTCGTTCTTTTTGCATCCGGCGGAAGCGCTGCACGGCGATCTGGGCATGCTGGCGCGGGGCGATGCCCTGCTGGCGATCAGCTACGGCGGCGAAACGCAGGAAATCCTGAATTTGCTGGAGACGCTGAAACGATTGGAGATCGCCATCGTCACGCTCACCGGGAATCTGAAGTCGACGCTGGCGGAAGCCAGCGATGTGGCGCTGGACGTCAGCGTGAAGGAAGAAGCTTGTTCGCTGAATCTTGCGCCCACGGCCAGCACGACCGTGGCCATGGCCATCGGCGATGCCCTTGCTGTTTCCCTGCTGGAAAAGCGCGGGTTTCGCCCGGACGATTTCGCGGCGCTGCATCCCGCCGGGCGCCTGGGCAACAAACTTCTGCGTGTCGAGCATTTGATGCACTCGGGCGATGCCATGCCGCGTGTGGCGCCGGATACGTCGATGCCTGCTGTGTTTCATGAAATGTCCGCGAAGAAACTTGGGATGACCACCGTCACCACGCCCGAGGGCAAGCTGGCAGGTATCCTGACAGATGGCGATCTTCGCCGCTTGATGGAAAAACACGGCGGCGCCACGCTCGCCATGACCGCCGGCGATTGCATGGTGCGCACGCCGCAGACCATCGGTCCAAAGATTCTCGCCAGCGAAGCCCTGAACCTGATGGAAAAGAAAAAAATCACCTCCATCGTGGTTGTCGACCCCGCCTCGCAAAAGGTGGTCGGGGTTGTCCACCTCCACGACCTCTGGACGCTCGAACTCATGTAGTTCCGGAGTGAAACATGACTACCCTGCCCGGCGCTCCAGTTTCCGCTCCTCTCTTCCTGAACTCCCCTCAGGAAATCGAAAAGCGCGTCAGTCTCGGACAAGTCCGTTGGGCTGCCCCTCTTCTCTTCCTTCCTGCGCGCATTGTGTTTATGCTCCTCAGCCAAGCTCTTTTTGCCGCCTTCTTTAGGCTGCAAGGTCGCGCTTCTCCATGGCAAGCCGCTGGTGCCTGGTGGACCGTCTGGGGCACGCTCGTGGACGTGGGCTGCCTCACTTGTCTCTTTTTTCTAACCCGGCGCGAAAACCTTCGCATTCGCGATCTCCTCGGGCCTCTGCCTCGCTGGCTCGTGCCCAAAGGCATCGCCTGCTTCCTGCTCATCTTTCCTTTTTTCTTGCTGGGAGGACCCCTGGCCAGTTGGATCGTCTACCACTCCTGGCAGGCGCCTATCCCCACAGGAGAAATCTGGGGTCGCCACTTGCCTCTTTGGGGCGTTCTCTATTCCCTTCTGATCTGGTGGCCCATCTGGTCGGTTACGGAGGAATTCACCTATCAGGGATACCTCGCCTCGCGCTTCGCGGCTCTTTCCCGCCATCGCTGGGTTCCCTACTGCCTGGTGGGATTCTGGTGGGCGTTGCAGCACAGTTTTATTCCTTTCGTGCCCGATTTGCGGCTCGTTCTCTATAGGTTTCTCGCCTTCGTTCCCGGCGTGCTCGTTTTCTTGGTGGTTTACTTGCGCACGCGAAGACTTGCCCCGTTGATCGTGGCTCACTGGATGATGGATCTATCCGCCGCGGTGATGACCCTCTCGTTCTAAGCGGATTTCTCATTTCGCTGAAAGAATTCTTACCGTTCTATTCGCGTGATCGGTCTTCTCCGCGATCTCTGGTTTCTCGGGCTGGCCGCGCACCCTTCTTCGCATGCCTGCTTCCTCGGCGCTGATTGCTGAGATCTGATATCTCCTCTCATTCCTGCTAAAATCAAGGAATTCATCACCCGATGGAGGCCCAATTGGCTCGCGCCCAGAAGATTTCTCCCGCTCTCAAGAAACGTGCTGCGAAGATCAAGCTGCTGCTCATGGACGTGGACGGCACCATGACCGATGGAGGCGTCACGCTGCTTTCGCAGCTCGATGGAACCACGCTGGAGATCAAAACGTTTGACGCGCACGACGGTCAGGGCCTTACGCTGGCCCAGACCGCAGGCCTCAAAACGGGCTGCATCACTGGCCGCGAAAGCCCAGCACTCCTGCGGCGTGCCCACGAAATGCGCATGGACTATGTGTACATGAAAGTCCCGGTGAAGCTGCCCGCGTACGAAGAAATTCTGCAGAAATCCGGCTTGGCCGATTCCGCGGTCGCTTTTGTGGGCGACGACCTGCCGGACATCCCGCTAATGCGGCGCGTGGGCCTGGCGGTCGCCGTGGGAGACGCGGTCGCCGACGTCAAAGAGATCGCGCACTATACTACGCGCGCTCTCGCCGGCCACGGCGCGGTTCGCGAAGCCGTCGAGTTGATTCTCAAGTCCAAGGGCATCTGGGAAGAGATGATCGAAAAAGCCCGCGCGTAGTGATATCCTCTGCGAACGATGAGGCGAATCAAGTATTTTGTCGCATCCAACCTGGATAGCTACATTTCCCGCAAGGACGGCGGCGTGGACTGGCTCTCCATGGACCAGGACTACGGCATGAAAGAGTTTTTCGCCAGCGTGGATGTGGCCGTGATGGGCCGCAAGACCTACCAGAAGGCCGTGGAACTCGCTCCCTCAGGCCCCCTCTTCCCAGGAATGAAGAATTACGTGTTCTCGCACCTTTTGCCAAAAGGAAAGTAAGAACACATCGAAGTGGTCTCCGATCCCCCGGAGAGCTGGGCGGAATCGGTGCGCGCCATGCCCGGAAAAGATATCTGGCTGGTGGGCGGAGGAGAGATGGTGCGGGAGTTCCTGCAAAAGCGCCTCGTGAACGAGATCGGCATATCCATTCATCCACGCCTGCTGGGCGACGGCATTGCCCTGTTCGCGCAACCCTATCCTGAGACGGAACTCGAACTGGTGCGGTCGAAGCAATACCCGAGCGGGTTGCTCCAGGTTTTCTACCGCGTGAAGTAGCTTGACTTTGTCACGGGCCGGTTACAGACTCTGCCCGACACGCCACCGCCCTCCCTTGGGCCAAAATTCTTGCGGTGCGCTCGACGTGGGGAAAAATCGCAATGAAGACCAACTATCTTGCCGTGGTTGTTGCAGCAATCGCCTATTGGGTCCTGGGTGCCGTCTGGTATGGAGCCTTATTTGCCAAGCAGTGGATGGCTCTGGAACACATGACCGAAGAGCAAGCCAAGAGCATGAATCGCGTTCTGCCCTACATCATCTCCTTTGTTTTGAGCATCCTGATCGCGTACGTGCTGGCGCAGATTATTCACTGGCGCAATGCCAACACGGCAAGTCTCGGAGCGGCCGTCGGCGTAATCCTGTGGGTCGGGATTGTTGGGCCAATCACATTCACAACTTATATGCACGAAATGCGCCCCAAATCGCTGTTTGCGATCAATGAGTTTTATCCGCTTGCGGGCCTGATTCTGATGGGCGCGATCCTGGGTGCCTGGAAGAAGAAAGCCGCGTAGCCAGCTTCGCTTACACTTCCGTGGGTTCCCGCGCAATCATATTGCCCGCCGCAGCGGGCGGGCGCTAAACTGGGAGCCCCATGAATCGCATTCTCCTATGGACAGCCATTTCGTTCGGAGGGCTGGGCTGGCAGAATTCTGAGAGGGAAGAGAAAAACTGCACCAGCGACCGCACCGGGGCAGAAACGCGCCATCGACATGCGCGGCACTAATAGACGGAGGAGCGACTCAGAAGTGGTCCCCATACGATAGCAAGGCGCTGACATGACAAGCGAGTGGTGAGAGGGAGGGCGTGCGACTTCCAATTTGACAGCTGCGCCCACCCGCCCGGAGTAATACGGGTTGGGGGAGGCGCAGAATGGAGCTTTGAAAAAGCCTTTCTGCCGGAATTTCGCACGGTCCTGGCAGGGCAAGACATGGATCCCCTAGCGCGCTTCTGCGTTCTACCCGAACCGAACCCGTGCTTCCCGCCAGGTTTTTTCATTCGCCATTCCTCGCGTGCCCATCATCGGGCCGCAGGCAACGGGATGCAATCCAAAAGCGCGCAAGGCCTAGTCCTCTGGGGGCACTTCAAACGAGAGCTGCTTGGTGAAGCCCTTTGTCCTCCAGATGCCGAAGGCGATCCCTACAGCCATCCAGACCGAGCCAATTTTCATCGCGGGGTGGCTGAGATTCAGCCACAGCAGGAAGCAGATGATAAACCCAAAAATTGGTGGTATCAGGTTGCCCAGTTTCTTCTCTTCCGCGCGCCAATAATACCGAAGAAACGCGGCAGCATTGACTCCCATGAAGGCGATGAGCGCGCCAAAGTTGAGCATGTTGAGTCCAAGATCATAAGTAAGGAGGAACGACCCAACGAGCGCGATGGCGCCGACAAACAAGACGTTGTTTCGGGGAACGCGATGCTTGGCGTCGATGGCGCCAAAGAACGACTTCGGAAGAGCCTCGCTTCTTCCCATTCCGAAAAGCAATCGGGCGGCGCCGATCTGCGCGCCGAGACCCGAGCCAAAATTAGCAACAATTAAGGTGACGCCCACAATTCCAAATAGGGGTGCCCAGGTACGGGCGGCGGCAAACACGTAAGCCGTGTTTTCATTCGGAAATGCCTGCGAAGCAGGCCACACCAGTTGGGCAATGTAAACCTCAGCCGCGGAAAGGGCGCCGATGACAACGCAGGTGAGAACCGTCGCCAGCATAATGTTGCGGCGCGGGTTTTCTGCTTCTTCGGACAAGGTGGAGATGCCATCGAACCCAATGTAAGTCAGGACCGCAATCGAGGTGCATCCAAACAAATTTCCCCAGGTAAACGTTGCCGGATCATAGAAAGGCCGAGTGAAGTAGATGGGGTCGGCCCCATGCGGAGTTCCATGAATGTAGCGGATGGCGGCGACAAAAACGATGACGATCACCGCGCTCATTCCGGCAGCCATGACGGTGTTCACGCGTGCCGAAGTTTTGATCCCTCGAATGTTCAGCAGCGTAAAAACTCCGGCAAAGAAAATTTTCCAATCCCATACGGGAAGTCCAGGGGCGAATTCGTGTGCTTGCTCACCGCACCAGATCGTGCAGATAAGAGGATTGAGCATGTAATCCATTACCATGCACCATCCGGTCACGTAGCCGACAGCCGGATTGATCTCCTGCGCCACGTAGGTGAACGCCGAGCCGGCACTGGGATACGCCCGGGCCATCCTGCCGTAGCTGATGCCCGTGAAGAGCATGGCCACCATAGCAATTAGTATGGCTGTGACGACCTGACCGTGGCCGCGCGTGCTGAGCACTCCGAATGCGGACATCGGCGCAACGGGCTGAATGACAATGATGCCGTAGAGAATCAGGTCTCGAAGTGTGAGAGTGCGCCGCAGGCGAGGTCCCGCGTTTGTGGCGCTGGCCTCCGTGCTCAAGCACCTCTCCTTTTCGCCGGGCGGTTCCCGTCGGGAGAGAGAACCACGGCGGGCGTCAGATTTTTCGGCGCGTCAGGGTTGAGTCCCTTGCGCACACCTACTGTTGTTCCCAAGAGATGCGCAGGAATGGCGGTGAACGACCGTGTCTTCACCATGCTCTTTTCGTCCGCCCATGCCAGCTCGAAGGCGCGCGCGCAGAGGCTTTCCAGTGGGCTTCCCGGATTGCAGGTGACGTCGAGCGTTTGCATGGTCTTATCCGTAATTTCCATTTTGACTTCCTGGCTGACCGATGACGTGCACCCGACCCCGTCAGTATGCAATGTTCCAGCCGGGCTTTTGAGTACAGAGCCTTTCCGACGGCCGCGACTCCTGCTCTCTAGCCCGCTTTATTCGCGAAG
>PMES01000023.1 GCA_003154775.1 Acidobacteriota bacterium | reverse complement strand
AGTTTCACTCCGCCCTTGACACCCCACGTGTTCGATCAGGGGTATACTTACAAAAAGGCATTGAAATGTTAGCTGCTCAATACGAAATCATCTGCGAACAGGTTTCGGACCTTTCCCATACGCGCCCGAGGCCTCTAGACTCGCTCCAGCCCCTGGTGGTTTCCGACTTCGCGCCTTTCTTGTGGAGCGAAGGATTTGGGCTAGGCGGCGAGTTGCATCAGGCAATCGTCGCCCGCCAAGCTAAAGTCCACGGGGCTCGACCCTGTCTTCAATTGGAAGGCCAGCGATTTGTCCGGCGATTACCAGACTTCGGCCGTCGCTGGCAGAGGGATTCATAAAATATGAGCAACACCTGGAATCTTGCTGGCGAGCGGGTGCTTTCAATCACGACACAGGCTGCGGCGACTCTTGCAACCGGGGTGGAGCAAACCACATGCCAATCATCTCAAGTTGGGACAAACTAACGTCCAAGGCGAAGGAGGCGCTGCAAGCCGCCAACTATTTGGCCTCGAAACACGGCAACCGCGAGCTAATGCCCCTACATGTGCTTGCGAGCCTGCTGTCAGACCGCGAAGGTGTGGTGGTGCCGGTGCTGAGCAAGATTGGTGTCGATAGCCAGGCGCTGCTGGCGGAGGCGCGGCGCCAGATCGACTGCCTGCCAGCGCTTTGGGCCGGGGGCGCCTTGAAGGCGGAACCCTCCTGGGCCGCCAGCGAGGTCCTCGGGCAGGCGTTCGAGGAGGCTGCTGACCTCAACGATGAGCACGTCTCCACTGAGCACCTGCTGTTGGCCATCATGGGCTTGGAGAACGATCCTGCCCAAGCCCTGCTGGCGCGACACGGCGCGAGTCGCGAGGCCGTCCTGAGTGTACTGATGACGGTTCGCAGTCCCCGGCAGGTTGCTGGGCAAACCTCCGAAGCCCAGGGCCGGGCGCTTGAGCTCTATGCCCGCGACCTTACAGAGTTGGCCCGCCGCGGCAAGCTCGACCCGGTCATCGGTCGCGACGATGAAATCTGGCGCGTGGTCCAGGTGCTATTGCGCCGCACCAAGAATAATCCGGTCTTGATTGGTGAGCCCGGCGTGGGCAAGACTGCCATCGTTGAAGGTCTGACGCAGCGCATCGTCGCCGCTGATGTCCCCGAGCCGCTTAAGAGCAAACGTCTGGTGGCCCTAGATCTGGGTGCAATGGTGGCCGGCACCAAGTATCGCGGCGAATTTGAAGATCGTTTGAAGGCGCTGCTCAGGGAGATCGAGGACTCACAAGGGCAGATCGTCCTGTTCATCGACGAACTGCACACACTGGTTGGAGCGGGAGCAGCCGAGGGCGCGATTGATGCCGCGAACATGATGAAGCCAGCTCTGGCGCGCGGCGACTTACGCGCTATCGGGGCTACTACCATAAGCGAGTACCGCAAATACATGGAGAAGGACCCGGCGCTTGAGCGTAGGTTCCAGACCGTCTTCGTGGCCGAGCCTAGCGTGGAGGACACCATCTCGATCCTGCGCGGCCTGCAAGAGCGTTATGAACTGCACCATGGCGTCCGGATCAAGGCCGCGGCCATTGTGGCCGCGGCCACGCTCTCACACCGCTACATCTCTGATCGCTTCTTGCCGGATAAGGCCATCGACTTGGTGGACGAGGCCTCCGCTGCCCTGCGCATGCAGATCGACTCTGTGCCGCGGGACATCGACCAGTTTGAGCGCCGTGCCGCGCAATTGGCAATCGAGAGGCTCGCGCTCGAAAGGGAAGAAGATGCCAACTCGCGAGAAAGGCTGCGGTCCCTCGAGAATGAGCTGGCTGCGGTACAAGGCCAGTCCAACACCCTCAAGGCCCGCTGGAAGCTGGAGAAGGATGATATCGCACGCGTGCATGAGCTCAAGCAGAGGATCGAGCAATTGAAGCTGTTCGCGCAGGCGCAGTTGCAGGACGCACAGTTGCATGAGGCAGGCAGCAACGGCCATGGCATGCTTCGCCAGGTGGAGCAGGAACTGCACGAGCTTCAGTCCCGGCTCGCCCAGCAGCGCGGCTCACGCATGCTCAAGGAAGAGGTGGATGAAGACGAGATCGCGCGCATCGTTTCCAAGTGGACTGGCATTCCCGTGTCTAGGATGCTGGAAGGAGAGGTCAAGAAGCTGCTAGGCATGGAGGATCGGCTGCGCAACCGGGTAATCGGCCAGGATCCGGCCTTGGAGCGAATGGCCGACGCGATCCGTCGCGCCCGCACCGGACTCTCCGATCCCAAGCGCCCCATCGGTTCCTTCATTTTCCTGGGGCCGACGGGCGTGGGCAAGACCGAACTGGCCCGCGCCCTGGCCGAGTTCCTGTTCGATGATGATCGGGCCCTGGTGCGCATCGATATGTCCGAATACATGGAGAAATATGCCGTGTCGCGGCTGATCGGCGCGCCACCCGGATACGTCGGTTACGAGGAAGGCGGCCAGCTCACCGAGGCTGTGCGCCGTCGCCCCTACGCGGTCGTGCTTTTTGACGAGATCGAGAAAGCCCACCGCGATGTGTTCAACATTCTCCTGCAGGTCATGGACGACGGTCGCCTCACCGACGGCAAGGGCCGTACAGTAGACTTCCGCAACACCGTCCTCATCATGACTTCCAACATCAACTTGGTGCACCTGACTGCTGAGTCGCTGCGCACTTCCGAGAATCATGAGCAAACGCGCAAGCAGCTAATGGATGCGCTGCGCGTTTACTTCAAGCCTGAATTCCTCAACCGCGTGGACGATATCATCGTCTTTAACGCGCTGGGCAAGGAGGAACTGATCAGAATTATTGACCTTCGGTTGGAGGAGGTGCGCCGCTTGTTGGCCGACCGTAAGGTCAGCTTGGAGTTCACCGACGCCGCCAAGGAACTACTCCTAACTAAGGGCTACGATCTCAACTACGGTGCGCGGCCCCTCAAGCGTTCCGTCCAGCGACTCGTACAAGACCCACTAGCCAAGAAAATCCTGCATGGAGAAGTTTTCGATGGGGACGCCGTGATGGTGGATGCCGAGCAAAGCGAGCTGCGGTTCACAGTGACCTGCCGTGGTAGCCAACGGAAAAGTCCGGCACGCAGTAACTCTTTCCAGTAACACAGAACACACTCTCGGAAGCGGTGCACGTCACATTGAAGTGTGACCACGGTCACTGCGGTCGTTTCCACACTGTCGCTTTATAGGGGTCGTCAAAGGTCAGTCATCGGACCAATCGAGACCGTGGATACTAGCACATCATCCGAGCCTGGTTTGGAAGCGATCCCGCGAACCCGCGTTTACACGCAGGTCGCCGAACAACTACAAGCTCACATTGTCAATAATCTCAAGCCAGGCGACATGCTTCCTCCGGAGCGTGAGCTGGTACAGACGTTCGGTGTCAGTCGCAGCTCCATTCGAGACGCCATTCGCAGCCTGGAAGTGGTGGGTCTGTTGGAGCCGCGCCAAGGGGTCGGCACGGTCGTTCGTGACGCTTCGGCTGACGCAGTGGTGAATCCCGTGGCGGGTGCTCTTCTGCAGAAGCGAAAGGTCATCAACGAGCTTCTGGATGTCCGCATGATCATCGAACCAGCCTTGACTCGGCGGGCCGCGCTTCATGCTACCGCCGGACAAATCGCCGAAATGCAGGCGATTTTGAGCCGGCAGGAAGAGAAGGTACGCCGAGGCGAACTCGCGACCGAAGAAGATTCGGCTTTTCATTACACCATTGCGCTGGCTGCTGATAACAGCGTGATGCTGAAACTGGCGAATGTTTTGATGGATTTATTGCGCGAAACGCGCGAGCGCTCGTTACAGGTGGGAGGGCGTCAGGAGAAGTCGCTTGCCGCCCACCGTCGTATTCTCGCGGCTCTTAAGAAGGGCGACGCTGCAGCCGCCGAGGCTGCCATGCGCCGGCATTTGTTGGAAGTCGAAAAAATTGTTTTGCAAAAGCTTTAGAAGAATGGAGTGTGCCACATGGCCCAGTTACTCGCCGTTGAAATCATCTACCGTGGGGTCTTTCAGAAGACCCTGGCTAAAAACATAACCCGCGGCATTGTTCTGGCTGCGCACAACGAAGGCAAGCTAGGCATTTCCTTTGGCCGTTATGGAGATGCTCCGGAGCGCAACGGAATTCCGGGGAAGAGCTTCGCCATCGTCGCCAGCGACGAGCAGACCCTCGAAGCCGGGATGGCACAATACGAGCCGAAGCAAGTCGACGTCACGGTTGTCCTGGACGACACGCTCTGCAAAGGCACGGAGTCATGGGCATGGTATGGGCTGCGACCCGTAAATAGCGCTTTGAAGCCCGGTCGCACGCTCATCGTGATTTCTCTGCAGGACGCACCCACCCTGCTGAAAAACATTCACCGCCGGGAACAGCCCTACAAGCTGGGAATCGTGAAAGGCATCGCCAGCTTCTCTGGCATGTGGGTTTTTAAAGATGACCACACCGACGTGCGCGTCCTGGGCACCATCGCCAAGGCGCTGCCGGAACTGTTTGGCCTGGCGTCGGTCGAGAAATTCATCAACGAAAAGCTGAAGAGCTCCCTCAAAGTGACTTCCGCTCGCACCGCCTTCGAGCGCTTCTCCGCCGTCGATGTAAAGCCAGGCCAGGGCAATCCCGAAGAATTATTCAAGTTCGACCTGCCCGGCTGGGGCGCCATGCGCTCCGGCGTCTCCATCAAGGGCCAGCCCCAGGGCGGCCCCTATGCGGACCCGGTGACCAAAGAACTCGGAGGCTTCCGGCCGGCCCGCAACGAGCTGTTCAAAAAGTATTCCACGCGCATCATGCGGCCGGTCGTCAACTTTGCGACTTGCACCAAGTGCACGCTGTGCTGGCTCAACTGCCCGGATGCGTCTTTCGACGTCACCCCGGACGGAACCTACGACGCCAATCTCGAAGCCTGCTGCGGCTGCGGCATTTGCGAAGCAGTGTGCCCGGTCAAGGACTGCATCAGGATGGTCAACGAGTCCGAATTCCACGACAACAACAGCCAGTGGGTGGAGTTCAAGAAAGACAAGGGCGCCTATTTAAAATCGCTGGAAGCCACCATCCAGAAGGCCGAACCGATCGAGAAGCGGACCCACGGATTTCGTTATCGCGGTCAGTATCAAGAACAGGTCCCCGCGGCCCTAGAAATCGCTAACAAAGGCTAGTGGCCCGGCGGCAAGCCTGAAGTCAAGGAGATTAAGATGGCGACTCTTACACAGTCTGTTGACGAAAAAAAGAAAATCTATGAGCAGGAAGCCTTGATCACCGGCGCCGAAGCCATTGCGATTGCCTGCAAACTGGCCAACGTGGACGTAGTCACGGCTTACCCGATTCGTCCTTACGACACGGTGATGCAGTACATCAGCCAGTTGGTGGCTGACGGCGAGATGGACTGCGAATTCATCGTGGCCGAAGGCGAGCATTCACAATTTGAAATCGTGAAGCACGCGTCGGCTTGCGGAGCACGCGTGTTCTGCGGTTCTAGCGGCGTGGGCTGGATGTACGCCATGGAAGCGCTGACCGTAAGTCCGGCTCTCCGCATCCCCATGGTGTGCATGGTGGGCAACCGGGCGCTCGATGATCCCGGCGCCTTCGGCGTGGAACACAACGATGCATTGGCGGTGCGCGACCTAGGTTGGCTCCTCACCTGGGTCGATAGCGCACAGGAAGCGTTGGACACGGCACTGATTGCCTATCGTGTGGCGGAAGACCGCCGCATCTTGGTGCCCCTGGCTATCAGCTGCGACGGCGCATTTCTTACCCACTCGCAGGCGTTGGTAAAGATCCCTGCGGCAGAACAGGTTAAAAAGTTCCTGCCTCGTTACGACCGCGGCGATCTGCTGCTCCATCCCGACAACGTCATTTCGGTGGCCCCGCAGGCCAACGAGGACTGGGTGATGGAGGTTCGACGGCAGAACTACGCCGTCACGGAAATCACCTGCGATGTGATTCGCGAAGTGTACGCCGATTTCGAGCGTACATTCGGACGCAAGTACGGCAATCCGTTCTTCGAAGAGTACATGACCGAAGATGCGGAAGTCGTCCTGCTGGGCATGGGAACGCTCTCGACCCCGGTCAAGGTGGCCATCCGGAAGCTGCGCGAAGAAGGCAAGAAAGTAGGGTTCGTTCGCCTGCGCTGGTTCCGGCCGTTTGCCGGTCCGGAGCTTGCCAAGTGCCTGGAGCGTTTCAAGGCAGTCGGCGTAATTGATCGCGACTTCTCATTCGGTTCGCCGAACCTGAGCGGCGTGGTGGCGACGGAAGTTCGTTCCGCCATGTACACCGGCAGCAGCACCCGGCCGCCGGTATTGTGCTTCATCGGCGGGCTGGGCGGCCGCGAAGTGACCGTGCCCGACGTGGAAAAGATGACCGACATCGTGTTCCAAGCCGCCCAAGGTAAGGCGCAACCCCTGACACAATGGATCGGGCTGCGGGGATAACGCGTTTCCAGAGCCGGAAAGGACAACAATCATGAGCACTTTTGTAGACGTAAAACCGACACAAAATCTGGAAGCCTTCAAAGGAGTCAAGAAGGTTCCACACGAGGAATACTACACGTCCGGCCATCGCACCTGCCAGGGCTGCCAGTCTGCGCAAATCATGAAATTGATGGCGAAGGCCGCGGGACCCAGAACGATCATTCTGGGTAGCACGGGGTGCATGTACGTGGCTAACACGTCTTACTACGCTACTCCCTGGGGCGTCCCCTGGATGCACACGCAACTGGGCAGTGCGGGTTCCAGCGCACTCGGAACGGCCGCGGCATTGCGCGTCCAGATGCGCAAGGGCGCCATGAAGGACGAGCCCATCAATGTCATCGCCTTCTGCGGCGACGGCGGCGGTGCGGACATGGGCTTGGGCGCTATCTCAGCCACCATGTGCCATCCCGACTACAACCTGCTGATCCTGATGTACGACAACGAGTCGTATGCCAATACCGATATCCAGATTTCCGGGGCATCGCCGTATGGTGTCAACACTTCGTTCAGCACACCAGGCAAGGTAAAGCGGATCATGAATCATCGCTGGAAGAAGAACATTGCGCCGTTAATGCTGGTTGGTCATCCCACGGTCAAGTATGTAGGAACCACCTGTACCTCCTACCCGCTGCAGGCGATGAACAGCGTTCGCAAGGCGCTGTCGATCGGCGGTCCTACCTTCATTCACTGCCTCAACCCCTGTACTAAAGGCTGGGACTTCGATCCCCTGCTTTCGTTCGAAATGGGCGAACTGGCCGTGAACACCGGCATTTTCCCTCTGTACGAGGTCGAATGTGGCAAATTGAAGCTATACGGCAAGACCGATCAGATTGCCAAAGGGAAATTCAAACGCCTGCCGGTGCGCGATTACTTGCTGAAGCAAGGAAGGTTCGCGCATTTTGTCGACGAAGATATCGAATACTTCCAGAGCAAAATAGATGAGATGTGGGACAAGTGGCTGGTGCCGGGAATAATCCCGCTCCAGAAGGAAATCGAAGCAGACAACCCGCCCGCCAAGTAAAGGGGCGGGTTGTTCCTCCCTCTCTCCTTCCAGGGCTGCGCGAGGAAGGAACTGATTTGTACGTTTAGGACGACACACTCAGGAGGGTCCCTATGGCCACGAAGGCGAGTTCCCTTGTTCCTACTCTACCCAAGACCGTCAACCGCTGGATTCAATTGTGCGCGGCCATTATCGCGATGATGGCCATCGCCAACCTGCAATATGCCTGGACGCTGTTTACCAAACCCTTAACCTCAAGCCTGCACGCGACGTTGGCCGCGGTGCAAATCGCATTTGCTGCATTCATCTTGTGTGAAACCTGGCTGGTACCCTTCGAGGGGTATCTGATCGATCGCCTCGGACCGCGGCTGGTCATCGGCATCGGCGGTTTGCTGGTCGGTGCGGGCTGGATCGGGTCTGGCTACTCCATGACACTCCACGGACTTTACATCTGGTACGCGATCGGTGGAATTGGCGCCGGCGCAGTTTATGGCGGCTGCACGGGCAACGTGCTCAAGTGGTTCCCGGATCGCCGTGGACTTTGCGTGGGCGTTGTGTCCGGCGCCTACGGCATCGGCACGGCGGTCACCGTGGCCCCCATTGATAAAATGATCCGCAATTCGGGGTACCAGCATACCTTTATCTTTTGGGGCTTCGTTCAGGGCATTATCGTGGCCGCGGCTGCCATGTTCATGGTGGCGCCTCAGAAGGGCTGGCTGCCGAAGGCTTGGAAGCCAGTGGCGCGAGTCGGTCAAAGCATCCATGAGTCGACTTGGTGGGAGATGGTGAAGCAGCCCTCTTTCTACCTGATCTACATCATGATGGCGTTGGTGGCCTTCAGCGGGCTGGTGGTCACTTCGCAACTGAAGGAGATTGCCGGCTTCTACAAAGTGGACAAGGTCATCGTGCTCTGGGGCCTCGGGGCGGCGATCCTGGCGATCCAGTTGAACCGCGTCGTGAACGGCCTGACCCGGCCGTTNNGCCGTTCTGGGGTTGGATCTCTGACCACATCGGCCGCGAGAACGCCATGTTTCTTGCGTTTCTAATCGAGGGTGTGTCGATCTTTGCATGGTTGCAGACCATCCGTCGGCCTGTGCTGTTCATCCTGTTGTCCAGCCTCGTCTTCTTTGCCTGGGGCGAGATCTTTTCGTTGTTCCCGTCCATCACGGCGGACCTGTTCGGCCGGAAATGGGCCACGACGAACTACGGAGTCGTCTACACCTCGAAGGGCACGGCGGCCATTTTTGCCGCACCGGTGGCCGCCTTTGTGATGGCCAAGGAGGGTTCCTGGGTGCCGGTGTTCTACGTCATGATTGGCTGCGATATCCTGGCCGCTTTGTTGGCACTGTTCGCATTGAAACCGTTGGCAAAGCGCACCATCGCTCAGGTGGACCTCCTAGAACAGAAAGCAGAAGCGGAAAGAAAGTTGGCGCAGGCTTAGCAGACAATAGGCATGCTGAGTTTCTTCACCCGAGCGGTTGAGCAGTGCGCAACGCCGAGAGCAATCGTAGCGATTACTCGCAAGCCAGCCGCTCGTGGCTGTGTTCAAGGCCTTGTGCGGTGTGTGCCGGAACCACATGCCGCCTGAGGGGTCAGGTGCCGGCGACTGGTTACGTTTATTGACCAGCCGCCCCAAAAACGCCTGACCATGTGTCTGGAATGTGGTAACCGCAGTTCGTCCCGTTGTTCACGAGTTGCTTCTTGCGGGTGCTTGCCGGCAAGGGCTCTGGCGGCGATGCGTTGCGGAGGGGAATGCTGTTCTTGTTGCATCTTCGCTGTTGTGTACGCTTGTAAGCGCATATAGCGGTGAGATCCGCCAGTTCAGTCAACACCTTCTACCCAGCGAGCGATGAGCTCGACAGGGTGTTGCGCGATTTTTCAGTGGTACGGGCCAGCGCTTAGATTGCCTAAATCATTCTGGAGGTTTTTTTCCTTGACACGCATCCGGGAGATGTGCTAAAGGGCAACACCGCCACTGTGATTTGCAAGATCATTCTGGGAGGAAAAAAGATGAATTCACTTAGGACGTGGTTTGCGCTTCTGGCATTGGTCTTGGGTTTTGCCGGGACAGGCCCGCGTACCCAGGCCCAGAGCGAGAAACCTGCCGGGGAAAGCACACAGGCCGCTTCCGCGACAGCGAGCAAGGCGGAAGTGGAACAATTGCGTAAGGAATTGGCTGCGCAGCGGCGGGCCATCGAGCAATTGGAAACCTTAGTCGAGCAACTGACGGATGCCAAGTCGCGAGCCCCAGCCCTAGCAACTGACGGCGCTCACCTGGTTAACGCCATTCTGACGCTGCCCGCGATAAACGCCAGCCTGGCGGTGCCCGCGACAACGGAAGAAGCAGAAGCCGAGGTGCCCGCAGAGGTTTACCAAAAACCCCCCGTGAAAAAAGAGAGCGCCCCGCCCGTGACCGCGGGATGGAACGGGGAACATTTCTTCATTAAGTCCGCCGACGGCCAGTTTCAAATTCAACCGTACGGATACGTGCAGATGGATTACCTCTCTTACCAGGGCGACGGCGCTCCTGCCGACACCTTTTCCGTACGCCGCGGCCGGTTTGGCTTTCAAGGAAATTACGGCGACCACTACCAGTTCGGCCTCCTGATCGATGCCGCCGCTTCGACCGGGGCCACCATCCGGGACATATACCTGAACGCGAAAGCCACTAACTGGTTCCAGGTCCAGGCCGGGCAGTTCAAGGAACCGTTTGCGCAGGAAGAGCTCCAGGGCGACACGAACATTGATTTCGTCGATCGTGGCTTGCAAGGCCTCCTGTATCCCTCCGCTGCCTCCACCAATCGTAGCCCCGGCGTCACGATTCACGGCGACATTCACGGCGGCGCGTTCCAATATTGGGCCGGCGCCTTCAACGGAAAAGGCTATTCCGTAAATAACACCACGAGCGTGCCAGAGACCGTGGGCAGAGTCCGTTTCTACCCTTGGCGTAATAACAAAGGCAGCGCGCTGCACGCCTTCGGCTTCGGCGGGTCAATCGCTTACAGCATGTCCCGTGGACTTTCCAACGAGGTTACGGGCCCCATGACCATGCCGGATGCCGCTTATACCTGGTTTCCGCAGTTCCCGGTTAACGGGAATGTATGGCGGTACGAGGGTGAGGTCACTTATCTGAAAGGTCCCTGGGGTTTCCGCGGGGAATACGTCGCGGCATCTTACAACCGGACCGGAGTTGGCACCGAGATGTTGGGCGGACTAGGATTTGCAAATCTTCCGAACGTCCGATACCAAGCTTGGGACTCCTCTGCCACCTACCTGCTCACTAAGGAACTGCGGCCGGAAAACGGCACCCCGCGCGTCAATCACCCTGTATTTGGCCCGGAGACAGCCGGAGGCGGCAGGCGCGGATGGGGGGCTTGGGAACTGGCGTTCCGCTACTCTGGGATTCAAGGGAACGAGCCTGGCATCTTCTTCGACAACGTCTTTACGCCTCAGCTTGTGCCCACCTACGACAGGCACACCGAGCAGTTCACCGCCGGGGTTAGCTGGTATCTAAACTACTGGGTACGGTTCCAGTCCAACGTCGATATTGACCGCTTGAGGGATCCAAGCACCATCGGTGCTGTGCCGCAGAATTACTTCGTGTTCGAACAGCGGCTGCAGTACCGCTTCTAGGGCGCCGAGGACCGCTATGTATCGACATGGATTCGCGGATGGCCAATATGCCTGGGAGTCAGACAGGCCTTCACAAAACCGAAAGCAGCGCAAAGGCGCGGAGAATTCGAGTGGAATGCCTAGAGGAGGTTTTTCGATGAGGTCCAGAATCGCAAAGATTATTCTTGAAGTGGTGGCGGTGGTGACCCTCGGCTTCCTGTTGAACAGTTGTGGGGCAGAGCCGTATTGTCCCACTTGCGGGACTACCGTGAACGGGGCCTATGGCGTTCTCAATGTCATCCCGGTGCCGGAGCACAATCCAACCGGCGAGCCGGGCGGTCCGTTCAATTCCTTCGACATAAGTTGGTTCGATCCTAATCTCCAAAGGGACTACGTGTCTGATCGCATCGGCCTGGACATTGTGGTCGTGGACGCCAAGAACAACTTCGCGGTGAATACCATTGGCGGGCAAAATGAGGTGGCCAACGCCGGGAATAACAACAGCGTGTGCATCGGTCCCGCTAACCCTGCTCCCGGTTTCACTGCCGCCAATACACCTACAATTCCTTCCATTATCACTGGTTCCGGTGCCCTCCGGGATCCCACCACCACCAACGTGCTCACTCGATTTGGATGCAGAAACCCGGGTTTCTTTGATTCCTTTTCGACTTACTTTCCCGGTTTCGGCGCCCATGGGGGTTTCGGCGGGTTTCCCGGGGCACAATGCTGCGCCGCACGTGCTAACGGCGTCAACCCTCTCTCAGGCCCCGATGGTAACCTAGTGACTCCCGACGGGAAAACTCTGTTTGTAGGAAGCGGCAGCTCCACCATCGTGGCATTCGATCTCACAACCAACCCACCGGTGGTGCTTGCTGCCTTCCCCACCGGGTCGTCTCCCGATTTTGACGGTCCGGTCGGTGTGGCGCCCTGCATCCAAAGTTGGAATGGCGGTGCCGGCAGCGATCCCACCTGCGGCGACGACCGCGCCGACGAAATGTCTTATGGAACCGTAGGGGGACACAACATTCTCGCCATAAGCAATGGCGACCCCGGCCTTCCGCTTTTCACTTTGATTGACGTCACCGACATAGTTAACCGCACCTATACAGGAACCATGGTTACTCCGGCGGGACTAGGCATTTGCGCCCCAGTGAATCCTGCCCTGAATTACAATCCGGGAAATCCTGCGAATACCCCGCCGACAGGTGCGAATTATCCCACCTGTATCCTTGGACAGATTTACTACGACGGCGTCGGCGCGGAGGATTCAACAGTCACCGTGGACGGCGTTAACGATACGAACCCCCAGGCGTCATTGACTCCCTGTCCGGATCCCTCGGAAGCAGTGGCTTCCGGTGTCACCGGCTATGGCGTGGGTCCCGACGGCGCCGACGTGCCTTGCCATCACGCGCCCATCGTGGACGCAAACACCGGCGCATTCATCACCAACAATGGAACGGCTGGGGCCGGGCAAATGGGCGAGATTGCCGTGGCTGGGTTAGGCGCCAGCGCTTTCAATCCCTTTCACAATACTTTTTACGAAACGAATTCGAATTGCACCGTTTCCAGTTCACCCACGCAGGCCAGCACCGCCGTGGGGTGTGTGGACGAAATCGATCCCCGAATCGGAAATCCGGCCGGGCCGATAGTTGTCGCCGTGATCCCGATCCTCAATTGCATGCCGACCAGCATGGCTCAAGGCCCGGGCCACGATTTTCTGATTGGCTGCGCGGGCCATGATGGTACCCAATTCCCTCCCCTAGAGGCCATTCTTGACGGCACTACCAACAAGATCGTGGCCAACATTACTGAGACCGGCGGCGTGGACGAAGTCTGGTACAACGCCGGCGACAACCGTTACTACACCGCAGGCAGGGATATGCCCAGCGGGCCGGTGATGGGCGTAATTGATGCCGCAACGCGCACGTGGCTCGTCAACGTCACGACCGGCTCCAATTCCCACAGCATCGCGGTTAACCAATTCACTAATCAGATCTTCGTGCCCATGCAGGCGGGCTCGCTCTGCACCACGCAGAGTGCCAACGGTTGCATCGCCGTGTACGGCCGACAATAGCTGTTGTTGCGGCATCGATCTGCACGGTCTAGTTCGAGGCGGGGCCACGTGAGAGACATAGAGATCCTGGCCCCGCGTAAGATCGTCAGTACTGCCCCGGGTGTATAATCCAGGGTAAGGCGAGTTTCCGATCGGCCTGGTTGAGATGCCGCCGCATGCATATCCAATGAATGGCGCGCGCCGCTTTTCTTGCTGGCGGGGCCTGGTACTGTGGCTTTGCGCATTTTCGCTCTTCATCGTTCTAGCGAATCGTGCTCCTCGTTTCCCCCGGAGCGAAACTTCCTGGGTTTGCTCCGTTCCTCCGCAGATGACGGCCAAACTCCTGGCCAAAGACTTCTACCTGTTGCAGCCGCCAGCATCCGGCATCTTTACGCTCCTGCGCTCTATTCCCGTTCCGAGAGCGGCAGAGGAAGTGCGTCCTCTTTTTCCCGTTTCCCTGGACAACCGTCTTTACACTCGTCCACCTCCAACTTCTTAGCGCCTAGCACGAAGGTCGTCTGTGGCCTGCGGGTTGTTTCCGGCCCTTCTCCGCTTCAAACTCGAGAGGCGCAGGACGGTGAAGTTGACTGAAAGATTGTTCGAGGCACGCCCAGAGCAGTGCAAGGAGGAAGCGATGAGTATCATTCATCAAGGATTCACAATGAGCCATTACGGCCGCGTCTGCATGATTTTCTCGGCCGCGGCGGTAGTCATGTCCGCGCCCAGCATGGTTGCCAACACCAAGCCCACCGAGGTTCCAGCAAAGGTAATTGCGCACTTGGCTTTGCAGGAGGCCCCGGGGAGCGAAATGTTTCTCCAAAACAAAGGAGACAAACAATACCTGTATGTCCAGAAGGCGTCCAAGCAGGGTTTTACGGTCGTTGACGTGACGAAACCGCGGCTACCGAGCTTGGTGAACCGTAGTGCCCCTTCGAGCGACGCCACGGCGGGTAAACTCGAGATGGCAGGTTCCGACGTGGGCCTCGCCGAAGTACCGGACAAGAACTCCAAGGGAGTCATCCGGAGCACAGACAATCCCACGGAAACCGTCAAGATCCTAGACCTTAGCGATCCCGCGCACCCCAAGGTGCTCCAGACGTTTACCGGAGTGACTAGCATCCTCCAGGATCCCGGCCGCGGCCTGATCTATTTGGCCAACAACGAAGGGCTCTGGATCCTCAATCATTCCAGGCCAGGAATCACGCCAGCGAAAAAGAAGCAGCCGTGTGGTTCGGAGGATGCCCTTGCTGCCATGCCTCCGGACTGCCAATAAGCCATCCGCGCACGCAATGGCAGGCCGTCAAACGAAAAGCAGCCCGATTCTTCCGCCGTAATGTGAAGTCGTCAATCTGCGATATAGAGATCAAACAAGAACTGGTCAAACGGCCGGAACAGCGGCGAATTAACTATTTGACCTTGGTTTCCTGGTAGTGTAGGACCTTCCATTGGCCCTCGCGCTTCACCCAGATTTCGCCGACCAGGATTTTTTCAAACCGCACTATGGACTTCGGGGGAAACCTAATAAAGACCTCGTAGCGGACAAACGCTGCATCAGAACAGAGCGGCGTGACTTTCAAAAACGAAAGCGTGTAGTCGGTGACCGCGCTCTCCTGGAGTTCCATCTGCGCCTTCCATTTGTAGCGTTCACCCTCACGGTCGGCCTCGACGCCAATGAAATCGTCCGTCAAGAGCTCGCCATAAGCCTTTTGGTCCTTGTTCTTGATGGCTTCCCATTCCGCCTTGATTTTCGCATCGAGCAGGTTCGTGAGATCCGCCTGAGCAGTGGACTTGGTTGGCTGGCTGGTCCCGCCCTGTGGCTGCTGCCCGTAAACGAAACATCCCAGCACAAGAGTTGCGCACGCCCCGGCAAAATAGTTCCGCATTGCTTTCCTTCTCCAGTCTTGGTTTCCTGCCACCCAGGCGGTCACCCTGCGCGCTTCCCTCGGTAAGGGACCTCAAGAGATATGCGCTTTGGCGAAGCATTGCGAATCTTACAGGGCCTGCACCGGGCCGTCAAAGCCGCAGTTAACCAGTACGCGCCCGCATTAATCTTAATTGTTGCGGGCGCACCTCCTCGAGAGCCACGATTTTCTTATAACCCACCTCGAAAAAAGGAGCGCATCTATTATGACACCATCGAGGCACAACATCGCCGTTTGGTCGGCTCTCGTCCTGCTGATGATTTGCTTCAGCCTTCCCGCAAACTGCCAGAACGTCATCGCACTGGTGGGCAGTGGGTCGAATGTCCCCACGCCGCTCTACTCCCACTGGATCGATGAATATAACAAGCTCAGCCCCACAGTGCAGGTCCGTTATCTCAGCACCGGCACCATGAAGGGCATCGAGGATATTTCTCGTGGCGTCGGAGATTTCGCTGCCGGCGAGGTGCCCATGAGCGACGAACAGTTGAACGCAGCGAACACCCCCATTTTGCAAATCCCCACAGTGCTGGTCGCCATCGTGCCGATTTATCACGTTCCCGGCGTAAAAGGCAGCCTTCGCTTTTCGGGGTCCGTCCTCGCAGAAATCTTTCTCGGAAACATCAAGACCTGGGACGACCCCAGGATTAAAGAAATCAACGCCGGCCAGCTCCTGCCCCATCTGAATATTGCCGTGGTCCACCGCACGGAGGGAAAAGGTTCCAACTATATGCTCACCGATTTTCTCTCGAAGACAAGCCAGAAGTGGCGCAGCCAAATTGGCAAGACTCCGTCACCGGCTTGGCCCGTAGGGACAAGCGCCACGCGCGGCGAGGACATGATGGAGAAGGTGAAAAGCACCTCCGGCGCGATGGGCTACATTGAACTCGGCTTCACGCTAGCCGACAACAGCGTCGGTGTCGGCCTGGTCCAGAATGCCGCCGGAAGGTTTATCAGCGCCACTCAGGCGAGCATTGCCGCTGCGTACCGCTCCGTCGAAAAGTCCATTCCGGCGGATTTCCGCGTTTCGCTTACCAACGCTCCGGGCAACGACGCATACCCGATCATCAGCTTTACCTGGCTTTATGTGCCGGAAAGATCAACCGATCCTGAACGATCCAAGGCGCTCGCGAATTACCTCGAGTGGGCGCTCACCACGGGTCAGCAAAGCGCAGAGAGACACGGGTACACGCCGTTGCCCGCGTCGCTTGCCCCTAAAGTTCTGGCAAAAGTGCGGTCACTGCGCTGAGCGCGTCCGCGGATTCCTTGCAAGGCAAGATTTCAACCCAACCCAGGAGTCATTTCCTTGCCTCCATCGACGATTATCTTTCTTATAGCCACCCTGGTCACGGCCGCCGTGACCTTCCTCAATGTCAGCAGAATGGCCAATCAACTCAAGCAAGTCGCTCCCACCGAGCGGAGAGCTTCCATCTTTCTGGACCTACCCTGGATCATCCGCGAGCACAATCGCTTATTCCCCCAAAGCGGGCCCATGTTGGCCTTTTGGCTCTCACTTATTTTCCTCTTTGTTTGGCTAACCGGCATAGTGTTCAGCTTGGCTACGCATCTTTAACAACTTTGAGATTGCTAAGCCGACTACAGACGTGCCACTTACCCGTTGCAATGTTTTCGTCGTTCACCGTTCGAAAATGGGCGAAAAAATCAGACCACTTGGTTGCACGCCGTGTTCCCACTGGCAGAGTTGAAGTGTATGATCGAGAAGCGGCGGAAGGAAGTGGCTGTCCGGCTGAGCGGGGTGGCGAGCGGCGAAATTGATTGATGAATATTTGAGCACGGGAGAGTGATTTGATGTCGAGCCCTCAGGTGCAACACCGGCACTTGGGGCACCCGGGAAAGAGTGAGCGGAAGGGCTCAAGGATGCGCGGGAGCGCGCAGAAGGAGAAGGGGGAGCACCGAGGGATTCTGCGGAAAGGCGTTAAGTGGTTGTTTTTCAGGAAGTTTAGAAAGAGGTTCTGTTAGCGGTTTGGAGGGATACGTGCGGCTGAGTTCGGCGAAGAGCCTCACCTACATGCCGTCTGCAGGCCAGCCATCACAAGGAGAACTGTCATGACCATCCAGAAGTCGGAGGCGCTTGCCTACCATTCGGGAGTACGTCCGGGGAAGATCGAAGTAACGCCGACGAAGCCTTGCCGCACACAGAGAGACTTGAGCATGGCGTACACGCCGGGCGTGGCGCAGCCCTGCCTGGCGATTCAACAGGAACCGCACGACGCATACAAGTACACAGC
>PMES01000013.1 GCA_003154775.1 Acidobacteriota bacterium | reverse complement strand
GCGGACAGTTTAAGGTCCGCACACAGGAGAGCAAGAAGAACATGCCGATTGCAGTCCCGGAGGGATCAGCAAAAGAAAACGTAGGACACTTGTACGTTCAGATACCGCAGAATCGGAGACCCCAGAACGCGCAATTTCAGACTCAAAAACCGGACAGTTTAAGGTCCGCACCCCACTTTCAAAAAACCCCAATTTTGGCCGCTTTTTAGGGGTATGTCAGGAGATCTGAAGTTATGAATTCGAGCCTCATGCTTTATGAAGCTTTTCTCTCGACAACGATCTTCCGCAACGTCGGGAGTCGTGAAGCCCCCTTGGAAGATTATCGAGGAGAGCAAACCAGTTTACCGGATTATCGCCGTGTTGATCAAAGCTGCTGTCGAAAAACCCGCGGATAGTTCCATTCGCAGGCTGGTTAAGGGATCGGCCGACCCGGTTTCGCGCACTCCAGCCCCACCGCACAGTGACAAAGTAGTACGCGCTCATCCCCGGCATGCGCAGCTTCACCCAGTGCGGCCCACGCTACTGCTCGAACGCGCCGGGGTCATCTTGAGCGACCTGATCCTGAGGTGGTATGAAAAGAGCCGCCTCGCCATCCGGACGCACTCCACGGTCAATTGTGTCGATCGCGACCCGATCGGATTTCTGTCGCCTCGTGACGTTTCCGCTTTGTTTGTGAGGCCATGGTGGAATAGACACCTGGCCCGTTAGTTCGGGCAGGCTCGTCGCGTCCCTCACTCTCCTGGTATAGGAACACTTCCTCAATCCGCTGGCGAAAAGCGCGGACGATCTTGCAGGCCAGCCGCAGACCGGGGTGGCATCTGCCCTTCTCAATGGAGTTGATCGTCTGGCGGGTCACCTTCACCTGTGCAGTGAGTTTGGCCTGGAACCATTTCCACTCCGCTCGTAACACGTGCAACCGGGTCTTGATCGATGTCATCCGCTTTGACTCCGATGAGGAATAAGGTGAAACTTGGGTGTACTTCGGGCGCAAAGACTTTTCGTGTTGCCAATTCACTTTGCGTTGACTTCAAACCGAGAGCTGCCCGCTATGTGTACCTCCTGATAAGAATCCCACTTTCCACTTGAAGAAATGCATTTGCAGGCAACTTATTACAAGAAAAAATGAGAATTTGCCCCGAGGGCGGTCACATCGGCACGTTCAGTGGCCACAATCAGACAACAAGCGCATACTCGATACCGTGACCGATCTCACAGTGCCATGTCGTGTTGCAGGAGCAACATGAAAATGAATTCCAATTTCACCTGACGGGAAGGTACCGTGCGACCAGACACTGAAATCTCCACTCGCCCCCAGCGAACCGTTACCTCCCTGGACCGTGCTCCGGGGCAAGCGGGTGGGTACTGTCGCGGAGTATGACGAACCTGCGCCGGACAGAGATAAGATAAGATTCCGGCAGGCTCCGGTAGGAGCAGAAAATCGCGAAATCAATGAGCAGCATACACCGAACAGTAAATCCACCGCTCTGCAATCGCCAGATCATCCACGGAGGAGGGCGGCACCGCCTGGTGCCGAAATTCGCGACATGATTCACAACCTGAATATCACCGCAGTTGTTGAAAACACGGCCGGCACTTTTGACGCCGCAGGCGAGTGGGGGCTTGCAATGTGGATTGAAGCAGACGAGCGCCGCATCCTCTCCGATACTGGCCAGGGGCATACGCTGTTGCACAACGCACGCCTGCTCGGAATCGATGTTGCGACCGCCGAAGCCCTGGTCATCAGTCACGGCCACTCCGATCATACCGGCGGCATTGCCGCGGTGATGGGCGCTGGCTTTCGCGGCAAGATCTATATCCATCCCGCGGCATTGAGCGGCAAGTACCAACGCGAGAAAACGCCTCCGCACCGAGCGAAAGGCATACCCCCTACGTCATACCGAGCCTTGCTCTCGAGGGTAGCTGACGTTGTCGAATCGCCGCAGCCCACCGAAATCGCTCCCGGGGTGATCGTGACCGGTGCCATCCCCCGGCGAAATACGTATGAAGATATACCCGACCCCTTCTTCTTGGACGAAAACTGCACCCAGCCCGATCCGCTAATTGACGACCAAGCGCTGTTGATCGAAACCCGCCGGGGTTGGGCCGTAATTACCGGCTGTGGACATTCGGGGTTGATCAACACCTTGAACTATGCCAAAGAAATAATCGGCAATAGCCGCATTGTCGCCGTGATCGGAGGTCTGCATCTCTTTCGGGCATCGGCCGAGCGCATCAAGGCGACAACAGAAAACTTGCGCGCGTTCGGGGTCGAGTTGATAGCGCCCTGTCACTGCACGGGGTTCGAAGCCACTGGCGCTCTGCAGAATCAGTTTGGGAGCCGCGTGGTCGCGCTCCGCGCCGGCCTGACCGTCCGGGTTTCCGAGGCATGATCACGAGAAATAAAAGCCGCTTTGCGGCGAGTGAAGATTCATGAGACGCGTGAGACGCGCCTACTACGATACCTTTTCGAGGTTTTACGATCGCTTCGTCGCCCTCCATTCCCGCGACACGCAGGGCCATCTCAACTGCAAATTCTTGGTCCGGTCGGCGGCAGGTTTTCTTGAGCCATCGCATCAGCTTGTCCACGGCCAGCGCGATCGCCTCGACCTCGCTTCTGATCAGAAAATCAATCTTTAGCGTGAGTTTGTCCGGATCGAATTCACAGGAGGAAGGCCCACCCTTCACATCGCCAGGGCACTTCATAGCTGGCCTCCTTACTGGCAGCCCCGCGAAGAGACAGCGCCGTTGACCAACCCCCCGCCTGAAGCCACACCTACTTCGTCTGAATCCACGC
>PMES01000003.1 GCA_003154775.1 Acidobacteriota bacterium | reverse complement strand
GCTTGCGCCAGTTTCATCGCTAGTATGAGGAGATCCGACTTCTCCGCAGGCGTTGAGCCGTCGTCGTTTCCTTCTCCGACCCTACCGCCGAGGCGGACCTGTGGAGATCTCTTGAAGTAAGAATGACCAATGTCCTGCCGCCGCCTTCCCCAATACCACTCTGATCGCGGTTGGATATTGGGCGTCGCATTGCCGAGCACGCTCGCCTCGATCAGGCCGGCCTTACGGGGATTCACTTGCGTTAGGTGCTGCAGTGTGCCGCCGGCTTCCTCTCCACACGCCCTCGCGGGATCATGCAGTTGCCTTTGGCTCACAGTTGCCTCCAACAGACTCTGTAAGGGACTTGCACCCTCAATCGATCATTCATGTTCAACGTACTCGGTCGCCCTCCGGGCTCCCTCCGTGGCTCCCGAAGCTGGTTCTCTCTCCTTGCTCATACACACCTCCTCGTGATCTCTGATCCATTTTCATCACAATTCGGTGTCGAAGAAAATCCTAGGGCGCGGGAACTATCGCTCCTTCTCGCCGTCCAGCGTAACATTTTAGAGAATGTCATGAGTTCGCTCTGTTCACTTTTGTATAGTCTTGCGGAGATCTTCTTGGTAGGTGGGGGATTAAAATCGAGCCAGTCGTTACGGAAGGTCTCCTTGGACGCTAGGAGTTACCCGTATTCCCATGACTCTTAGGACTTGTTGGAGTTCAGCTTCTGGCTATCGACATGATGCCGTTACGCACGTGGTGTTCAATAGTGAACAGTTAGCAGAATCCATGCCATAATACGTCTTGATGTCTTCTGTAGCTGTATCCGGCAAGGCCCCTCGCTCCCTCAAAAAAGGGAATTTAGGAATCTCTGTTTTCGACGTAAGGTTGTTTCTCGACTCGGCCGGTCTGGGGAGAAAGGTAGCCAAGTTTCGAGGGAAAGAAACCGTCTTTGCGCAGGGCGATCCCGCGAAGAATGTCATGTACATTCAGGAAGGCGGTGCGAAGCTTACTGTGGTGAATAAGACCGGTAAAGAAGCCGTTGTGGCAATCCTTGGGCCGGGCGATTTTCTTGGGGAAGGGTGCCTTGCGGGCCAGTCCAATTACCTGGTGACCGCGATCACAATTTCACCTACCAGCGTGCTGGTCATTGAGAGAGACGAGATGATTCGCGCGCTCCATGAGGAACACGAGTTCTCCGACCGCTTCATCGCTTATATGCTTGCGCGAAACATCCGAGTCGAGGCGGACCTGATAGACCAGCTCTTCAACTCCAGCGAGAAACGGCTGGCGCGCACTCTGCTGCTGCTGGCGCGCTATGGCGCGCCGGGCCATCCTCACAAGGGACTTCCCAAAGTATCGCAAGAGATGCTGGCGGAGATGATTGGCACAACGCGGTCCCGGGTCAATTTCTTCATGAACAAATTCAGGAAATTGGGCTTCATTCAATACAACGGCGAGATCCAGGTCAACGATTCCCTCCTCAGTGTTGTCCTGCACGAGTAAGTTGACTTTCACATGGATACGGTCAAATATTGCCGAGAAGCTCCCGATTAGTTCCCTCAGGGCACCCAATCACGCTACAGGCTGCGAACTGTGCAATCCAGTACAGACGGGTTGGTCCGCAGCGGGTATGTTGCAAGGCAATAAAAAACTCTTTCAGCAAAACATATCCAACCACCCCCACCCTGAGGCCCAAATGCCCAGGGTGTGCGGAGCGGAACAGACCGGCTGTCAGAGCAGAGTGCGTGGAGTATCGAGTCGCTAGGCCGTTGGCCTGCCCTTCGAAAGAATAAGCTTTAGCGATAAACTGGGCCTTCCTAAGCTGCACGGGCAACATCTCGCTTATCGGGAGCTCCTCGATGTTGGATCAGGGTGTCTGGGCCGAAGTCAAAGTGGGTGGCGAACACCTGCGATTATTCTCGGAGCAGAGTGCGCTCGGAGTGCAGGCATCTGTGTACAACGTGAATGCAAAGAACTGGATTGCACCCTCCGAATCTGTGGATGATATCGAACAGGGAAAAGACAGAGCGGCAGCACACGCACTGGCATATCTGCGCCGCGTCGCCAACTCAGAACTGCCTCCGTTGAAATGGAAGAAATCCCGCTCAGTGTAGTTTACGCAACGTTGATCCTCGCCTTCAGCATCTGGCCAACTCAGCTCCCTTTAGATCTAATTGGTCCTTCCTGGGGACCGTAACTCCGGCCAGAACTGACACAAGGTTTTGCAGCAGCAATCTCTCACATTATTCCCGATAGTACCTGGGAGCTAACCAAGAGTACGGAAGTTCCATTTACGCTTCCAGAGGGCAAGGTCAATGTTAAGGTTACCGAGCCCGGCCCGGGCAAGATGTAAATCTGTGGCAGTCTTTAGAAAAAATGGTAAGAATCCTCGCCAACCTTCGGCTACGGACCAAGTTTCTGTTGTCTATGGTATTGGTGATTGCCGGCCTTACCTGGGTTGCGCTACTTGTTGTGCGCCAAACGGTTCAACAACGCGCGCGGCAGGAATTGACGACCAGCGCTCACAACTCCCTGGTGATCTTCGAAATACTGCAACATCAGCGCCAGATGGTCATGAGCCGCAAAGCGGATCTTCTGGCCACCTCCGCATTTCTGTCGAATAGCGACGCCAGTGAATTCACGGACTCCACCAATAATCCCTTGGATACGTCGAGTAGCGATTTAATGGCGCTTGCTGATCCTGAGGGCAAGATTGTTGCGCTGCACACGACGCATTCCGGCTTTTCGGCGCAAAGCGTGGAAGCACTCTTGCGTTCTTCTTTGACCAGGAACCACAGTTCCGATTGGTGGTTCAGCGATGGCCACCTGTATCAAGTGGAACTCCAGCCGATTGGACGACCCGCCGCCACGGTAAAAGGTGCTCCATCAGCTACGGTTGTTGTGGGACAGGAACTCGATGAGCGTGGGGTGCGCGATTTGGGCCGCCTTCTGTCGGGCGAGGTAGCACTACGTTATAAAGGACGCACGGTAGCGAGCACCCTCGATCCTTATCGCGAAGGTGAACTCTCGTCTCAATTGCAGGGCGGCATCACACCCGATCAGATGTACCTCGGAAGTGAGCGATTTTTCGCCAGTTCGGTGGAATTAACGCCCGATTTGCCCGGTGGGGCGAGCCTGATGGTTCTTAGATCGGACGGCGAGACGATGGCATTTTTGCAACGCCTCAATCGCCTTCTGGTAAGAGTTGGCTTTCTTGCCGTGCTGGCGGGCACTTTCCTGGCTTTCCTGATCTCCAATACGTTCACCAAGCCACTCGGCAGACTCGTGCAAGGTGTACATGCGCTGGAGCAAGGCGACTTCGACTTTCAATTAGAAGTGCAAGGAGGCGGTGAGGTCGCCGAGGTTACGCGGGCTTTTGATCGCATGCGCCAGACGCTGCAGAGAAATGATTCCGAAAGACAACAACTCGAGGAACAGCTTCGGCAATCGCAAAAGATGGAGGCGCTGGGACGACTGGCGGGGGGAGTCGCGCACGATTTCAACAACCTACTCACCATCATCAAAGGCCACAGCGACTTGTTGCTGGACTGGCTGAAGACCTCCGAAGCGTCCTACAAAAGCTGCGAACAGATCCACAAGGCCGCTGACCGCGCAGCCTCGCTGACGCGGCAATTGCTAGCTTTCAGCAGGAGGCAAGTACTGCAGCCGAAAGTGCTGGACTTGAATGTTCTCGTCATGGAGATGGACAAATTGCTGGAGCGCCTGATTCGCGAAGATGTTGAATTCGTTTTTCTGCCGGGTGCAGCGCTTGGGAACGTGAAGGCCGACCCGGGTCAAATCGAGCAGGTACTTTTGAATTTGACCGTCAACGCCTGCGACGCCATGCCCAAGGGTGGAAAACTGACGATCGAAACCAGCAATCTGACCGTGGATGGAGAGTACGCGCAAACGCGTCCCGGTCTGCAGCAGGGTCCCTTTGTTTTGCTCTCCGCAACGGATACGGGCCATGGAATGGACGCAAAGACGAAAGCGCGGATCTTTGAGCCTTTCTTCACAACGAAAGAAGTAGGCAAAGGCACGGGGTTGGGCCTTGCGATGGTGTATGGAATTGTTAAGCAAAGCGGCGGTTTCATTTGGGTGGAGTCCTCTCCCGGGAAAGGCAGCCGCTTTGAGGTATACCTTCCCAAGGTTTCTGAAAAGGGTGATGTGGTTGCGCCTGAAAGAGTTCCGCTCTCCCCTGTGCCGGGGGCGCCCACAATCATGGTGGTGGAAGATGATGTCGCAGTTCGAGAACTTGCCATTAAGTTTCTGGGTACGGCTGGATACCATGTACTCGCCGCGAAAGATGGAGTTGAAGCGCTCCAGATCGCTAGAGGTTGTGGCCAATCCATCGGCGCATTGCTGACGGATGTGGTGATGCCAAACATGCGAGGAACGGAACTAGCTGCACGACTCGGCAATCTTCTCCCTGAAACAAAAGTAATCTTTATGTCCGGCTACCTGGAACACAACGACGAGAGCCACGAACTTGTTGAGGATGGCGTCTTTCTCGAAAAACCGTTCACACGGGAAAGCCTTCTCGCCAAGGTAAATGAAGCATTTCGATCCGCGAACTTGGCGAATCTCAAAACATAAAATCGTCTTGCTGTATCTCTGAAGCCCGTTTGGCTCCTATATCTCGAATAGCCGTGCGCATCAATAGTGGAGATCCGAGAAGAGGCAACACAGGATCGCGGCACAGCTTGGGTATCACGGTGATCTTACCCGTTCAGCCGTTACACGCTCCCCCCGGGTTTCATCCCCGGACGACCGCCCAAGTAAGGAATCGCCCGCCCCATTATCGTTTCGCCATATCGCACCCAACGTGGAATAGGACGCGGCGTCAGCGCCAGCATGTTGGATAAATGACATAAGGACGGATGCAAATCCGCGACCAGCTTGACGAGCGCTGTAAGCGGCACAGCCAGCAGCAAGCCCATCACACCCCACAACCAGCCCCAGAAGAGAATCCCAACCGTCGCCGCCACCGGCCCGATACTCACGCGAGTAGCAATAAATTTCGGGATCAGAAGATTGGCGGACACGACATGCAGGAGAAGGATGGTCAGAGTGATCACGATAAATGGTCCTGGTGTGCTGAACTGAAGAAGGGCCGCTGCAAGAGGAAGCGCAAGCGAAAAAATCAGTCCGAGGAACGGCACCAGATTCAAGAGCCCGCTGGCGATTCCAAGGGGTATGGCGCCTTTCATGCCAATACCCCACAACATCAGCGTGGTCGCCACGGCCATTACGGAGCCAACGATAAGGTTGCCGGCAACAAAGCCGCGAATCATCTGGTTCAGGGTCGTGATGAATCGAGCCGTGTCTATCCTGGAACTGAAGAGGGCATTCATCCGTGTGGCCATTTGGTCCTTGCTGCAGAGCATGAAAAACGTTAGAAATGGAACCACGCCGGCAATAATCAGCACTCCCCACACAGATCCCGCTCCGCGCACCAGATAAGCAGGCCACGTTGGCGATTCCTTCAACCGAACCTCGGGGACTTTTTTGATGGGCTGCACGTCGCTCGTAAGGCTTCCGGCACTTTGCTGAACTTTTTCAATCCTCTGCCTAATGGGCTCAATGGCTTGCTGAATCTTCGCGGTATACACAGGAAGTTCTTCCGCAAAGGTGATGGCTCTTCCATAAAGCGCGTGACCCAGCAGACCGATTAATCCCATGCCTGCGAGCACAACGACCGCCGCAGCCACACCGCGCGGCAGATGCAGTTTCTCCAGCGTCACGACCACAGGGTCAATCAGAATTGCCAGAAATGCCGCCAGAATGACCGTGATGCAAATCGAACTCGCGTAGTAGCCGAACACTGTGAGCAAGCCAGCCACCAATATGAAGAGCAGAATCGCGATTCTGCGCAGAAGCATATCGGATGGTGCGCTCGAAGACGGCAGCGCCACTTCTACCAAGCCCACCTGACTTTGTTCGGTAGTCGCACTTTTATTTGTAACCTGATCAGACATACGTTTTCCGCGCGTAGATGCGCCGTTAGCTGGAGACAGCGTAATTTAACCTGAATCTCTGTTCCAAAGTCCTGGCCAACTAATGAAAGTGCACCGGAGCGCCTCGGTATGCAGTGTTCCCGCCAGCTTCTTGCCTGCATAGCCTTTTCGGCGGCTGCGGTATTCCGCAGCTTCTACTGCGATGAACTGGCTTTCTGATTTTTAACCTGCAGATCATTCACGACTTGCTTCACGTTGGGCACTCCAGTCGCCACTTTCTCCGCACGGTCGCGCTTGTACTGCGAGTTCACTTCTCCGGTCAGCGTGACTACGCCGCTCTTCACGTCGTATTTCACGCTGCCGTGCATCTTGTTCTGGATCAGCGCGGCGTCCAGATTCTTCTCGATGCCCGCGTCCAGATCGGAGTTAACGGCCTTTGCTTCTTTTTCTGCGCCCACAGGAATCACGGCAATCTGATCCGCGACAACCTGGGCGCCCGCGAGGGACTTTGCAAGGGATTCGGCTTGGGCTTTGTCGTTTTCACTGGCGACTTGTCCACCGAGGGTCACGATGCCCTTGTCGCGGTCCTGACTGACGGAAACGTCTTTGAAGCCTGCTTGATCGAGCGATTTCCGAATGCTGTCGGAAACATCAGGTGATTTTCGAGGCGTCCCGGAGCATCCGGCCAGGGTCCCGACAGCGAGCAACGTCAGCATGGTTACCGACAATCTGAGCTTTTTCATGTGTCTTTCTCCTTTACTGAATTCGAGATGGAATCTCTAACGGTGATGAAGCGATGGATTGTATGTTGCCTTTGCATCCGATTTGTTCGCACAGACAATCGGTGTCGGGCGTCTTTCCTTAGCCTCGCACTCGACGCTGCAGTACTTGCCCGACGATGTCACCCACGAACAAACGGGGTGGGCACACTTCTTAGTTTTCGCAGGGATCATTTCTTCTCTGCCCCCTTCGGATCAGGAGCGGATGATCCCAGCGCAGATGTTAGTCACGAGAAAAAAATGTTTCTGTACAGAAAGGAACACATTGCGATATTGGTCGCATAGTCGCAGTCGTAGGTGGCAATCCGTTGGGAGCTTTGAAAATCTTTTCGAGGCGCGCCATCTGCTCCTTCCTTTGGTTTAAGTATTCTTCAAGGCCCGCGCGCAAGTCCTCCGAAGTCGATACCTTGGCCATCTTAGGAAGGGCTCTGACCATTCGGTTTTCAGCCTTGTAGAGATCCCTGAGTTCTTCGACGTAGAGACGTTTCGAGCGATTCACTTTTACTCGAATCTCCTATCAAAGCCAAAAACGTACCGTTGTTCGAAGCGATTCAACTTCTAAACCGACGCGTGGCCGTCCGTCACGGGGACAGTGGTTCTCACCGGATCTGGCGTTGACCAACGTTCTACATGCTTGCTCAGCTGCGTCGGACGAAATGCACCACAAGTATTATGATGCCCAAAACCAGGACAACGTGAATGAAAGCGTTGGTTACGTGAAATGCGAAAAACCCAAGCAACCAAAGAACGATCAGAATGGCGGCGATTATCCCAAGCATATTTTCATCTCCTTTCTTCTGAGTGCGAGAACATGTGCGACCTCGTTCTTCCGAACTGCGCTGATGCCTCTTCCTGTGCGGGAGAACACTGAACAGACATTAGATTAGCCACAGAGAAGAAGGTCGTCTGTGCCGTTGTGAACACTTACGCATTGTGATTTCACATTCAATGTTCCACGTGATTGCAGAATCGCGGGCTGCGTGCCGGTCCGGATGAATGGTGGCGGTCGACGTGGCACAGACGTTTTCAAAGCCTTAGCCAGTGGCGCGATTGCAGTCCTTATTGGTCGCCGCAATCAACCCCTTTGCTGACCGCTTCCTGCTATACCAGGATCCCGGAAAATCCCCTGTCCATTTCAGCACCTGTTCATGAGAGCTAATGAACGTGATCACAGCATGGAGCGCCTTCTCCCGATCGAAGAGGTTAAGACTTTGGTTCTCACGTAGTTGAGCCTGCCGCTCATCCAACTGTTGAGTCTCCGGTCCCACGTCCGCTGACCCAACATAGGCTTCCGTTTTCCGGTCAGTCTAACGGAGTCGCAACATGCGTCGCTTGGTCTGGCGGGTCGCTCTCGGAAGAATAGCCCCAGAATCCCCCGAGTAATATGCTGACGGCACTCAGCGTGAAAACCGTCGCGCAGGCCAGAAGGGAGGGGAGGAACTTCGTATTGCAGAGTACGCTGACACTTCGGTTCTCAACTATCTTGGGGTGCCAGTGGGGGAAGAAAAGCCCCGGCTCTACAAAACGTGAGTCGGGGCCATTCTTTTTTGGAGTGAACCCTTGAACTGA
>PMES01000021.1 GCA_003154775.1 Acidobacteriota bacterium | reverse complement strand
ACAGAAATGCTGGACAGTGCCGGGCGGAAGGCTCCATTGACTTGGGTTTAGGCGGTGTGTTACGAGTAAGTACGCTTTTCTTTTGCGCAGAAAGCGGCCGCAGAACCGACCGGGAATGGCGCCAGACACCAAACACCTGGAAGTCACCTTGGACACCCACGTCGAGAGCGTAAATCTCGCTGAGGAAATGTGTCTGCGGGTGGCGGAGGCGGCGGGCTTCGCCGAGGATGAGTGTTACCGGATCGGGATGTCCGTGCGGGAAGGCGTCATCAACGCCTTTCATTATGGGAACCAGGAAAAGCCCGACAAGAAGATACATTTGGGAATCGACCTCACCGGCGAGAAGATGGTCATTCATGTGCTGGATGAAGGAAAGGGTTTCCGGCTGGCCGATGTGCCGGACCCGCTGGCGGAGGAAAATCTGTTGAGCACGTCGGGGCGCGGGATATTTTTGATGCGCTCCTTCATGGATGAGTTCGACGTCGTACGGGGACGCACGGGCGGCGCCGAGATTATCATGTCAAAGAAGTTGCCGCTGCCGAAGAGCGCATCCGGCAACGGCAATCTCAGGCCGTCAAATTCGGATGCCACACCACATCAGGAAGCGTAGGAACGTTTATGCCAGCTTTGTATGCCACCACGCGTGAAGTTGGGGTCATCGCCCTCGTGGACCTTAGCGGGCGCATCGCGCTTGGCGAGGGCAGCGCGCTGCTCCGCAAGACCATTCGTGATCTGCTCGACGGCGGGAACAACAAAATACTGCTGAATCTGGGCGACGTCAACTATATCGACAGTTCAGGCATCGGCGAACTCGTTAGCGGGTTTACCGCGGTGCGCAGCCGCGGGGGTGAATTGAAGTTGCTGCACCTGACAAAGAAGGTGCACGACCTCTTGCAGATCACCAAGTTGTTTACCGTGTTCGATGTCTACACGGATGAACCGACGGCGGTCCGTAGCTTTCAGTAATGTCTTTCGCCTACCCGGAGATCTCCCACTAAGCTGGTCTCGGAACCAGATGCGTCAAATTCAGCAGAGTCTGGAAATTCACTCAATCGCCATGCGAATAGTGGGAAATTCCCACACAAGGGGTTGCGGCAAGTCTTTTCCTGTTCTTCAACCATTGGCAATTCATTCAGTTACAACGGTCTCCCCTCGGAGTGACGATAGGGAGAGGCTCGGTCGCCTGTGCACCGCTGGGCCGTGACGTGCTATTGTTCTTCTATCTACCCGTGTAGTGTCGGCAGTACTAGACCTCCTCGGTCCAGTATCCTCCGCCGACTCACTTTCCCGTGACGGCATTCCGGTTCCACGCCGTCGGCACCATTGGGGGGATCGCGAATGGCTCTCTTCGTTGGCTTGGATGTCGGAAGTCTCAGCGCCAAGCTCGCAGCGGTCTGGGTAGTGGGCGACCCTGTCGGCGGTACGCCTGCTCAAGGAAACGGGCATTTTCTCAGGGCCAGCCACGGGGCGGAGCAACGCTGTGGTGCGCCTGTACTGCTCTCGGGGTACCGCCGCACATACGGAAATCCCATCCAAACCGTCAAGGATCTTCTCTCCGAATTTCAAGCTTTGCTGTCGCACGAGGAAATTCGCGGCATGCGTGTGACAGGTTCCGGCGGGCGGCTTGTGGCGGAAGCCTTAAACGCCAACATCGAAAACGAATTCAAGGCCATAGCCTGCGCGGTTGGGCAACTCTATCCGGACGTGCGGACGGTGTTCGAGATTGGCGGCGAAAGCTCAAAATACCTGCGGCTGGCCGAGGACGGCAACCCGCAGCACGCTACCGGATCCAACACGCACACGTACGCGACAGGTATTACGGACTATTCGACCAGCGGCGAATGCGCGGCGGGAACCGGCTCGTTTCTGGACCAGCAGGCTTCGCGCCTGAAATATCGCGTGGAAGAGATAGGAGATGTGGTCGCGCAGGCAAAATGTGCCGCGCGGATCGCGGGGCGCTGCTCCGTTTTCGCGAAGTCCGACATGATTCACGCGCAGCAGAAAGGCTACTCCACGGAGGAGGTGCTGAAGGGGCTGTGCGAAGCGGTGTCGCGCAATTTCAAGAGCAACATCGTCCGCGGAAAGGCGGTAAAGCCGCGGGTCGCGCTGATTGGAGCGGTGTCGCAAAATCGCGGCGTGGTGCAGGCGCTTGCAGAAGCGTTTCGTCTGGGGCCGGAAGGCCTGTTTGTGCCGGAAGAATACGCCTGGATAGGCGCACTGGGCTGCGCGCTGCTGGAGCGCAGCCAAAAAGGCGATCCTGCGCGCGGGAAAAGCAATGGCCACTTCCGGCCGCATTTGCAGCTTGCTGGGGAGAAGGAACGCGACCTGCCGCCGTTGTCCCTTGCGAACGTGCTCTTGCTGCGCGATCATCCCGAAGCCTCACGCACGGAAGCCCTTCCGAAAGACGGCGAACAGATTTCCGCGTTCCTGGGAATCGATGTGGGCTCGGTCAGCACCAATCTGGCGCTGCTCGATGAAGAAGGGCGCCTGCTGCACGGCATCTACCTGCGAACGTCTGGCCGCCCGATTGAAGTGGTTCAGGAAGGCTTGCAGGAAATCGATCGCCTATTCCGGGGCCGGATTGAGGTACGCGGCGTGGGCACCACGGGTTCGGGGCGCGAGCTCATCGGCGAGCTGGTTGGCGCGGACACGGTCAACGACGAAATCACCGCGCACAAAACCGGTGCGATCTATGTGCACGAGAAACTCGTAAAGAACCGCGCGGGCTCCGCGCTGGAAGAAGGTGAGGAGCCGGGCGAGGTCGACACGATCTTCGAGATAGGCGGCCAGGATTCCAAGTTCATTTCCATCGACCATGGCGTGGTTGTGGACTTCGCGATGAACGAGGCCTGTGCGGCGGGCACGGGCTCCTTCCTTGAAGAACAGGCCGAGCGCATGGACATCCAGATCAAGGATGAATTCGCGGAGAAGGCCATGGCTTCGACAGCCCCGGCGCGGCTGGGCGAGCGCTGCACCGTGTTCATGGAGCGCGACGTCACCGGTTGGATGTCGCGCGGCAGCCTGTTGGGCGATCTCGCGGCGGGCCTGGCTTATTCGGTGGCCATGAACTATCTGAACCGCGTTGTCCGTGACCGCAAGATCGGCAAGGTGATTTATTTTCAGGGAGGCACGGCATACAACGATGCGGTGGCGGCGGCGTTTTCGCAGCTTCTAGGGAAACGCATCATCGTGCCGCCGCACAACGGGATTATCGGGGCCATCGGCATGGCCCTGATCGCGCAGCAAGTGATTCGCGCGAAAGAACGCGTGCAAAAGCGCCTGCACGTGGGAGCTTTCGCGGCTGCGGCAGGATCGGGAAGCGCTTCCGTGGGCACCGTGACGTTGACGAAGCGCCCCGAGTCGATTTCGACGTTTCGTGGGTTTGATTTGAACCGCGCCAGCTTTGAGACGCACGAGTTTGTGTGCAAAGCCTGCTCCAACTATTGCGACATGAAAGAGATTACCGTCGAGGGGCGGAAAACCTACTGGGGCGATAAGTGCTCCGACAAATTCCGCAAACGCGCGCGCACCGAGCGGCGGCCGGTGATTGACGACCTGATGGCGCTGTACGACCGGTTGCTGCGCGAGGGCTATCGCGAGCCGGCGGCTGGCAAGACCAACGGCAGACTCCGCGTGGGCGTCCCGCAAGCGATGTATTTCCACGACCGCTTTCCCTTCTGGCAAACCTACCTCAAGGGGATTGGCCTCGAGGTGGTGCTTTCCGGCGTGACGGATTCGCGCCTTGCCGCGCGCGGCGCGGAGCTCAGCATTGCGGAACCTTGTTTCCCGGTGCAGATCGCGCACGGGCACGTGCATTCCTTGCTGCACGGCACGGAGGAGCGCCCGGCGGTGGATTTTGTACTGCTGCCGAATGTGATGGACATGGAAGCGCCGGAATCCTCGGTCGCTTCGCACCTCTGCCCCTGGAACCAGACGCTGCCCTACGTGGTGCGTTCCGCGCCGGAGTTCGAGGCCTTCGCCGACCGGTTTCTTGCACCCACACTCTATTTTCGAGCCGGCCGCGAACACGTGAAACGCCAGCTCGCGCAATGCTTCGAGCGTCTGGGCGTCAGCCGGCGGCAGAGCAACCAGGCAGCGGAAGCGGCCTACTTCGCGCAGGAGCGCTTCAACAAGCGGCTGATCGAGGAGGGCCACAAAGCGCGCGCCACGCTGCGCGCCACGGGCGAGCCCGCGGTCCTGCTGATGGGGCGCGCCTACAACATTTATGACCGCAACGGAAATTGCGATATTCCAAGGAAATTGCGGGATCTCTACGGCGTGAATGTCCTGCCGCTCGATTTTCTGCCGCTGGATGAGCGCGCCGCTGACGATCTCCACCCCAACATGTTCTGGCATTCCGGGCGGCGCATCCTGGAGGCGGGGCGCTTCGCCGGCGAGCACCCGAACATGCATATCATTTACATCACAAACTTCAAGTGCGGGCCGGACTCCTTTATCAAACACTACCTGCGGGATGTGGCGAAGGTGCCGTTCCTGGTGCTTCAGTTTGACGGCCACGGCAACGACGCCGGCTACCTGACACGATGCGAAGCGTATCTCGACAGCAAGGGGCTGCTGCGATGCACGAACACCCAGTAGAAAATTCGCGGACGATTCCGCGCTCGCATCCGCTCTACGGAAAGAAGATCTATGTGCCGCGGATGGTGGAAGGCACCGCACGGGCCCTGGCGGCCGTGCTGCGCTCGTTGGGTGTCGATGCGGAAGTCACGCCTCCCTCGAATGCACGAACACTGGATCTCGGCGGAAAATTTTCCAGCGGGGATGAGTGCTACCCGCTGAAGGTAACGCTGGGAGATTTCCTGCAGATCACGGAACAGCCGGGGTTCGATCCGAAAAAGACCGCGTTCTTCATGGTCACGGGGCACGGACCGTGCCGCTTCGGGCAGTATGCCCCGTATCTGAAGAGTGTCCTGACGCAGATCGGCTATCCCGAAGTGACGATCTGTCAGCCCAGCACCGAAAAAGGATACAGCGACTTCGGAGAGTCTTCGACGCTGTTTACGCGGGGCGTGTGGCGCGCGATTGTTGCGGCCGATATTTTGTTGAAACTCCTCCTGAAGTCACGCCCGTATGAAATTACGGAGGGCTCCGCCGACGCCGCTTTCGAGGAGAGCCTTCAGGCCCTTTGCAAAGTTCTGGAGGTTACCTACGCCAGTTTCGACAAGCAGATGGCGGCGCTTTGCGGGTGCCTTCTGGAGGCGCGCGAAAGATTCCGCAAATTGCCAGTGCAATTTGACGGCGGCAAACCGCTGATCGGAGTTGTGGGAGAAATCTTTTGCCGCCTGAACGAATTCAGCAATAACGAACTAGTCCGGCGCCTGGAAGTTGCGGGCGCGGAAGTGTGGATGAACGATTTCTCCGAATGGATCTGGTACGCGAACGCCGACCAGCGCCGCCGATTACAGATCTTTGGCCGGCGCTTTTCCATGGAAGCAGCCGAGGCGCATGTCCGCAACTTCATCCAGCGCAAGGACGAACACATTTTGCTGGCGATGTTCAGGGAAGATTTCCGCGGCTACGAAGAGCCGCATGAGATCCAGGTGGTGCTCGATGGCGCGGAACCCTACCTGCCGGCCCTGGGCGCAAACGGCGAAATGGTCGTGAACGTCGGCAAGGCCGTCTATTTCGCGCACAAGGGGCTGGATGGCGTCATTGATATCAGCCCGTTCACCTGCATGAATGGCATTGTGGGCGAAGCAGTCTATCCCCGCATCAGCCGCGACCACGCCGGCATCCCCATCCGCAATTTCTATTTTGACGGCACCAATTCCGACCTGGACCGCGACATCGGCATCTTCCTGGAACTTGCCCGCTCCTATCAGCGCCACAAACCCTGGCGCCGGGAAATGCCCGCGATCGCCAAAGCCGCGACCCCCTGAATTTTTCGCCGCGCCCTTCAAACCGATGGTCCGCCTGAGGCACAATCGAAGGCATGGCATTTGCCGTGGATACTGCCTGGATCACAGAACGCGCCAAGGAGTTGGGATTTGATCTTTGCGGCGTGGTGCGCGTGGAGGCTTTTCCCGAACTGGCGCATTTCGAGGAATGGCTCGCGCGGGGCTACGCCGGGGAGATGCGCTACCTGGAAGATCCGCGCCGGCGGAATCCTGTTCTCATTCAGGAGAACTTGCGAAGCGCGATTGTCTGCGCGCTGAATTACAACACCGACCTTCCCTATTCGGTGGACGCCGCTGCCGCCAGCAGCAGCGCGCCGCGCGGCTGGATATCGCGGTATGCGTGGGGGCGCGACTATCATGAAGTGGTTTGGGAAAAGCTCGACGCACTGGCCGCTTCTCTCCGGGACAAATTTCCGGAGCCGTTTGCCGCGCGCGCCTTCGCCGACACTGGACCGGTCACCGAACGTATCTTTGCCAAGCACGCGGGGCTGGGCTGGCTGGGCAAAAATACCTTGCTGCTGAATGAATCGCTGGGCTCGTGGTTCTTTCTCGGCGTGATCCTGACTTCCCTGGATTTGACGCCGTCGCGGGCGCCGGAGGAAGCGCCGCCTGCCGATCTTTGCGGGAATTGCCGGCAATGTCTGGACGCGTGCCCGACGGGAGCGCTGGTAGAGCCGTACGTGCTGGATGCGCGGCGCTGCATTTCGTATCTGACCATCGAATTGCGGGGAAATATCCCGGAGGAATTTCGCGCAGCGATGGGCAGGCACGTATTCGGCTGCGACATTTGCCAGGACGTTTGCCCGTTCAACCGCAAGGCGCCCGTGACGCATTTGGCGGAATTCCAGCCGCGCGGTGGAAGCGGAGCAACGCCCGCGCGTGCACGAAAGGAAGCAGAGGCAATCGCGCTCGGGGAACGTGGGCGTCCCGGGCCTCCATTCGCGGGCGAGTCGCTCTTCGAGCCGCGTCTGGAATGGCTTGCGGGAATGAACGAGCAGGAGTTTCGCGAAGCCTTCCGCGGGAGCGCCATCAAACGCACCAAGTGGAAAGGGTTGGTGCGCAACGCGTGTATTGCTTTGGGGAACAGCAGGCTTGCGCCGGGTGCTCCCGAACGCGGGCGCATACTTGCGCTTTTGCACAGGCTGGCGGGGTCAGCGGAACCCGCGATCGCGGAATCTGCCCGATGGGCCTTGGGACGCATCCAATAAGATGCAATGCCAGTGTCGAGGTTCGGCCGGCGGAATCGATCCGCTCGGTTGAGCCGCGACTCCTGGGGCGCTATAATCCCACGCACCAGCAGAAGCGCCCACCGAAGCTGAGGAGTTTCCATGGATCGCCGCAAGTTTCTCGTTAGCAGTGGCATTGTCGGTGCTGGCCTGCTTGGGGCGGGCAAGGCAGCACCAGGTCTGTTGCAAGCGGAAACCAGGTCGGATTTCAATCTCAATCTGAATGTGGAGGACAAACCCGTGGCATTCACACTGCCCCCTTTGCCGTACTCGTTTGACGCACTCGAACCCTACATTGACGCCAAGACGATGCAAATCCATCACGACAAGCATCACGGCGCCTATGTCAGCAATCTGAACAAGGCGCTGGAAGGTCATGCCGACTTGCAGTCCAAGTCCATCGATGACCTGCTCAAGGGCCTGGATAGCGTGCCGGAGAATATTCGCAATGCCGTCCGCAACAATGGCGGCGGCCACTGGAACCATTCGCTCTTCTGGCAATTGATGAAGAAGGGCGGAGGCGGCGAGCCCAAGGGCGATCTGGCGGCAGCCATCACCGGGGGCTTCGGTTCTTTCGCTGGATTTAAGGATAAGTTCAAGGCCGCGGGCCTGGGGCGATTCGGCTCCGGATGGGCCTGGCTGCTGGTGAAAGATGGCAAGCTGGCCATCGATTCCACGCCGAACCAGGACACGCAGTACTTTACAGGAGGCAAGGCCGTGCTGGGCCTGGACGTCTGGGAACACGCCTATTACATCAAGTATCAGAATCTGCGCGGCGATTACATTGATGCCTGGTGGAATGTGGTGAACTGGGACAAAGCGGCGGAACTGTACAGCGCAGCCCGCAAGTAGCCGCGAACCGCGAAACATAATCAACCGCCGCCGGGACGACTCTGCCCTCTTGAGGATCGGAGCGCTTGCCGTCCCGCCTCTCTCTTTCCTATGTAGTGGCCGGTCCCGCTTGCGGGACCGGTTCTTGGGTTTCTCTTGCCCTTGTAGGGGCGCAGGACTCCTGCGCCCCATGTCCGCACAATTATTTGAGCTTGGCTCCGCGCCCGGCACCGCTCCTCTCTCTTTCTTCTGTAGGGGCCGCCTGGCGTTTACCCCGACCCGGTCGGGGAGGCGGGCCGCTCTTGGGTCTCTCTTGCCCCCTTCCGTCATCCCGATCCCGCAAAGGCGGGAGAGGGATCCCTCTGCCCTCTTGTGTCTCGAACCCCTACCCATCCCGATTCGGGAACGAACTATTGCCACCGGAGTAACCCCCTCCCCCCGCCTGTTTTTGTGAAGCATGTCAAAACAAAGGGTTTGCGGGCGCAAGTGTGCGCAAGAGTGTGAAAACAAGGGACTTAGAAATTCACTATTTTGATTTACAAAGCCTTTGTTTTGATATCGATGCGCACTGTTGGCGCAGGGAGTGCATGTGCTGGGGAGCTGCGGAGCGCGGGCGGGCTTGTGCCGAGTATTCACAACGCATCTTACCACATTATTTACCAACTGTCAATAGACATTGTGAGGTACTAGAGTCGAAACTGGTACGAGGGGACCGGCGGCGGTAGAAAAAAAGTCAAAACCCGCACCCTTTTTCCAAAAGCGGAAAGAGTGCAGCATCCTGCTCCATTTTGGGGAGCATTAGGGCTAAAAAGGCGGCCATAGGCCATGTGCTAATGAGACGGAGTTCTCGGCTGTAAGCTCGCTTCGTCAATCGGGTCGGCCACTGAGTTCACCGGACCGCGAAATACGGCTGGCCAGAATTTTATTACGCCGCTTATTTGCACTTTGATGTTTTCATTTCTTGGGGAACTGTTTCAATTTGGCACCGGTGCGTTGGTCAACCACTAAGTCGTCGATCCTCTCCCTGGCTACACCTTCCACCTTTTCAAGTAGGGTCATCAAAGCGTCCGACACGATTTCGCTTTGACCGATTCTTTCATCTCCGCGCTTCTTTCTCCGTACGCGGATAATTTGGAGCACCAATTGCTCCTCTGGCGTTAGGTAGAAGCCGACCTGTTCGGCATCGGGACGGAGTCGCTTCGGCCTGGGCATCGTTGGGAACTCCAGCGCACAACAAAAAGGTTAAACTCGACTCTTTTATGAAAGCTATTATAACGATTAAATTGTATATTAGCATTGTGGATTGTAAGGTAGTTCCGGTGGGTTACTATGGCGGGTTTGGAAGATGAATTTCATTAAAAACGAAACTGCACAAAAGCTTCGCGGGGGCTATTACACCCCTCTAGACCTAGCAATCTATATTTCTCGTTGGGCTTCCGAAAAGCATCCACACTCTGTGCTTGAGCCAAGTTGCGGTGACGGAATTTTCCTTGAAGCATTGGCAAAGGCGGAACCGCGAGCTAGATTGCACTTCACAGGATTCGAACTATTCGACGAGGAAGCCGTCAAAGCGAAAGAACGCTGCCTTTCAGTGCCGCGCTTCGCGTCCAAGATTCATAGCGGAGACTTCCTCGATTTTGCGATAAAGCAAATCCTAGAGGGGCGGAAGGATTTTGACTGTGTGGTCGGAAATCCCCCCTTCGTTCGATATCAATATCTGCCGTCGGAATCACAGAACAAAGCTGAGGCGATCTTCAAGCTTCTCCGGCTGCCGTTCACCAAACACACGAACGCTTGGGTCCCTTTCGTTCTTGCTTCTGTAGCGATGTTGCAGCCCGGCGGTCGGCTTGGGATGATTCTCCCAGCTGAAATTATCCACGTCATGCACCCACAATCACTGCGTACCTACCTCGGCGATGTGTGCAGCAGACTTCTCGTCATCGATCCGGAAGAACTCTGGTTCGACGGGACTTTACAGGGGGCGGTCATTCTTTTCGCTGAGAAGAAACACCATCCCACAGACCACTGCGAAGGAGTTGGAATCGTAAAAGTGAGCGGTCGGTCTTTTCTCTGCGAAGACCCATCGCGGTTGTTCAACGATACCACGCGCATTAACGGCAAAACGGTGGAGGGTAAATGGACGCGAGCACTGCTAACCTCTGCCGAGAGAAGCCTGGTCGATTCGTTAGCTGAAAGCGAGCATGTGTATCGGTTCGAAGACATAGCCAAAGTTGATGTCGGTATCGTAACGGGAGCAAACAAGTTCTTTCTTGTGCACGACGAAACAGTTTCGCAGTACGGGTTGGCAAGCTTCGTGCACCCAATGTTCGGTCGCAGTGACCACTGCCCCGGCGTTATTTATGACGAACGGCAGCACGCCGAGAATTCCCGCATCGGCAAGCCGACAAATTTTGTATGGATAACGCCTCCGAAATCCGAGCTCTCGAAGAAGGTGCTCGAATACATCGAACTCGGCGAGAAGGAGAAACTTCACACTCGTTATAAATGTAGGGTACGCAAACCTTGGTATACGGTTCCCTCAGTGTATTCGACGGGCGTCGCCATGCTTAAACGAGCGAGCGACACTCCAAGGCTAATCCTGAACAAACTCTCGGCTTACACTACAGATACTGCTTACCGAATCAAAACAAAAGACGTGGCCCCGGAAAAGTTAGTCTATTGCTTCCTCAACTCCCTCACGGCTTTGAGCGCAGAGCTTGAAGGACGGCATTACGGGGGTGGCGTGATCGAACTTGTGCCATCGGAGATCGAGAAACTACTTGTACCACTTCCAAGGGGATTGCGCCCGCAAGTGCAGAGGCTCGACAAACTGGTCAGGGAGGCAAGCGCCCACGATGTTCTCGAACAACAGGGTCCGGACGTGCTTGGAAAAGTTGGTCTGAGCCATGCTGAACAGAACCAACTATTGGCGGCCTGGCTTCGGTTAAAAAAACGCAGGCAGCGAATCACTGAGAATTCAGAAGAGCAGGATTCACCTGACTCACTTGCGATTACAGATCACGATATCTCGATAAAAAACGGCTCGTTGCTTCCTTTCGGCGGGCCGTAAAGTCTCAGCGTTTTGCCATCAACCTTAGCTTTCTGAATCGTGCTGCGGAGGTTGCCCCAGTGAAGGGCCGAAGTGTAGTTTCCCTGACTAGCCTCTCCGCTCGGCTTATCGCTTACTTGCAGTCGATGAACACCCAAATTGTTCCCCAAAATCGTTATATCGAATCGCACGCCTGCTTCTTCACGATAATAGGGATGCTTCTTGGTTGGTATCCAGTTAAATCCCCCAAACAAAACTTTTCGAAAGTAAGTGACCTGGTTGATTAATTTACCCCCGACCCGCCATCTCGCTTGAGTCAATCGGACTTCTCCTGTGACATGTCCTGGTTGTAACTGCGCATCGGTCAAGCTGAGTTCCTTCTCCCACAGGAGAGGTCCCCGGTTGACGGCAGCAGCGTGGGCCGGGATAGCCGAAGGAATAGCTGCCGCGGTCGGCTTAGTGGGATGAACGATTCCCTTAGCAGCGGCAGCTCTGCGTCCAGTCGGTTGGGGCACCGCCTTGGAAGGGAAGAGTTTCTTCTTGGGTGGGGCTGGGGCAGACTCGCCTTCACCAGATGTCTCGGGTCTGTTTGTTCCGGCCTTCTCTGAACCTAAGTATCCCTCCGCCTCCAGCTCTCGCAGGAATTTGGCGTCCAAAGATTGCGAAAAGCCGCTGGTCACATCGCAGTACCTATCTACGATTTTCTCTGCAGAAGCAGCCAACTCCGCTTCCGGTTTGTTCTTAAGGTCAAGCTCATGCACTAACGAAATCTCGTAGTTCGTGACCAATCCTTTGCCCGTCATGTTGTTGGAGCCAACGATCAGAACACCCCTCTCTTTTTCTTGAAAAAGGTATAGCTTAGGGTGAAAGATGGGATTGGCATAATTGTCATTGTGGAAGACAAAGACATTCCCGCCTTTGTGCACCAATTCAAGTAGAAGCTGTAGACCTTCAGCTGTGGTGACTTTATTGCTCACGCCAACAACAATTCGGACTCTCCCACCTCGACCAAGTAGAGATTCCAACTCTGCTTGGAGCTGTTCTACGCCTGAGCTGACTGCAAAAGCCACGAGCGCGTCAAATTTCAGGAGTTCTGGAATCCCTAATCGTTGCCTAAGTAGAGAGGCCAATTGCTGGTCGTCTGGCTGGTTGAGAATATGGACAGGCATCGCAACTCTTCTGGGCTATTCTTCGACCCAGCTCCTGCGGGACTCTTTCCGCTCATTGGGGGATCTAAGTTTCCACCAGTCACTATACTCACTGCGCCCGACCGCGACAACTGAAAGTGATGGTGTCGCGTCACCGGGAGCCCCGGACCTCGCAACTTGGGGGTGGGTCTGATGGTTTCCTGAGTCTAAAAACTGACGGCGGATGGCGCACGCTTAACGCGCTGAGGCAAGTTCGGATGACCTACGCTTTCGGGTTTTGAAGGCGTGGGTCGGTTCTTCTCTCCTTTCCACGATCCCCTCCTCGTACCAGTTTCGAAACTAGTACCCACTAAATAATAGTAGACAAACGGTAAATAATGTGTTATGCTTCACCCGTTATGCTGAGGGGACGCTGCTCTTGTGCCATTTCGAGCCGTCCCGGAACCTCGTCCGGGACACAAACAACGTGCCCCACACCCTCGGCCAGACCGAAAAATCCCCTAAGCCCTTTGTTTCCCCCACATCCACGAAATGCGCCCGTAACCCCTTTGTTTCCCCTACTTACGCAAAAACAGGGGGGGGGCTTTCCCAGCCCTGACGGGCTGGGCTAACGTCTGGCGCACCTACGGTGCTGGGGAGAAAGGGGGACGGGAGCTGTTATCCGCATGGTAACGTATCTACAATATGTCGGCGCGCCGACATTTCCGTTTCGGGAGCAATCCTGCGCCATCGCGAGGAGGAAGATGGCCACCTGAAGGTGGCCGCTACAGAGGCGCTATGCCCCGGCGACGAGGGCGAATTCGACGCGACGGCGCATGGGGTCGATGCGTTCGGCGCGCACGCGGATGCGATCGCCGAGTTTCCAGATGAGCGGAGCGGCGGACTTGCGGCGGCTGGAGCGGCTGCGGCGCGCGCCTCCGGATTCCCCCATGGCGACGATGGCGCGATCGCTTTCGCGAAACACGCAGCGAGCGCCGGAGGCTTCTTCGAGGGCGCCGATGGGGAGCAGGCCCTCGATGAAGAGATCGAGAAGCTCGACGAAGCAGCCGTATTTCTGAACGGAGATGATGAGGCCGTCGAATTCGTCCCCGAGACGCTGCTCCATGTATTGCGCGGTTTTCCAGGTGATGAGTTCGCGCTCGGCGGAAGCGGCGCGGCGCTCGGTCTCCGAGGTTTCCGCGGCAATTTCCTCGAGATGTTGCTGGGAGTAGAGCGAGGCTTCGGCGCCGACGACGGGCTTGATGAACGAGGGCGGCGCGGCGTCCGGATGAGCGATGGCCCATTTCAGGATGCGATGGACGATGAGATCGGGATAACGGCGAATGGGCGAAGTGAAGTGGGTGTATTCGTCGAAGCCGAGCGCGAAGTGGCCGAGTGAATCGGCGGAGTAGCGCGCCTGCTTCAGCGAACGCAGCATGAGATAGGAGAGGATGCGTTCTTCGGGCTTGCCGGCGAGCTTTTGCACCAGGCGCTGGTAATGCTGCGGCGTGATGCGAAGGTCGGCAGCGGGCAGAGCAACGCGCTGCTGGCGTTCGCGGCCTTTGCCGTAAGAATCGGGACGGCCGGCTTTTGCAGGAGCAGGAACGCGGCCGTGGCGCACGGCGACTTCACGCTGGTGGAGATCCTCGACGCCGAGGGAATAACCAAAGGCGCGGGCGAGATCTTCAAACTCCAGGACCTTGCGGCCATCGGGCTTTTCGTGAACGCGCTGGAGCGACTTGATGGCACGGGAGTTGAGCTGGTGAGCGACGGCGCGATTGGCGGCGAGCATGAACTCCTCGATGATGCGGTGGGCGATGTTGCGCTCACTGCGGGAGACGCCGGTTATCTGCTGTTGTTCATCTAAGGAAATGACCGGCTCGGGGAGATCGAAGTCAATGGAGCCATTTTCGGCGCGGCGGGCGTTGAGCAGCAGCGCCAGACCTTTCATGGCGCGGAAATGATGGTTGAGTTGGGAGTAGCGAGCGGTCATTTCCGGGTCGCCTTCGAGAACTTTGTTGACGTTGGTGTAGGTCATGCGCTCGATGGAGCGGATGACCCCGGGCACCATCCAGGAGTTGAGCATGCGTCCGGCGGCATCGAAGTGCATGATGGCGCTGAGGACGAGGCGCTCTTCGCGGGGATTGAGCGAGCACATGCCGTTGGAGAGAGCTTCAGGAAGCATGGGAACGGCGCGATCGATGAAGTAGACGGAATTACCGCGTAGGCGGGCTTCGCGATCGAGGGGCGACTCGGGACGAACGTAGTGGGCAACGTCGGCGATGTGCACCTGAAGGAGCCAGCCGCCGTCGTCGCGGCGCTCGACGTAAACGGCGTCGTCAAAGTCGCGGGCGGTTTCGCCGTCAATGGTGACGATAGGGAGTTCGCGGAAATCTTCCCTGCTAGCGCGGTCGTTTTCAGAAACGGGCAAGGCGAGGCGCTCGGATTCATGCAGAACTTCGTCGGGAAAGGTGTGAGGAAGATGATGTTTGCGAATAATGATTTCGGTATCCACACCGAGATCGCCGGGACGGCCGAGGATTTCGATGACGCGTCCGGTGGGCGAAGCGCCGGCGCGCGGATAGCGGAGGAGTTCGACGTTGACGACGGCGCCATCGAGCTTGGGAATGTGCGGGAGACGCTTGTGGCGCGTGGAGTCCTTGGCGGTAGGAAGAAGCTGTTCGCGGAGAGCGGGAGAAAGTTCTTCGCCGGCTATAAGCTCGATGTCATGCTGGACGCGCGGGTCAAACGGCGCAACGACACTGCCGCGCGAGGTGTAGCGGAACTGGCCGACGATGGAGGGATGCGCGCGGCCGACGATGCGCACAATGCGTCCTTCGGCGCGGCGGGCGCCGGAGTGGCCGCTGAGGCGGTTGATCTTCGCGACGACGTGATCGCCGTGCATGGCGTCTTCGACGGAGTCGCGCGGAATGAAAATGTCGCCAACCACATTGGGAAGGGCGACATCGGGAACGACAAAGCCGTAGCCATCCTGATGGAGAACGAGGCGCCCCTTGATTTCATCGCGGGAAGCGGCTTTCTGTTGGACGATTTTCTCGGGAGCGGGTTCGGGAGCGGGGGCGGGATCGCGTTGCGAGCGGCGGAGAAGGAAGCGCCCGTGGGAAAGTTCCTCGACGAGGCCGCGAGTCTGGAGTTTGGCGAGCATCTGGAGGAGGGGGCGGCGGTTGCCTTTTTTCACGTGGAGGGCGCGGGAGAGATCCTCGATGGAAACGGGGTCGTTTCTAAGTTGAAGAAAACGAAGGATATTGTCGGTACTGAGGTGGGAGGGGCGAGGCATGACTTGGCCCTTTCTGTGAGCGAGGGAGCTACAGCTCAATTCTAGTCAGTTTTTTGAAAATAGTTGAAACCTTTTTCGCGCCAGAGGGGTTACACTGTCAGGCCAACACACGACCAACTAGCCGCCCTCCGTCAGGCTGGTTGGATTCCCCGAAAGGGGAATAAGAGGGAGGCGGGAAGACCTGGCCTGCCTCCCTTATCTTTTTCGCTGAATACCCCCAAATCCGTGCATGCTAGGAGCGGATGCGCGTGCTCCGGTCTTTTGGTAGCGGATCAGTTTCCCAGTACGCGACCTGAACGAAGCCGCCCGGCGGCGGACGCTACGCGTGAGTCGGGCGAAACAGTGGTTGGCTTGCGGCTGAGATAAGTTTGGGTCACAAGGAGGTCCCTGTGAGCCATCTGAGAAAAATGATGCTGGAGGAACTCCAGCGTCGTAATTACGCCGAGACTACCACACGCTGTTACATCCGCACAGTCGAAGAATTTGCTCGACGATTCCACTGTTCGCCGGACCGTTTGGGCCCCCGGCACATTCGTGAATATCAGGCCGAGCTGTTTCAGAAGCGGAAGTTGTCGCCGGGCACCGTTACGCAACGTTTGGCGGCTCTGCGGTTCTTCTACAGCAAGACGCTCAAGAAGGCCTGGAGCATCGCGGAGACGCCCTATCCGAAGAGGGCATTTCACCTGCCAACCATTCTCAGCCAGGAAGAAGTCGCGCGACTGATCGACGCGGCACGCACGCCTTGCCATCGCACTCTGCTGATGACGCTCTACGCCACCGGCGTGCGGCGCGCGGAACTGACGCACCTGAAAGTCAGCGACATCGACAGCCAGCGCATGGTGATTCACGTCCAGAGCGGCAAGGGACGCAAGGACCGGGATGTGCTGCTTAGTCCTAAACTGCTCGAGGTGTTGCGTGAGCACTGGCGCGGATTAAAGCGCAAGCCGAGCGCCTGGCTGTTTCCAGGCAACCGCTGGCATACCGGCGACACGCCGATCGACACCAAGGTGGTCTGGTACGCTTGCAAGGAAGCCGCCAAGCGAGCGGGCCTCAAGAAAAAAGTACATCCACACACACTGCAGCACCGCTTCGCCACGCATCTGCTCGAAGCGGGCGCGGATCTGCGCACCATCCAGATGCTGCTAGTAATCTTCCTGCGGTTTGCGTCCCCAGAGTTTCTGAGGAGTTTTCGGCGAACGAGCCGCCCGATAGGAATCCAATTCCGCGCTCGTAATCACAAATTCCGTTTCCGCTGGGCTGTTCGCATGAGCGGCCAGCTCCGCTTGCAACCTCTCCGAGCAAATAGACGGAGCATCCTGATAACGAGCGCGATGAGAGATGAAGGCCTCGTTGGCAATGTTCAAAGTAAAATCGCGCTCTTCGGCGGGCCCACGGACATGAAACGTATACTCCCGTGAAAGAGGCTTAGCCTGGAAGCCGATGTATTGGACGATTAAGCCGGTGCTCATTTGGCACCGGGCACGAACACCTTTGCAGCGAGTGTGGGTGGAGGCTTCACGGCCTTAACACGCTTGGCACGGCGGCGCTTCGGAGGTGTTCCTTCCGCAGGTTCGACGACCATCAGGCTGGTGACGAAAAGCTTGAGGCCATGAGTGTCGAAATCAATGGTGGTGCGGTCCAGGCTGGATTCGGTGATGACCCCGCAACCATACTGAAAATGCTTGATGTATTGGCCAACTGAAACTGTCATAAGAAAATCCTCCAGTTTACAAAAAGCATCGTCCGCCGCGCACCGCAAACGGTGCGCGAAGACGAGCAACAAAGTTACAGAAAATCGCCGTGGAGCTCCCCTGCAGTTAGTAACGCCGCCGGCCGTCTCCGCCGCCAGAGCGTCCACCGGAGTAGCCGCGGCCGCCGGAACGATCCCCGCCGCCACGCGATTCCTGAGGACGCGCTTCGTTTACTTGGAGTGCGCGGCCTTCGAGGTCCATGCCGTTGAATTCGCCGATGGCTTTGGTCGCGTCGTCAGCTGCTCCGAGTTCCACGAAGCCAAAACCGCGTGAGCGCCCGGTTTCGCGGTCGGTAATGACGCGAGCCGAGGCCACTTGATATCCCTTCGCAACGAAAAGCTGCTGCAGACCTTCGTCCGTCATGCCGAACGAGAGATTCCCAACATAGAGTTTTGTCATACGCGTTTCCTTTTCCTATCCCTTTCCTTACTTGCAAAAGAGAAAAACCGATTTATTCCCTGCTTTGCACCGTCAAAAACATCACTTCCCGGGACTCGCGAGAGCAAGGCATCCCTCAGGCAGACACCTTGAGTCCATCCTGAATATGCCGGCAGTTTGCAGTGATCGTGAGAAAGGCCAAACCGACGAAACGCTTCAAGACGACAACGTTGACTTCCAAGGAATTGAACTTGCGGCCACGGAGTTCGGCCAGAATCCGGGTGACCGCCTTGCGGAGGGTTCCGGCGTAGGCGCGACCCACAACCCTTGCTTTGTACTCACCCGTGAGACGAACAAAATTCCAATCGGCCTGTTTAATCCTGCGATTGAAGGTATAGCCATCGGCGTGCTTTACCACTCGCCAGCCGGGCAAAAAGGCGTCACTCTCGACGGCGAGGTTCGGGGGCAGAAGGGCGCCATCTCTTATGAGTATCATCCCTGTTTCGCTAACGTGTGGCATCGAACGAGTCTCCGTGGAATTCATCATCTTGCGCCGGGAACAGTTAAAAGGCCCTCGCACGAATGGTCCTGCCGTTAAGCAAGGCAGCGAGAATCGTGACGAGCGCGGCGCAAACGATCGCCACGAAAGTCGTCACGAACGTTCCGGAATAACTGGAGAAGCCCACCGAGCGAGTCAGAACCCCGCCAAGGACTGCACCGGCGACACCCATGGCAAGATCCATCGAGGGGCCGTAGCCTTTGCCTTCGAGGCTCTTACCGGCGATCCACCCCGCGGCCAATCCGACGAAAATCCAAATTAGGAATTGCATACTGGCTCCTTTGCCGGGAACAGGGGAAGAACGGGTCGGGGAGGACTTGGCGCCCACCCTCGTGGAAGAAGCGAGGGGCCGTCGCCAAGGACGATTGTAACCGGTGCGTGATTGCGGTACTCAGGAAGCAATGGCAGCTGCCATTTTGTGAAAAGTGGAGTTAGCCACCATGTAGGTATGGATGCGCAGGGTCCCGTCAATGATCCCGGCGAAAAGATTGGTCACTTGGGCAAAGACGTTCTTATCGTATCTTTCGGCGTCAGCGCTGTTTTCCCAAAAACTGTAGGCGTAAACTTCCTTACCGCTTTGCGAGATGAGCGTGATTTCGTCGAGGAAACCTTGTTGCAAGCGGAGCAGGGGAATGATCTCGTTTTCCATTTTCTTGATGAAATCTCCGGCACGATCCGCCTTCAAGTGCATGGATACTTTGCGCGCAAACATGGAACTCTCCTGGGCTGCAAGACCAAGGGAGAGGTTCAGGGGAAAGCACCGGTGTGGAAGACCTGAAAGCAGCCTTGATCGCACTTCTAGAATGCGCCGCTTTACCAATCTTGTCAAGTACTTTAGTTTTGTATAAGATGCACTTTACTGTGCCTGTTAATACGGAGGGGGAACAACCGTGGACGTTTGTTTTGAGATTCAACAGCGGCTGAAAGAGCTGGGCCTGGAACAGCGGGACTTGGCGGCGGCGGCCCAGGTCACCGAGTCCTATATCTCCCAACTGCTCACGCGAAAGAAAGCGCCGCCCGCGGCCGATCGCACGGACCTGTACGAGAAGATGAGCGCCTTTTTGAAGCTGCCGAAGGGACAACTTTCGGCGATGGTGGAAGCGCAGCGCCGGGAGGAATTGAAGAAAAAACTGGCCGATCCGCCCGCGCCCTTGTTCAAGGAAGTACGCGAGCTGATTATCCGGAAATGCAAAACGGAAAAGCGCACCCAAGTGCGCGAGATTTTTGAGAACCAGGCCTTTGGAGAGCTGGAGAGGCTGGTCACCCAGACCCTTCTGGATGTGACGAAGAGGATCGCTCGAAAAGAGTTGGAAACTGAAAATTGGCCGCGAAACGCAGCGAAACTGCGCCACCAATCCCATGAAGAGATACGCGCCCTCACGTTGGATTTTCTGGATACGGATGTGTTCAACGTCTCCATCGATCATTGTTCGGCATTTCTGAATCCCCTGGTGGATTCCTGGGACATCGATTTGAAGACGTTTGGAATGGAAATCGCCTTGCACAAAGGATTGGCCTCAACGCCGTTCATGAAATTTCAGTTCGTGGAAACGGGGGGCGGGGATTCCTCCGAACAGGAGCCGGGCTTCCAGGAATTTCTGCGCAACGCGGCGATGAGCGGGGGTGCCAGCAAAGAGGAACTAGAATTTCTGAAAAACATGAGATTCCGGCGGAAAAGCCCGAGTGCTCTCTATTACTATCGCGAACTGCAGAGCCTTCGCGACCCCCTGCATTTTGCCGTGGACCGTAGCGCGGCGATGCACAAGCATCGGGATGCCGAGGACGCGGAGAAACTGATGCAAGGGGAGTCAAGGAAAAATGCGATGCGGCGGTGGGCCAAGAATACCAAGAGCCTCCGGAAGATTGGGAAAGCAAAGCTGTCCTAGCCTCATCGACAAGGCCGGTATGGATCTGAGTTGAACTTTTGCAAATCCGCGGTTTGTACGACTGGCGTCGCGAGTCCGGAGCCGATTTTCCGCCTGTTTACCAAGAAGCACGATTTTCCTGTATTTGCGCTTTCGAGAAGCACGCTTCGTCGGGATGTGGTACTCTTCTTGTGCGCTTAATACCGCGGCAGTGTTGTGCGGTCCCTCTGGTTTGTACTCTGATCTGAGAATCCCCGCCCTACGTTTTCTCCGTTCGTTTTCAGCGTAATTCAAAACAAGTCTGGCGATGTGCGTCGCCGTGCCTGCCTTTAGACAAGGGAGGCCGTGCGGTTCTAGCCGCCAGTAAGAAAGTAAAATGCAAAATTTTTCAGAACTAGCGATTTCTCCTTACCTGAAGGAGCGCATTTCGTCGACCGGCTTCTCGGTGCCTACACCGGTGCAAGCCGCGGCGATACCTCCCGCACTGGAAGGCAAAGATGTGCTGGCAACGGCACAAACCGGGACGGGCAAGACCCTGGCGTTTCTCATCCCCGTGATAGAAAGGCTGCTGCAATTGAACAAACCGGGAATTGCAGCCCTCGTGCTTGTTCCCACGCGCGAACTGGCCATGCAGGTCCTGGATCAGTACAACGTGTTGCGCGGCAAGCAACTCGCAGCGGCTGCCCTGGTCGTGGGTGGCCTCGCCGAAGCTCAACAATTGCGAGCCATTCGCAACGGAGCCAGCGTGATCGTGGCGACTCCCGGGCGGCTGGAAGACTATCTGGACCGCAATCTGGTGCAATTCCGCAATCTGCAGGTGCTCATACTGGATGAGGCGGACCGCATGTTGGATATGGGGTTTCTACCCGCGATCCGCAGGATTGTGTCGACTCTGCCGAAAGAGCGCCAAACCATGTGTTTTTCGGCAACGATGGAAGGAGACATGGCCCGCCTTGTGAAGGACTACACAAGAAACGCGGTGCGTGTCGCCTTGGGTTCGACGCTGAAGCCGGCCGAAAATGTGCGGCTCCAGGCGTTTGAGGTTGCCGTTAGCGGGAAGCCGGAACTGTTGCGCCGCTTGCTGAATCAAGAGAGCGGCCGCTGCCTGGTATTCTCTCGCACCAAGCGCGGCACCGAGCGCATCGCCAAAGGCTTGATGCGCGATGGTATCGCGGCGGCGACGATTCATGGAGATCGCTCACAATCGCAACGCACGGCGGCGCTGACCGGATTCCAACAGGGACGCTACCGTGTGCTTGTGGCGACCGACCTTGCGTCACGCGGAATCCACGTTGAGCAAATCGCCCACGTCATCAACTATGACTTGCCCGAAGTGGCGGAGAATTTCATCCACCGGGTGGGGCGCACAGGACGCGCAGGCAGAAAAGGTGTCGCTTCTACTCTGTTCGCGAACGAGCAGCGCTCGGAGCTATTTCAATTGGAGCGCACTCTCGGCATTCGGATGGAGAGGATCCCAGTGGATGGCCATCTCTCGGAAAACAGGGAACGCACTCAGGATCCCGCTCCTCGGAAGCAAACAACGTATAAGCCCACGATGATCGCGCTTCCTGGGGAAGTCCTGCAAGCGCAGCTGTAGACCTGCCACGGTGCGCGGAAGAGCCTCGGAGGCGGCGCCATTCGTGTATACTGGCAGTGCGCACATCCGACCACTAGAAACCGCGCCATACACGGGGGCATCGGGACAACCTGAGTCCTGTCCGCATTGAGCGGCTTGAGACAGCAAAAGCTGCAATCCGCACATCATGTTCGCCGTCTATCATGCAAGGACCAAGTGTCTCCGCTGAGAGACGTTGAGGGTGCGAGGAAAGCTCGGTCCATTCTGGCAGTGGGTTAATGGGAGAAACCATTGTCGCGAGATCTACAGGAACAACAGGAGCAGGTCCAGAACCTGACCAAATTAGGTAAGGAGCAGGGCTACCTGCTCTACGACCAGGTGAATGACTTCCTCGCGTCCGAAGAACAATCCGCCGAACAGATCGACAACGTCTTCTCCGTTTTCGAGGCCGAAGGCATAAATATCTATGAAGACGTTTTAGACGCCAAGGCCGCGCGTACAGTCCCTGAAGTAGCGGAGCAAACTGGCGCCCGGGGTCAGGACGAGGAAACGCGCCGCGAAGAGGGCGAAGTCGAACAGGCGCCCTTGTTTGGCGAGAAGACGAGCGATCCGGTGCGCGTGTACCTGCGCGAAATGGGCGTCGTGCCCCTGTTGACGCGGGAGAGTGAGGTGGTCATCGCGAAGCGGTTGGAGCGGGGAAACCTGCGGGTCCTAAAGACCGTTTCTCGCTCGGCAATCGTCGTTAAAGAGTTGATCGCCACGGGAGCTGAGCTCCGCAGCGGCGGCAGGCCGATCAAGGAAGTCGTGCAAATCGACGAGGAAGAACTGACAGCGGAGAAGGTTGAGGAGAAGACCCGGCAGACGCTGCGCATCATCGACAAGATCGAGAAACTGCATGAGCTGGGGCTCAAGCAGGCGGCCAAGCTGCGCGATACCGCAATGTCCAACAAGCGAGCGTATGTTCGAGCCAAACGGCGATTGTCGCGCACGCGGGTGGAGATGTCGCGCCTCATCCGCTCGGTGGATTTCAAGGAACGCGAGAAAAAGCGCCTGATCGAGCTGTTGCGGCACACCATCGAGCGCCTGCATGCCCTGGAGCGCGAAGCTGCCCGGCTGGAACGCCGTGTCAAAGCCGCGCACACGGATGCCACTATCGAAGCGCGCAAGGAACTGCGCGCCTGCCGCTCGCGCATGCGAGAGATCGAAGAGTCGAGCGAGGCCGGCCCAAACAACCTGAAGCGTGCACTCACGCAGATCCAGCGTGGAGAAATGGAAGCGCAACAGGCGAAAAGTGAACTCACGGAGGCAAATCTGCGCCTGGTTGTGTCCATCGCCAAGAAATACACCAATCGCGGGCTGCAGTTTCTGGACTTGATCCAGGAGGGCAATATCGGCCTGATGAGAGGGACCGACAAGTTTGAGTGGCGCCGGGGGTACAAGTTCTCTACCTATGCCACGTGGTGGATTCGCCAGGCGATCACGCGCGCGATTGCGGACCAGGCGCGCACCATCCGCGTTCCGGTGCACATGATCGAAACGATTAACAAGCAAGCCCGCACGAGCCAGCAACTGGTGCAGGAGCTCGGACGTGAGCCGAGTACCGAGGAAATCGCGAAACGCATGGATATCCCTGTCGACACAGTCCGCAAAACGAAAAAGATTGCGCAGTTGCCGATGTCCTTTGAGACTCCCGTCGGAGATGAGGGAGATTCACATCTGGGCGACTTCATCGAGGATAAGGCTGTATTGTCGCCCTCCGACGCCGCCATCCATCTCAATTTAAGGGATCAAATTGCGACCATACTTCGGACGTTGACGCCGCGCGAGGAGCGGATCATCCGGCTGCGCTTTGGTCTGGACGATGGAAGCCAGCACACCCTGGAAGAAGTTGGACAGGTTTTCGCCGTTACGCGAGAACGCATCCGCCAGATCGAGGCGAAGGCGCTTAGAAAACTGCGCCATCCCTCGCGTTCAGGGAGATTTCAGATCTTTGTGCAAGGCGCGTACTGAGAAGTGTCCAGATTACGAAACGAGCGAGGGTAGAAAACAAGGGCCTCGGGTGGCATGATGAGTAGAGGAGAGGAAATATGAAGAGTTTATTTGTGGGCAACATGAGCTTTCAGATGACAGAGAGCGAGTTGAGCGAGCTGTTCAAGCCGTTTGGACAGGTTACTCGCGTCAACCTGGTGAAGGACCGCGAAACTGGGCGCGCCCGCGGCTTTGCTTTCGTGGAAATGCCCAACGATGAAGAGGCCGCAACGGCAATCGCAGGCCTCGACGGTAAGCCGGTCGGCGGGCGCAACCTGAAGGTGAACGAAGCGCGCCCGAAGGACGCCTCACGGCCCCCAAGAAGCAGTGGTGGTGGAGGAAAACGGGGTGGATTCTCGAACGAGGATTATAGCGAAGCGGCAAGGCAGCCGCGCGAACCTCGCTGGTAGCCTCTACAACAGCATTTCTTGGATTGCTGGCGCCCAGCGCCATTTCAAGGAGACTATATGGCCATCACATTCCAGAAGCGGCAGAAGGAAATGAAGAGACAGGAAAAGCAACGCGAGAAGGCGGAGCGGCGTGCGCAAAAAAAGCTCGCTAAACGCGCCGAAAAAGAGTCTGCAAGCGAAAACGCAAACGTCCCCGTCGAGTCAGAGCCGCAAGGCTGAAACTGTTTACCGCGCGAAACACAGTAGTTCCGCCTTAAAATGCGGGCGCGGGGATTCCCGGCGATCAGGCCTTGGCGCCCGTCTGTGGCGCAGCCTTTGCCTTGGCCTTTGCGGATCCACGCCAGGCAAGCAGCAGCATCACGATGCCAAAGGCAAGCAATCCCACCCCCGCATCGAAATTAATGTTTACGCCCAACGAGCGCGCGTAAATTTGCTTATCGCCAAGCAAACCAAACACTGCCAGGATCACACCGAACAGGCTGAACATCCATCCTATCGGATAACGAATATCCAAACCCATCGCGCGTCTCCCATCTACCTGAAAATAATGTTCAGTACCAGGGCAAGCACAAGTACGACTCCGCCGAGATAGGCAGGCCGCTGGTACCACGACAGGTGCTCTTCACTCGGCTTCTCGGTCAGCGAGTAAACCAGCCCGACGAGTTCCTTTTCGTCGCGTGGCTTCGTTATCAGGCTGATCCCGACTGTAATCACGAAACAAACGGCAAACGCCCAAATTGCCGTCCAGAAGTTTTGTGCCATCTCGCTCGGATAGTTATGAACGACAGCGATCCAGCCGCCTTTAATTCCCACCAAATCTCCTCGCGGCAGTGTCAACCCGTGATGCACGGCCGCTGCAGCAGTGCCGCAAAGCAGCCCGGAGAACGCGCCGTGGCCCGTGCTCCGCTTCCAGAACATGCCCAGCAGGAAAGTGGCGAACAAGGGAGCATTCACAAACGCGAACACCAATTGCAGAAAGTCCATCAAGTTATTGAAACGCGCCGCCGTATATGCTGCGCCGATCGAGAACAAAACCCCAAAGACGGTCGCGAACTGCCCCATATGTAAGTAGTGCTTATCCGAAGCGCCTTTATGGATGTACGCCTGATAGATGTCGTAGGTCCAGACGGTGTTGAAAGCCGTCACATTCCCCGCCATCCCAGACATAAAGCTTGCCAGCAACGCGGTGAGGCCAAGCCCCAGGATCCCCGTCGGAAAGTAGTGCAGCAGCATCATCGGGATGGCCAAGTCATAGTCGAGGACGGGCCTTCCCTCACGGTCAACTGCCGGCTTGCCAGTCGCCACATCGATCTTGAGGGGAATCAGCCCTTTCCCTGCGTTGCTCACCGTCTGCATGTGGACCACGCCATTGACCGTGACCGCTTGCTGCGGTGTGGGCAATGCCAGCGCGATCATCCCGGGCAAAATCACCAGAGCGGGAAAGAACATCTTCGGCACAGCCGCGATCAGGGGCGTGCGGCGCGCGTCGGTCATCGAGCCCGCCGCCATGGCGCGCTGAACCACCAGGAAATTCGTGCACCAATAGCCGAACGAGAGAGTAAATCCGAGGCCCATCACCAGCCCGAACCACTCGACGCCAAGCGGATTGCTTTGCGCACTCGTCATGCCCTGCCATGAATGTGTGAACGCGGACGGCAACTGTGTCTTCAAGCCACTCCACCCGCCCACGTTTTTCAGCCCGAGGAACACGAGCGGCAAAAATCCAGCGACGATCAGGAAAAACTGGAGAACTTCATTGTAAATTGCGCTCGTCAGCCCTCCCAGAAAAACGTACCCCAACACGATCAAGGCGGAAATGAACACACTCAGATGGAAAGACCAGGACATCGGCAGGCCCATCTTGGCCAGCGGGACGTCCAGAATATGGAGTACCTGGATCAGCTTCGCCATGGCGTACATCGAGATGCCCGACGAGAAAACGGTCATCACGGCGAATGAAATGGCGTTGAGTGCCCGCGTCTTTTCGTCAAAGCGCAGCCGCAGAAACTCCGGCACGGACCGGGCGCGCGAGCCGTAGTAAAAAGGCATCATGAATATGCCGATGAACACCATGGCCGGAATCGCGCCGATCCAGTAGAAATGGCTGGTGGCAATTCCGTATTTCGCACCCGATGCCCCCATCCCGATCACTTCCACCGCGCCAAGATTCGCGGCCATGAACGCGATGCCGCAAACCCACGCCGGCAGGGAACGCCCGGCAAGGAAGAAGTCCGTGCTCGTCTTCATGAAGCGTTTTAGGAAGACCCCAATCCCCAAAACAAAGGCGAAGTAAAGAAACATGATGACCCAATCAATGGCCGTCAGATTCATTCCGCAATCCTTTCCACTAGACGCCGGTAATTCGTCGAGGCTATCACCGGTACATGCTGGCTCTCTCCGTCGTGATCCAAGAGAGCCTTTATTCCATGGGACGGAAGCTCAAGAGTGCTTTCTGGCACACCACTCTGCAGCGCCCTCATCTGGTGCGGGAGCGCAACGTGCTGGGTTTCTTGCGCGAACTTGATGACGGTGAACACTCGTCTGCCCAGGCCCTTTCGCCGCGAAGCATCTACTCCTTCCGGCACGGCGCCGATCGCAGGCGTCACACCGCACTTCGGCCGCCTCTCCCACAAACTCGCCTTTGTAGCCGAGGCCTGCTGCTTTGCTCGGGAAGCACAAAGAAACTGCTGGCGCGCTAAAAGCCGGGAGAAGCAACTCCTTGAGAAGTGGGGGAATAGATGAAGATACGAATCAGGAACAGCGATTCCGTAGATACCCATAGGGCCAGGGGCAATTCCTAACTCCGAGCGAAACTCTGTCATTCCGGCATGGGGGTTGTCAATTGATTTCTGCGCTTCGATGTTCTAACTCCATCGTGTGCCGCGACTTTTTCGTGCGTCCTCAGCGCACCGTCAGGGGATTTAAGATGGCAATGCAATTCGCGGTTTCCGTCAGCACGGCGGCGCAGACCCAGGCGTTTTTTGAAGCTCACATCAAGGAGCGGAGGAGCCTTTAATTGGACCCAAATGGACCCAATTTGCGGGGTCCAGCCATAAGGCAAATAAGTAAGTGATTGATTTGCGCGCAAATGATTGGTGGACGTGGCCGGGTTCGAACCGGCGACCCCCTGCTTGCAAAGCAGGTGCTCTCCCAGCTGAGCTACACGCCCACAAAAGAAACTACTTTCATTCTAAATCACTTTCGAGTGCATCGCATCGCGGAAAAGAAAGAGGCGGCGGAGAGATTCCTCGCTCCATGTACTCCGCTCGCACTAACGGCTCGGGCCGGGGCGGTTCAGTTCAATTAACGGGACTTGACATACTGGTTACTATGCACGTAGGCTCGGGGCGTGGAGCTCGAAGCTTCCCTCTCGTGGCTGGCGTTGACGCTGACGCCGGGCATCGCCGCCCGGCTGTCTGCGCGATTGCTGCGCGAATACGGTTCGCCGGAAGCCGTATTTCGCGCGCCGTTGACTGGCATTGAAGCGTGCAACGTGCCCGCCCCCGCCGCGCAGGCCATCTTCAAGAAGCAGATGTTCTGGCGCGCGGAGAAAGAGGTGGACGCGCTGCGGAAGGTCGGCGGGAAGCTGGTGAATTGGAAGGAGCCCGAGTACCCGCAAGCGCTGCTCCAGATCTACGACCCGCCGGTGATGTTGTATGTGCGAGGAGACGCGCAAATCCTGAATTCGCCGAGCTTGAGCATTGTAGGGACTCGGCGGCCCACAGTCTATGGCTCGCAAATGGCGGAAAGGATGGGGAAGGACCTGGCGGCCCGCGGGTTGACCATTGTGAGCGGTTTGGCGCGCGGGATTGACGCCATCGCGCACCAGGGGGCGATCGCAGTGGGTGGACGGGCCATCGGCGTGCTGGGCACGGGGATCGACGTCTGCTACCCGAAGGAAAACAAGAAGCTCTATGAGAAAGTGCTGGAGCGGGGAGCAATCGTGAGCGAATTCCCGACGGGCAGCCATCCGGCACCGGAAAATTTCCCGGTGAGGAACCGCATCATCGCCGGGATACCCCTTGGGGTCATAATTGTGGAAGGGAAGCAGTACAGCGGGTCGTTGATTACGGCACGGCTGGCCATGGAATTTGGGAGAGAAGTATTCGGCGTGCCGGGAAATGTGACCCAGGAAGTGAGCTTCGCGCCAAACCTGCTGATCAAGCAGGGGGCCAAGCTGGTGACAAACGCCGAAGATGTGATTGAAGAGCTGCCAACCCCGGTGAAGGCGGCTTTGGTGAAGGCGGAAGCGGTGGAGTCGGAGCAGCGGAATTTGCTGCTTGTTGACGGGCTAAGTGATGTGCAGAGAAAGCTTTACGAGCTTTTGAGCGCTGAAGAATCGCGCCATATTGATGACCTTGTGGATACCAGCGGGTTGAATTCCAGTGAAGTTCTAGCTACCCTCTTTGACTTGGAGATGAAGGGGATCGTCCGGCAACTACCGGGCAAGCAGTTCAATAAGGTATTGTTGTAGGGGACGCAGGAGCATAGCGTTCTGAAACCCGGTCACCACAACCAAAAGGGGCCCTCCTCCCCCACGGGGGCAAGCTGAAAGAGACTCTTCCAATTAGAGCGTTCTCGTCCAGTTGTAAGCCGCCTTTTTTGAGATAGAAAGACGCGCAATGCATCCGAAATGAAGCTGGCGGCATCTGGAAACAGGCAAGCGAGCCCGCGAGAGAGACAATAGCTAAAGGTAGCGAGAAGGACACACACTGCTTACCTGGCCCTCCCTGGGGCTGGCAGCGGGGTTAAAACAGCAACATGGCAAGATCACTGGTAATCGTCGAATCGCCGGCAAAGGCGAAGACCATCAACAAGTACTTGGGGAAGAACTTTACGGTGAAGGCGTCCATCGGGCACGTAATGGACCTGCCGACGAAGACGATAGGTATTCGCCTGCCGATCGACGACGAAAAGCCAAAAAAGAAGAAAAAGGGGAAGAAGGGCGCGAAGGCAGCAGCGCCCAAACCACTGCGGAAGCCCATAACCCTGGATGATCCGAGGATCTTCGAGCCCACCTTGCAGGTGATCCCGGGCAAAGGGAAGGTTGTCAATGACCTGCGGAGAGCGGCGCAGAAAGCAGATGCAGTGTACCTGGCCGGCGATCCGGACCGGGAAGGAGAGGCGATCTCTGCCCACCTGGCGATGGTGCTCTCCAAGCCGGCGAAGTTCCTGATTGATGAGGCAGACGAGGAAAACGGGAAGAAGAGCGGCATCGGCGCAAAGGACGACAAAGCCGAAGCGGAAAAGGCCGCTGCGGCGCCCGCCAAGGGCAAGGGCAAAGGAAAGTTCGGGGACAAAAAGAAAGAAAAGGACGTCATTGTTATCGAGCCCATCGATCCCAAGAAGATCTTCCGGGTGACGTTCAACGAAATCACGCCCAAGGCGATCCGCGCGGCTTTTGAAAAGCCCCGGCAGGTGGACACGCAACTGGTGGACGCACAGCAAGCGCGACGCGTCCTGGACCGCATCGTGGGATACAAGATTTCGCCCCTGTTGTGGGACAAAGTGCGGCGCGGCTTGAGCGCGGGACGCGTGCAGACGGTAGCGCTTCGGCTGATTGTGGAGCGCGAGCAGGAGATTCGGGCGTTTATTCCTCAGGAGTACTGGTCGATCCACGCGATGCTGGATGCGGGAGAGCCGCCGGTTTTCGAGGCGCGGCTGACGAAGAAGAAGGGCGAGGACGTCGAGGTCAAAAATCAGGAGACCGCTGACGCGATTGTCGCCGCAGTCAGCAAGGCAAAATGGCAGGTGGCCAGCGTCGCCCTGAAGGAAAAGAGGCGCTACGCGCCGCCTCCGTTCACGACGTCGAAGCTGCAACAGGCGGGGTATAACCGGCTGCGCTACACCGCGAAGCGCACGATGGCGCTGGCGCAGCGGCTATATGAAGGCGTGGAGCTGGGCGAAGAAGGGTCGGTGGCGCTGATCACGTACATGCGCACCGATTCCGTGCAGGTGTCGAATGACGCGCTGGAGCAGGTGCGCGAGCTGATACCGGAGCGGTTTGGAAGCGCGTACCTGCCGGAAAAACCGAATTTCTACAAATCGAAAAAAGATGCGCAGGGCGCGCACGAAGCAATTCGGCCGACGGAAGTATCGCGCACCCCGGAAGACGTGCGGAAATACCTGCCGGACGACCAGTTCAAGCTGTACCAGCTCATCTGGCAGAGATTCGTGGCGTCGCAGATGCTGCCAGCAGTTTTTGACCAAACGACCATTGATATCGAGGCGGGCGACTATACCTTCCGGGCGACGGGCTCGATTCTGAAGTTCGACGGCTATCTTAAGGTGTACCAGATTCCCGCGGCGAATACGGACCGCGAAGAGGATGAGAAGGACGACGAGGGCACGGGCATGGCACTGCCGCGCGTGAGCGAGGGGCAAGTGCTGAAGCTGGAGTCGATCCGGCCGGACCAGCATTTCACGGAGCCGCCGCCGCGCTATACGGAAGCGACGCTGGTCAAGGAACTGGAAGAAGACGGAATCGGCAGGCCATCCACGTACGCGTCCATCATCTCGACGATTGTGGAACGCGAATACGTGAAGAAAGATCAGGGGCGATTTACGCCAACCATGCTCGGCGAGCGGGTGTGCATGCTGCTGATCAAGAGCTTCGAGGACGTGTTCGACGTGAAGTTTACGGCGCGGCTCGAAGAGGAGTTGGACGACATTGAAGAAGGCAAGATGCCGTGGCGGGAATCGGTGAAGGAATTCTGGGAGAAGTTCATCGTCGATCTGGACAGGGCCGGCGACGAGATGGTGTCGTACAAGGCAGGCATCCCCACCGGGAAAAAGTGCGAAAAGTGCGGCCAGGGAGAGCTCCTGGAACGCATCAGCCGCCATGGCTTCTTTCTGGGCTGCTCGCGTTACCCGGAATGCGATTTCATCCAGGACCTTTCCGAGGAGATTCCGGAAGACGCGGAAAACAAGATTGAATATTGCGAAAACTGCGGCAAAGAAATGGCGCTGAAACGCGGGCGGTTTGGAGCGTTTCTGGCGTGCACGGGCTACCCGGATTGCAAGACGACGCGACGGCTGGTGGCGGGAACGCGCATTGCGCACCAACCGGACGAACCCCTGGACGAGAAGTGCCCCGATTGCGGGGCTGGCCTGGTGAAAAAGCACGGGCGGTTCGGCGAGTTCATCGGGTGCTTCGGATATCCGAAGTGCAAGTACACGCGGCCGATCACCCTGGGAATCAAGTGCCCGAAGTGCAAGGAAGGCGAATTTGTGAAGCGCGCAAGCGTGGGCAAGGGCGGGCGCGGACGGATGCGCGTGTTCTACGGCTGTTCGCGGTATCCGGACTGCGATTACACGTCGCCGAACATGCCGATTGCGGAGCCTTGCCCGAAGTGCGGCGCCCCGTTCATCGTGGAGAAGAAAAGCAAGATCGGGTTGGTGCGCGCCTGCGTTAAAGAAGGCTGCGACTGGGAAAAGCTGGCCCCCGAGGAGAAGCCGGCGGCCGAGACCGAAGAGGCGCCGGTCGCGGTGAAAGTCTAGACGCTCGCGGAGACCGAGCAGAAGCGCCAGCCTTGCCGCGAAAACCAGCGCAAGCCAAAGCGCCTGCCCGGCAGGCAAGGCTGTGTTGGAGTAAGACCCCCGTTTGAGTGCGATAATTCCCATAGGCCACCTGCAGGCAGGGGTGTATCTGGAACGGAAGCGCAGGCCAGAATGAAGAAGACCGTCGAGAAATATCTGGAGTACCTGCGGTCGGTGAGGAACGCCTCGCCTCACACCTTGATCAATTACGGCAACGACTTGGAGCAATTCCAAACTTTTTTGACGCCACCCGGCGTGGACACTCCCGGCGTGACGAAGATCGACCACCGGATGATCCGGGAATTCATGGGACACCTGCATGAACTCGGGTTGCAGAAGAGCTCGATCGCCAGGAAGCTGGCGGCGCTGCGGTCATTCTTCAAGTATTGCGTCAGAGAAGGACTTCTGAAGGACAATCCGGCTCGTCTGGTGCCCACTCCGAAGTTGCCGAAGCGCATCCCCGTCGTGCTCTCCGCCGAAGAAATGAGCGGATTCCTGGACCAACTGGCGGGGGCTAAGTATTCTGAAGCCGGCCGCAAAAGCAGAAAAGCGCGGCGCAAGGCTGGGACGACCGCGCCGGAGATGGGAATCGTCAAGTTCGAGGATTCGCTGCTATTGCGAAGAGACCGCGCTCTTTTGGAGCTGTTGTACGCGGCGGGGCTGCGCGTTAGCGAACTGACGGGGCTGAACCTCGCCGATATGGATCAAAAGGAGCAGATGTTGCGCGTGCGCGGCAAGGGCAACAAGGAGCGCATCGTGCCGTATGGATCGAAGGCGGCAGAAGCCCTGAAGAGCTACTGGCCGGTGCGGGACAAACTCTTGTACGAAAATACGGCCATCCGGCAAAAGACACATCCGGAAGCGGTGTTTTTGAACTACACGGGAAGACGGCTGACGCAACGCAGCGTGGGAAGGATTTTGAAGAAATATGCGCGCCTAGTGAACATCAATTGGGATCTGCATCCTCATTCCCTAAGGCACGCGTTCGCCACGCACCTGCTGGCGGATGGCGCGGATTTGCGCGCGATTCAGGAGCTGCTGGGCCACGCATCGCTTTCCACCACGCAGAAGTACACGCATGCGTCCATTCGCCAGTTGATGGATATTTACGACAAGGCGCACCCGCACGCATAAACTGGGCAAGAGTGGCCAGCCAGCCCGACAACAGACGGAGAAGGCAAAAGGCTTTGCGGCCAGGTGATCCAAGAGGAGAACGCAATGTACGAACGGACGGCGAGAGGCATGAGAAAACTGGGGATCGCAGTGGGAGTGCTGGCCGCGCTGCTGGGCGTGATGGTGGCTCGCGCGGAAGACCGCACGGCGGAGTGGAACGCCCTGGTGGATGAATTCCTGGAAAAGGTCTATTTCCCGCAAAATCCTTCAGCGGCAACGCTCGATGGCCTGCACCAGTACGACGCCGAGATGGAGGAATACTCGAAGGCGGGAGCGGAGAGCCAGATGCGCGTCCTGCGCGAGTATGAAGCGAAGGTGGAACACTTCTCCGCTGCCGGATTGCGGCCGGTGGATGCAGCGGACCGCGAAATCCTGCTCGGACAGATTCGCAGCGAATTGCTGTCGAAAGGCACTCTGCGCCCACTCGAAGAGAATCCCGACGTGTATTCCGGCGGGGCAACAAACAGCGTTTATCTGCTGATGATCCGGAAATTTGCGCCCGTGGATGAACGGTTGCGCAACGTGGTTGCCCGCGAAGGGAAGATTCCCGGCATTTTGCGACAGGCCCGCGAGAATCTGAAGAATCCCCCCAGGGTGTCCACGGAAATTGCCATCGAGCAATTGCCCGGGATCATCGGCTTTTTCGAGAAGGATGTGCCCGCGGCATTCGCCGATGCGCAGGATCAAGATTTGCGCGCGGCCTTTGCGAGAAGCAACGCCGAAGCAATTGCCGCGCTAAAGGCCTATCTGGACTGGCTGAAATCGGATTTGCTGGCGAGGTCCATCGGGGATTTCCGCATCGGCGGCGAGAATTTCTCGAAGAAGCTGCATTACGAGGAGATGGTGGATACGCCGCTGGACCGTTTGACGGACATTGGAATGGCGGACCTGCGGAAAAACCAGGCGGAATTTCAGCGCATAGCCAAAGAGCTTGATCCGCAGAAAACGCCGGAAGCGGTGCTGCAGGACTTGGCGGCGATGCACCCCGCGCCGGACGAGTTGCTGGCTGCCTTTCGCGGCACCTTTGACGGGCTGATCGCCTTCATCGAGCAGAAGAAAATCATCACCATTCCGAGCGGGCCCCGGCCCATCTTGCAGGAGACGCCGCCGTTCGAGCGCGCCACCAGCACCGCTTCCATGGATACGCCAGGACCGTTCGAGAGCAAAGCCAGGGAATCGTATTTCAACGTGACGCTGCCGGCCCCGGGCGACACCCCCGCGGAAATCGCCAGCCTCATGGCGGGGTTCAATATCGGGACGATCGTGAGCACTGCCACGCACGAAACCTATCCCGGGCATTACATGCAGTATTTATGGACCCCACGGGCCCCGTCGAAATTGCGCAAGGTGCTTTCTGCCAACACGAATGTCGAAGGCTGGGCGCACTATTGCGAACAGATGATGCTGGACGAGGGCTACGGGCAGCCGGGGACAGGGGCGAAAGATGCCCGCGAGGCCAAGTACATACGGCTGGGCCAGTTGCAGGATGCGCTCTTGCGCGACGCGCGATTTGTGGCGGGCATCCGCATGCACACGGGCAAGATGAGCTTCGCGGAGGCCAAGGAGTTCTTCGTAAGAGAGGGCTACCAATCGGCCAAGATCGCGGACATCGAATCGAAGCGCGGCACGAGCGACCCAACCTATTTGTACTACACGCTGGGGAAATTACAAATTCTGAAGCTGCGCGAAGATTACCAGAAAAAGATGGGCGCGGAGTTCACACTCGGCAAGTTTCACGACGAATTCATGAGCCAGGGGTTCCCACCAATCGCGGTGGTGCGGCGGACACTCCTCGGCGATGACTCGCCAGTATTGTGAGAAGTTCAATTCGGCGCTGGGGTCATTCAGAAAGACTTGGTTCGCCGGCGGAGTGTCAGCAGAACTGCGGAGCAAAACGTGAAACGAAGTTCGTACTGGACAATCTTCACCGTCGAGTCGATTGTTATTGGGATCGTCGCGCTGATTTTGATTCTGCCGATCCAGGATTTTGCGCTCAGGGAATTCGGGGAATGGCACCGAAATCCTTCCGAACGGACGCTCAAGGCATTTCAACAGAAGCAGGCGGAAGAATTTTATGTGCGCCTGGCAATTGCAGCCCCTTTCGCTGTTGTTGCGCTACTCCTTGCTCGCCCACTCGTTCGACACCGGCGCAAAATCAGCGACCCGAATAGAACTTTTGTGACGAAATGTGACTGTAAGATTTTCTGTT
>PMES01000007.1 GCA_003154775.1 Acidobacteriota bacterium | reverse complement strand
TCAGTTCAAGGGTTCACTCCACTTGCTGGACGAGGGAGCCATCGTTCACGCGAGCGACCCCGAAGCCATCTCGAGAACAAAGGCTCTCTTACCCGAGGTGATTTATCATGATGATCCCTACGAAGCGCTTAAGGGCGCCGATGCTGCATTGGTCTTTACCGAGTCGGACATCTTCCGCACACTGAATTGGGAGCGTGCAAAACCCCTGATGGCGCGGGGCCTGGTCATCGACGGTAGGAATCTCTATTCACCGCAGAAGATGCGTGAGCTTGGCCTCGAATATTATTCTTTTGGCCGCGAGTAGCGCAGGCGATGATGAATGTCCAGACTGGTCCACCCGGTGGCCGGCGCTGCGGCCCACTCTCCGGAGCAAATCACCTCCTCTTCTACTGGAAACCAAAATTCAATTTAGGTGATCTCATGGAAGAACAACGGAAGTACGCGATTCCTCACAGAGAATGGCACCTTGATTTGGCTTCCACGGAGTTTTCTACTGGGCGACAGAGGCGCTCATCACTGAAACTCGTGCTCACCTCGATGGCAGTCCGCGCACAGCGTGATGAGGTATTGTGCCGTTTTTGAGTGCCCATGCTACGCTGCCCGAGGATTGGGCGGAGGTCGTATAATCACTTGTTGCATGATTTGCGCGGCCACGTTAACCGGAAGCAGAACCGCAGGAACGAGTGTGAGCCAAGTTCGCATCAATAACTCCCCGATGTCTCTGATCCCACCGAATTGCTAGGGACCGTTGAAGCATACTGGTGAATGAACACGTAGCCGAACATGCTCGCTCCATATAACCGATGCCAGCGCTGCCAGGCACATCGTGAACAGAACTCGTCGTTGACTCAACAGGTGCGGGTCGCATAACGTGCAGCAAGTCGAGAGCCACTGCAATCAACTAAACCGGGGACGACTTCATGTTCGGCGGCATCTGTATTTATGCAGCATCAATAATTCCCCGATATTTCTGACTCTACTGAATTAGTCGGAGGTGTCGCGGCATATTGCCGAATGAACGTATAACCAAACATAGCCGAACCAAATAACTCTAGTGATGGGCCAGCCGCGCCGGAGGAGTAGGTGCTGTCCGTCCCAGAAACGGTATATGTCCCGTACTGAGTGCTGGCCTCCTGGGTTGTGCCTTGCGGATTAGCCTCCAACTGATACCAGGTCTGCCAGTACAAATCCCCCGCCACCACATCTCCGAGCGATGTCCAGGTGGGGCTTCTTTTGGCGACATAGATATTGTCTGTGCCATTGTGGTTGAAATATAGTTCCGTCGAGTAGTAGTTTGCAGCCGTGGCGCTCATCCTAGTGCCGATCTGAGCGTCGTTCGCACCTTCTCCGTACACTTGAGCGTCCAAGATGTAGTTTGTCCCGGAGTACGACGATTGCAACATCGGGTCTTTAGAACCCACCTCGCCAGTGAATTGTCCAAATCCATATAGGCACGTAGCCGATGCGCCCTTCCAGTCCGTGCATGGCGTTAAATACCACGTAGGGGCGGTATCGGTAGTGTCATGCACATCGGTCCAAAGAGATGTCTTAGGCTTTGAGTATTGTTGAAGCCCGGTCGAAACGCTTGCCGTGGTGTATGAAATTGACCAGGCTGATCCGTTGTAGTAGCAGTAATAGGTATAAAGCGTCCCGCTGGCGTTGTAGTTCTCAGGACAAGCATATCCCCCGGTGTGAATTGGACTCCCCGCCGCTACTGTCCAAGGCCCGTCAATACTGGAGCTGAGAAGCGTCACGACGTACCAAGTTGTATCGGGGCCACCGGAGGAAGTGTTAGGTACGGTTTCAACCTGCATGACGTACAGGCCGCTCGCTGTGTCGTAAGTGACATAGGGGGCATACACGAATGGATTGTTGGTACCGGGCGATCTTAGGATCGTATTATCGGCAGCGGTTTCCAGCCCCGCGACGGTTGTAGCTGTACGATAATTGATGACGTAGTAATTCACTCCAGAACAGTAGGCATAGAAGAGATAGTAATTACCGTTATTCGGGTTCAGCCAAAGCTGCGGGGTCACGGCGTTGTAGGTGAATGCAGTGAAGGCCGTCTGCGCCGTCCACGACGTCCCATTTGTGCTCGTAAAATAGCTGATCTGAGGAGTGGCGGCAGTAGATTCACAAGCCATGTTTAACGTAGTAGAAACAAGAATCACACTTGGACGGCTGCAACCTGTAGCCACCGGGATGACAGGATTGGACGAATACTTCGTCCAGTTCACCAGATCGTTCGAACCGGCCAGCCCGATGCCACTGACTACCCAGGAATGCAGGCCATACCAGGCCCAATAGGTGTACGTGACCCCGTCTAGCGTTGCGCCGTAAGGGTTCGGCAGAACAGTGAAGAAATGGGGCTGATCGTGTCCCTCCCATGCTTGCGCTGCTCCCAAATTAACGGTCGATAGTGTGCTCTCCTGGTAATACCCATTCAGCGTGCTCGGGTCCGCTGACGAAAAGTCATCGAAAAAGAGAAAGGTATTTGTTCCGCTGGCAGTCGTAGTCGCGGACGCCTCACCGTAAACCAGATAAATCGTAGAACTTCCGTTTGGGATAGACGGAACATTCGCCCATACGGTTGCAACCTGACTAGAGCTGTTCCAGTTCTCAATCCAGTACGACAGGTTCGTTACGCCGTCACTAGCCCTGACCCGAACGTCAGACCCGTCGGACTTCGCATGGGAAAAGTTCATGTTGGACGACGTGAGGGCGATTTTTACCTGATAGTTCGTGAGGGTGGAACCTGAGTTCGTCAGCGTGACCGCACGACGGTAAGCGAAACCCTGCGCCAGCACAGTGGTAACCGTCAGATTCGTCGTGCCATNNACCCCCGCTCGTGATCGTCGCCAGGGAAGTGCTAGACGAAGTCCAGGTTACCGAACTGGTCAGAGTTTTGCGTGCTGCTATCGTTGTAGGTCCCGGTGGCGGTGAACTGCTGCGTGGCACCCTTGACGATCGAGGGATTTGCCGATGTCACCGCAATGGAGACCAACGACGCGCTGCCGGCTTGGTAGATCTGCTGGATCTCGGCAGCCGAGAGGGCCCGGTTGTAGAGCCGCAAATCGTCCATCTCGCCGGCATTGAAATACTCGGTGCCGTCGCGGGAAAACAAATAGATGGGGTTATTGCCGAAGCTGTTGGTGTTCTGAGCCGTGTTGAGGTTTGACGTGGGAGTTTGCAACACACCATCGATGTAGAGAGCCGTCTGATTGTTTCCCGCTTGCGTCTTGTCGTAGATGACAGCCAAGTGGTGCCAAACTCCAGAAGACGGTTGGCCGTAGCAGTTAACGCTGTACCCCACGTTGCCATGCACGGCGGCCTGAATCCCGTTACACTGAGTGTCATCCGGGAAGAAACCGAACCCGGTGCTGGAACCGTTGTAATTGGTGCTGTCCTCAAGCAGCACGGATTCCACAGTCTGCGAGTAGGTCCGATTGGCCCAGAAGGCCACGGTGACCGTACTGGTGCCACTGAGGTTGATCGTGGGGATACTGACATACTGATTGCCCCCGTTGGCGGAGAGGGCATCCCCGATCTTGCCGGCGACCCAACTGACCCCATTGACCAGAGTAGCCGTATAACCGTTGCCTGACGAATCGGCAGCCGTGGTGCCACTTCCTTCGTCAAATTTCCAATAGCCGACCAAACCCGTCGCGGAGACCGTCAGGGTGGTGGAGCCGCTGATCGAGCCCGAAGTCGCCTGAATCGTCGTGTTGCCGATGGCCCCGCCTGTTGCCAAGCCTCCGCTCGTGATCGTCGCGGCTGCCGTGTTCGAGGAACTCCAGGTCACCGAGCTCGTGACGTCCTGCGTGCTGCTGTCGCTGTAGGTTCAGGTGGCGGTGAACTGCTGCGTCGCGCCGCTGTTGATGGATGAGTTCGCCGGGGTGACCGCGA
>PMES01000048.1 GCA_003154775.1 Acidobacteriota bacterium | reverse complement strand
CCCGTCTCGTGACGAACTTGGGTTAGTTCTGGAGCGGCTAAGTCGGAAGAGAATCCGTTCGAGGCCATATTTGACCAGGATCTGGCCAAAATCGGCGTTGCACTACCGGGCGATATAACGCAGTTTCTCGCGGACGGAAGCCGGGATGTTTTTTGGCGGTGGATTCGTCAACTAGAGTGACTCCAGATACGGGCGCATGACGTTGGCCACGCGGCAAATGTTTGCAGCAGCCCAGAGCTCGTCCATCGTTGCCTTCTCTGAGCGATGGCATTCCTTCAGTGCTTCGATAGCGACGTCGAGACCAATCTTGTTCCGGAACTTGAAGCAGTCGGCAACAGTTTTCGCTGGGCTGAAGACGCGGAGCACAGTGCCTGATACTTTATATTCCTTCACGCCAAAATGAAGAGATGCTCCTGACATGCGAATAAGACGAATCGGGGGTGAGGAAATCTTTGGTGCCCAGGCCTTTTGTCCGATGGCCATCCAGATTTCATGGGGAGACTGTGTAGTGAAGTTGTGAAAGCGGAGGGCGGACAGCAGGCAGACGATGCCCTTGGGAAGCTGATACGCGGCCTCTATGAGCGTGAGATGCTCGGTGCCGGAGAAATCGGGAGAGGTATAGAGGCCACGCCGCACTTTTTCGAGAATGCCCTTACGGACCAGTCGACCGAGGTAGTTCCGCGGAATGCCCAGTTCGCTCGCATCCTTCGTGCGGACGATTTGCCGCTTGGCCGCTAGTCGCAGGAGTTTGTCGGTTGGAGAGGTACGCATAGAGTGCCCGACCTGATTGTATCAATCTCTTGGTAGATGTAAAGAAGTACCTATCAAATGTAACAAAACGACCGGCGGGTCCCGCCCAGAAAGATCCTGGCTCCCGCGCTTACTTGCCTACTGAACAGGCGACGATCGTGCGGTCTGCTAAGCGGAGGCTTCTTTGAGTCTCTTTGTACGAGGACGATGCGCCAATTTCGCTTCTTGTTTGATGGCTGCTTGCACCATGAAGGCCGAGCGCGTCAGTCCGGCAGAGCGTGCCAGACGGTCAATCTTGTCAAGCTGGCTCTCCCGTGCGGTCACATTGACTCGAACCGTCCGCTCCAAACGGGCGGGGACAAGGAACGCCACGGCGTCCTTGATGGCGGGGTCGTTGAGGACATCATCGACCGTCGAGGGGTCTGGAATCCTCGCGCCGTCCTCGACCATCCCAGCGATGTGGAGGCTGAGAGCCTCTGCAGCTCTACGCCGTGCTTCTTCCAACGTTCTGCCAGCGGTGATGCAGCCGGGGAAATCAGGGAAGCTGACTCCGAAGTCGGAGTCACGGTCCTTATGAAGATACGCGATGTAGTCCATACTTACCTCAGTTTGATGCTTGCTTGCCGCTCTATACTTCTTAGAGTGCCTATCGGTATGTTTCGGTTCGGGTGTGGCACCGTGACCCGCCCCTTCTTTACTGGGTGCTTGAACTGCACGTGGCTCCCGACCTGAGCGACCTTGTACCAGCCGTCATCCTGCAATCGTTGAATGACGACTCGGCTGTGCATGGTTCATAATACACACTTTATACACACTATGTCAAGCGCCGAGTGTACCTTTTCACGCAGGCAATTCCTCTAGTGGGGATTTCGCCCGATTGCGGCTGTTGCTGTTGCGAATCCCGATGATGTGCTGGGACGATTTTCACTGACAAGGTTCTGCTTCTTTTGGTGCAGGCTGTGCAAGCTATCGAGATAGGCTGCAATGCCACGGTACAGGCCCTCGGCGACGCGCTGGCGCTGGTCGCTCTCGAGCAGCAGGCTCTCGTCGCTCGCATTGCTGACGAAGGAAATCTCCGAAAGCACTGCAGGCATGTTGGCGCCGGTCAAAACTACGAAGGGTGCCTGCTTCACGCCGCGGTTCGTCTCGCGCCGGCTCACGAGCTGGAGCCGCTGCGAGAGCGCGTTCTGGATATCCAGGGCAAGCAGCTTCGATTCCGCGATCTTCTCGTTGCGCGTGATCTTCTTGATGAGGTCCGGAAGATCGTGGAGGGAAGATTCCGCCAGCGCGTTTTCGCGCGTCGCGAGTTCCCTGGATTGCTGCGAAGCTGCCAGGCTCAGGTAGTACGTTTCGACGCCGCGCGCTTCGCGGCTCGCGCTCGAATTCGCGTGAATCGAGATGAACAGGTCCGCGTTGGCGCCGTTGGCGATCGCCGTGCGCTCTTCCAGCGGAACGTGCCTGTCGTCCTTGCGCGTGTAGACCACTTCTGCATCCGCAATGTTATCTTCGATCAGTTGGCCCAGCCGCAACGCCACATCGAGGTCAAGGTTCTTTTCGAGCAGACCGTGCGGCCCCATCGTGCCCGTGTCGTACCCCCCGTGGCCGGGATCAATCGCGATGCGGTTGATCTTCAGCCCCAATTCCCGCGTCAGTGAGAGTTGCGTTTCGTGGCTGGCGCTCGCTTTCGGCGGCGTCTCGGCCAGGTTGTGCATCGCCGCATCCGAGCTCAGACCGAACTTCGCGGCGGCCATCGGTTGCGCGTGAACGTCGATCACCAGGCGGTACGGGTCCGAAAGCAGTTGCGCCGAATAATCCTTCGCTCCATCCGCATCGAGAACCAGCCGGACCACCTCGTCCGTATTTTGCGCGGCCCGCACCCACTTCAGGAGCCCACCTTCGATGGGAACTGTCTTCTGCCCGACAGACGGGCTCAGCTGCGCCTTGTAAAGATCGAAATAGATGCGGTCGGGCGAAGCAATGCGCGCCGAGTCGTACTGGACCGCATCGTCGAGCATGACGACAACCCGCGCATCGTTCTCTGCGCTCGATGTTTGGATGGCGGTGACGTTCGGCATGCCACGCTCGCTTAGCCGTGGTTCGACGGCCTTCCTGCTCTCCGCCGATTCCCGAACACCTGGCGTTTGCCGCCCATCGTCCGCTTTTTCGCGCTGCACCAGGTTCTTTGTTGCTGTCACTTGATCGCGCATTACCAGCATCATTTCCGGCAGGACGTTACGCGGCAGGGCCAGGCCCGCCGACAGCAGAACGGCAACGAGTGCGCCCGCCCAAAGGCTCCAGCCAGGCAAGCCAAACTCCGCGAGCGGCTTGTATGTAAGTCGTAGCGCCGCAGGGATGTCGGCTGTCTCCGCAGAATTGGTGCCTGTAGACGCAGGCGATGGCGCCGACATCGGCGTCGGTGTCGAACGAGCAACGGCTATGACGTCCAACTTACGATATGCCTTCTCGACGATGTCCGGAGACACCGTGTGGCGCCCTCTGGCATAGGCTTCCAGCAAAGCGCGGAAGCAGATCTTGTTGATGTTTCTCGGAACGCCCTGGCTTCGCTCGGCGACGAGCACCAAGGCCTCCGGCTCGAATAGCGCTTCGCCGCAATGGCCCGCCACTTTCAGCCGGTGCCTGACATAACCGGCCGTTTCCTCCGGCGACAGAGCTTCCAGATGCTTCACCACCGTAATGCGCTGCAGGAGTTGCGCCAGCTGCTTCAGCCTGAGTTTCTCCTCGAGTTGCGGCTGCCCGGCCAGAACGATTTGCAGCAGTTTGGTGTGCGGCGTCTCAAAGTTTGAAAGCAGCCGGATGGTTTCAAGTACGGTATCGTCCAGGTTTTGCGCCTCATCGACGATCAGGACAAATCGCTTGCCCGCCAGCATTTCAGCAAACAATATTTCATTCAACTTGTTGTGCATGGCCACGAGCCCCATGTCGATTGAATCGACCCCTAGCTCGCTCAGAAGGTATTGGAAGAATTCGCGGGAGTTGCACTGCGTCTGGAACAAGAACGCGGCGCGCGCCGTATCGCGCAGTCCCTCGAGCAGTTGATATAGGAGCGTCGTCTTGCCCATGCCCGGCTCCGCGATCAGGGCCAGAAATCCCCGGTCGCCCAGGATTGCTTCTGTGAGCGAGTCGAGCGCCTCGCAGTGCGTGCGACTCGGGTACAGATACGCCGGGTCGGGCGTGACGCCAAACGGCTGTTCGCGCAAGTGATAGAAATCGAGAAACATAGGCATGACCTCCATTCCCCAACGGTGCCGGCAGATAGCCTTACCAGCTTCCCTACATCGGGGTTCCAGCACAGCATCGAGCCGCAGAACGACTGCGCCCGGAGTTAGCGCTCGGTTGGCGGGGTCGGGAGAGCAACGGCGCGCAGCCTAACCGGGATTTCCGCTTTAACTTCCCGGCAGACCGATACTGTACTTCTGACCACCGCAGCATGCAATGCTGCGGCCAGGTTTTTGAGTGCAGAGTCCTGGTTCAAACCACGGTGAGCACGACCTACCCAGCGATGACCCATCGCCCAACGCGTAGGCCTTTTGTAGTCAAGACTGGGGCTAACGGACTGTTAAACAATAATATTTACAA
>PMES01000109.1 GCA_003154775.1 Acidobacteriota bacterium | reverse complement strand
ATTATTTATGCAGAAGTCAATAGCGTCCAAAACAGCCTGTTTTGTGGAGTATTTTCAGCGACTCAGCCGCATAAAGGCAATCGAATCATCAGGAGTTATGGAGCGGGCGATGGGAATCGAACCCACGTCCGAAGCTTGGGAAGCTTCTATACTGCCATTGTACGACGCCCGCTCGTTTCTCTGGTTTTTTGATTATACACAACGACGCAACTGCACGTACAGACCGGCCATTTTCCCTATTTTCCAATTCCATGCTGGAAAAGGCCGCCCGCACTTGTTCGAGTGGAATTTCTCCGGTGTATCTTGCCGTCATCACAGCAGAGCTGTGTGCCATTTGTTGGCGAAGAACGGCAGAATTCATTCCGGCTAAGTATCCTTGGCACTCATCCGCAACGACACTTCCCACGATGCTTCCCTTCGATTCAGCCCTGAGACTTCCCGAGGTGTGCGAACCTAAGTGACGCTGGACGCGCGCGAGCGCAAGGGGATGGGGCTTTCACTTTTTTGATCGGGCCCGCCCAAAACCTCTCGAATCTTCCGGACGAGCGCTTTAGGACGATAGGGTTTCTGAATGAAGACGACGCCGGGGTCCAGCTCTCCTTGTCGGGGAATCGTGTCGTCGGTGTAGCCGGAGGTGAGAATTACCTTTATGCCCGGACGCAGTCCCGCCATGTGGACCGCCAGCTCCGGGCCACTCATTTCCGGCATCACCACATCCGTCAGCAAAAGGTGAATCGGACCCTGGAAATCCTTCGCCCGCTCCAGCGCTTCCCTGCCAGATGGAGCCTCCAGCACGGTATAGCCCAGGCTCTCCAGATATTGCCCGGCCACTTCCCGGAGAGACGCGGAGTCTTCCGCCAGCAGAATCGTTTCGCAACCCCGGAGCACCGTCGCCTCCGACTCTTCCCCTTTGCTCGGCTCAGCGGCTTCTTCGACTCTTGGTAGATATACCTTAAACTTGCTTCCCTTACCCGGCTCGCTGTCCACCCGAATATATCCCCCGCTCTGTTTCACAATTCCATAGACTGTCGCCAAGCCTAATCCTGTGCCTTTTCCGATTTCTTTGGTCGTGAAAAACGGATCAAAGATTCGCGACTGCGTCTCGCGATCCATCCCGCAACCCGTGTCTTCGACCGCGAGCATGACGTAGCGACCGGGAATAACCGCCTCCTGTTCGTCCTTATAGGAATCATCCAGCTCACAATTGTGGGCTGCTATTTTCAAGCGGCCTCCCTGCGGCATCGCGTCGCGGGAGTTCACCGCGAGATTCAGCAGTACCTGCTCGACTTGTCCCGGATCGGCCTTGACGCAACCCAGCGAAGCTTCCAGCGAGATTGTAAGCGCGATGTTTTCCCCGAGCAGACGCCGCAGCAAGACCTCCGTCCGCTCCACAATCTCCTTCAGATCGAGCACTCGCGGCTGCAGCATTTGTTGCCGGCTGAACGCCAGCAGTTGCCGCGTCAGCTCTGCCGCCGACGCGCCTGCTTTTCGGATCATCTCCACTTTCTTGGTGGCGGGGTGCTCGGGTGCGAGAGTATCAAGCGCCACATCGGAGCACCCCAGGATAACCGCCAGCAGATTGTTGAAGTCGTGGGCCACGCCGCCCGCCAGATTGCCAATCGCCTCCATGCGCTGCGCGATGCGCAATTGCTCCTCCATCTTCTTTCGGGCCGTGATGTCTACGACCGTGGCCGAAACCAGCATCCCTTCCTCGGTGGCCAGCGGTCCCAGGCTAATTTCCGCGGGAAACTCCGTGCCATCTTTTCGCCGCGCGAACAGCTCCAATCCCAATCCCATTGGCCGCACGTGCGGTTCCTTCAGGTAGCCAGACAACTGCTCTTCATGCGCGTGGCCTAGGCGCTCGGGAAGCAGCATGTCGATCGTTTGCCCGATCAACTCCCTGCGCACATAGCCGAATATGCGCAGCGCCTCCGCATTCGCTTGCACCACCCTTCCTCGTTCATTGGTTATCACAATGCCCGTGGGCGCCGTTTCCAAAAGCAGACGGTAACGCTCTTCGGAGAGTTCCAGGGCCCGCTGCACTCGTGCCCGCCGGTCTATCTCGGCCTGGAGATCGCTCTGCATCTTGTGGCGCTCCACGGCGTAGCGCAGGATTCGGCGTAGCTGGCCCCCGTCCACCTGGCCCTTGATGAGGTAGTCGTGCGCGCCTTCCCTTATCGCGGCAATCCCCAACTCTTCATCTTGCAGCCCGGTGATGACTACGATGCTTGCCTCCTGCGCTACAGGTATGATCCGCTGCAAGGTCCGCAGCCCGCTTTCATCGGGAAGTCCCAAGTCCAGCAGGATCACCTGGTTCGCCGCGCCCGGCGCGAGGGAGCTCATGGCCTCTTCAAGAGTGGACACATGTTTGACTCTAAAAGCACTATTCTCGTCGTGTTCTAGTATTTCTTTGACCAGACGCGCGTCCCCCGGATTGTCTTCAACAAGCAAAACGTGGATCATGTCCCCAGTCATTCGTCACGCTCCCGGTGCACTTAGGCGCGCGCTGAGCGTCTTGTGTTTCTTGTCCTGATACATAAGCGCATCCGACTTTGCCAGCAGATCCTCGAAGGAGCATCGCGCGTTGGCACCGCACGGCACGATGCCGATGCTGAACGAAAGAGCGTACGCACGATTGGGTCGCGCGTTGACTTGTTTGAATTTCTGTTCGAGGTGGGCCCGCAAGGCGGCTTCGCTGGACTCCCACGTTCCCACGGCAAGCACCGCAAATTCGTCCCCGCCAAGTCGCGCCAGGATGTCACACTGTCGAAAAGACGAGCGCAGCACCTCCGCCGCCTCGACAATCGCGCCGTTCCCCGCCGCATGCCCCAAGGTGTCATTTATTCTCTTCAGCCCATCAATGTCCAGGAACAGCAACAGGCAAGATGAGTGATTCCTTCGGCTGATCTTCATCTGTTGTTCCGCAAGCAACAGAAAACCTCGGCGATTGTGCAGGCCCGTGAGATCATCCTGCAGCGCGAGACTGTGCAGCTCCATCTGCATGTGGTGGCGCTCCACAGCGTAGTGCAGGATTCTTCGGAGCTGCCGGCCGTCTATCTGGCCCTTGATGAGGTAATCGATCGCTCCCACTTTCAGTGCTTCAACCCCGAGCCTCTCATCTTGGCTGCCGGTGATCACAACCACGCTGGCTTCCTCGGCGAATGGCGCGATTCGCCGCAAGGTCTCCAGTCCGCTCCCATCGGGGAGTTCCAGGTCCAGCAGGATCACCTGGTCCCCGCAGCCCTCTGAAAGGATGCGCATGCCGGCTTGCAACGACCCCACGTGTCTCAGCGCGAAATCGTCTTCCCCGCTCTCTTTCAGCATCTCTTCGACCAGGCGCGCATCTCCGGGATTATCCTCGATCAGCAGCACATGCATCTTATCTTCGGACATTCGTTTCCACTCCGGCGTTGCTTTTACCTTCGTGAACCAGGGGTTCCGATCCTGCCGCCGACCTTCCATCCGTCTGGATTGGCCTCCATCAGCAAGACCTGAGCCTCCTCTTTGATGGTCCCTTATGGCTTCGGGGGCAGCTTGACGATGGTCACCCAGAACTCCTCGATGGCTCTCACCACGGCGACGAATTTCTCCAGGTCCACGGGCTTCGTCACGTAGCAATTGGCGTGCGTGTTGTAACTCCTCAGGATGTCTTCCTCCGCGTGCGAACTGGTGACAATCACCACCGGGATGCTCCGCAGGAGAGGATCCGCTTTGATCTCCGCCAGAACCTCGCGCCCGTCCTTCCGCGGTATGTTCAGGTCCAGCAAGATGAGATCTGGCCGCGGTGCCTGCGCGTAGCTCCCCTGCTTGCGCAGGTAGGCCAGCGCCTTTTGGCCGTCCGACACGGTGGCTATCCGATTCAGCAGTTTCCCGCTCTGGAGCGCCTCCTGGATCAGCCTGACGTCGCCGGGATTGTCCTCTACTAACAGGATGTCAACAGATTGTGGTGGCTTTGCATTTGTCTGCACTGGTCACTCCTTGTCTTCGGCAGGCTGAAATAAAAAGTAGAACCTTTCCCAGGTTCAGACTCCATCCAGATTCGCCCGCCCTGCCGCTCGAGGATTTTCTTGGCAATTGCCAGTCCCAAACCCGTTCCCGGGTACTCCGCGCGACTATGCAGCCGCTGAAAGACCAGAAAGATCCGTTTGGCAAATTGCGGCTCGATCCCGATTCCGTTATCGCGCACCGAGAATCGCCATTCGCCCTTTATCTCCTGCGCAGAGACGTGCACCCGTGGGGGTTCCGAGCCGTGGAATTTGAGGGCGTTCCCCACCAGGTTCTGAAGCACCTGCCATAATTGTGTTTCGTCTCCCATCACCGTGGGTAAGGGATCGTGGGTCACCTGGCCACCGCCCTCCTCCAACCTTGCCTGCAGGTTCGTCAGCACCATTTGCAGGACTTGTTCGAAGTCCACGGCAACAAGCTCCTTGCCTCGCGTCCCAACTCGGGAATAAGACAGTAGGTCATTCACGAGCGCCTGCATGCGGCGCGCCCCGTCCACCGCATAGCCGATGAACTCGTCCGCGTCGGCGTCGAGCTGGCCTTTATAGCGCTGCCCCAGAAGTTGCGTGAAGCTCGCCACCATGCGCAGCGGCTCCTGGAGGTCGTGCGATGCCACGTAAGCAAACTGCTCAAGATCAGCGTTCGAGCGAGCCAAGTCGGCTGTGATTATATGGAGTGCTTCTTCGCTCCGCTTCAAATCCTCGATGTCGGTACAAGTTCCAAACCACCTCAAGACGCGTCCCGCGCCATCGGTCAGGGCCACTCCTTTTGTGAGAAACCAGCGGTCGTGGCCATCGCTGCTCCGCAGGCGGGATTCGAGCCCGTAGGTATTACCAATCGCAGCCGTATGGTTCCAGACGTCCAACGCGGACTGCTTGCCGTCGAGGTGGAAGGCGGTGTACCAGCCATTTCCATAACTCTCCTCCAGAGTTAGCCCGGTGTAATCCACCCATCGTTGGTTGAAGTAGATACCCAAGCCATCGTGCGTGCATATCCAGACCAACTGCGGCACCAACTCGGCCAACGTTCGAAATGCATCTTCACTCTCTTGCAGAGCCCGCTCCGTCCGCTTGCGTTCGGTCACATCGCGGGCAGCGGCAAAGATGCCCTCGACTTCTCCCGCCTCGCTCTTGAACACGGTGGCGTTGTACAACACATCCGTAAGCTTTCCGGAGATGTCCCGAATGACGAGGGGATGATTCCGCACCGAACCTCGGGCAAGGACCTGCTCGTATACCTTGCGCGCCTCCTCGGGCTCGGTGAAGTAGGCGGAGAAGTCGCTGCCGATCAGTTGCTGACGCGCTACTCCGGTTACGAATTCGGTGGCTTGGTTGACGTCAGCGATTTGGCCTCCGCGGCTGATGGTCACCAGCGGATCCAGACTGGTCTCGATCAGGTTGCGGCTGTGGAGCGAAGCATTATGCACCGGCTCTTTCGCCCGGCGCCATCTGATCGCATCCCCATGAGCGAACCAGCTTGTCGCGAGCGTGAGGCCCAGGGCCAGCACTGTGCCGAGGAGAATCGCCAGGCCTGCCCTCTTGGCCTGGGATCGGCTCGCCGCCTGGCGCACCTCGAGCAAGCTATTTTCATTTCCTTCCATCTCGTCGGTAAGAGCCCGGATCTCCGTCATCAATTTCAGGCCCTCATCGTTGCTCAGCGCTTCGCTCGCCGCAGTATGCCCTTGGTCGCGGCGCAGAGCGATGAGGTGCTCCATCACTCTCCGTTTTGCGGTTACGAGCTGCATCAAGCGATCGAAATTCTGTTGTTGGCTGGGATTGCCGGCGGTGACAATTCGAGCGGCGCGAAGATGTTCGTCTGCACGCCCAATTCCCGCGCTGAACTGGAGGACATAATCCTGAACGCCGGTCGCCGCGTAACTTCGACTGCCCCACTCCGCTTGTTGGAGCCCGGAGCACCCCCCTTCCAATTCAGCAAGGACCTCGTGGGCATGGATAATCCAAATATCGGATTCAACCAACGCCCCAATAATTTTGTATTGGAAAATGCCAACTGCCAACAAGATCGCCAAGGCCAGACCATAGCCGACTAGGGGCTTTATCCTCAGCCCCGGTTCGTGGGTACGCGTTGCCAACATGCTCATTTATTCTTCACACCTCCTCGAAGGTGTATCCCCGTATGCGGCATCCCTGCTCGTCGAGACCGGAAATCGTGCCGTGGAGAAGTTCGCTGGGTTTGCTGATGGAAACGTCCTCGTGCGTGAACCAGCCGCGGTATGCTCCCGTTATAATCTTCACTGGTGGCGTTGTGTATTTGGTCCAGGACGCGACAATGTCGCCCACGAATTCGAGCGCATGCTGCGCGTTAGCAAGCAGTGAACTGTCGAAGAGGCCGTATCTCAAGGCTTTCCCTCTTTTGGTCGGGCTCAGGAGTCTGACGAAGTCAAAGCTCCCGAATACCGATGCAACGGGGCTCGTGGCCATCTTAAGAGATGGCGTCCGGCCGCTGCATCGGGACAGGACTCAACGAAGTCGTTGTCCAGAAAGGGGTCTCACGTCAACGGGGAGGGAGTGAAATACTGCTGCAGTGGCCATTCCCAAGAATGGCTTAGAGGGCTGCAAAACGGCAGAAGCGAACGCCGTCAATTAAATGATACGCCTAACCTCATAAATAACAAGCACTGCGAAATCCAAATAGTACATACCTATGCGGGGGCCGCAAGCGCGCCCTCAGGGACCAATGCCGCGGCTCCGGTTCGCAACTCATCAATCGCCTTATCCAGGATCGGGATGAACTCGCTCGGGCGGAGTGCGTTCTGTCCGAAACAGACTTGACCGCGGAAAATGGCCGGTAGCCACCAGCAGCTATCTTCGACCACCTGATAATAAAATGCCGTGGAACGTGAGCCCCTCAACATCTTCATCAGAGGAAGCATACTGCTCTTGCCCAGCTTCACCGGACTGAGCATCAAATCGAAGTTGCGGCATTCCAGTAGCATGCGGGCCGCGTGATAAGTGTCCGCAAATTCGCAAGTGCAGCCTCGCTCTTCCACGCGTTTCGCTAAATGAGATGGAGTTCTTGCGCACTCCCCAACGACTAAGACCTGGATCTTCCTGGTTTCCATATTCCCCCCCTTGAACTGGCAGAGGGGCAAAATATCGAGCTCTCGCCAGTACACACGCTCATGGCACCCAAGTTTGGTCCCGAAATCCGTTTTCTTGATATAGACAGACTCTGAGCGGGGCCGAAGCACACATCTGCTGGACGGACCCCGTTTTCCAAAATGAAACACACAAGAGAGGGGAAAAAGTGAGGCGGAGCAACTCCTGGTATCTTATTCCGCAAGAAATAAAACACCCTCGAGCCGAATCCGAATCTTGTTTTTCTGTGCGCCACCCAAAAATGGAGCGAATCCGATTCTTCGGGCAACTTGCCATATAAACCCTTGTGTTGACGCTGTCAAGTGCTTTTTTGTTGCCTTGCAGTTATATTTATTTTGTTGTACACACCGAATAAGTACGCAGATCAGCGTTTAAGTTCGAGTTCTTGGAGCGCCAGCAGCTCCAACTGCTTGGCAACCTACGCCTTGCGTGGCAACATCGCGTTGCCAACTCAATTTCCCTGAATTGAACCCCTCACCAACGGTCCGGAGGAAGTTTTCCTTGCAATCACACGTGACGCGCAATAAGAATGTCGCGGGCGAGTTCCATTTTCCACGATTCTCCAAATGCCACGGATTTAGTTCTAGGTGAGTGCCGCCAGCTCAGCGCGTCAGGGTTTACTCGAGGGAGCTTGGGAAGCTATTGAATGTCCTGGCTTCCCTTCCCTCGATCACGCCAACCTGCGCTAAGAACTCGCGCTTTTAGCGGCACCCGACAACCAATGAAGGAGAAAACAGGTTGCGGAAATTTGCCCCAACCTGCTGATTCCGTTCGATCACCCACTCCTCTGGCAAGATTTGGCAAAGTGGGTCGAACGGCTTCTAAGCAGAGGGTCGGGAGTTCGAATCTCCCCGAGTGCGCCATAACCTTCGATCTTGTTGGATAGGAATGAATTAGAAAAGCTGCCCTGAACCGCCGATTTAATTCGAAAAAAGCGGAGGGTCGGACTCTCTGCCCGCAAACTCCTCAAAACAAGCGTGCCAGGGCCGGTAGAATTGTGGCCGGTCGCACACGAAGCAAGCGGCAATTCGGCGCCTGGAGGAGCAGACGAACGCGTCAGACTTGGAGGAGACCGAGCACAGACTCGCGCAAAATCCCGAAACACTCAGTACACTCAAAGATTATAAGTCATTGGAAATAAGTGGTGGGCCCGCCAGGATTTGAACCTGGGACCAACGGATTATGAGTCCGCTGCTCTAACCGCTGAGCTACGAGCCCGACGCCTTCTCAACATATTACATCGAAAATAGTGGGTTCACCTACGGCACTCGCGCACGCAACGGGCCTGGCAGGCTGGTGTGGGTTTCGGTGCCCCTTAGAGGCATGGGTAAACTCGAATCGAAAACTGCCTTGCAAATATTTGATTCCGTGCCGCTCAGGCCATCCACGAGAGCAGTTGCGGCATGGTCGCGGTTGAGTTTAAAGTGTCCCACGAGGCATGGAAGGCGAAATTGCCACGGCCTCCCCGTGATTCTCAAACCAAGCCAGGAACATCGACTGCGCGGAACCCGGCAGGTGTAATAGGCCCCCATATCCGCATCCATCAGGGAACCCATGGCATCGAGTTCCGGGGACGCCTGGCTGGGGGAGAGAAGCTCATTCATGGGCCTTTGCCGCTGACGTGGGGAAAATCGCACGAGCAAAGTGAACTGCTGCGCGCGCTGCCGGCTTTCCCCTTACGAATTCCAAAACCCGGAGGACTTACGGCTTTGTCCCCGCGCCCTGCTTCTCGGAGTAAACAAATTGGCGGATTTCCGCTCGCTGTCTGTCGAGATCGGAAAGATGCTGCGCCCGGAGCTGCTGGTACACCTTGAATTCCTGCTGGGCCAGGTCCTTTTCTCCAACGCGAACGTAGGCCTGCGCCAGGCGGTAATGGACGTCGGCCAAGTCTGGATTGAGTTCACGTGCCCGCAGATATTCCGGGACGGACTCCGCATATTTTCGCTGGTCGGAGTAAAGATTGGCTAACTGGAGGTGCGCCTCTGCCAGTCCCGGGTTGAGTGTGATCGCCTTCTTCAGAAGCACTTCGACCTGACTGAGATCGAGGTTCGGATCCTGGGCTCTTTTGCCCTTCCAGAGGCTCATGGCGTAGTAGTAGACGGCTTGACCGTTCTTGGGCTGAAGCTCCGCGAATCGCCGGAATCGTTCGATGACCTCCTCGGCCTGGCTCGGCGAACTGTCATACGCCCAGGACAAAAAGGGGTAGCAGCGGGGATCGCTGGGGTTCAAATCAGCCGCGCGCATCAGCGATTTGACGGCTTCGTCATACTTCCCGAGCGAGTAGTAGGCCATCCCCAGGCCGATGGCCATACGCGGCGAATCCGGGTAGCGTTCCGCGCCCTGGCGGAATACCTCGATCGCCGGTTCCAGGGTTTGGTGAATCAGAAGCTCGCTGCCCCAATCGAAGACGTTGTTTTCACCTGGCTCCATGTGCGCGGCGATCTCCAATTCATTGGCCGCAGCTACGAAGTGACCATCCTTTTCCTCCACCTCGCCCAGGAGATTGTGCAATTCCGCAGTGTCCTTCCGCTTGGCAAGGTCCTGGATCACCTTGCGGGCATCACTAAGGCGCCCCGTGGAGAGGTAGGCAAGAGCCAAATCGTAGCCGTTGTCATACGAGGATGGATTAATCCGCTGCGCCCGTTCGAGAAACGGGATGGCCTCGGGGACCTTGTTGGAGCGGACGTAGAACTCCCCAAGGTTGTGGCTGGCGTCGTAGTCCCGCGGCGCCAGCGCTGCCGCCTTTTTGAACTGCCGCTCCGCCAAGGCGAGCTTATCCATTCGGAGAAGATTATTGCCAAGGTTGGTGCGCGCCGTCGCGGAATCGGGTTTCAGGCGAACCGCTTTTTCCAGGTGGGCGTTGGCTTTGTCGTTTTGCGACTGGGCGGCGTAGACCAGTCCCAGAAGCTCATGCACTTCGAAGCTTTCCGGCACCTCGCGCACAAGTTTTTCGAGTTGCGTGGCGGCTTCCGGGTATTGGCCGGCCTCATATTGAGCAACGGCCGCTTTGAACTCCCGGTCCGGATCTTGCCTCTGAGCACCCGCCGGCGGCGTCAGAAAGGCCCACGCCGCGAGATTCAGGACCGTACACGCCACAGACCAGGAGATTCGTGTCACGACGTTAGCATGGTAGCACGGGGCTGCAAGAATGGACCGGGGCCTGAAAACTACTGCGGCGAAGGCGCTTCTTTCAAAGCGCCTTCGCCGGTGNNCACTTGGGGGGTAAGGGGTCTAACTAGTAGTACAGCTTAAGGGCGAACTGGATCTGCCTCGGATCGTAAGGAGAATCGCGATTGGACCCGATTTCGCCGAAGTTGGAACTGCTGTAGTTAAGGGAGTTGGGAATGGCAACCACGCCGTTCCCGCCAAAACCGGGGGCGTTGAAGGCCGGATGGTTGAAGATGTTAAAGATCTCCGCACGGAATTGGAGTTTGACGCGTTCCGTAATCGGAAAGTCCTTGAAAGTTGAGAAGTCCAGCCTGTGGTAGCTGGGCCCTTCGTATTGAACTACTCCACCCAGCGCCGCAGTACCCGTTAACGGCACGCATCCCGTCGGCGTGCCGGCCTCGGGCAGCCCGTTTGATCCGATCACACAAGGCTGAGTCAACGCTGCTGCCCCGTTCGAGAACAAGCTCAGCTTGCCATTCGAATCTGTGTGCAGTCCGACCTTCACAGACTGGCCTGGAACTTTAAGAGCGCCGCAGCCCAAACCTGCCGCTGGACTTGTCAGACAACCGATGGTTATGGGCTGGCCACCTTCCTGTGTTGTTGACCAGTTGATGCTCCAGCCGCCGATCACCTGGTTCTGGAGCCCTGTGGCGCCGGAAGCGAACTTCTTGCCTTTGCCAAAGGGCAGTTCATAGCCGCCGCTAAAGTGCAAGACGTTCCTTATGTCAGAGGGGGCCAGTTGATAATCCGCATGGATCCCGAAATTAGGAACGGCCGCCCCACGGTAGCTCACGAGCGCGCTCCCGTTATTGAGCGGGTCACGTGCGTCGGTAAGCACCTTCGAGTAAGTATAGGTGACGAGGAAGTTTAGACCGCTCGCAAAGCGCTTCTCGATCTTCGTCTGCAACCCGTTGTAGTTGCTGTTCCCTTCTGTTGCCGCGTAGCTGTTGCCGGTTCCAAAATCCGGGTAAGGAACGATGGCCGGAACGGTCTGACCATTGAATGAACCGCCGAGAACAGGATACTGATAGGGGTTGATCGTGGAGACTACGTTGGAACTCGGAAAGACCTCGATATGGCGTCCGTCCGAAATCACGAATCCGGCTTGGAGAGCAAGGGTGGGCGTGACCTGATATTGGAGCGTCAGATTGCCGCCCATGGAGTATGGGGTCTTGTAGTTGAACTGGATACCGGGCAAGGCCAACCCCGTGGCGATAACAGCGCTTGGACTGAGTGGCGTGCAGGAGAATCCGGTTTCAAAGGTTCCTACATTGCCAGGGCCTGCCGTGGTGCAACCGGGAAATGTCAATGGGGTGGAGTCGTTGGCCGAGAAATAGTTGAAATTGTACTGGAACGGATAGCTTTCACCAAGGTTCGGCGAATATCCACGATTTTCAAAACCGTTATAGAAGACGCCAAATCCGCCGCGTACAACCAGCTTTGGACTGACCTGGTAAGCAAAGCCGAGGCGCGGGGCAAAATTGAACTTTTGGGAAGTCCCAAGTCCGCCGCCGAACTGGTTCGTGACCTGCAAGTTGATGCCGTCCTGCGCCAGCAGAGTGTAGAAACTCGGAGAGAGATTGCTCACGTTCGCGTTCCCCGCGTCAATTATTTCCGTCGCCTCGCCCCCGGGACCATTGGGCACAAAGTTGGCCTGAGCGTTGTGGTGCTCGAAGACGAGGCCAAAGAAGTCATAACGCACCCCGAGATTGAGTGTCAGCTTGGAAGTGGCCTTCCAGTCGTCTTGGACGTAGCCGCCGTAGTAATTCTTGCCGTCGTCGGTTGCACCCATATTGGAGGCTCGGATGTCACTGGACCCACCGACGTAATTCGGGCCGCCCACGGTCGAGGTGGTTGGAGTCAAGAGGAAGTCCGCGCGGCCCGTGCTGCTTGAACCCGTGCCGCCGGCGATATCCGTGAAAGCACCGTTATAATCGAATTCACCGTGAGACCAGGATGGCTGCAAGGTCGAGAACTTCACGTGCTGCCATTCAAAACCCATTTTGAAGGTGTGCTTGCCGTAAATTTTCGTGACATCGTCGGTAAGCTGGAAGGTGGAACTAACCTCATCCGAGGGCAAGAAATTGTTGCTCCCCAAGGTAGACAGACCGTTGATGCCAAAGGCAGGAAGGCCGCCGTTCAGGCTTCCCTGAGGGATGTCCTGAATGCCATATTCTGCCGGAAGACCCGACACGCCCGAAACAGGCCCTGAGCGGGTTGTGTGCAGGTAGTTGAGGCCGGCACGCACCTCGTTGATCAGCGTCGGAGAGAACGTGTGTGTGTAGCCCATGGCGCTCTGTTGTGCAAGCGCGGTCTGATTGCCCTGCTGGAAAGCGCCGCCGTCCGCCACGCCAGCGAAGGGGCTGGGAATGTAATCCGGATCGTTCTTATAGCTGAACCGGAAGAAGAGCTGATTCTTGTCGGTGAAATTGGCATCCATGCGGGCATCAAAGGCGTCGCTGTGTTCGTAAAGCTTTGGCGAGCTCGCGTAGTTTGAAAAGAGCGCGCTAGTGGTTGGCAGCGGGTAAAGATTCATCAGCTTGATGGCATTGGCATCCAAGCGTCCAGCCGGTATTTGGTTCAAAGCGCTGGCCAGAGGAACGAAGGTTGTTATTCCAGCAACGCTGCCACCCGTGTAGAACGGGTCGCGAACATTTCCTATCGTCGTTCCGGCCGTTTGAGTGCCGGTGCAAGGAGCTGTAAGACCGCTGGTCGGGTCAGCAACCCCGCACTCTACCGGTCGCGTGGTTGCTGGGTCCATGATGGTACCAGTAGGGACGATACGGCCCAGAATGTCCGTTGCAGTTCCCGATTGGCCGCTGATGAGATCCGAAAAATCAGTGTAAGGGCCATTGACGCCGCCGGTGCGCTCGGCGACCGTCGGGACCGAACTAGTGAAAACCGTACCCTGGACCCTGCGGAATCCTTCATAGTCCCCGAAGAAGAAAAGCTTGTTCTTGCCATTGAAGACGTGCGGGATCACGACAGGGCCGCCAGCGGTGAATCCAAATTGGTTTTGGCGCAATGCTCCCTTCGGGATGTCGCCCGCATTTTCAAAGAAGTCCGCCGCATCCATTTTGTCGTTGCGGAAAAATTCCCAAGCCGCACCGTGGAGCTCGTTGGTACCGGACTTGATGGAGGCATTGACAACAGCGGCGCCCGAGCGGCCAAACTCGGCGCTGAAGTCCGTGCTCTGCACCTTGAACTCCTGAATGGCGTCAATGGGGGGAAGAACGACGTAGTTCGTGCCGTTAAGGAAGTCGACGGTGTCGGAGTTATTGTCGATGCCGTCGAGGAGGTAATTGTTCATCGAGGGGCGGTTACCATTGGCGGTAAAAGCGCCACTCGCGGCGTTACCCCGGGTGTCTGACTGCGGTGTATTCACGCCCGCGGAGAGTTGCGCGAGAAACGTAAAATTCCGGCCGTTGAGTGGAAGATTGTTGACATCCTTGGAGTCCACTACTTGGCCGACAGAGGCATCCTGCGACTCCAGGAGAGGCGCGGCAGCGCTTACTTCAATGGTCTGACTGACGTTGCCTGGCCTGAGCGTGAAATTCTGCACCACTTGGGCACCGACGTCCACGGCGACGCCTTTCGTCGTGACCGCCTGGAACCCCTGGAAGGTGACGTCAATCTTGTAGGAACCAATCCTGACGGGCGAGAATTTGTAGCCGCCATCCGAACTGGTCGTAAATGTTGCGATGGCGCCCGTCCCCTCGTTGGTGAGGACGACCTTGGCGCCATTGATCACACCGCCGCTTTGGTCGGTAACGGTCCCCAAAACGGCACCGGCGTCCACCTGAGCGAACAGCGGACTCGCCGCGAACAACAAAACCAAAAAGGTTACCAGCAATGTGAAATAACTGAATTTGAAGCTAGCCTTCATCCCAACCTCCTCAAGTTTCCGCAATCGGCAAAATACAAATGACCGCCTCGACGAACCGCGCAACCCAAACTGCCCACAAAACCCCCTTTACGGGAGCCCGTGGACCCATTCGCAAATCACGTTACGGCACCGATTTCCTCTATCGAAAGAATACAGAATACCCGGAAGGTCTATAAGGACCCAGGACCAGGCACCCCAACAAAAGAACTTAACCGCTTAACCTTGGAGAACACGTTTACACGCTGTTTTGATTGTTGTCAAGCGTTTTTTTTCATCTATAATGTGCCCGTGGCCAATTTATTCTTGCGAGGCCGCGATGGCTTGCATCTGTTCGTCGAGGGCAGGTGTCTGCGTTTATGGGCTTGACCATTCGAGATGTCGCAAAGGCCGTGGGTGTTTCGACCGCGACTGTTTCCAACGTTCTGAACAAGAGAGGCAAGGTCGGCCGCAGGACGCATGACCTCGTTCTCTCGACGGTCAAGCGCCTCGGCTATCTCCCCAACATTCATGCCCGCCGCCTCGCTTCCCGCGACACGCGCACAATGGGAATCATTGTTTCCGATATCGTGAACCCCTTCTTCCCAGAGGTGATCATGGGGTTTCTGGCGCGCACCAGGCAACTCGGCTACGAAACCATTCTCAGTGAAACCAACTATGACCCCCGGCGCACCCAAGAGGCCGCCATCCGGATGATGGCGCACAATGTCGGCGGCGTCGCGATCATGACCTCCGAGTTCAGCGCGCGCCTGATCGACGAACTGACACGCCGCAAGATTGCCATCACGTTTCTCGATCTTGCTCCAGCCCGGGGATATGTCAGCACTCTGCGCATCGATTACGCTTCTGGGATCGAGCAAATTGTCAAATACCTGTACCAACAGGGGCACCGCGAGATCGCCTTTGTCGCCGGCAGGCCAAGACTCAAATCCAACGAGGCGCGACTGGAGGCCTACGAGCGCTCCATGCAGGCCTCCGGACTGAAACCCGGCCCGGTCCTGCACGGTGACCTGCGTTTTGAAGGAGGACTTGCCGCTGGACTGGCCATCGCTCAAATGTCGCCCAGGCCTACTGCGGTGATGGCCGTCAACGATCTCACCGCGGTGGGCGTGATGAAGGGGTTAGTGTCGGCGGGCCTCCGGATTCCTCAAGATATTTCCGTCACAGGCTTCGACAAGACGCGGCTGGCGGAATACAGCAACCCTTCGATCACCACCGTGGACATCCATCGGGATTTACTCGGGCAAATGGTGGCCGATGCCCTGCATGCACTTTGTAGCTCCCCCAATCCTCAAGGCAGGGAATACGAGGTTTCCGCGGAACTGGTTGTGGGAGATTCTTCGGGACCCTGGAACTCCTAGCCGCACTTCCCTCTCCGTTCATTAACAAATCCCGCCAACCTTGCTCTTCCGCGCGTTTCGCGGGCTTCGTTCCTGCTGAATTTGCACCGCTCGCGGTGTGCCGCTGAATGAGATGAACGATTTTTTCGCGGTTCCAGAAAAAAGCGGCGAGTTTGGCCTGGCTG
>PMES01000138.1 GCA_003154775.1 Acidobacteriota bacterium | reverse complement strand
TCAAAATCAGAGAGCTTCATTACCCCGTCTCTCGAACATTTATTAATCTAATGATCTATTAATCATGGTCTACAATGACGGCTAACTGCATACTCGGACTGGAAACCTCGTGCGATGAAACCGCTGCAGCGATCGTCTCGGCGGACAAAGTTATCCTCTCCAGTGCCGTTTCTTCACAAATTGATACGCACGCCAAATATGGCGGCGTCGTTCCGGAGCTCGCTTCCCGCGAACACCTGCGGGCGATTATCCCGGTCGTGCGCGAAGCGCTGGTTCAAGCCGGTGTCGGATGGGAGTCGGTTCGCGCTGTGGCCGCTACCGTCGGCCCGGGCTTAGTCGGCTCACTCCTGGTCGGTCTGACCTATGCGAAGTCTATAAGCATTGTACGTGGAATTCCACTGATTGGGGTAAACCATATCGAAGGGCACATTAAGGCGGTGATCGTGGAGGCCGAGTTCGCGGGCGCCGGACTGGGCTATCCGGTGGTGGCCTTGGTGGCCAGCGGCGGCCATACACACCTGTTCGAGATGCCCGGGCCTGGGCGCTACCGGCTGATGGGAAAAACGCGCGACGACGCGGCGGGCNNAAGTGGCCAAGCTCCTGGGCTACTGCTACCCCGGCGGTCCGGTGGTCGACCAGCTTGCGCCGCTAGGCGACCCCGCGGCCGTGCGCTTCACCTTCGCCAAGATGAAGGGCAACGCGCTCGATTTCAGCTTCAGCGGGGTGAAGACGGCGATGCTCAGGTGGGTGCAGTCGAAGGAACTCGAAGGCGAAATCGTGGCCCGGCGGGCGCTGGTGAAACTGCATCCGCGTCCTAGTGTGGAGCAATGGCTGAGCGTCACGCCGCAGACGACATTGGACGCGATCGCCTCGTTCCAGCAGTTGGTCATCAACGAGTTGTTGAAACGGCTGGGAGAGGCGGCGAGAGAGACGTGCGCGGTAGCCGCCGTGATCGCCGGCGGGGTGGCTTGCAACGCCGGATTGCGCCACGCGGCGACCGTGTCACGGGTGGGCTGCCCGGTGTGGTTCACGACGCCCGGGCTGTCGACGGACAATGCGGCGATGGTTGCGGCGGCGGCGTATGGGGATTTTGTGCGAGGGAGAGTGGCGGATACGACGCTGAATGCGAAGGCGAGTATGCCTCTGGGGTGAAGAAAGCAAAAGATAGCGCTCCGACCGGGTTGGGGTAAACGCCGGCGCAGAGGACGCGGGGATACGCAGAGAAGAGAAAAGCGGAAGAGGAATCCCTCCACCCCGGCGAAGCGCACGGGGCGCATAAAACGCGCTCCGCGGCCCGACGCGCCACAAAACGGCGCGAAAGAAAAAATCGGGCCGCTCCGGTCGGGATGACAATCTGGGGAGGCGCGTGGCCTCGATCATGGCGAGCGTCGAGGTTGGGTTGTGGAAGGGCTCAGGCTGAAGGGCAGTCTTAAGTTGTCAGTTGTAAGTGTTAAATAAATAAAGAAAGAGCAGAGAGATTCCTCACTTCGCGGACTCCGTTCGGAATGACGGGTGTGCTTGGCGCTGTGAATAGGCTCAGGCCTAGCGCGTCGGGAGGATTGTAGTTGGGTTATGCAAGGCCTTAGGTTCCGCGATTCGGAGGGATTGTGGTTGGGTTGTGGACGGCCTCAGGCCTGAAGGCCTGAGCTACGGGGCTATGTTTGTTGTTGGTTCCTGATGGCTGATAACTGATATCCGATAACACGTATCCGATCAGCGATAATTCTTAATATCAACGGGGTCGAACATGGTGGCGGCGGAGGGGTGGGATTTTTCGTAGGTGGCGATGGAGTCGGCGTGGAGGAGAGAGGTGGCGATGTCGTCGAGGCCCTTGAGGAGAACTTCTTTGCGTGATGGGGCGATTTCGAAATTGTAGATGTGGCCGTAGGCGTCTTTGATGGTTTGGGTGGGGAGATCGATGGAGAGGGAGTAGCCCTGTTCGGATTCGGTATGTTGGAAGAGTTGATCCACTTCGGCTTCGGTGAGGATGGCGGGGAGGATGCCGTTCTTGAAGCAGTTGTTGTAGAAGATGTCGGCGTAGCTGGGAGCGATGATGGCGCGGAAGCCGTAGTCTTTGACGCCCCAGGGAGCGTGTTCGCGGCTGGAGCCGCAGCCGAAATTGGTGCGGGCGAGAAGGATGGAGGCGCCTTTGTAGCGCGGGAGATTGAGAACGAACTCAGGATTGGGTTTTTCACCGGGGAGGTAGCGCCAGTCGTAGAAGAGAATGCGGCCAAAGCCTTCGCGGGTGAGGCATTTGAGGAATTGTTTGGGGACCATCTGGTCGGTGTCGACGTTGACGCGATCGAGGGGCATGACGAGGCCGGTGTGAGTGGTGAAGGGTTGCATGGGTGGTGTGTGTCCTCGGTTTTAAGTTATAGGTAAAAGGATATCAGATATCTGATCGCCGATTACTCGACATGGGCCACATCGAATTCGCGGACATCGACGAAGTGGCCGGCTAGGGCGGCGGCGGCGGCCATTATTGGGCTGACCAGGTGGGTGCGGGAGTCGCGGCCCTGGCGGCCTTCGAAATTGCGATTGGAGGTGCTGGCGCTGCGTTCGTGGGGCGGGAGGACGTCGGCGTTCATGCCGATGCACATGCTGCAGCCTGCATCGCGCCACTCGAAGCCGGCGGCGATGAAGACTTTGTCGAGGCCTTCTTTTTCGGCTTGGGCTTTGATGCCGCGGGAGCCGGGAACGATGAGCGCTTGCTTGATGTTTTTGGCGACGTGTTTGCCCGCGAGGAGATGGGCGGCGGCGCGAAGATCGTCGAGGCGGGAATTGGTGCAGGAGCCGATGAAGACGCGGTCCACGGAAATGTCCACGATGGGCGTGCCGGGCTTGAGGCCCATGTATTTGAGGGCGCTTTCGGTGGCTTTCTGATCGTTGAGGTCGCGGAAATCGTGGGGATCGGGGACGCGGCCGTTGACGCTGGTGACCATGCCGGGATTGGTGCCCCAGGTGACTTGGGGAGCGAGTTGATCGGCGTGGAGCTCGATGGTGGCGTCGAACTTGGCGCCGTCGTCGGACTTGAGAGTTTTCCAGCGATCTACGGCGGCTTGGAATTCCTTGCCGCGGGGAACGAACGGGCGGGCTTCGAGATAGGCGAAGGTCGTGTCGTCGGGGGCGATCATGCCGGCACGCGCGCCGGCTTCGATGGTCATGTTGCAAACGGTCATGCGGCCGTCCATGGAGAGAGCGCGGATGGCTTCGCCACCGAATTCGGCGACTTGCGCGTTGCCGCCGCTGATGCCCATTTTACCGATGATGGCGAGGATGATGTCTTTGGCGGTGACGCCCTTGGGACGCTTGCCGTGGACGAGGATGTGGAGGGTTTTGGATTTGGATTGCACGAGGCATTGGGTGGCGAGGACATGCTCGACTTCGCTGGTGCCGATGCCGAAGGCGAGAGTGCCCAAGGCGCCGTGAGTGGAAGTGTGGGAATCGCCGCAGACGATGGTTTGGCCAGGCTGGGTGATGCCGAGTTCGGGGCCGATGATGTGGACGATGCCCTGGTGCTTGCTGTTCATGTCGAAGAGTCGGACGCCGGTTTCGCGGCAGTTGCGCTCGAGGGCTTCAAATTGGAGCTTGGCGTCGTTGTCGAGGATGGGGAGCGTGCGGTCGGTGGTGGAGACGGAATGATCCATGACGGCGAAGGTGAGGTCGGGGCGGCGGACCTTACGGCCTTCGGCTTTGAGGCCGGCAAAGGCTTGGGGAGAGGTGCCCTCGTGGACGAGGTGGCGATCGATGTAGAGGAGCGAGGGCTTGCCGGGTTCTTCGTGGACGACGTGATTTTGCCAGATTTTTTCGTAGAGAGTTGTGGGTGACATGAAAAGGTATTTTAGCACTTGGGGGAGGAAAAGTTTTAGGTTTTCAGTTGTCAGTTTTGAGTTTCAAGAGGAAGAGAAGAGCTTACGCAGAGGGCACCCCGACCGGGTCGGGGTAAACGCCGAGCGCGCAGTTCGCAGAGAAGAGAAAGGGGAAGAGGGATTTCTCACTGCGCGGCCCGACGCGCCAGAATTCGGCGCGACAGAAAAAATCGGGCCGCTCCGTTCGAAATGACGGGTCTGTCTCGATGGCTATTGGCTGGCGGAGTCGGAATCGTAGAGGGTTACGAAGGGGCGGCGGCGGGCAAGGATTGGGATTCGTGGAGGTCGACGGTGTAGTGCTGGACGCGGCGGTCGTAGGAGGTGAGGAGTTCGAGGGCTTCCTGGGCGACGACGGCGGCTTCGCGATCGGGTCCGACAAAGCGGTCGATGGCCTCGAAGGAGGACCACAGGGTTTCGACGATGAAGTGCACGACGACGCCATCGGATTGCGTGATGACGCGGGCTTCGCGGAAGCCGTCGAAGGAGCGCAGGTGCGTGAGGACGTGTTCGCGGAAGTGGCGCAGATAATCGGGGAAACGTACCGCGGTGGTGCGTGCGGACCAGAAGCGAACGACCATGTCAGGCGTCTCCTGTGGTGGATTGGGCGGGTAGAGGATCGGTGCCAACAACGACGGTCCACGGGCGAACTTTCCAATGCTTGACGAGGCCGTGGCGGACGTAGGGATCGCGCTCGGCGAAAGCGTTGGCGGCGTCGGGGGAGGGGCTGCGGAAGACGATTAGAGCGCCGTCGGCGGGTTCGGCGAGTGCTCCGGCGAGGAGGAGTTCGCCGCGGAGATGCGCTTCGCGGGCGAGGAGAAGATGCTCATCGCGAAAAGGAGCGCGGCGGTAAACGAAGTTCTCGACTACTTCATAGAAGAGAGCGAAATAAGGCACGACGTTCCCCCTGACGAGAGATAGGGTATCACGGTGGCGCGGGAAGTAGAGGAGGTGCGGGGAATGGCCGGCGGGAGACGACTCACGGTATGTTCGTGCGGCTTGCAGTTGTGAAAGCGGCGGCAAGCCGCCGCACTCCAAAAGGGGCGGGGCGGGCGGGAGCGGATGTGCCACGGGCAGAGAAAGGCGAGGAATCACGCAGAGAGCGCAGAGTTCGCGGAGAAGAGGTTGAAGAGTTGAAAGTTGAAAGAAAGAGAAAGACAAGAGGGATTTCTCGCCCCGGCGAAGAGCGCGGGGCGCAAAACCTGCGCTTCGCGGACTGCGCTCGAAATGACGGGGCCTGGCTAGGCACTGAGCGAGAGAAGCATGGTGCGCTCGAAATTACGAGGCGTGGTTAAGCGCTAAGCAAGAAGGCATGGCTGCGATCGAGAAGACAAGCTTGGTATGGCGCGGAAAAGCGGGAAGTGCCGCGCCTACGGCGCTGTTGGTCATTGTTGACCTTGATCCCAGCCCTTACGGGCTGGGCTAACTTGTGGCGCGCCTACGACGCTGAAGACGGGATGGGGGACAAAGCGTCAGCAATCGAACTGGCGATGTACGGTGGGGGAAGGCCTCACCCCTGAAGGGGCGAGCTACAGGCAGTGTGCGGAGGGTCGCGTTAGTGGGGAGTGGGAGAGGGCCGGGCCAGTTTTTTCTGGGCGCTTTCGCGGAGGCCTTTGGCGTAGTCTTCGGGATAGTTATTGTGGGTGGCGAGGAGGTCGAGGGTTTTCTGGGCGTTTTGACGAGCGAGATCATTCTGGCCGTTGGCGAGATAGGCGTCGCCGAGACTGTCGTAGACGTTGGGGGAGTCGGGATAGGCAATGACGTTGAGTTTGAACAGATCGATGGCGGCTTTGATGTCGCCGGCTTGCAGAGACTCGTAGCCGAGGCGATTCATGATGGGTTCGGTGAAGATCACTTCCCTGGGATGGCGCTGGCGGGCTTCGGCGAAAAGTTGCGCGGCTTTGGGGGTGTTGCTGGGCTCGTCGATGAAATTGAGAAAGCGGTTCTGGTACACGGCGAGAGGGGGCGCGGGCGTCGCGGGAACTATGGGATGCGCGCTGAGGGCGTTGATGAGCCAGGAGACGATGTCGCCGGGCAGATTCTTGTGCAGGTCGAAGAGCTCGACGCCGTGGCCGCCTTTGGGGAAATGTTCAAACTTGTTGATGGGGTTGGTGGAGAAGCTGTAAATCCACTCCATGATTTCGACGACGCCGGGATCGGGATCGTCATCGGCGACGGCGGCGAAAAGCGGGAGACTGGGATTCCTGCGGAGGAATTCGCGGCCGGGGCGGCCGGTCCCTTCGGAGAGGAGGACGAGGGCTTTGACTTCGGGATGGCGGCTGGCGAGGAGGACGGCCTGGTTGACGCCACAACTAGCGCCACCCGCGGCCATGATGGAAGGAGTGACGCTGGGTTGCGCGGCAAGATAGCTGTAGGCAGTGTCTACGTCGACGGGGAATTTTTTGTCGAAGATTTCCTGGATTTGGTCATTGGTGAGTTTGTCGAGCGGGGTGCCGGCGCTCTCGCCGAAGCCGCGGAAATCGATGGTGAGGACGTTAATGCCGGAGGCCGCGAATTTTTGGGCGAGGTCGTCCCAAACTTTGCGCTGGCGATTGCATTGGTGGAGGAGGAGCAGGCCGGGGCCGGGCTTGGCGGCGGCGAAGAAAGTGGCTTTGAGGTGGGTGCCGTCGGGAGAAGTGAGATCGAGGCCGCGCGGGGCGGGGGGTTGTTGCGCGGGGGTAGAGAGGGCGACGAGGAAAAAAGCCAGGATGGCGGCGGAGCGAAGTGGATGCATGAGGACCTCCGGGGGAACAGTTTACAGTCTACAGTTCACAGTGCAAGAGTCAGGAGGTGGAGAGGGTTATCAGCGATCAGGAAGCAAGAAAAGGCTTATGCAGAGTTCACCCCGACAGGGTCGGGGTAAACGCCGGACGCAAAGTTCGCAGAGAAGAGGAACTCAAGAGCACGGTCAGGAGTGACTGTGCCACAGGGAGACGGAGATGAGGAGCGGGATGGAGAATTTGCGGGTGGTGCTGGTGGGGACGCGGAATCCGCTGAATTTGGGGGCGGTGGCGCGGGCCATGAGTAATTTTGGGGCGGTGCACCTGCGGGTGGTGCAGCCGTACGAGAAAGCGTTTCGCAATGCGGTGTCGGCGGTGGGGGCCTCGGCGGTGCTGCAGAATGCGGAAGAGTTTGCGACGGTGGCGGAGGCGCTGGCGGATTGCTGGCTGGTGGTGGGGACGACTTCAGTGGGGAATCGGGAGATTCAGCACCCGTTGCGGAGTTTGGAGGAGGCGGGAGCGGTGCTGCGCTGGGGAATGGCGAAAGGGAGGGTGGCGCTGCTGTTTGGGTCGGAGAAGTGGGGATTGTCGAACGAGAGTTTGAGCCACTGCCACTGGCTGTTGAGGATACCTACGAGGGAGGAACACCGGTCGATGAATTTGGGACAGGCGGCGGCGGTGTGCTTGTATGAGATTTCGCGGGGGAAGAGTGGTGCGGGTTCCAAGAGGAAGACGGAGGAGAAGAAGAGTGCGGCGGCACGGATGGAGACGGTGGAACGGATTGGGGCGGCGCTGCTGCCGGTGCTGATCAAGAGCGGGTACACGGGGGAGCGGAAGAGCGAGCTTGCGGAGGAGAAGCTGCGGCGGATGCTGCGGCGGTTGGCGATGTCGGAAGCGGATGCCGAGGTGTTGTTGGGGATGGTGAGGAAGATAGGGTGGTGGATGGAGGAGAGATAGGAGGAGCGAAAAGCGAAAAGCGAAAAACTTACACAGAGGTCGCCCCGACCGGGCGGGGTAAACGCCGAGCGCAGAGGTCACAGAGAAGAGGAAGCAGAGAGAGTGAAAGAGTGAAAGAGTGAAAGAGTGAAAGAGTGATTCCTCGCCCCGACGAAGCGTGCGGGGCGCAAAGCCCGCGCTTCGCGGAGTTCGCTCGAGATCAACGGCTTGGGTGGATGGGACTGCCTGTGCCACGATCCCTCCGCTACGCGGCCCGACGCGCCAGAAATCGGCGCGTAAGAAAGAATCGGGCCGCTTCGGCCGGGATGACAATTCAAGAACGAGGGGAGATTAGAGGGGGGCGTGGAAGGAGCGGAGGGAACGGAGGCGGCGGAGGCGGGCGAAGAATTTGTTGGCGGTGGAGATGTCGCGGGCGATTTGGAGGCGGAGGTCGTCGGGGGAGGCGAACTTTTTTTCTTCGCGAAGGTGCTTCCAAAAACGAATTTCGATGTGGCTGGGAGCAAAGTTGCCGGAATAGTCGAGGAGATGAGTTTCGATGGTGAGGCCGGAAGCGTTGAAGGTGGGACGCATGCCAATGTTGGTGACGCTGCGGTGGCTGCTGGTTTCGCCTTCGAGGACGGTGCGGGTGATGTAGACGCCGCGAGCGGGAAGCAATTCCTGGTCGGGCTTCAGATTTAGTGTGGGGAAGAGGAATTTGCGGCCGGTGCCAGTGCCGCGGACGAGTTCGCCAGTGAGGACGAAGGGGCGGCCGAGAAGACGCGCGGCGTGGGTAACGTCTCCTTCGGCAATTAGTTTGCGAATGAGGGTGCTGGAGACGATTTCGCCGTCGAGGGCGACAGGTGTGTGGACGACGACTTCAAAGCCGTAACGCATGCCGAGGTCACGAAGGAATTTGACGTCGCCGGCCTGGCGATGGCCGAAGCGGAAATTATCGCCGACGACGATGGCGCGGACCTGCAACTGACGAACGAGAATTTCATCCACAAAATCTTCGGGGGAGAGAGACGCCAGCTCCGGCGTGAAGGGCAGCACGACGGCGGCTTCGATGCCGAGCGCGCCAAACCATTCGAGGCGCTGCTGATTGGTGGAAATGCGGAGAGGCGCGGTTTCCGGGCGGAGGACTTTGAGCGGCGGAGGCTCGAAGGTGAGCGCGGTGGAGACGGCGCCGGAATCCTTGGCGCGGGTCATGGCAAAGGCGAGGACGCGTTGATGGCCGAGGTGGATGCCGTCGTAATTGCCGATGGCGATGATGCTGCCGCGTTTTGTGCCGGCGAAACGCGCGGCCCAGTCTGCGGCGGAATAGAAAACGGTGAGGCGGCCGGAAGGAATGTGGGCGTGGACGGCGAGGGCTTTGGCGGCGCGTTCGACTGCGGGGGAGTCGGTCTGGACGTCGAAGTGGAGGCCGTCGTAGGCGAGCTGGACGTGGGGATAGCCGGCTTTGCGGAGGCGTTCGTTGGTGGCGGCGTGGGGAAGTTCGTGAGCGATGTGCGTGAACCAGGCGCGTCGGGGCTTGAGTTTGTCGACGAGAGCGAGGGCCTGTTCGACGGTCTGATGCATGGGATGAGGAATATCGCGGAGGGCGTCGATGATGAGGTCGTCGAGGTCTTCGAGGAGCGGCACGGAGGTTTCAGGAAGGCGGCTGAAATCGGTGAGATAAGCGGCGCGGCCAAAGCGGAAGCCGAGGACGTCCATTTCGCCGTGGAGGAGAGGCACGGGAATGATGGGAGTGCCAAGAAGCTCGAAGGGGCCTTTGACTTCGTGGAGGATCACGCTGGGAACGGTGCTGAGGGAGGGTTTGTTGTCGAAGACGTAGGAGAAGGCGCGGCGGATCGCGCGGAAGGTTTCTTCGGAGCCGTAGACGGGCATAGCGGCGCGTTGGCGGATGTTGAAGGGGCGAATGTCGTCGAAGCCCTGGATGTGATCGGCGTGGCCGTGGGTGAGAAGAACGGCTGCGAGGCGATCGAGGCGGGCGGTGAGGGCTTGGGCGCGAAAATCGGGGGTGGTGTCAATGACGACGTTCTGGCCATTGCGGGAGAGGAGGATGGAGGGGCGCAGGCGCTTGTCGTGAGGATCGGTGGACTGGCAGACGGCACAGTGGCAGCCGACGGTGGGGACTCCCATGGAGGTGCCGGAACCGAGGACGGTGAGGTGGATGGGAGACGAGGACATGGGGATATTTTACGGCGGGCTAAGAAAAGGCGCAAAACTTACCACAGAGGGAACAGAGGGGCCGCAGAGGGAACGGAGACAGCGAGCAAGAAGCTTCCACCAACAGAGGACACGGAGAGCACAGAAGAAAGAAAAGGCGGACGGAAGTTATTTCTTGGGTTTGGGGTGGGGTTGGGCTTGGGCCATTTGGGCGGCCAGGGCCTGGTTGATTTCGAGGTAGGTCATTTTGAGCTTGCCGAGGAGATCGAGGAGCATGGTGTCCTCTTCGGGAGCGAGATTGCCGACGGTTTTTTCGCGGAGGGCATCGAGCATATCGATGAGTTCGTGGGCGGCTTCGGGATCTATAACGGGTTGGCCGGTGCGAGGGTCGGCGTAGGCGCCGAGAACCATGGCGGCATTGCTGCCGATCATGCGGACGAGATTCTCGAAGGCGGGACTTTTCTTGGGGGTTTCTTTGGGGGGAGCGGCGGGCGGCGGGGGCGCGGCTTTTTCCTTGGCTTCCTTGATGGCGGCTTGGGCCTTGGCTTCGCGCTCTTGCTCCTGGACAACGTCAGGGCGGAGTTCGCCTTCGGAGGTGAAGGGCCGACGATCGATGACGCGGAAGGTGCCTTCGGGATTCTGATCCGCCACGGTGGATGATCCTCACAGTTGAAAAAGTGCGTGAGTAGTTTAACACGGTTGGTGGGGGCGAGCAGTTTTCAGTTATCAGTTGAGAGTTTTAAGTTTAGGAGTCGGAAGGAAAGAGGAGGCGTGGAGGAGGCGGTAGAGGGATATCAGCGACCAGATATCAGGAGGCAGAGAAGGAAGAGGTTGAAGAGTTGAAAGTTGAAAGGGAGAGAAAGACTAAGAGAAAGAGAGAGATAACGCAGAGGCGCGCCGACCGGGTTGGGGCAGGCGCCGGTCACAGAGATAAGAACACAGAGGCCAAGAGAAGGGAAAGAGGGATTCCTCACCCCGACGAAGCGTACGGCGCGCAAAACCAGCACTTCGCGGACTCCGTTCGGAATGACGGAGGGTTTCACGGGTTGCCGAGATGGGGTGCAGCCCTTCGCAGCTCAGGGTGAACAATGGCGCGCCCCGACCTGGCCGGGGTAAAGGCTGGGCAGAGAGACGAGGAAGAAACTCAAGACGCGGAAACTGTGCGGGGCCGGGGGCGAGAGGAGAACTTCGGTTTGGGGGTGGGGGCTGAAGCTGTAAAAGCGGCGGCGAGCCGCCGCACTCCAAGATAAGCGCGGAGCCAAGACGCGGAGCAGCGCTGTGTTCCTACGGCAAAGAAAAGGGCGGGCCTTACGCTACAAGGATGAAAGGCTATTCGTAGCGGAGGGCTTCGACGGGGTCAAGACGGGCGGCTTTGATGGCGGGGTACATGCCGAAGAGGAGGCCGACGCTCATGGAGACGGTGACGGCGAGAATGATGGACCAGAGCGGGATGGAAGAGGGGAGCGAGGGAACAGCGAGGTTGATGAGCAGGCTGATGGCGCCGCCAAGGAGAACGCCAATGACGCCGCCGGAACCGGTGAGGACGATGGCTTCGGTGAGGAATTGCCAGATGACGTCGCGCTTGCGCGCGCCAATGGCGCGGCGCACGCCAATTTCGCGGGTGCGCTGAGTGACGGACATGAGCATGATGTTCATCACACCGACGCCGCCGACGAGGAGGCCGATGGAGCTGATGACGGAGATGAGCAGGGCGACAGAGGCAGTGATCTGGCGAAATTGGTCGGCGATCTGCTGGGCGCTGGAGATGCCGAAATTATCGGGCTTGTTGTAGGGAACGTTGCGGCGGCGGCGGAGGACGCCGCGAATCTGGTCTTCGGCTTCGGACATGTGTCCGTGAACGGCGGCGGCGCCGATCATGACTTCGTCGTCCTCGGGATTGTGTTTGCGGTAGGTGCGATAGGGAACCAGGATGTTTTTATCGGCGGACTGATCCTTGACGAGCTGGCCTTTGCGCGGCTCGAGGACGCCGATGACTTCGTAAGTGACGGTGTCCACCAGGATGGGCTTGCCGATGGACTTGTTATCGGGGTAAAGCGTTTTGGCGACGTCCGGGCCGATGACGGCGACATCGGCGCGGTGAGCATTTTCGGCATCGCTAAAGAAGCGGCCCTCCCGCGGGCGGGTGTTGAAGACTTCCTCGTCGGCGGGAAGGGAGCCGTGGTAGTCAATGCCGGAGACTTCTTTGCCGAGATAGCGGGCGGTGACAACACCGCGGGGCGGGCCGTCTTCTTGAAAGCGCGGGAAGACGCTGGCGCTGACAGCACGGACGGCGGGGCAGAGTTGCTGGATAGCTTCGGCGTCTTCGAGGACGAGCGGGCGGCGGGCGCGTTCATCAGGGGAGAGACGGCCGGTGTGGATGCCGGCATCGAAACGGAAGATGAACAGGGTGTCCGTGCCGTAGTCGCTGAGGTAGGCGTTCACATCGCCGTAGACGCCGACGAGGATGGAGACGACGGAGAGGAGCGCGGTGATGCCGATGACAACGCCGAGGACGGTGAGGAAAGAACGCATTTTATTTTCGCGCAGGGTGTTGAGGGCCATCTGAGCGTTTTCACTGACGTTCATGCGCATGGTGGTGGCACCCTTTCCTACATTTCCTGGCGCAGGGCTTCAATGGGTTGCAGTGAAGCGGCTTTGCGCGCGGGATAAACGCCGAAGAAGAGGCCGACAGCGGTGGAAAGAATTTCGGCGATGAAGATGGCGGAGATGGGAACCCGCATGGGCACCGAGGTGGTGGCCTTGACGAGGGCGGCGATGCCGTAAGAGACAAAGACGCCCAAGGCGCCGCCAATGGCGGCCATGAAGGCGGCTTCGACGAGGAATTGCAGAAGGATGTCGCGGCGGCGCGCGCCAAGGGCTTTGCGGATGCCGATTTCGCGGGTGCGTTCGGTGACGGTGGCGAGCATGACATTCATGATGACGACGCCACCGATGACGAGGAAGACGGAGACGACGCCAATCATGGCGGTGGCGATGACGCCGGTGAGATTTTTCCAGAGGTTCATGAGGGTGGCGGAATCCAGGATGCCGAAGGAATCGGTTTCGTTGGGGCTGAGATGGCGGCGAGCGCGCATGAGGACGCGGGTTTCGTCCTGAGTCTCTTCCATCCATTCCGCGCCACGGGCCTGGATATTGATGGCCATCTCGAGATGAGTGCCATAGATCTTGAGAAAGGTTTCGATAGGAATGTAGGCGAAGTTGTCCTGGGACTGGCCGAAGACGGTGCCGATGGGCTTGGCGACGCCGACGACGGTGAAGGGGCGGCCATCAACCCAGACATCGCGGCCGATGGGATCAACGTAAGGAAAAAGCCTGGTGGCGAGATCGTTGCCGATCATGGTGACCATGGCGCGGTTCTGGTCGTCGCCATCGGAGATATAGCGGCCCTCGATGGGCTCTTCGACGTCGATTTCGCCGATGTTGGCGGTGACGCCGCGGATGCTGGTGTCCTCTACGCTTTGCGAGCCAACGCGAACTTTGCCGGAGGTGCGAATTTCGGCGCCGACGCGCAGGGGAAGCTTGAGACCGTCGTGGAGGGCCTGGAAGTCTTCCATAGTGACGGGTTTGTTGCGGCGAGAGGCTTTGATGTACTCCTCGAGATCGGTGATGAGGGGGAAGCGGGCGACGAGGTAGACGTTGGAGCCGAGATTGGCGACGCGATCGGCGATGTAGCCGTCCACACCGGAGATGAGGGCGACGACGAGAATGAGGGTGGAGACGGAGATGATAATGCCGAGAAGCATGAGGAAGGACCGGAGCTTGTGGGCGCGAATGGTCTCGAGCGCCACGCCGATGGGTTCACGCAGGGGAAAGCCATGGGGCATGCAAAGGTATCCTTAGGTAATAAGTACGCACGAGATGGGGGGAAGTTTCAAGGGGGGGTGGGCGGGGAGTGCGGGAGGATGGCAGAGGGTTATCAGCGATCAGAGATCAGATATCGGAGATCAGGAGGCAAGGAGGAGAGTTCTCAGTTTTGAGTTTTAAGTTGTAAGTTTCGGAAGAGGAAGGAGAGCGCGGGGGCGAACGGTGGGTTGCTTGGGGGGATAAGCGCCGGACAAAGAGAAAAGCGAAGAGTAAGGAGGAAGAGGAAGAGGAAAGAGGAGGGGGAGTTAGTAGGATTGCTTGAGGGTGGAGGAGGACAGGGCTGAGTTTGTGTTGATGGGAGAAAGGAGTTGAACGGCGATGCCGCGGTTGCCTTCGGGCAGATTTTCGATGCGGGCGACCTGGCCGAGGTACTCGAGATCGTGAGGATCACTGGGAAAGTGATAGGGAAGCGTGACGAAGAGGCGCATGCCTTCGTGAAACGTTTTGTTTTTGGAGAGGAAGTAAATGCCGTCGCGGGAGACGTTTTTGGTGGTGGCGGTCTCCTCGAAGTGGGCGTCGTGAGGATCGGACGGACGCACCTTGAGGGGCTGGCCGATGCGAATGCGGCGGCTGCGCCGACGTTCCGTCTGTTTGATGTCCAACATATAGATATGAGAACACAGAAAAGAGGTTAGTGGTCCAGCAATGTGCCGAGAAAAGTATGATGCCGTGGCGGGGACGTGACGACAGAGTATTTCAGACGGCGGGAGCTCGTTTGTGGTGATTGCTGCGATTGGGGGGGGCGATGAATTACAGTTTGTCGGCGGCGTTTACGGTTGTAAAAGCGGCGGCGAGCCGCCGCACTCCAAAGTGGGCGAGGAGGCAAGATGCAGCGATCGCGCGGACATGGGGCGCGGGGGTGCTGCGGCGCTGCAAAGGCAAACCCCAAGAGCACAGTCAGGAGTGACTGTGCCACAAGAGAAACCCGAGAGAGAGAGGGTACAAGAGGGAATGGGGCATGGTGCGTCCAAGAGAGCAGGGTGGAGTGCGTGTCTGGGATGTGCGGAGTGCGGGGCGATACCTTGTCCGGATGACTACTCTGATAGAATGGGTGCGGCTTTTTAAGGGAGAGGACACTTATGCGCTATTTTGCGATGTTGCTGGCGTTGTGCGTGACGGGTGCGGGTGCGTCAGCCCAGGAAGGATCTCCGGCGGCGCCGCCGAAGGAGTTGCCGAAGCTGGAGTCGTTCAGCACGGCGAACACGGATGCGGGGGTGAATCCCTGCGACGATTTCTTCGCGTACGCGGACGGGAAATGGATCGCGGCGCATCCGATCCCGGCGGACCAGGCAACCTGGGGCGTGGACAGCCCACTGGAGCTCTGGAACGAGACGCTACTGGTGAAGACATTGGAGCAGGCGTCCGCGGACGACCCGAAGCGTGCACCAAACGAGCAGAAGGTGGGCGATTATTATTTTGCGTGCATGGACACGAAGACGATTGATGCGCACGCGGCGGAATGGCTGAAGCCGGAACTGGAGCGGATCGCGGGGATCAAGTCCAAGCAGGAAATTGCGGAGGAAATGGCGCATCTGCACCGGACGATACCGGGCGCGGAGGAGCCTGGAGACAACCAGACGAATGCGGCGCTGCTGGGGTATTCGGGGCAGCCTGATTATGCGGACGCTTCGCATAATGTCGCGACAATCGACCAGGGCGGGATGGGGCTGCCGGGGCGGAGCTTCTATCTGGATCAGGACGACAAGGCGAAGGAGATCCGGGCGAAATATGTGCAGCACGTAACGAATATATTTGTGCTGGCGGGGGAGAAGCCGGAACAGGCAAAGAGCGATGCGGCGACGGTGCTGGCGATCGAAACGGAATTGGCGCAGGGAGCGATGGACCCGATTGCGCGGCGCGATCCGAAGAACCTGAACAACCCGATGACGCTGGCGGAGGTGAAGGCGCTGACGCCGTCGTTTGATTGGGACACGTACCTGAAGCTGGTGAAGTCTCCGGCGACGCCGCGGTACATCGTGAACTCGCCGAACTTTTTCAAGCACCTGGAAACGATGCTGAAGGCGCACTCGCTGGAGGAATGGAAGACGTACCTGCGGTGGCAGATGCTGCACGGGAGCGCCAATGGGCTGAGCGAGGCGTTCGTGAAGGAGAATTTCGATTTTTACGCGCGGACGCTGCTGGGCGCGCAGGAGCTGCAACCACGGTGGCGGCGGTGCGTGCGGAACGTGGATGGGAATTTGGGAGAGGCGCTGGGGGAAGTTTACGTGAAGCGGGCGTTTCCGGCGGAGAACAAGGAGCGCGTGCTGCAACTGGTGAAGGATATCGAGGCGGCGCTGGCGAAGGATATCGAGGCGGCGGAATGGATGGCGCCGGAGACGAAGAAGCAGGCGCAATTGAAGCTGAACGGGGTGCTGAACAAGATTGGCTATCCAGACAGTTGGAGGGACTACTCTTCGGTTGCGGTGGGGCGCACGAGCTTTCTGCAGAACCGGCAGCATGCCGCCGCGTTTGAGTTTGAACGCTGGGTGGCCAAGATCGGGCAGCCGCTGGACCGCACGGAATGGACGATGACGCCGCCAACGATCAATGCCTATGAGGATCCGCAGAACAACACGATCAATTTTCCGGCAGGGATATTGCAGCCGCCGTTTTTCGAGATGAGCCAGGATGCGGCGGTGAACTATGGCGCGATCGGGGCGGTGATCGGGCACGAGACGATTCACGGGTTCGACGACGAGGGAAGGAAATTCGATGCGCAGGGAAATCTGCGCGATTGGTGGACCGCGAATGACGCGAAGGAGTACGAGGCGCGGGGAAAATGCATTTCCGACGAGTACACGCAGCCGATACCGGAAGCAGGGCCGGGCGTGACGCAAAATGGATTGATGACGCAGGGCGAGGATACCGCGGACAACGGCGGGCTGCACCTGGCGCTGCTGGCGCTGCAAATGGAATTGGGACGAGAAGGAAAGAGCTTGAACGATAAGGGGGCGGATGGGTTCACGACGCGGCAGCGGTTTTTCCTAGCGTATGCGTTCGCGTGGTGCGAGCAGTACCGTCCGGAGTTGATACGCACGCTGGTGCTGTCGAATCCACACACCTATCCGAAGTACCGGGTGAACAATGTGGTGGCGAATTTTCCGGAGTTCCGGGAGGCGTTTGGATGCCACGAAGGGCAGAAGATGGTGCGGGTGAAGTATTGCAGGATATGGTGAGGGGGAAGAGCGAGGGACGGTAACACCCCGACCGGGTCGGGGTAAACGCCGACGCGGAGAACGCAGAGGTTGGCAGAGAAGAGGTTAAAGAGTTAAAAGTTGAAAGGAAGAGAAAGGCGAAGGATTACGCAGAGTTCGCAGAGAAGAGGGGGAAAGCAGATCCCTCCGCGGAGTGCCGCAAGCGGCGCGGCACTCCGGTCCCTTCGACTACTCTCAGGGCAGGCGGGATGACAAGTCATTACACCCTGCCGAGATGGGGTCGAGCGGTGCTCGGCCCTCACAAAAGCAAACCCAAGAGCACAGTCAGGAGTGACTGTGCCACAAGGGAAACCCGGGGGAAAGCCGCAGGCCTGAAGGCCTGAGCTACAGGGCAGAGACGAGGGGGAGACCGCGGAGTGGGGCGGTAACCGATGGGAAAAAGTCCTGTTGCCAGGAGCGGGGGAAACAGGGCACAATCTCACCCAGTAGACCGGCCATGTCCCCCCGGTGGATGTGAAGCACGACACGTGCGAGTGCGAGCCGATGCGGCTGAACGCAACGATCCCGAGCCCCCTGAGAAAAGGTAGAGGAACGCTCCTCTTTGGCGTTGTGGGATTTTTGTTGTCAGGGCTGATGTGCGCAGGTGGTTTGCACGCGCAGGATGCGGCGGAAGCGGCGCGGCAAGAACAAAAGCGAAAGGTCCCGGAGGCGAAGACTCCCCGGCATGTTTACACCGAAGACGATTTGAAGCGCGCGAAGATCCTTACGCCGGAGGATCAAGCCAAAGTTGCGGCGCGGGAAAATAATCCAACAGAAAAGAAAGAGGAGCAGGCAAAGGGCGCCGGCGAGAGTGCGCCGGGAGAGGAATCGCTTGGGGAAGTGGCACGGCGCTACCGAAAAGAGAAAGCCGAGCAAGAAGCGGCGCGGGCGACAGGACAGGGAGATGGTTCGCAATTTCCGATGAAGCTGCCGGAAGAGACGATGGCGGCGCCGAAGATGTTGGTGCAGCCGAAGACGGAAGCGCGAGCGGCGGGGAGTTTGCGGAGAAGTGCGGCGGCGGGGCGCGTGTCGCCGTTTGAGCCGCGCGGGGCGGAAGTGCGTGTGCCGTCGAGCGGAGCGGTTGCGCGCGTGGCGCCGGTTGTGCCGAGTGCGGCGCGTGAGCCGGGGACGAGTGTGTTGAGAGTGAAACCGGAAGTGGTGACGCGGGATGCGGCGATGGTGTCGCGCAAAGTCGAGCGGGGCGATTCGTGGTGGAAGCTGGCGGAGATTTATTTGGGGAATGGAGCGCGTTGGCGGGAACTGCGCGGGATGAATGTGGCTGACGCGAAACCACCGGAGTTGTTGTTGTTGGGGAGTTCGGTGTTGGTGCCGGCGGGGATTGTGGGCCGTGGGACGCCGGTGGCGAAGAGTGTGACGGTGCAGAAGGGCGATACGTTGTGGGGGTTGGCGCGAGAGCATCTGGGGCGGGGCGCGGCGTGGAAATGTCTGGCGGAGGCGAACCCGGAGTTGGGGGAGCCGACGCGGTTGCGGATTGGAGCGCGGGTGGAGTTGCCGGCGGAGGGTGCGGGGAGAGCGTGTGTTGCCGGTGTGGTGAAGAACACGAAATGAGATTGGTCCTTCCTTTTGAGCGTGGGCCTGGATTCTTCACCAGGACCCGGTAAGAAAAAAGCTTACATAGATTGCGCAGAGGCCACAGAGTTCACAGAGAAGAGGGAGAGAGATTCCTCGACTTCGTGACCTGACGCGCCAGACTGCGGGGCGGAGAAAAATCGGGTCGCCATGCCTCGGCATGATGGTTTGTTGGCGACGGTTGAAATCGTAAAAGCGGCGGCAAGCCGCCGCACTCCAAATTGGCGAAACTGTCCGGTCGTAGGTACAGACCCATCGAGGCTCATGGTGGCGGGGCGCTTGTCAAAGGGTGGCGAGGGCCGTAGAGTGGAGCGATTGCCGAACGAGTTGATGGGTACTTTGGATGCCTGCGCGAAAAATGAAACGGGCGGCGGCCCGGAGTAAAAGAAAAAACAAAATGGAAAAGAAGAGCCCGCTGAAGAGATTGAAGAAGAGTGCGCGGCGGGAAGCGGCTGGGGCGTGGTTTGAGAAGTTGGTGGGCGTGATGGCGCGGTTGCGGGCGCCGGGCGGGTGTCCATGGGATCGCGAGCAGACGCACGTGACGCTGCGGACGTATTTGATTGAAGAGGCGTACGAAGTTTTGGAGGCGCTGGACGGCGCGGACGACGTGAAGTTCGCGGAGGAGTTGGGGGATCTGCTGCTGCAGGTGGTGTTTCATGCGCAGATGGCGGACGAAGAGGGGCGATTCACGATTGTTGATGTGATCCGGGAAATTTACGAAAAGCTGATCCGGCGGCACCCGCACGTGTTTGGGGAGAAGCGGGCGAAGGACGCGGCGGAGGTGCTGCGGAACTGGGAGATCATCAAGAAAGAGGAGCGGCAGGCGAAGGGAGCGGAGGAAGAAGAGGCGGCGGAGAGCGTGCTGGATGGAGTGCCGCGAAGTTTGCCGGCGCTGCTGGAAGGGTACCAGTTGACGCGGAAAGCGGCGCGGATCGGGTTTGATTGGGAGAATGTTGGCGGGATTTTCGAGAAGCTGCAGGAAGAGACGGAGGAATTGCGGCAAGTGCTGGAGAAACGCGGAGGCAAAGAGATCGAAGGGGAAGTGGGGGATATTTTGTTTGCGGCGATGAACCTGGCGCGGTTTTTGAAGATTGACCCGGAAATTGCGATGAAGAAGGCCAGCGGGAAATTCAGCAGGAGATTCCGGGAGATGGAGCGGAGGGCGCGGGAGCAGGGGACGACTCTGGCGGAAGTGTTGCGGGGGAGGATGGAGGAGTTGTGGGAGGAGGCGAAGAAGAGAGGAGAAGAGGGACGGTAACACCCCGACCGGGTCGGGGCAGGCGTCGGTCACAGAGGGAAGAACACAGACAACACAGAGAGCACAGAGGAAAGAAAGTGTAAAAGAGTAAAAAAGTAAAAGAGTAAAAGAGTAAAAGAGTAGGGAGAACATGAGCGCGGGGATTGAGATACGGAAGTGCGAGAGGCTGGAGGAATTTCACCGGTGCGTGGAGATTGAGCGCGAGGTGTGGGGCGAAAGCGATCTGGAGACGGAGCCGTACGTGACGTTTGTGCTGGCGCACCAGACGGGCGGCCATGTGCTGGGAGCGTTCGACGGCGAGTTGATGGTGGGATTTACAATGGCGGTGGCGGGCTTGCGGAATGGCCAGGCGTATCTGCATTCGCACATGACGGGAGTGATTGCGTCGCACCGGAATCGCGGCGTGGGGCGGCGGCTGAAACTGTATCAGAGAGAAGAGGCGCTGGGGCGGGGGCTGCGGCGGATCGAGTGGACGTTTGATCCGCTGGAGACGCGAAACGCGCACTTCAATTTCAACCGGCTGGGAGCGATCGCGAGAAAGTTGATAGCGAATTTTTACGGGGTGACGACGAGCCCGTTGCACCGGGGCTTGCCGACGGACCGGCTGGTGGTGGAGTGGGAATTGGATTCGCGGCGGGTGGTGGCGGCGATTCAGGAGTTGGTGCGCGATCCGGTGGAGGCGCCAGCGAAGATTCGTCTGCCGGCGGAGCTGGAGGAGTGGAAGAAGACAGGCGATGTGCGGTTGGGTGAGGTGCAGGCACGCATGCGCGGGGAGTTTCTGGGGTGGTTTGCGAAGGGGTATGCGGCGACGGGGGTGCGGTTCGCGGCGGGTGGAGTGGAGTATTGTTTGGCGCCGTGGAGTGATTTTTGAAGGAAAGCGAAAAGCGAAGAACTTGCACGGAGGTCGCAGAGGTCACGGAGTACACAGAGGTAAGAGAGTGAAAGGGTAAAAGAGTAAAAGATAACGCCCCGACCGGGTCGGGGTAAACGACGGCGCTGAGGACGAAGAAACTCCCAGAGAAGAGAAAGGCGAAGAGGGATTCCTCACCCCGACGAAGCGTGCGGGGCGCAAAACCAGCGGTTCGCGGACTCCGTTCGGAATGACGGGCTTCGGTTTGCGAGAGTGACTGTGCCACAGAGAATCGCAGAGAAGGGCAGAAGAGAGGGAAGCGGGAAGAGAAAGAGGGGTTGGAGGCGGCATGCGAGTGCGGGGAATGACACTGCGGGAAATTCGGATGAGGCTGGTGACGCCGTTTGAGACTAGCCTGGACCGCGTGATGGAGCGGCGGATTATTTTGCTGGAAGCGGATGTGGACGGCGTGACTGGGTGGGGCGAATGCACGGCGGGGGAGAATCCGTTTTACTCGCCGGAAGATACGGAGACGGCGTGGCACATTTTGGAAAATTATTTGTGGCCGATGGTGAAGGGGAAGGAATTTGCTTCGGCGGCGGAGGTGTGGGGGCTGCTGGAAGCAGTGCGCGGGCACACGATGGCGAAGGCCACGCTGGAGACGGCGATATGGGATGCCGAGGCGAAGCAGAAGAATGCGCCGCTGTGGAAATTGCTGGGAGGCGTGCGGGAAGAGATTCCGTGCGGCGTATCGATTGGGGTGAAAGAGACGCTGGACGAATTGGTGGCGGCGGTGAAGAAGGAATTGGCGGCGGGGTACCAGCGGATCAAGATCAAAATCAAGCCGGGTAAGGATTTGCTTCCGGTGCAGCGGCTGAGGCAGGAATTTCCGCGGATCAAGCTTATGGTGGATGCGAATTCGGCTTACCGGAGGACGGATTGGCCGCTGCTGAAAGAGCTGGATGGGTTTTACTTGATGATGGTCGAACAGCCGCTGGGCTGGGACGATTTGTATGGGCATGTGGAGTTGCAGAAGGGTTTGCAGACGCCGATTTGCCTGGATGAGTGCATACACACGTACGAGCAGGCGGAAGCGGCTATTGCGCTGGGGGCGTGCAAGATCATCAACATCAAGTTGGGGCGCGTGGGGGGATTTCACGAGGCGCGGCGGATGCAGGATTTGTGCGCGCGGAACGGCGTGCCGGTATGGTGCGGAGGGATGCTGGAATCGGGGATTGGACGGGCGCACAACATCGCGATGTCCACGATGGAGAATTTTTCGTTGCCGGGGGATGTGAGCGCGAGCAAACGATATTGGGTGGAGGATGTGATTGAACCGGAGGTGGTGGTGACGGCGGCGGGGACGATTCGGGTGCCGGGTGGAGCGGGGATCGGGTTTGCGGTGAGGATAGATCGGATCGAGGCGATTACGGTTAGGAAAGAGAGGCTGCGCTAGGCAAAAGAAAGAGAAAGGCGTACGCAGAGGGCACGGAGTTCACAGAGAAGAGCGGAGAAGAAGGGCCGGGCATAATGGCGTTTCGAGGGAGGAACAGGTATGACGTGGGGCACTCCCCAGTGGCGCTAATAGGGAGCATAATTTGTTGTTATGACACACACACTCGAAGAACTCATTCCTGATTACATCCAAGGCCTCGCGGCCTACGTTCCCGGCAAACCCGTTGAAGAAGTAGAGCAGGACCTGAAGATCCACGCCGTGAAGCTGGCGTCGAACGAAAATCCGCTGGGCCCATCGCCGAAAGCGATGGCCGCGGCGCGGCAGGCGCTGGGCGAGGCGAACTGGTATCCCGATGGAGGGAGCAAGCGGCTGCGAGAGGTGCTGGCGGCACGGTATGGCGTGCGCGCGGAAGAAGTATTCGTGGGGCTGGGGTCGAGCGAGATCATTGACCTGGCGTCGCGGGTGCTGCTGCGGCCGGGGTTGACGGGGATCACGAGCGAAGGGTCGTTCGCACTGTTTGCGATTGCGATCCGCGCGAGCGGCGGGAAGCTGGTACAGACGCCGATGCGGAATTATACGTTTGATCTGGACGCTATGGCAGCGGCGGTGACACCGGAGACGCGCGTCATCTATATTGCAAATCCGAACAATCCGACGGGGACGGCGTTTGGCGCGGAGGAATTCGACGTATTCATGAAGAAGGTGCCCGGGGATGTGCTGGTGGTGCTGGATGAAGCGTACACGGAATACGCGGAGCGGCGGGACTTGCCGAAGGCGATGGAGATTTTCAAGGAGTACAACAACCTGCTGACGCTGAAAACGTTTTCGAAGGTGTATGGGTTGGCGGGGTTGCGGATTGGGTACGGAATTGGGCACCCCACGCTGGTGGCGGAGATGAACAAGCTGCGCACGCCGTTCAATGTGACGAGCGTGGGACAGGCGGCAGCGCTGGCGGCGCTGGACGATTTGGAGCATGTGCGGCGGTCGGTGGAGATGAATCACGCGGAGCGGACGCGGCTGCTGGAAGAGTTGCGGAAGAGCGGGCTGCGGCCGGTGGCGAGCGAGACGAATTTCCTGTTTGTGCCGGTGGCCGGGATGGACGCTAAGGCGATGTGCGACGAATTGTTGCATGAGGGAGTGATCGTGCGGCAACTTGCGTGGATGGGCTTCCCGAACGCAATCCGGATCTCAGTGGGGAACCCGGAGGAAAATTCCAAGCTGCTAGCGGCGATGGCGAAAGTGATGGCGCAGCGAAAGCCGGCGGCGGCGCCTGTGTCCTAAAACTTGGGTGAGGCATCCAAGAGTCCATGAAAACTCATTTGCCGGATGGGATGAAGGCTTCGAGCGACCCCGTTGCGGAACTTTTGCGCGCGTCGAAGACGATTGCGGTGGTGGGGTTGTCGGCGAACCCTGCGCGGCCAAGCAACGAGGTGGCGGCGTATTTGCAGCGCGTGGGGTACCGGATTATTCCGGTGAATCCGAAGGAGAAGGAAGTGCTGGGAGAGAAGGCGTACGCGCGGTTGGAGGATGTGCCGGAGAAGGTGGACATTGTGGATATATTTCGGCGCGCGGAAGAGGTGGGGGCGGTGGTGGAGAGCGCGATCGGGATTGGAGCGAAGGTGGTGTGGATGCAATTAGGGATAGAGGATGGGGTGGCGGCGGAGAAGGCGCGTCGGCGAGGGTTGGCGGTGATTGAGGATGCTTGTTTGTTGGTGGAGGATCGGCGGCGGCGGCGGCGGTGAGAGGCAGTGGTCAGTTGTAAGTTATAAGTTTTCAGTTTCAAGAAAGAGGTTGGGCGGCGCGGCTTGGGTCGCGCCTTTTTGTTGTGGGTGGAGGGAAGACGGAAGGAGAAAAGATAACGCCCCGACCGGGTCGGGGTAAACGCCGGCGCAGAGTTCACAGAGAAAAGAAAGGCGGAAGAGGGATCCCTCGACCCCGGCGAAGCGCACGGGGCGCACAAATCACGCTGCGCGGGACGACAATTTTTGAGTGGGGGCGGTGAGCGAGGAAGAGCGAGAAAAAAGGCCCCGACTGGGTCGAGGCCTGGATGCAATGCGGAGGCGAGGAGATTACTCGAACTTTTCCTGCATCTGGGGGAATTGCAACTTGGCCTTGGCGAGCGACTTCACAACGAGGCCCTCGGCGTTTTCGGAAGTGAGGTTGCGCGCGGTGGCCATTTCACTGACTAGGAGATACTTGGCGCGCTCCAACATTTTCTTTTCGCGGAAGGACAACGGTTTGCTGCGGCTGAGGGAAACGAGGCTCTTGAGAACGACGGCCACTTCCAGGAGAGAACCCGTGCGCATGCGCTCGGAATTCTCCTTGAAACGATGCTTCCAATCGTGATGGGAATTCAGTTTGCCTTTTTCGAGGAACCCGAGGACTTTCATTGTGTCATTGGAGCGGATGACGGAGCGAAGTCCCACCGCCAGCGCGTTCGATTGAGGAACCATGACGTGCAGGCCACTGGAAAGCACGCGAATCATGAAGTAACGTTCGGTCCTGCCATTCAAAACACCGTAACTGATCTGCTCAACAACACCAACGCCGTGGTTCGGATAAACGACCTTGTCGCCAATCTTATAATCCATAGCTTAGGTTGTCCCCCTAGGAGCTAAGAAGAGTGTAAGAGAGTGTGGCGGAAGAGTCAAGATATATCCTCTGGAATCAGGAAGATAGAGGGGGTGCTGTTTCAATGTGGCACGTGAATTGCTCACCCGAGGCGTTCCCTAGCCTGAAATCATGGAGAATCGCTGTCTTTCTTATGAGATAGGATGAGGCGGCAGTGGCGCGTTTGGGCTTTAGCGAATCGTTTTCATGGAGGTTCAGCAGCGCGGCCGGGGTTGGGTTACACTGCCGAAGTGATTACGTTGGCGATAGATACGAGCGAGAGGCGGGGAAGCGTGGCCGTCCGAAAAGAGGGGCGGCGTGCGGCGGTGCGGCGGCATGAGTCCAGCGAGGACTATTCGTCGTGGTTGCTGCCTGCGGTGGGGGCATGCCTGGCTGAGGCGGGAGTGGGAATGGCGGGGGTGGACCTGCTGGGGGTATGCACGGGGCCGGGGTCGTTTACCGGGGTGAGAGTGGGGCTGACGACGGTGAAGGCGTGGGCGGAAGTGCATGGGAAGAAGGTGGTGGGAGTATCGCGGCTGGAGGCGACCGCGCAGTGTGCGGAAGCCCAAGCGCCCTTTGTTGCGGCATGCTATGACGCGCAGCGCGGGCAGATGTTCGCGGCGATGTACCGGCGGAAGAATGGGGGCCTGGAGCGCGTCGAAGAGGAGATGGTGATTGAGGCGGCCAGTTTCCTGAGGATGGTGACAGAGGAAGCTAGGCGCGAAAGGATAGCGTGGGTAACGCTGGACCCGGAGCTAATCACGGGCGTGGAAGGCTGGGAATCGCGCGCAGACATTGGGGATAGCATGCAACGGGTAGAAGGGGATCTGGCGGACAAGATCGGAGAGATTGGCGAGGAGCGCGCAGGGAAACAGCAGTTTACTGACCCATTGGAACTGGACGCGAACTACGTGCGGCGACCGGACGCGGAGATTTTCTGGAAGGGGCCGGCAACAGGCCATGGGCGCTGAGCAGAAGCACAAAGAGGGCGCGTTTGCGGTGCGGGAGTTCCGTGCGGAGGACGCAGCGGCGGCGAGCGAGATCTTACGGGAAGCGCGAGAGGCGGCAAGCTGGTCCAGACAAGCGCTGCTGGAGTTCATGCCGCTGCCCGGAGCGGTGGCGCTGATGAGCGAGCGGGCCGGGAGGCCGACCGGGTTCGTTCTAGGAAGGTTGGTGGCGGATGAGGCGGAGGTACTGAACCTGGCGGTGCGCGAAGAGTGCCGAAGGCAGGGCGAAGGGCGAGCGCTGGTGGAGGAACTGCTGCGGCGATTTGCAGAATCTGGCGTAAGTCGTGTCTTTCTAGAGGTGCGCGAGTCCAATCGTGGGGCCATGGGTTTCTATGAACGGATGGGATTCCGGCAATCGGGGAGGCGCGAGGACTACTACCGGGAGCCGCAGGAGGCGGCGCTGGTGTACGAGCAAAACGAACTATCCACACGACTGGTACCGAAAACCTCTTGACGTGGAATTCCACGGTGCTAGTCTGCGCACATGTAGTATTCACACTCTACTCATGAGGAGAAACGCATGGCCAGCGCGCAGCGGAGCCCTCGGGACGTAATAGTCGATACAGACGCCGAATACCAGCGTCTGTGCGAGCAGCACCAGCAATACGAAGCAGAACTTCTGAAACTCTCCCGATCCCCCTACCTGAACTCCGAAGACCTGATCGAAGAAATCCGACTAAAAAAGATGAAGCTCCACGTGAAAGACGAGATGGAACTTCTTGCCGCGCGCATCCACAGCGCGCCCGCGCGACATTCGCAGTAGCCTGCCCTGATTCGCGCCCAATTCGCCCCGCTTTCTAGAGTAAAATGGCCAGAGTCCTCCCGCGGGCACAAGCCGCGACGGAGTCAGGAAGACTATGGTCAAAGAAGGGTATGCATTTGGATTTCCCCCGTTGGTGGTAGGGTTCGCGGCGCTGCTGTTTCAAACGCCATGGGCGATTGCCGCAGGCCTGGTGCTAGTGGGGCTGGGGCTCTTCGTGTTTTATTTTTTCCGCGATCCGGAGCGCGCGATTCCCGCGGAGGCCGATGCGGTGGTGTCCCCCGCGGATGGACGCGTGGTGGTGGTCAAAGAGGAAACGAACGCCGGGCGGCCGGGGAAACGCGTCAGTATTTTCCTGGCGATGTGGAATGTGCACGTGAATCGATCTCCGGCCGCGGGGACGATCACGAAGCTGGAGTACAGGCCGGGAAAGTTTCTGGCGGCGTGGGCGGAGAAGGCTTCGGCGGAAAACGAGCAGAATGTGTTCACGCTGGCGAGCGAGCACGGAGAGATCGTGTTCAAACAGATAGCCGGCTGGGTGGCGCGGCGGGTGGTGTCCTGGAAAAAGCAGGGCGAGACGGTGGCGCGAGGAGAGCGGATCGGGCTGGTGCGCTTCGGTTCGCGCGTGGATATCTGGCTGCCGGCGAACGCGGAAATTGCGGTAAAAGTGGGAGAAAGCGTGAAGGGCGGGGCGACGGTGGTGGCGCGCATGCTGGCGGGTGCGCCGAGCCGGCTGGGCGCGCCGGAAAAATCGCAAAGTGCCAAGCAGAAATTGACGGAAGAGGGCGGCCGGGCGTAGTACTCTGTTGCAGGATGATCTGAGACCAATGGGCGAAATCCAACAACACGAAATTCCATTTCAGGAACGGCGCTACCGGAATCCGCGCCTGCGCCGAGGCATATTCCTGCTGCCGAGCCTGTTCACGGTGGCGAACCTGCTGTGCGGCTACTACGCATCCATCGCGGCGCTGATTGGCGGCACGGAGAATTTTGATCACGCGGCGAAGGCCATCGGCATTGCGATTGTGTTCGATGCGCTGGACGGGCGCGTGGCGCGCATGACCGGCACCAACACCGAATTTGGGGTGCAGTTCGATTCGATTGCCGACGTGGTGAGCTTCGGGATTGCGCCGGCGATCCTGGCGTACTCGTGGGGCTACCGCAGCCTCAGCGGGCAGGGCAGCGAGGCGTTTCTGGGGCACTTTGCCTGGCTGTGCTGCCTGGCGTTTCTGATTTGTTCAGCGTGGAGGCTGGCGCGGTTTAACGTGCAAGGCATGGCCCCGGGCGGATCGAAGAATTTTGTCGGCATGCCGACACCCGCGGCGGCGGGCATGGTGGCGGCGATCATACACGCGCGGCACTGGGGCGGGCCCATCGCGATGGAGAAGTGGTCGTACGCGTGGTTCGTGCTGTTATTGCTGCTGGGGGTGCTGATGACCAGCACGGTGAGGTACTACAGCTTCAAGGATATTCCGTGGACGAGGAAGCAGCCTTCGGTGACGATCATCATGATCTGCCTGCTGGCCGGGGTGATGTGGCGGTATTCGGAATATGTGCTGGTGATCATCGCAGGGAGCTATGTCCTGATCGGGATAATGCTGCAAGTGGTGCGCGTGGTGCGGCACCGGCTGGTTGCCAGGACCGCCTGATCCATGTCCGCAGAGCGAAACTCTCAACGCATGGTGATCGCCGGGGCGTCGTCCCTAGTGGGCGGCGAGCTCAAATCCCTGCTGGAGGAGAGCCGCTTCGCGGGGTGGAATCTGCGTCTTGTGGATGAAGAACTGGCGGTGGGAACATTGACGGAAGCGGGCGGCGAGGCCGCAGTGATCCAGCGCGTGGAAGAAGACACGTTTCATGGGGCGCGGATCGCGTTTCTGGCCGGGTCCAGCGAGTTTGGAAAGCTGTGCCTGGGGCCGGCGCGGCAGGCCGGCGCAACAATCATCGATTTTACGCATGCCAGCCTGCGCGATCCCGATGCCACGCCGTGGTTCCCCAAGATCGAACGCTTGACCGGGCGAAGCGTGGCGAAAGGAACGCGCACGTTCAGCGTGTTTTCACCGGGCGGGATGGCGGTGACGAGCCTGGCGCTGGCTTTGCGGCGACACGACCTGCAAAGGCTGGTGGCGACGCTCTACTGGCCGGTATCGGAGGCGGGTCGCGAAGGGATCGAGGAGTTGGAGACGCAAACGACGCAACTGCTGACGTTCCAGGAGGTAGGGCACCGGGTGTTCGGCACGCAGACGGCATTCAATTTGTTGACGCGCTATGGCGAAGAGAGCCGGCAGGACCTGCGCGCCCGGCTACTGGAGATTCGCGCGGAGGTTTCGGCGGCGATGGGTGATGCGGCGGAAGACGCGAAGATCTCGCTGAACGTGATCCACTCGCCGGTGTTTTACGGGATGGCGTTCAGCGCGTGCGCGGATCTGTCGGCTCCCGTGGAGCGCGAAGCAATTGAGGAGAGTTGCCGCGATGCGGGATTCGTGATGCAGGCACGCGGAGAACCGGCGCCGAGCAACGTAAGCGTGACCGGTGAGAACAGCCTGTACCTTGGTGAGCCGGTGAAAGATGCAGCGCGCGAGGGAAGCTGGTGGTTCTGGGGAGCGTGCGATAATCTGCGCGTGCCGGCGTGGAGCGGGGTGAAGCTGGCGGAGTGGTTGACCACATGAAGCGGATTGTAAGCGGCGTATTTCTTTTGGGAGTGATCGCGGCGTTAGGCGGTTGCGGGTATCACCTGGCGGGGCACAGCAATGCTCTGCCGAAAAGCATCCACGTGATTGCGGTGCCGGCGCTGGAAAACAAAACAAACACATACCGGATCGAGCAGAAGCTGACGGCGGCGACGATCCACGAATTCCTGGCGAAGACCACCTACCATGTGGTTTCGGATGCCAATGCGGGCGACGCGGTGCTGCGCGGGAAGGTGGTCAGCCTGGAACTGACGCCGCTGTTGTTCCAGACGACGCCGGGGACGGCAGCGACGGCGACAACGCCTGCGACGGCATCGAGCGCGCAGGCCACGGCGATGCTCGTAACGATAAAATGCGAAGTAACGCTGACGGAGCGGGCCACGGACAAAGTGCTGTACCACACGGATAACTTCCTGTTTCGCAACGAATATCAACTGGCCACCAGCTTAAGCCCGGCGAACGTGCAGAGTTTTTTCCAGGAAGGTGATCCGGCGCTGGATCGGATGTCGCAGGATTTTGCGCGGCGACTGGTGGCGGCGGTGACGGAGAATTATTGATGGCGCGAACGTCCGCGGAAGAGTTACTGGAGCGGCTGGGAACGGGCAAGGCGATGGCGGCGCTGTTGCTGCTGGGCGACGAGCCGTATTTGCGGGACCGCTGCCGCGCGGAATTGATCGAGAAATATGTTCCGGAAGCGGCGCGGACCTGGGCGGTGTCGCGATTTTCGGCACAGCGGGGAGAGACGCAAGCGGCGCTGGACCAGGCACAGACACTGCCGATGCTTTCGCCGCGGCAGGTGGTCTTCCTGGAAGAAGCGGAAGCCATCGAAAAGCTGGGGGAGAAAAACCGCGAAGAGACTGTCGAAACGATTGCGGGGTATTTGGAGAATCCCGCGCCGTTCACTGTGCTGGTGCTGGAGGCCTCCGGGCTGGACCAGCGCATGAAGCTGGCGAAATTGCTGGCAGAAAAGGCGCTGGTAGTGGATGTGGGCGCGAGCGAGGACGATAAAGAGCGAATCGCGGCGGCTGTAGGGTTGGCGAAATCGCTGGCGAAGGAGCAGGGCATCGAGTTTGAGAAGGGCGCGGCGGAGGACCTGGCGGAGTTTGTCAGCGGCGACCTGATGCGGCTGAAGACGGAAGTGGACAAGCTGGCGACGTACGCCGCAGAGCGCCAGCGCGTGCGGCGCGAGGACGTGGCCGCGCTGGTCATCTCGGAAAAAACGACGACGATTTGGGAGGTCGCGGACCTGCTGGCGACGCGTCAGCCGAAAAAGGCGCTGGAGTTTCTGGAGCGCTTGCTGCGCGAGGGCGAAGAGCCGCCGATGATGGTGGGGGCGATGGCGTGGATGTACCGCAAGCTGATCGAGGCGAGCGAATTGCGCGGGGCGACGAACGGATGGCAGGCGGCGCGGGCGTTGGGGATGCGGCCGGAGCAGGCGGAGATTGCGTTGCAGAGCGCGCGGAAGACTTCGCGAGAACGCCTGCTGGAGGGGTTGAAGGCGCTGCAGAAGGCGGACGACCGGCTGAAGAGTGGGGGCGATGAACGTGTGGTGCTGGAGTTTTTGGTGGCAGGGCTGGCGGGATCGGCTGGGTAGGGTTGGAGGCACAGGAAGATTTTTCTGAACGACAGTCGTGCCGCAGTCCCTCCACCCCGGCGAAGCGCACGGGGCGCACAGAACGCGCTGCGCGGCCCGACGCGCCAAAAGGCGGCGCGGAAGAAAAGATCGGGCCGCTCCGGTCCCCTCGAAGCTCGGGGCAAGCGGGATGACAGGATTGGGGACGCGCCAAAAGGCGGCGCGGAAGAGAAAGTCGGGTCCCGCTTTGCGGGATCGGGATGACAAGTCTGGGTAAGCTGGAAGACTAATAGGGCATAAGGATGCTGAGGATCGTCGAGGGGGGAGGAACCCAAGACCCAGGCACACACTCCGTGCCTGGGGCACCCGGCAAGGGGAAAGCGTGAAGACACCAGTCCCCTTGGTGGGTGAACCGGCGAATGAGGTGGTTGGATCGGTGCGAAGCGGCGAGCTACTTGGCGGCTTTGGCTTTGACCTGGTTATAGGCCAGGGTGAGCCGGGACTTGTACCGGTTGGCGGTATTCTCGTGGAGCACGCCCTTGGTGATGGCCTGATCGATTGCGGAAACGGTGGGCTGCAGAAGATTCGCGGCGGCGGTGGCGTCTCCCGCGGTGATGGCGGTGCGCAGGCGCTTCATCATGGTGCGGACGCGGGTGCGGTTATTGCGGTTCACTTCGGCGCGTTGATTAGATTGTGCCGCGCGCTTTAGAACGGACTTCTTCTTCTTCTTGATTTTGGTAGGCTGACCCTGGGCCATCTATCGCTCCTTGTGCGTTATGCTCAAACTTCTAGTGTGAAGCGAGACGAATGCCTTTGTCAAACGATCCAAAAACGCTTTCGCAGGCGCCGCACCCGCTGACTCCGGCGCGGACCGGCACCATTCCGGCGATATCCTCGCAGGGCACGGCATCCGCGGGACAGCGGGAAAAGCTGTGCCTGCTGATCAACTCGCGAAACCCGATCATCACGGTGGAGACGAGCGAGGAACAGCGCTTCCTGGAACTGCTTTCCGCCACGGCGCAGGAGCTGAATGTGCCGCTGTATATCTGGAGCGTGACGGAAGGGCTGGGGAAGGCCGGGGGCGCGGCGCTCTACAATTCGGACCAGCCGGAGCAGGCGCTGGCCAACATCGCCACAATTCAAGGCGACGCGATTTTTCTGTTGAAGGATTTTGCCCGCTATTGCGACAACGACCGCATCAGCCGGAGGCTGCGCGATCTGGCCGATGGGTTCCGCGCGGGGCGGAGAGCCATCGTATTGCTGGCCGCGTCGATTCAATTGCCCGCGGAAGTGGCGGCGGATTCCGCGCCATACGAGTTGGGGTTGCCGGCGGCGGAGGAATTGCTGCCGGGGGTGAGATTCGTGCTGGCGGAAATCACTCGCGATCATGCGTTGCCCGTAACACTCGATTTGGCGGGCATCGGGCAAGTGGCGAAAAACCTGGTGGGCTTGCCGGAAGAAGAAGCGCTGCGGGTATTGCGGAAGTGCGTCATGGCGCGGAACAAGGTGGACGCGGGGCTGCTGGATGATGTGCTGGAAGCGAAGCGCGAGGCTTTGCGCACGGACGGGCTGCTGGAAACGGTGAAGCGCGACACTTCGTTCACCGACGTGGCGGGGCTGCAGGGACTGCGCGATTGGATCGGCAAGCGCAAGAGCGCGCTGACGCCGGAAGGGCAGCGTTTTGGCCTGGTGCCCCCGAAGGGCGTGCTCATCACGGGAGTGCAAGGCTGCGGGAAGAGCCTGGCGGCGCGCGCCGTGGCGGGAGAGTGGGGCTACGAACTGGCGCGGCTGGATGCCGGGGCGCTGTACGACAAGTTCGTGGGCGAGAGCGAGAAGCGGCTGAAGAAGGCGCTGGACCTGGCGCAGAAGATTTCTCCGGTGGTGCTGTGGATTGATGAGATTGAGAAGGCGTTTGCCTCCGCGGGGTCGAGCGGTGACGCGGACGCAGGACTTTCGCAGCGGCTGCTGGCCACGCTGCTGACGTGGATGCAGGACCGCGAGGGCGGAGTGTTTCTGGCGGCGACTTCCAACAACATCACGATTCTGCCGCCGGAAATGCTGCGCAAGGGGCGCTTCGACGAGATCTTTTTTGTGGATTTGCCGCGAGCGGAGGTGCGGGCGGCGCTGTTCAGCTTGCACCTGAAGAAGCGCGGGAGAGACGCCGCGGGCTTTGACGTGAACAAGCTGGCGGCGGCGACGGAAGGATTTTCCGGCGCGGAGATTGAGCAGGCTATCGTGGCGGGGTTGTACACCGCGTTTAACCGGAAGCAGCAGCTTTCGACGGATGTATTGCTGGAGGAGATTCACGCGACACAGCCGCTCAGCGTGACGAGGGCGGAGGAGATTACCGCGATTCGGGAGTGGGCGAAGAACCGGGCGGTGCCGGCGGATTGAGGGCGGGAGAAAGAAAAACCTTACACAGAGGTCGCAGAGATCACAGAGAAGAGCGGAGGGGAGAGACCCAAGAGCACAGACAGGAGTGTCTGTGGCACAGAGCTCGTAGAGAAGAGAAAAGCGGCGGAGGGATCCCTCCACTCCGGCCCGCAAACGGCGCGGGCCTCCGGTCGGGATGACAGTGTGGGTGATCCCGCGAACAGTGCGGCAAACTGGTTCCGACGAGGGAGTTGGCGTTGTGCCACGATCCCTCCACCCCGGCGAAGCGCACGGGGCGCACAAAACGCGCTGCGCGGCCCGACGCGCCAAAATGCGGCGCGGAAGAAAAAGTCGGGCCGCTTCGGTCGGGATGACAGTGAGGGAAACGGGGCGCGCGAGTCGGGCCGCTCGGGACACGATTACGGACAACTGACTGTTGCAGTGGACCCTGTGGATAGTGCCGTGATGGGGTGCAGCGGTGCTGCACCCCCTACGGGACGCGGGCGGGGCGAGAGATGGGGGCTACTTGTGCGCTTCGAAGGAAAGCGGGAAGTCGAAGACGAGGTCGCCGACGGGAACGCGCAGGGAAAGTTCGCGGGCGTTGGCGTCGCGGGCAAACCAGATCACTCCCGCGGCTTTCTGCTGGGGTGCGAGCGAACCGGCCTTCAGGGCAAGGGCGAGCGGATCGCCGGAGTCTTCGCGCGCGGCGGAGTTCTTCGCGGAGGCCAGGACCAAACGCTGGCTGAGATAATCCGGTGCAGCATTGGAGCGGTACGCCAAGTTTTGCGGTGAAGCGGAGCCACTTTCACGCAACACCACGGCGCTCGGAGAAGGCTCGGCGCTGGCGATCGTCCAAAGAGACTGATGGTTCACGGCGTGGGCGATCCTGGAGGGATTCTGCGCGGGCAGAAGCCGCAAGTTGGGCTGCAATTCATCCAGGGTGATGAGCGAGGGCAGCACAGCAAGATTCGCTCCGGTCTGATTGGAGATGGCGATGGAGGCGCGGAGTTTCCAGCCGGTGTCCTGGAGCGAGACCTGAACGGTGATGCCGTTGGCGGTGAGCGATTCGACGAGGCGGCCCTGGCTGAGGAACTGGTCGCAGCCGGGTGCGCCGGCGTTCCAGCGGGCCACGCCATTCACCGCGGTAGCCACAAGCGGATGGGCAGGCGCGCCGGAGTTGGCGGAACTCTTGCCCATGAACAGATACATGCGCGCGACGTAGCCTTCCTTGCCGTCGCTGGTGCGCACGCGCGCTGTATAGCCTTCGTCATCCGAGAGGACCGCGACATCACCGCCGCAAGTGAGCGTGGCGACGAGGCGCAGCGGAAGAGCCTGTTCGGCGTCCGCGGTCATGGGCACGCTGGGCATGCCGGAGCAACTGACCAGGGCGTGCGGTGGCTGAGCGGCGATTGCCAAATTGTTTTCCTCCGCGGCCATCGCGGGGAGACTCAACAACAGAGCCGCCGAGCCGAGCAGAATGTGTTTTGCGGATACGAACATGGCCTTGGCCTCCCTCATGAGATGCACACTTGAGTTTTCCACGCTGCAACATGAGTTTTCTCTTAGGCGCTGTGTTCGTCCATAGCTCTGGCGTACCAGAGGACAGGTAATCAGATCGCAACTGTACCTGGCGCTTGGTGTGAAACAAAAAGGACAGGTGGAACAAGGGAAAGCGAAAAGCGAAAAGCGAAAAGCAGCAGGACTCGCGGAATCGCCCTGCGCTACAAATTCAAGAGAAAGGCACCGGTCTAAAGACCGGCCACTACATAGGTTTGAGACTGGGCGCGGCGCCACCTCGGCGGAACTGTGGTTGTTACACGCGTGTAACTTGACCGGGGAGCGGGGGTGCGCTACGTTGAATGGAGTTTCTCCGTGTTTGGGCTGCGACGCGGCCTGAAATTTTCAGGGGGACTCCCATCGGCCACCCGTTCCGTACGACAGAGCAACCTTCCAACTGGATGAGACGCACGATACACATTACCGGGAAAATTGAACCCTTCTTTGGCACCCTGGACGAGAATCTGCGGCTGCTGGAGAACTCGCTGCAGGTACGCACGAATCTGCACGACACGCGATTGACGGTGGAGGGCGAGCAGGACAGCGTGGACCAGGCGGTGCGGATCGTAGAGGAGTACAACCACCTGACGCGGCACGGGCGGATGCTTTCGAGCACGGAGGTGAAGTCGCTGATGCGCGTGGCCACGGAAGAGCCGCATGAATCGCCGCGCGGCATGTTCGAGCACGGGCGCACGCGGTCGTTCGGGAAGAAGACGGTAACACCGAAGACTGCCGGCCAGAAGCGGTACATGGAAGAGATCGAAACGCACGACATGACGTTCGGGTTCGGGCCAGGCGGCACGGGGAAAACCTACCTGGCGGTGGCCATGGCGGTGAGCGCGCTGCTGACCAAGCAGATGAACCGCATCATCCTGGCGCGGCCGGCGGTGGAAGCAGGCGAGCGGCTGGGCTTCCTGCCGGGCACGCTGCAGCAAAAAATCGATCCGTACATGCGGCCGCTGTACGACGCGCTGTACGACATGCTGGACGCGGACAAACTGGAGCGTTTTCTGGAGAAGGGCATCATCGAGGTGGCGCCGCTGGCGTTTATGCGCGGGCGAACGCTGAATGATTCGTTCGTGATTCTGGACGAAGCGCAGAACACCACCAGCGAGCAGATGAAGATGTTCCTGACGCGGCTGGGCTTCAACTCCAAGGCGGTGATTACGGGCGACGTGACGCAGATTGATTTACCCACGGGGAAGAAGTCCGGGCTGGTGGAGGCCATGGAGATTTGCGGGCGCATACCGGGAATCAGCGTGGTGCAGTTCGGGGAAAAGGATGTGGTGCGGCACAACCTGGTGCAGCAGATCATCCGGGCGTACGAGGGATTTGACGGCTCCCATGCGCAGCGGGCGGGGAATGGGAAGGCCATGGTTTCGGCGAGGGATCCGGAAAAAACCGGGCAAGCAAATAGTTGATTGGGATGACACTGAATCGACGCAACCGCAAGGCCTCGATGGCGGAGCGCGGCGTCGCCGCAATTGAAAATCACCAGCGCGCGGTGCGCGTGCAGGTGCGGCCCCTTGAATTATTTCTGCAACGCGTAAAAGATGAACTGGGCCTGCGGGGCGATTGCGTGGCCGTGCGCCTGATCCGGGATGGAGAGATGGCGCGGCTGAATGCAAAGTATCGCGGGATAAAACGGACCACGGATGTGCTGTCGTTTCCGGATGAGGAAAAGCGCGAGCCGGAGTTGCACGGAGATCCGAAGCGAAGGCATCGCAGGGCGTTTCTGGGTGACATTGCGATTTCGCCGGTGGTGGCGCGGCGCAACGCGCGCGCGCTGGGACGCAAACTGCCGGAGGAACTGCAGGTCCTGATCCTGCATGGGGTCTTGCACCTTTTGGGGTACGATCACGAGGCCGATCGCGGCGAAATGGAAGATGTGGAAATGCGGCTGCGGCGGCGATTGGGGATTGGCTGAAGATGCTACTGTGGGTATTTGTCGGCAGCGTGCTGGTGCTGGCACTGGGCCTGCCGATTTTCTCTTACCTGGCGCTGATCTACCGCGAACTGGGGCGGATGGCGACGGGGCGCGTTCACGAGCACCTGGAAATTTTTGAAGCGGAGATCGAGCCGAAGCTGAACATCAACCGGCGGAGCGGCGGGCGAACGTTCCGCATCCTGGGACATTTCTGGCTGGCGTTTGTGGTGCTGGAGACGACGCGGGCGGTGGTCTATCTGGTGCCGAACCGCTGGGAGGCGGGGCTGCAGTTTCTGGTGTTCCTGTCGCTGGAAGTGGTCCTGCTGATGCACTTCATTCCGGATGTGCTGTTGTACCGGACGACGGGGCGATGGCTGCTGCCGCTGCTGCCCGTGGTTCGCATGGCGATGTGGCTGGTTTGGCCGGTGCGCGTGTTTCTGGAAGGCACGGAATCGCTGGTGCGGATTTCAGAGCAGGAAGTGGAGCGCACCGACGAGCAGCGCACGGAAGAGGGCATCGAGGCGCTGGTGGAAGTGGCGGAAGAAGAAGGCATCATCGAGCCGGAGCAGGCGGACTTGATCGAGCAGGTGGTGGAGTTCAGCGACAAGCGGGTGCGCGAGGTGATGACACCGCGGCCGGATGTGGTGGCGATGCAGGCGGACGCCACGCTGGAAGAGATGCACGCGCGGTATGTGGAGACGAAGTTCGCGAAAATGCCAGTGTACGAGAAATCGCTGGACGACATCATCGGGGTGGTACATGCACAGGACCTGTTGCAGATTGCCGATACCGATTTGCCGAAGCGCAAGGTGAGGGAACTGGCGCGGCCGACGCTGTTTGTACCGGAAACAAAGCTGGGCTCGGACCTGCTGCGGGAGATGCGGCAGAAGGACCAGGCGCTGGTGGTGGTGATTGACGAGCACGGCAGCGTGGCGGGCATCGCGACGGTGGAAGATCTGGTGGAAGAGATTGTGGGCGAGAGCGGCGCCGAGGCGATGCAGCCCGCGCCGGATGCGGTGCGGGAGCCGGATGGCAGCCTGGTGCTGCGCGGCAGCATGACGATTTCGCATGTGGAGGAGTTGCTGGGCGTGCGCTTCGGCGATGAATCCGACGGGACGGTGACGACGATTGCGGGTTTGCTGAGTCATGTTTCCGGAAAAGTGCCCGCGCCGGGAGACAAGGTCGATTTGGAAGGGTTCCGCTTTGAAGTGGTGGAAGCGAACCAGCGAAAAGTTTTGCGGCTGCGCGCACGGCATTTGCCGGCGGCGGCTACGCCAGCGCGCAAGTGATCGTTGACGGGTGAGCGGTTAGAGAGCGGAAGAAAGAAGAATCGTGGAAAAAATAGCAGAGACAGCCGGGGAAGAGAAGAAGCGGCGGGCGGGGTTTGTGGCCATCGTGGGGCGGCCGAATGCGGGGAAGTCCACGCTGCTGAACCGGTTCGTGGGGCAGAAGGTGGCCATCGTCACGTCCAAGCCGCAGACCACGCGCAACCGCATTCAGGGGATTGTGACGCAGCCGCGGGGGCAGGTCGTGTTCATTGACACGCCGGGTGTGCATGAAGCCGATTCGGCGTTGAACCGGCAGATGATGCGCGAAGTGGCGGCGGCGCTGGAAGGGATTGACGTGTTGTTGCTGATGGTGGATGCCATCCGGGCGCTGCCGCATGAGGATACCCTGCTGCTGGAGAAGGCCAAGCGGTTTGAAGGGAAGACCATCCTGGCGTTGAACAAGATCGACCGCATACCGAAACCGAAGTTGTTGCCGCTGATGGATGCGTTCTCGAAAGCGTTTCCGTTCGCCGCGCTGATGCCCATTTCCGCGCTGAGGGGCGACGGTTGCGAAGAGTTGCTGGAGGAAGTTTTCAAGAATCTGCCGGAAGGGGAGCCGTTTTTCCCCGAGGATCAGATTACGGACCAACCGGAGCGTTTCCTGGCCAGCGAAATTATTCGCGAAAAGGCAATCCAGTTGACGTACCACGAGGTGCCGCACGCGCTGGCCGTGATCGTGGACAAGTTCGAGGAGACACCGAAGATCCTGCGGATTGAAGTGACCATGCACGTGGAGCGCGATTCGCAGAAGAAAATCCTGATCGGGCATAAGGGAGACATGCTGAAGCGGATCGGGACGCAGGCGCGGAAGGAACTGGAGAGCCTGCTGGGAACGAAGATTTATCTGGGGCTGTTCGTGAAAGTAATGCCGAACTGGCGCGAAAATCCGATGCAGGTGCGGGAATTGAATTGGCACACACAACTGGAAGGGTTGATAGAAGAGCAGGGGAAGAAAAAAGACGAGTGAGCGCGAAGCGCTGAGAGGCTCAAGTTTCGCGAGTGGCTACGATGTAAAGTTATGCGGAGGCTGGCTGAATATGTGCGACTAGTGCCATTCCAACTTGTTGCCACGAATGTCGGCCCGCCAAGAAGCGAGGCGTGGTTTGAGATAGCGCCCTGCGCGTCCCGTTTTCAGGTAGCGCTCTCGCCGGCGGGTGTTGTCCATGCTCCCCCCTCCTAGTAGATCAGACCCAAGGGGCGGTGATGGGCGGTGGAATGCACTAAGCCTGAGTTGTGTTTCTGCAACCGCGCTCGCAAGTCGCCGGTGCCGGCGAGGTAGAATCTCCCATCCTGCTCGCTCAACAAAACGCAGCAGTAATTCATCCAACCTCCCAGCCATTTGGCCAAAATGGTTGGAACGGCACTGGCGCCGCAAAAGAGCGTCACCAGCCGGAGCTGCTGGAGGCGCCGTAACCGCCGAAGTTCCAGCGTACCCCGACCGTGGAATAAAGGCCGTATGGGCCGGCCGAATTGAGGTCGGCGGGGCCGAGGTTTTTGCTGTAGCGTCCCAGCCAATCCACCTGGTGTTGCACGAAACGAAATTCGAAGCGGCGTGGCAGCTTGAAGCCGACGCCGATGGAACGGTCGTAGACCATGGGTTCCATGGAGTAGGTGTATTTGAGTTGCGGGATATTGTTGCCGAAGGTGAATGTAGGATCGAAGAAAAAGAAGAGGTGGCGGACAAAGGTGCGGTTGAGGGGCTGAAGTTCGACGTAGCCGCTGAGGAAATAACGGCCATAGGCAGTGCACTGGGAATCGGCGCCGCCGGCCGAGGAGGGTTGCGGGAAGGCGCAGCGGCCGAGGTCAGGCTCGTTGTGCGGGGGGGCGAGATCGAAATCAACGTGGCCGCGAATCCAATTGTGGGGAAACCAGGCCGCGGGTTTTGGCTGGGCGGAAGAGCTGACATTTACAGCAGGCGGCGTGGTTTGCGCAAGAACGGAGAGGGATACGGGGCTCAAGAAAAGAAACGAAAGCAGCAAGAGTTTTTTCAAGCTACTCCTCCAAAGGAAGATAAGGATTAAGAGTGCGCATCGAAAGGCCCGTCAACAAAAAAAGGCCGCCTGCAGGACGGGACCGCGAGCCGTCTACGGCGGAAGAATCAGAGTGCGTTGAGATGATACGTCCGTCGCAAGCTTCGAGTGTAAGGGCATTTTACAACAAAGTGCGGCGGCGGATGGCGAGGATTTCTATTCCGGCGCGGCAATGCCCAGGGACTTCATTTTGCGGTAGAGGTGGGAGCGTTCGAGGCCGAGGGCGGAAGCGGTTTGCGTCATGTTCCAGCGATGCTCCTGAAGTTTGCGAAGGATGAATTCGCGCTCATAGGCGCTGCGGGCCTCGTGCAACGTGGAGTAAGGGTGCTGCGGGCTTTCGGCGACGCCGCGGAAGAGTTCGGGCGGAAGATGGTGCGGCTCAATGCGCGCCTGCGGGCAGACAATCACTAGGCGCTCCACCAGGTTCTTTAGCTCGCGGACATTTCCGGGCCAGGGGTAGCGCAACAGGACCTCCATGGCGCCTTCGCTAAGCTCGCGGGTGCGCTTGCCGTATTCCGCGCTGAATCCGTTCAAGAAGAAGCGCGCGAAGACCGGGATGTCCTCCTTGCGGTCGCGCAGGGGCGGCACAAAAAACGGGATGACATTGAGGCGATAGAAGAGATCCTGGCGGAACGCGCCATTGGCGATTTCTTTTTCAAGGTTTTTGTTGGTGGCGGCGAGGACGCGAACGTCAACGTTCAAGGCTGCGTTGGAGCCGATGCGCTCGATGCGCTGCTCTTCCAGAACGCGCAGGACCTTCGCTTGCGTGCGCAGGCTCATGTCGCCGACTTCGTCCAAAAAGAGCGTGCCGCCGTCGGCCTTCTGAAACTTGCCGATTTTGTCCTCGCTGGCACCGGTGAAACTCCCCTTGATATGGCCAAAGAGTTCGGACTCGATTAACTCCTCGGGGATCGCGGCGCAACTTACTTCCACGAAGGGGCCGCGATTGCGGAGGCTGCCGGCATGCAGGGCGCGTGCGACGAGTTCCTTCCCGGTGCCGCTCTCGCCATAAATGAGTACGCGGCCGTTGGTGGGAGCGGTGACGGCAATCTGCTGGCGCAAGGCTTTCATGGGGACGCTGTCGCCGATGACCTGGAAGCGCTGGCTGAACTCGCTGCGCAATACCAGGTTCTCCTCCTGAAGGCGGCGCTGCTGGATGGCATTGCGGACGAGGACGACGACTTTTTCGAGGGAGAGCGGCTTTTCGATGAAGTCGAAGGCGCCAAGTTTCGTGGCGCGCACGGCGGCTTCGATGTTGCCATGGCCGGAGATCATGATGACCGCGGGCGCATCGGGAATGTTGCGGATGCGGCTGAGGGCTTCCATGCCGTCGATGCCTGGCAGCCAGATATCCAGAAGAACGACGTGCAGGTCGCCGGCGGCGATGCGGTCCAGAGCTTCTTCGGCGGAGCCCACGGCTTCCACGGAGTAATGTTCGTCGCGCAGGATGGAGGCGAGCGATTCGCGGATGCCCGCCTCATCGTCCACGATCAGGATTTTGTGCGCCGTGCTCATGAATCGCTATCCATTCCAGAACGCTCTGCCGGGGCCGCGGTGGAAAGCTCGGCGACGGGCAGTTCGATCAAAAAGCGCGAACCGACGGGACGATTGTCCTCCACGCGGAGGGAGCCGCCGTGCTCGGAGATGATGCGCGCGGCAATGGCCAGGCCCAAGCCAGTGCCGCGTTCCTTGGTGGAAAAATGCGGCAGGAAGAGCTTGTCCTTGTCCTGCGGGGAGATGCCGTGGCCCGTGTCGGAAACCGCAATTTCAATGGTATCGGAATCCGAGCGCAAATGGGTGGCGACGGTGATTTCGCGGCAGGGCGAGTCCTCGAGGGCTTCGGCGGCGTTGTCAATCAAGTTGACGATGACGCTGCGGAGGAGCGGGCCATCGGCGCGCACGGCGGGGAGATGATCCTCGAAGGATGTTTTCAGGGTGATGCCGTCGAGGCGACCGGCGAAGACCTGCACGGCTTCGTTCACCGTGGTGTTGGTATCGGTGGGCAGGAGCTTCGCGGTGGGGAAGCGCACGAACTGGGAGAATTCGTTCACCAGGGCGGAGAGGGTGGCGACTTCGCGTTCGATGAGGCTGGCGCATTCCTGGGCGATGCGCGCGAGATCGGGATCCTTGGGCGCTTCGGAAGCGCCGGCGCGGCGCTCCAGTTGGTGGCGCAGGCGCTGCGCGGAGAGTTGGATGGGCGTGAGCGGATTCTTGATCTCGTGCGCGATGCGGCGGGCGACTTCCTGCCAGGCGGCCGATTTCTGCGCGCGGAGAACTTCCGTGAGATCGTCGAAAACCAGCACGAAGCCGGAATTGGCTTTGCGCGGGCCCAGGGAACTGACGGTGATGGCGAGATGGAGCACGCGGCCGCCAACCACGAGTTCAACCTCGCGCGAAACGACGCCCATGCGCAGAGAACGACGCATCAGGTGCTGGAGGATGCGGCCGGCTTCGGGCCCCAGGAGGAGTTCGAGGGAAGCAATTTCGCGGGCGGCCACGCCGAACATCTTGTTGACCGCGGTGTTAGTGCGCAGGATGTTGCCGTCGGCGTCGAGGGAGATGACGCCGGCGGGAATGTTCTCGAGCACAGTTTCCATCAACTGGCGTCGGCGCTCGAGTTCCTGAACGGCTTGCTGTAGGTTGCGGGTAAACTCGTCAATCTGGGTACGGTTGTCGCGCAACTGCGTGGTCATGGTGTTGAAGGAGCGGACCAGCCTGCCAAGTTCGTCCTGCACTTGTTCCGGCACTTGATACTCGAAATTGCCGGCGGAAACCTCGCGGGTGCCCTCGGCGAGGGCCTGAATGGGCACGGTGACCTGTTTGGCGAGGAACAGGGCGACCCAGGTGGCGGCGGAAAGAACGAGGACCGTAAAGAAAAAAAGAATCAGGAGCATCTGGCGCTTGAGGGTGCGCAAGTTCTGCTTCTCGTTCTCGTATTCCCTGGTTTGCGCCTGGATGCTGTTCCAGCGCCTCACGAAGTCGGGGCTGGTCCGATAGGCGGCCACGAGCGTGCCGGTTTCTTCGGCGTTGAGCGCAACCGGAACGCGCGCGGCAAAGTAGCTCTTGTCCTTGGCCTGCCAGATTTCTACGCCGCTGGGCAGGACGCGCTGCGGGGAACCCGGAACGCCGCTCACGCTGCAAAGTTCCTTGGAGCGGTCCTCATTCTGGTCGTCGCAGGTGACGCCGCCGCGGAGCAGCTTGCCCTTGGAATCGAAGACCCAGACGGCGTCCAGGCCTGTGGCGAAAGCATGCTGGAGGAACGCGTCCGGAGACTCGCCGAGGTGCGTGGCCGCCTGATATCCCAGCGTGTGCAAACGAGGGAGGGTGCTCCGGCCGAAATCGTTCAGCAGCTTTTGCGTTTCTTCCGAGGCAATTTCGAGGGGGCGGGGGAACCAGCGTCCCAGGGTGCGATTCAGCAGGGAATAGCTGACGAAAAACATGAAGATGACTGGAAGGAGGGAGACGGCCATGGCGCCCAAAACCATCTTGGTTTTGAAGCGCGCCCCAAGCTGCTCCTTGCTGCGTTCGGCCCACAACCGGACGATGCTGCGCGTGAGGATGAGTCCAAAGATGAGAAGCGCGGCGGTAATGAAACAAGAGACCGCATAGAGGGCCATGAGCTCGCGCCAGGAGCGCGGTTCGATGGGCACGTCAAGCGAGCCCATGGTGAAGACGGCGGCCAGGAGGAGCGTCACCAGAATGCCGCCAATCACCAGACGCGTGTGCGACTTGGGCTTTGGAGGGGTCACGGGGCGGCCTCGAGTGATGGAGGAAGAAATGGCTTAAGGGCGCAGCCTTCGCAAAGCGGCGCGCGGGCGCGGCAGAAGTCTTTGCCGGTACGCACGATCAGCCCATGGTATTCGTTGAAGAGGGCGGCGCTGGGAGGCAGGCTGTGCTCAAATAGAGCGCGAATTTCCTCGTAGGAGTGTTTGCCTTGGGCAAGATGGTGGCGCTCCAGAATGCGCCGGGTATAAGCGTCAACCACGAACACGGGATGCTTCCCGGCATAGAGGAGGATGGAATCGGCGGTTTCGGGGCCGATGCCGTGAACGGCGAGGAGTTGCTCCCGGAGAACGGCGGTGGACGTGCGAAACATTTTCGTAAGCGAACCCTGGTGGGCAGCCCGGAGAAAACGTACGAAGGCTTTCAGCTTGCGCGCTTTCTGGCGGAAGTAGCCGGAGGAGCGAATCAGGCGGGCCAGGCGGGCGGGGGAGACGCGCTCGATGGCGACGGGGGAGAGCAACTTCTTGCGGCGGAGATTGCGGATGGCGCGCGCGACGTTGGTCCAACTGGTGTTTTGCGTAAGGATTGCGCCAACGATGACTTCGAAGCGGGTTCTTCCCGGCCACCAGTGTTGCGGACCGTAAGCCCGGAACAATGCGTCATAGTAAGATTGCAAGACGTGCGGGGTCTGCAGCACAGCCGCGGGGACCTGGTGGCGCAGGGGTTTCGCGCCGGACGGCGCAAACTGTCCGAGGATTGGCAAAACGCGGTGTGCAGACATCTCCTTTGCAAGATAGCCACGCCATGGGAGCAAGTCAAGAAAGAGGCACTGTCCCGTGGCGCGGGGGCCTGTTCGCGGGGACAGGTATTAGCCAATTCACAACGGTGGTTCAAAATCGAACGACATGGAGTGCGCCGCTTTGCTATGTTGAGCGGTAGGAGCTTCGGATTCAGGGAGTGCTACGGATGTCCGTCCGTTTGGGCGAAATACTGTTAAAGGAAAGCCTTATCACGCAGGACCAGCTCGATAAGGCGCTGGAATTTCAGCGCTCGAATGGTGGCAAGCTGGGGAGCTGCCTGGCGAAGATGGGCTATATCACCGATGATGACATCACCGGTGTGCTTTCGCGGCAATACGGCGTACCGTCCATCAACCTGAAGTATTACGAAATCGATCCCAACGTAATTAAGTTGATCCCGCAGGACACCGCGCTGCGCTATCAGGTGGTGCCGCTGTCCCGCGTGGGCTCCGTGCTGACCATCGCGATGACGGATCCCACGAACGTGTTCGCGATGGACGACATCAAGTTCATGACCGGGTTCAACGTGGAGCCGGTGGTGGCGTCGGAATCGGCGATCGGCGAAGCCATCACGCGGTTCTACGGCGGCGGCGCCTCCAGCCACGAAGAACTCAGCAACCTGATGAAGAATCTGGTGGACGAAGACCAGGAACTGGAGCTGGCTGCCGAAGAGCAGGAGCTGGACGCAACGGCGCTGGAGAGAGCCGCCGAAGAGGCGCCCATCATCAAGCTGGTGAACCTGATCCTGACGGATTCGGTGAAGCGGGGCGCGAGCGATATTCACGTGGAGCCGTACGAGAACGAGATGCGGGTGAGGTTCCGCGTCGACGGGGTGCTGCAGACGGTGATGAATCCGCCGCTGAAGCTGCGCGATGCCATGACCAGCCGCTTGAAGATCATGGCGAAGCTGGACATCGCGGAAAAGCGGCTGCCGCAAGACGGCCGCATCATGATCAAGTACAAAGTCGACGGTCGAAAAAAGGAACTGGACTTCCGCGTGTCCTCGGTGCCCACGCTGTTCGGCGAAAAGATCGTGCTGCGGTTGTTGGACAAGGAAAACCTGCGGCTGGACATGACCAAGCTGGGTTTCGAGCCGGAGTCGCTGAAGAAATTCGAGCGCAACATTTTGCGGCCCTATGGCATGGTGCTGGTGACCGGGCCCACGGGATCCGGCAAAACGAATACGCTGTACTCCTCGGTGTCCCGGCTGAATCAGGTGGAGACGAACATCATGACCGCGGAGGACCCCGTGGAGTTCCAGTTGGCGGGGATCAACCAGGTGCAGATGAAGGAGCAGATCGGGCTGAACTTCGCGGCGGCGTTGCGCGCCTTCCTCCGGCAGGACCCCAACATCATCCTGGTGGGAGAGATTCGCGACTTCGAGACGGCGGAAATCGGGGTAAAGGCGGCGTTGACCGGGCACCTGGTGCTCTCGACGCTGCACACGAACGATGCGCCCTCGACCATCAGCCGTTTGATGAACATGGGCATAGAGCCCTTTTTGGTCGCGACTTCCGTCAACCTGATTTGCGCGCAGCGCCTGGTGCGGCGCATCTGCGTGAATTGCAAGGAAGAACTGGAAGTGCCGGAACAGGCGCTGATTGACGCCGGGTATTCGCCCGAGGAAGCCAAAACAACCAAGATTTATCACGGCAAGGGATGCTCCACGTGCAATAAGGGCGGGTACAAAGGGCGCACGGGTTTGTATGAAGTGATGGAGATCAACGACGAACTGCGCGAGCTGATCCTGGTGGGCGCTTCGGCCCTGGAATTGAAAAAGAAAGCGATCGAACAGGGAATGATCACGTTGCGGCGAAGCGGGTTGATCAAAGTCGCGGCAGGCATGACAACGATGGAAGAGGTTCTGAGAGAAACGGTTTTATAGTCCGGAGAGGATGCGACCATGGCAGGCATAACACTGAGCGAACTGCTCAAAAAGATGATCGAAATGGGAGGCAGCGACCTCCACATCACGACGAACAGCTCGCCACGGGTGCGCGTGCACGGCAGGTTGCGTCCGCTGGACATGCCTGCGCTGACGGCGGCGGACACGAAATCGCTGGCGTACAGCGTGCTGACGGATGCGCAGAAGCACCGCTTCGAGGAAAACCTGGAGCTGGACTTCTCGTTCGGGTTGAAAAACCTGGCGCGCTTCCGCGGCAACGTTTTCAATCAACGGGGCGCGGTGGCGTCGGTCTTCCGTACGATTCCCTGGGAGATCAAGGGGTTCGACGCGCTGGGATTGCCGCCGGTGGTCAAGGGTCTTTGCGACAAGCCGCGCGGGCTGGTGCTGGTGACCGGTCCGACGGGCTCCGGCAAGTCCACGACGCTGGCCGCCATGCTCGACAAGATTAATGCCGAGCGTGAAGAGCACATGATCACGATCGAGGACCCCATCGAGTTTCTGCACAACCACAAGAAGTGCCTGGTGAACCAGCGCGAGGTACACTCGGATACGCATTCGTTCGCCAACTCGCTGCGCGCCGCCCTGCGTGAAGACCCGGACGTTGTGCTTATCGGAGAAATGCGCGACCTGGAAACGATCGAATCGGCGCTGCGCATCGCGGAAACCGGCCATTTGACGTTCGCGACGCTGCACACCAATTCCGCGGTCTCCACCATCAACCGTATTATCGACGTGTTTCCAGCGCACCAGCAGCCGCAGATTCGCGCGCAGCTCTCCATGGTGCTGGAAGGGATCCTTTGCCAGGCCCTGTTACCGCGTTCCGACGGGCGTGGGCGGGTGATGGTGATGGAGGTGCTCATACCGACGCCGGCCATCCGCAACCTGGTTCGCGAAGACAAGATTCACCAGATTTATTCGGCGATGCAGACGGGCACGGGGCAGACCGGGATGCAAACATTTAACCAGGGGCTGGCCAACGCGTATTTCGCCAAAATCATCACTCTGGACATGGCGTTGTCGCGTTCGTCGAATCCGGACGAGCTGCAGGACATGATCACCCGCGGGGTGGCGTCGACGCCGACCGCGGGGAAGACCACCTTTGGGAAGATGCCGGTTGGGGCTAAGCACTGAGAGATTGCATCGGAGAATGGGGTTTCGGAAGTTCGGAAAACTTTTTGACCGCTGAGGAGGAGAAACTATGCCGGTCTTTACTTATCGGGGAACAAATCGAACGGGTGCGTCGGTCGCGGGCGAAATGACGGCCAGCAGCAAGACGGAGCTGCAGAGCCTGTTGCGGCGCCAGCAGATCACGCCGACGAAGATGTCGGAGAAGGGCAAGGAGTTCAACTTGCCGACCTTCGGCGGGGGCGTCAATGCGAAGGAGCTGGCCGTTTTTACTCGCCAGTTCTCGGTCATGATTGATGCCGGCTTGCCGCTGGTGCAGTGCCTGGAAATTCTCTCGAGCCAGCAGGAGAACAAGACCTTCCAGAAGGTGCTGACGGGCACGCGCTCGGCGGTGGAAGGCGGGAGCACGCTCTCCGCGGCCATGAAGCAATACCCGAAGGTCTTCGATGCGCTGTACAGCAACATGGTGGAAGCGGGGGAGACCGGCGGTATTCTGGACACCATTCTGCAGCGCCTCTCGACGTACATCGAAAAGAACGTGAAATTGCAGCGCGCGGTGAAGTCCGCCATGGTCTACCCGATCGGTGTTTTGACCATCGCGGGGGGCGTCATCATCCTGCTGTTGTGGAAGGTGGTGCCGGTGTTCGCGACGCTGTTCGCAGGCATGGGCGTGGATTTGCCGTTGCCCACGAAGATCGTGATTGCGGCCAGCCATTTCGTTGGCAGCATCTTTGGGTTGTTGCTCGTGGTGGGGGCGGTGGCCATCATTATCGGTTTGAAGGTGTGGCACGGCACACCGCAAGGACGCTTCGTCATTGATACGGTGATCCTGAAGCTGCCGGTACTGGGCATCCTGATGCGGAAGATCGCCGTGGGGCGGTTCACGCGGACATTGGGTACATTGATCGCGAGCGGCGTCCCGATTCTGGAAGGCCTGGACATTACCGCGAAGACCTCTGGAAACGCGGTGGTCGAAAGGGCCTTGAACAGGGTGCGGAAATCGCTGGAAGAAGGCAAGTCGCTCACCGAACCACTCAGGGAATCGGGAGTATTCCCGGGCATGGTGACGCAGATGATCGCGGTGGGCGAACAGACCGGCGCGATGGACGCGATGCTGCAGAAGATCGCGGACTTCTACGAAGATGAAGTGGACGCGGCGGTGAAGGACCTGCTGACCGCTCTGGAACCCATCATGATCGTCTTCCTCGGCACCGTGGTCGGCGGTGTGGTCATTTCCATGTACCTGCCGCTGTTCACGTTGATCGGCAAACTGGCCTCGGCGCACTAAGCGGAGTGCTTCTTCGGAAAAGGAGGACAGGAGGTTCGCCCCTGTCCTCCTTTTTCTGTTTAAGATGAAGGATGAGGAAAGCGGGGGCCGCTTCCCCAGCGCACATTTATGGAACAGACGTTCAATCGGCGTGAGTGGCTGGAATGGCTGACGCGCGTGCGCCTGTTAATGATCGCGCTGATCCTGGGTGTGGGCGTGGTGTGGCCGCAGTATGTGCCGTCCAGCGGCTCGCCGCGCTACTTCCTGCCCATCATCATTCTGTGGATTACCATCGGCATCCTGCACCTGATCCTGGTGCGTTTGCTGCCGGCGACGTTCTGGTTCGGCGCGATCCAGGTGTTCTGCGATGTGGGGATGATTACGGGAATCGTTTACGCCACGGGATTGCAGGACAGCAACTTCACCTCGCTGTACCTCCTGGTGATCATCGTCGCCAGCATCCTGTTCACGCGGCGGATGGCGTTCGTAACCGCGATGCTGTGCCTGGCGTCGCTCGCGCTGGTGCTCTTTCTTGTGGACGCTGGGAGGTTGCCACGAACTTCGATCGCGGCTCCTTCGGTGGAGACGCTGCGGTTGTGGTTTCTGAGCAATACGTTTGGATTTCTCGCGGTGGCTTATTTGGCGAGCCTGCTGGCGTATTCCCTGCGCCGCAAAAGTACGGAACTGGAACAGAAACGCGAAGAACTGCTGGAACTGCAGGATTTTACGGCGGACGTCATTCATTCCATGCGCGGCGGCCTGGTCACCACGGATATGGAAGGGCGCGTGGTGCTGATTAACCGCACCGGGGAAGAAATTCTGGGGCGAACGTTCGCGGAACTGCGCGGACGGGATCTGCGGGAGGTCAGCGAGGAATTCTGGCTGCCGGACATGACGGCGCTCCCGGAAAAGCTTTCCCTGCGGCGTGAGATTGAGGTGCGAGCGGGCGGCGGGCAGCGCCGATTCCTGGGTATATCGGTTTCGCCGCTGCGAACCCGGGATCCGGCGCGGAGCGGGTATGTATTCAACTTTCAGGACTTGACGGAATTGCGGCGCCTGGAAAAGGAAGTGGCCACGAAGGAGCGCATGGCGGCGGTAGGGCGGCTCTCCGCGGCAATTGCACACGAAATACGGCAGCCGCTGACGGCCATGGCGGGGGCGGTGAAGGAGTTGGGGCGCTTGGTGCCGCTGGAGGAAGACGAGAAGCGCCTGGTGAACATTGTCAGCCGGGAATCGGAGCGCTTGAATCACATCATTACGGACTTCCTGAACTACTCGCGGGACAAATCCTACGTCTTTCAGGAAGCGGATGTGCGCGCGCTGCTGGACGAAACGCTGCTGCTGATGGAGAGAAAGCCCGGCGTTGGAAATAAATTTCACATCCAGCGGGCGTTCAACGGGGAAGCGCGCAAGGTGCTGGTGGATGCGGACAAGATCAAGCAGGTATTCTGGAACCTCTGCGACAACGCGTTGCGCGCCATGCCCGAGGGTGGAACCTTGACCGTGGGGATGGAGCGGATTCCCGATTGGCTGCGCATCTCCTTCCGGGACACCGGCATTGGCCTGGACCCGCAACAACGCACCAAGATCTTCGAACCGTTGCAATCCACTTTTGAGGGAGGCACGGGGCTGGGGCTGGCGATCGTTTACCAGATCGTGCAAGCGCACAGCGGACGGATTTCGGTGATCAGCGAAAAAGACAAAGGGGCGGAATTCGTGGTTGAACTTCCGCTGGTGGAGTGAAGAACTATGCAAGCGACGAAAATCGCTGCGAAAGAAGCGGGCCGCGAGATGGTGCACATCCTCGTCGTGGATGACGAGAAGTCCATCTGCGAACTGCTGGAGATCACCTTCCGCAAGGAAGGCCACCGCGTGGAGATTGCCAACAGCGTGGAGGCCGCCAGACGGAAGCTGGAAGGTTCGCTCTATGACATGATCATTTCCGATGTGCGCATGCCGGGCGAGACGGGCGTGGAACTGCTGCGCTACGCGCGAGAGGTTGCCCCCGACGCTTATTTCGTGCTGATCACCGGCGTGCCGACGCTGGAAACGGCGATTGCCGCCGCGAACGAAGGCGCGAATCGGTATGTGATCAAGGACCACGATCTGGTGGCACAGTTGCGCGTAGCGGTGCACGAAGTCGCGGAAAAACTGAAATGGAAGAATGAAGCCGGTTACCTGCGGCGGGAATTGCGCCGGCTGACCGGTCTGGACAACATCATCGGGCAAAGCCCGAATATGCGCGCGATCTTCGATCTCATCCAGACCGTGGCGCCACAGACGAGCCGCGTGCTGATTACAGGGGAGAGCGGCACGGGCAAGGAACTGGTGGCGCGGGCCATTCACGAGAACAGCGCGAGGTCACATGCTCCGTTCATCACCATCAACTGCGGAGCGTTCCCGGAGACGCTGCTGGAGTCGGAACTATTCGGCTACACCAAGGGCGCGTTTACGGGCGCCAACGAAAACCGGCGCGGATTGTTCCAGGCGGCGCACGGCGGAACGCTGTTCCTGGATGAGATCGGCAACATGGATCAGGCGATGCAGGTGAAGCTTTACCGCGTGCTGCAGGAAGGAAAGGTGCGGCCGCTGGGGAGCACGGAAGAATTGGACGTGGATGTCCGCGTGATTGCGGCAACCAACAGGGATTTGGAGAAGGCCATTGCCGCCGGGGAGTTCCGCGAAGATTTGTTCTACCGCTTGAGCGTGATTCCGATTCACGTACCCTCTTTGCGGGAACGCCGGGATGACATTCCCATGTTGGCGCGCCATTTTCTGGAGCGCTTCCGAAAGTCCATGGAAAAGCCGGTGGAAGGCATATCACCGCAAGCGATGCAGCGCCTGGAATCTTACGACTGGCCCGGGAACGTGCGCGAGTTGGAGAATACCATCGAGCGGGCGGTGGCGCTGGAGAGCGGGCCGGAGATTTCCGTGGGGGTTCTGCCGGATCGCATGACGGGACTGGGGGGAGCCGCGACGGCGGCCGGGGGACAATTGGAGAGCACGGCGTTTCCGCCGGAAGGCGTGAACTTCGAGCGGGCCATGGCGGAAACCGAAAAGCGCTACTTGAAGGCCGCGCTAGAGAAGGCGGATGGGGTGCGCACGCGGGCGGCAGGCCTTCTAGGGATCAGTTACCCGTCTTTCAGGCACTACGCCAGGAAGCACAATTTGTAGTCATCAGAGTCCCTTGCGGTGTACTAGCATGCCATTTATCCCCAGGGATTTGTGCATCGAGGGGACCCGGAGAACTGACCATTTGCGACACCCAGACTGACGAAAAGCGTCAGGTTTTGGAGGGGGAAGCAGCCGAACGCCGGCGAGATCCCGGGAAGCGGCGTCAGGTGTCAGCTCTAAGTAATGAAGAGTCAATGGGTTGCAAATATTATGGTACTTTTGTAGCCGCTCTCCTAGCATTGGCACCCCCCTTGCACATCTCAGGGCGTGCTCTGGCACAATAGATTCTCTCAAGGAGACTTCATGAAGAAACAAAAGGGTTTCAGTCTTATCGAACTGCTGATCGTCGTGGCGATCATTCTGATCATCGCGGCCATCGCAATTCCGAACCTCATCCGCTCGAAGATGGCGGCGAACGAGGCTTCGGCGGTCGCCTCCCTGCGTACAATTAATACGGGCGAAGTGACCTACAACAATACGTATCCCGGCTCGTTCGCGAGCCTGCTTCAACTGGGCCCGGCCGCCGCGACGTGCGGTATTCCTAGCTCGGCGAATGCCTGCTTGATCGACAACCTGTTGTCGCACGCGGCGACGGCCGGTACAGCGAAGAGCGGGTACACGTTCCAGGTTACCAATACCGCCTCGACCTACAGTACCGACGCAGAACCGGGCGCCCCTGGATCGACCGGCACGCGCGGCTTCTGCTCCGACCAGAACCTGGTGCTGTTCTACCTTCCCGTAGGCACTACCCTCGGTGCCTGCGTGGCGGGGGCCAGCGGCACCTTCCCGCTCTAATAATTCACCGGCGGGGTGGAAACCCGCACGAAGCAAGCGGAGCAGGATTTCGATCCTGCTCCGTTTTTTTCAATTGAGCCGCGCCGCCCGATGAGGAGATTACAGTGGTTAATTAGTCTGACGATTTCTGTCCGCAGGGTGACAATTTCGGTCACAAGGGGGGGCAATTTCGGTGGGTTTGACGCGCGGTTAGCGGCTAATTGATGGGAACATTAAGGTTATCTTGAGCGGTGGATTTGGCAAGGCGCATGCTCTATTTACAGGTGTCTCTCTTTTTGTATACTCAGGAGAGCGCGTGATTGGAGACCAGGCACTATGAAACGCAAGCAAACAGGGTTTTCGCTAATTGAGCTGCTGATCGTAGTGGCGATCATTCTGATTATCGCCGCCATCGCCATCCCAAGCCTGATCCAGTCCAAGATGACCGCAAATGAAGCTTCCGCGGTGCAAACCTTGCGCGATATCAACACAGCAGAGTCCATGTATAGCGTCCAGTTTGGCATAGGTTTTTCGCAAGACTTGCCGTCGTTGGGCGGCACCACCGGAACCGCCAGTTCCACCAACGCTCTTTTGATACCCGACCCCGTGGCACAAACACCAAATACGAAAGACGGATTCAGCTTTACCTATGTGGTCACGGGGAACAACGGTCCGAACGGAACACCATCGAACTACACCGTAAATGCGAATCCCATTACCCCAGGGAGCACGGGACGCCGGTGGTTCTACACCGATGAGACCTTTGTGATTCACTTTAATACGACAAGCTCAGCGACTGCGAATGATCCTCCCATTTGATTGCGTGCAGCGAGGCTGTTATACATTGACGGGTGACCTTACGTTTCCTGCAAACTGAGCGCTTTGCCCCCTTTCTAACAGCAATAAATTGGATATTCACTGTAATCCTGACGCTTTCCTTGCTGGGCTGGACTTCCCAAAAAACTGAACTGCTTTTCGGCGCGGAACAACGCGACGCTGTGCTGGCGCAATTTGAGGCGCGTTACCGGGACGCCAGGTCGCTCTCCGCGACGTTCCTGCAGGAATACTCGGAGAACGGCAGGGTGACGCGCAAAGAGGCGGGCAAATCCTACTTCCTGCACCCTGGCAAAATGCGCTGGGACTATGAGGCGCCAGAGAAGAACACCTTTCTGGCTGACGGGAAATATGTGTGGTTCATTACGCCGGAGGACCACACAGCCACGCGCATGCCGGCGAAGAAGAGCGACGATTGGCGGACGCCCCTGGCGTTTCTGACTGACGGCATCAAGCTGTCGCGGATTTGCGCGCAAGTGGAATGGGCAGCGGATGTCTCGCCGAGGCAGGCCGGGTACAAAGTGTATCGCTGCGAACTGCGCGGGGCGGGGGATGCGGGTTCCCCTCGCGAAGGCGCGGGCAAACCGAGCGGCGCCGCCAAGGTGCATGCCGCCAAAGGAGCGGGGGCGGTGCTCTTCGAGCTTTCTCCGCAGGGCGAACTGAGCCGCATCGTGATGGATGAAGGAGCCGGCATACAGGTGGAATTCACGTTCAAGGATTGGCAGTGGAACCCGGTGTTGCCGAAAACGCTGTTTCAATTCGAGGCACAGCCCGGCATGGTCATCGTGAATGGCCCGCTACCCGATTCGCCGGGTCTGCGTCAGTAAGAAGTGGAGGGCGTTTCGCTCCCGGCCTGCCGCTTGTACAGGATGTAACCGCTCTACTCGGACTCTTTTTGGGGTACTCTCCGAATGAGGTAAACTTAAGGTCTATGGGGGAATTCGTCTGCCGCGTAGCCGACGCCAATGGGCGGGTCTTCTCGCACGTTGAAGCTGCCGGCACGCTTGAGGAAGCGCGCCAGAAACTGGCCGACCGCGGGCTGTTTGTTTACTCCGTGAAATCGCGGAGCGGGCTGATCACCGGGATGCTCGGAGTGCGCAAGGAACGCAAGATCGGCGGCAACGATTTCCTGATCCTCAACCAGCAATTCAATACGCTGATCAAAGCGGGCCTGCCCATCCTGCGCGCTCTGGACCTGTTGGCGACGCGGGCGACCGCTCCGAAGCTGCGGCCCGTCCTGACGCAAATTCGCGACCGAGTGCGGGAAGGGAAGTCACTCTCGGAGGCGGTGGACGAGGCGGGAGTATTCTCCAAGATGTATTCAACGGCCATCCTCGCCGGGGAAAAGAGCGGCAACCTTTCGGGGGTGCTGGATTACTACATCGCGTACCAGCGCGTCAGCACCGGAGTGAAGAAAAAGATCCTGGCGACACTGGTGTACCCGACGCTGCTGGTGACGGTGGCGGCGATCATCGTGACCTACCTGGTGACCGCGGTGATCCCGAAGTTTGCCATGTTGTACCGCGATTTGGGGGTGCAACTTCCGGGCCCCACGAAATTCCTGGTGACCGTGACGGTGGACTACCGCTACTACATCCTGGGACTGATCGCGGCGGTGTTCCTGGCGTTGCTGGGAGTCTATTTCTGGTCGCGGAGCGAAGAAGGCGGGGTAGCGTTCGACCGCATAAAGTTCCGCATACCCGTGTTGGGCGAAACGTTGCTGAAATTCCAGGTGGCGCAGTTTTGCCGCACGCTGGCCACGCTGCTGACCGGAGGAACGCCGCTGGTCAGCGCGCTGCAAACGGCAGCCGAGTCCATTACCAGCCGGCTGTTGCGAGGTACGGTGGGGCGCGCGACGCAAATGGTGCGGGAAGGGGAATCGCTCCACGGGGCGCTCTCTGCCAGCAGAGTGATGCCGGAACTGGCGCTGGACATGATTGAAGTGGGCGAGTCCAGCGGCGCGCTGGCGCCGATGCTGAACAGCGTGGCGGAATTCTATGAGGAAGAAGTGGGCCTGCGGCTGGGCGCCATGGTGGCGGTGATTGAGCCCGTTATTCTTATATTCATGGGGCTGCTGGTAGCCTTTATTTTGATTTCGCTGTATTTGCCGATTTTCTCGTTTTCTATCGCGGGAACGGGAAAGTAAGGACAGCAATCGATTATGGCCACATCTGACTCCAATGTTCACGATCCGGCCCTGGCGGGAGGCGCGGCGGACCCGGCGCAGGAGCGCGAGCAGGCGCGGCGCCTGGCGGATCGTTACCGCTGCGGCTTTATTGACCTGACGGAACAACGCATCGATCCGGAACTCTTCCGCACCATCCCCGCGGACCTGATGTTCCGCTACAACTTTGTACCGCTGGTGACGCACAACAACACGTTGGTGATTGCCGTTGCCGATCCGGGCATGGTGATCCTGAGCGATGAACTGCCGCTGCTGCTTGGGAAAAAGCTGGCCTATAAGGTCGCCACTGCCCGCCAGATCGGCGACTTGCTGAAGCGCACGGAGCAATCGCAACGCGTGCTGGAACAAGCTACCGAAGCCTTTACGCTGCAAGTCTCCAAGGACGAAGAAGAGAGCGAAGAAACCATTTCCGGGGACCGCTTGACGCGCGATTCCACGGTGAGCCCGGTGGTGCGGCTCGTGGAGACGATCATTTTTACGGCCCTGGAGCGCCGGGCGAGCGACATCCACATCGAGGCGCGTGACACCGAAGTGGCGGTGAAGTACCGGATTGACGGCGTGCTGCAGCACGCCATGCAGCCCATCGCCAAGGAATGGCACTCGACGGTCATCTCGCGCATCAAGGTGCTCAGCGATCTGGACATTGCCGAGCGCCGCGTGCCGCAGGACGGGCGCTTCCGCGTGAAGTACAAGGGGCGCTACATTGACCTGCGCGTTTCCATCATGCCGGCCAGCCACGGGGAAGACGCCGTGCTAAGAGTGCTGGACAAGGAAACCCTTTCCGAAAAATTCCAGAAGCTGAGCCTGGATGTGGTCGGTTTTTCCAGCGACGAGACGCGGCGCTTCCGGCGGTACATCCACGAGCCGTACGGCATGGTGCTGGTGACCGGGCCGACGGGTTCCGGGAAAACCACCACGCTGTATGCAGCGATCAACGAGATCAAGTCGGACGAAGACAAGATCGTTACCATTGAGGACCCGGTCGAATACCAGTTGCGCGGCATCACGCAAATTCCCGTGAACGAAAAGAAAGGGTTGACGTTTGCCCGCGGCTTGCGCTCGATCCTGCGGCACGATCCGGACAAGATCATGGTGGGCGNNGCGTCGAGCCGTACAACTTCGTTTCGGCTCTGAATTGCATCCTAGCACAACGCCTGGTGCGCGTGATTTGCGAGAAATGCAAGCAGCCCAAGCAGCACAGCGCGGACGAACTGCGGGAATCCGGACTCGATCCTGCCGCCACCGCGGGCTTCCTGTTTGCCGAAGGGCCGGGATGCCTGGAATGCTCCGGCACCGGGTACCACGGACGTACCGCGATTTGCGAATTGCTGGACTTGAGCGACCACATCCGTGAAATGATCGTGGACCGGCGGCCGACCAGCGAGATCAAGCGGGCGGCCATCGCAGAGGGTATGATTACGCTGCGCGAGAGCGGCATGGCGAAAGTGCGGGACGGGATTACCACGCTCCGCGAGATCAATAAGGTGACCTTCGTTGAGTAGCACCAACGCATACCAGGAAGGCATTTTCCAGAGCAATCTGGTGCGGCACATTTCGCGCTGGATGGAGGCGATTCCGCATCCGCCGCTGGCGGTGGAGATTTCGCCGGGGCGAGTGGCGGGGGCGCGCTTCACGCACCGCGGCTCACTGGACGGTTTTTCCGTGGAGAGCCTGCCGCTGGGCGCGATCATGCCCTCGGCGGTCGAGACGAATCTCAGCAACCCGGCGGCGGTGAAATCGGCGGTGACCAACGTGTGCCTGCGGCTGGGCGCCAAGGACGAGGACGTGGCACTGCTGCTGCCCGATCCGGTGATCCGCGTATTTGTCCAGCACTTCGAGGATTTCCCGCGCTCGGCGGAGGAAGCCATTCCGATGCTGCGCTGGAAGCTGAAAAAAAGCGTGCCGTTTGAAGTCGACGAAACCCTGCTGTCCTACATGCGCCAGGCGCCGCGCACGGACGGTGTGGACGTGGTGACGGCCATTGCCAGGCTGCGCATTGTTAGGGAATACGAAGCGCTGCTGGAGTCGGCCACGCTGCGGCCCGGCGTGGTGCTCAGCTCGACGCTGGCGGCGATTGCGCTGCTCCATGACCAGCGGCCCACGCTGCTGGCGCGCATTTCGGGAACTTCGCTGACCACCGCGATTGTGCGCGAAGGCGTACTCGCGGGGTATCGCTGCACGGAACTTCCCACGCATGCGGGCGAGGTCACGCCTCAAATGCTGCTGGAGGAAATATTTCCGCTGGCCGCCTATTATCAGGACACCTGGCAGGAAGGCATCCAGGCGGTGCGCGTGGCGGGGCTGGGGCACCGCTTGGCGGAGTTTGTGCACCCACTGGAAGAAGAATTCAAGTGCGAGGTGCGTTCGCTGCTGAGCGCGGCGATTTCGGAAGGGCGGTTGGAAGGCGAAGCCCGGTCGCTGGCCGACAAGGAACTCGAGGGGCTGGTTGGCTGGATGTTGTACCGGAGCTGAGGGAGAATAGGCGCAAGGGATCATGTACATACGACTGAATCTGGCGACGAAGCCGCTGATCAGCCACCGCCCGTTCCTGGCAGGGGCGGCGATTGCCGCGCTCGTTGGCGGAATTCTGTTTGCAATTCTCGGCTGGCGCTTCTACACGTTGCGCCAGGCGGACGCGAATCTGCGCGCGCGCACGGAGAAAGTACAAAACGAGATGTCGCAGATCTACACCCAGCGCCAGCAACTGGACCGTTTTTTCTCTCAGCCAGAGACCGTGGGGCTCCAGGACCGCGCCAAATTCACCGCCGCGGTGATGGAAGGCAGCAGCTTTAACTGGACGCGGCTGTTCATGGACCTGGAACACACTCTGCCGGCGGGCGTGCATGTTTTGCGCATCGAGCCGAGGCTGGATAAGGGCGGCGCGGAAGTAAAATTCGCGATTGGCGCGGCGAATGAAGATGCCAAGCTGAAGTTGCTGAAGGCGTTTGAAGACTCGAAGAGTTTTTCAGAGCTGAAACTAATGAACGAGCACACCGGCACGCCGGCGCAACCGGGCGCCGACCCGCTGACGGTGGAGTTTACAGCGGTGTACTCATCGATCTGAACATGCCCAACTTCCACCTCAAGAAGCGGATCATCCTGGTGCTGCTCGGCGTGCTGCTGGCGGCGGATGCCGCGCTCGCCTATTTCAACCTGAAGATGAATACCGCGCGGGAAACGCCCCAACAGGTACTGGCGGCCGAAACGCGGCAACTGAAGCTGTTGAAAGCGGACGTGGAACGCGCCGCAGCGATTCAGAAGAATATTCCCGAGGTTTTGAAGAAGTTTGACGCGTTCGAGGCGGACTTGCCCCCATCGAGCAAGGGTTACTCCGCGATTTCGCAGGAACTGAACGGTTACGCGCGCGACACCCACCTGCTCATCGGCGATCTGAGGTTTAGCGAAAAGGAGCTGACGGAGCACAAGCTCGACGAGGTGGTGATCGAGGCGACCGTGGCCGGCGACTACAACGGCGTGGTACGCTTCGTGAACCAACTGCAGCGCTCCAAGAACGTCTATATCGTCGATGCGCTGCAATTGGAATCGGATACTTCGGGGCAGGGACCCGCGAACCTTTTGAAGATCAGCCTGCACCTGCGCACGTATTTCCGGAAGGTTTGATGGCACTGACGAAACAACGGAAACAGCTCCTGTTGCTCGCGGCCCTGGTGGCGCTCGCGGCCGCGGTCTGGTATGCGAATTTCGACCGCGCAAAGGGTGCGCCCGGGGAAGTGGCGTTCCGCGCGGACAGCTATACGCCGATCAACGCGCAGGATTTCAGCATCATCTTCAAACAGCGCGGCGATGCGCAGAAGACGGTGTATAAACCTTCCGGCCGCAATCCCTTCGTCGCTTCGGCGCTGCCTGTGGTGGCATCGGCGACGGCAGCGCCAAAACGCGCGGAAAAAACATTTTTGGATTATACCGTGCGACCAGAGGTGATCGTGCCGCCGCAATTGCCGTGGAAATTTTTCGGTTACGGCAATCTGCCGTCCAACGGAGGACGCGAGGCATTCCTGCTGGAAGGCGAGGACGTACACATCGTGGGCGAGGGCGAGGTGGTCCTGAATCATATCCGCATCGTGCACATCGGGAATGAAAAGATCGAGTACGAGGACACCAATACGGGCGCGCGCAATTCCAACCAACTCGAGGCCGTTCCGGGGCCTACCGCATGAGGAAACCGCTCACAGGCCGCGCGCGAACCCCTGGCCAGCGGGGTTACGCCCTGCTGCTAGTGATGTTTTTCCTGGCGCTGCTGGTGCTCACGACCATAACGGTTGCGCCCAATGTGCTGACCGACGGGCGGCGGGAGAAGGAAAAGGAAATGGTGTGGCGCGGCAACCAGTATGTCCGCGGAATTAAGCGCTACTACATGAAGACGCACCGCTTCCCGACGGAAATCGACGACCTGGTCAAGCCGAAGACCGGCATTCGCTTCCTGCGCCAGGCTTATAAAGATCCGATGAATGACGTGGACGGGTCGTGGCGGCTGATTTACGTGGGACCCAATGGCCAGCTCATCGGGAGCTTGAAGAACCGGGGACCCGGCGCGCCCGGAATGTCGGCCTCGGGATTCGGCGCTTCGCCCGGCTCATCGAGTTTCGGAAGTTCGTCCTTCGGAGGCTCCTCCTCCGGACAATCCTCGTTTGGCGGTTCGTCGTTCGGCGGAGGTTCGACGGGCGGATCTGCGTTTGGAGGGTCGTCGTTCGGGGGCGGAAACACATCCAATTCGACCATGGGCTCCACGGGATTCGGGAATAGTGCGCCGAATCCAACTGGTCAGCCGGACGCCAACGCCAACGGCGAAAATCCCGCAGGGACGGACCTCATGTCCACCCCGCAGTCCATCGCTCCGGCCGAGACACCCGTCATCATCGGGGGCAACATCATCGGCGTGGGCAGCAAGGTCAACAAGAAATCCTTCATGGTGTACGACAAGGCGAAGAACTACCGCGAATTTGAATTCATCTGGGATCCCTCAAAGGATATGGCTGGTGGCGTGGGCGGGTCGATGCAAACCGGCCCCGGCCTGGGGACGCCGGCCGGTGCGCCCAACACAACGTCGCCGTTTTCCTCGGGCTTTGGTCAGAATCAAAATCAGAATCCTGCGCCGACTCCGCCAATGGGTCCTCCAGAGGGCGGCCCGCCCCTGCAGGCACCGCCTCCGAATCAGAACTAGAACTGAATATTGCCAAATGGTTTAGGCTGGATTTCCCCCACAAAGTACGGTCTATACGGTGTCCAAGCGCAACAAGCCATGGTCATTCCGAGGGGATCCCGTGAGAATCGTCGAAAGACCTCAACCTTGGAATCATGCNNTTCGGGGCGCCCCGACCAGGTCGGGGTAAACGCCCGGCGCGCCCCTCAGGATGACAGCGTGTTGCTGTGTCTGGGTGACGTGCACAATTGTATCTCGTGAGAAATCGGGGCTACACGCTGTCCAAGCTCGACAAGCCATGGTCATTTTGAGGCGATCCGGTGAGGATCACCGAAGGACCTCGATCAAAATTGTGCATGCGGTGTCCGTTGAGATCCTTCGCGACGCAAAGGGCGCGCCGCTCAGGATGACAGTACGCGACGCGGTTTGAACTGCGGGCGAAATTGCATCTCGTGGAAAAGTCCGCATAGAACAAAGGAAGAGCGTCCCTCAGGCGTGTTGTGTGCGGCGACGGCCTGGGATTCCGCATGCAAGAACAACTACGGAACGCTGGGATGAAGGCGAGGGGTTACTTCCCGGCGGGCAGGCCTTCTACTTTGGCCGCGGTTTGCGGCTTGTTGTTCTGCGCGGTGGCAGACTTGAAATGCGCGTAGCTGCGCGAAATCCTCTGCACATACTTCACCGTTTCGGGATAGGGCGGCACGCGCCGGCCGAACTGCTCGACTCTTTCCGGCCCGGCATTATAGGCGGCGAGCGCCAGCGTCAAGTCGTTGTTATACCGCGCCAGCATGTCCTTCAAGTAGCGTGTACCGCCCTCGATGTTTTCGCGCGGATCGAAAACATTGCGCACACCCAATTGCGCGGCGGTTTGCGGCAGCAACTGCATCAGGCCGCGCGCATTCTTGGGGGAAACCGCTTTGGGGTTGAAGTTCGATTCGATGGCGATGACACAATGGACCAGGTCGGCGTCCACGCCATAACGCTCGGAGGCCGCGAGAATGATGTCGTGGAAGGGCGTGTTGGGGTTCAGCCGCTCGGGCAGGGGCTCGAAGACCTCTTCCGGCTCGATGCCCAGCACATCGCTGGCGGGGACTTCGGCGACACCGCCATTCATCTGTAGGCGGTACTTGTCGCCCAGCAACTCGTAGCCGGTGACGTTCAGGCGGGCGCCGCTGCGGAGCACCACGTAGTCCGCGCGCACGCCGGCAGCCCCAGCGGTAAGCGCGCAAACGGCCACGATGGCGCACAGGGTGAGCCTCAGGCGCACTTGGGGGCCTCCCGGAGGGCAAAGTGGGCGATGGCTGCCGCCACACCGTCCTCGTCGTTGGAACGCGTCACATGCCAGCCGCGGGCTTTCAATTCCGGCACTCCGTTCTCCATAACCACGGGGATACCCGCAAAGGATAGCATTTCCAGGTCGTTATGGTTATCCCCAATGGCCAGGATTTCCGCCGCGGAATAGCCGCGGAGGCCTGCCCATTCGGCCAGGGCGGCGCCTTTGGAAACGCTGGGGTGGATGACGTCAATCATGGCGAAATCCTTATCCTCATAGACGGTCACGGCCAGGGAATAGTCGCTCGCGAAGGGCACGCTGCGAAGCGTCTTTTCGACTTGACGCATGGGCGCAACGGGACCGGTAAACATCACCTGGATAGGGTCCTCGTTTAGGCAGGCTTCCAGCGGGTGGGATTCGCCCATGAACTGGCGGTTGCGCTTGTAGTAGCCGCCGCGCGTGGGGTCCTCCCAATCGATCTTTTCCAGCACCATCTGGTTGGCCTGCGGGCGGTCGAAAACCACGGCGGCGCCCTCGCGCCAGGGTTCGGTGGACTGCAGTACGCGCCGCGCCGTTGCGAGCGGCAGGAGATGGCGCACGTGCGTGTGGCCCTCCTTGGAGCGGACCATCGCGCCGTTATTCACGATCATCGTCAGGGGCGAGGGAATCTGCTGCGCCACGGGCAGGGCGAAATCGTAGCGGCGGCCGGTTACCAGAGCGACTTCGATGCCGCGGCGCGTGGCTTCGGCGATGGCTTCACGGTTCGCGGGGGAGACTTCCCAGCGGCTGTTGAGCAGCGTGCCATCAATATCGAGAGCGATCAGTCGAACTGCCATGACTCCAGTGTACCGGATGCGGGGGGAGAAAGAAGTAACGAGGGAGAGCCACTTTGGATTGTGCCGGCAGATCCTCCCGATTATCGCCAGGCCGAGCGCAAGGTGCAGACTTCCAGCTTCACGATGCGCGCTTCTCCACCTTTGGAATACAACTCAATATCTTGACTGTCGCGGGAAGGGAAGATGGCGTCGGAAATCACGGTTGAGCCGTCGTTGACGAAAACTTCCACGGAGGAGCGGTCCACGAAGATGTGCAGGCTGACTTGCTTGCCACCCGCCGGGAGCAGTGGTCCCGCTTGACGCCCGGGAAATTTTTCGTCGAACGAGATATTCCCGGAGCGGGTTCGGTCTACAAAAACTTCCTGCTTGACCCAATCCACGCCGATCATGGTGGCTTGGTCCTTTCCCTTGCGCACGCGAATCCCAGCTTCGGCGGAATTGCCGCTGTCTATTTCGGCGATGATCTCCAGCGCGTCGCCGCGGATTCGGTTGGCCTGTAAAGCACGGTTCGCTGCCGCGATGTCCTGCCCGCTTAAACTCACGTGATTTTGGCGTAGAGTCTCCAATTCCTTCACAGGATTCTGCACCAGTCGAATTCCGTCTGGGAAGCGTTTCAGGCTGAGGACGCGCGGGATGGATTGCACCCCACGCCAGGGAAACGTGGGGACTTTGCCGGCATACTCCCAGTTCAACAGCCAACCGAGCCAGATGCGACGGCCGTCCGCCGCAGGGATGCCGGAGAAAGATGTGGAGGCGTAGAAGTCCTTCCCATAATCCGCCCAGAGGAGTTGATCCGGCGGATTCGCGTTGACGAACGTGGCGCCGTCGAACTGGCCGACAAAATACTGATCAGCCGATCCGCCCGCGAGGCCGCCGGGATTCAGGTTTATGGTGAGCACCCAGCGGGTTTGCCCGGCTTCGCCTTCCACCGGAAGCGGAAACAGGTCTGGACACTCCCAAACGCCAGCGGTCCCACCCGCAGGGCCAAAGTCACTCAAGGCGGTCCAGTGCTTCAGGTCCGTCGAGCCAAAGAAGCGCACCTTGTGTTGCGTGGGGAGCGCGGCCACCATCACCCACTTGTGGCTGGGCTCGTGCCAGAACACTTTAGGATCGCGGAAATCCTGCATGTGCAGGTCGAGCACGGGATTGCCCGAATACTTCGTCCAGGTGCGGCCCTGGTCGTTGCTGTAGGCGAGATTTTGCGTTTGCAGCTTTTCGGTGTGGCCGGTGTAGATGGCGACGAGGCATGACGGCTCGGCTGCGTTCGCCTCTTGGCACAAACCGCTGGAGTTGTGCCAGTCCACCACCGTGCTGCCCGAAAAAATCATGATCCCGTTTTCTTCAGGAATCGCCACCGGCAGGTGATGCCAGTGGACCAGGTCCCGGCTGATGGCGTGGCCCCAGCTCATGTGTCCCCAGTCGTTGCCAAAGGGGTTGTATTGATAGAACAGGTGGTATTCGCCTTTGTAGTAGATGGGGCCGTTGGGATCGTTCATCCAGTCTTTTGCCGGAGTGAAGTGGAATTGTGGACGGTAGGTCTCATCGTACAGCGCATCGGGGTTCGTGCCTTGCGCTCCAAGGCTCGTGCCAAGCAAGAGCCAGGCGACTGCGGCTAGACTGAAAACCCTGATGCGCGCCCATTCCATGCGGGACTCCCTTCGATCCATTGCGAACTCCATTATGAACTCCAGCCCGAATTTTTCACGAGAGACAGTTTTGCCTGCTACTCAGACACCGCAATACACTGTCATCCTGAGGGACGCGCCGGGCGTTTACCCCGACCTGGTCGGGGCGCCCCGAAGGACCTCAACTACTGTTCTGCGCATGATTCCACGGTTGAGGTCCTTCGGCGATCCTCATCGGATCGCCTCAGGATGACAGCGTTTTGTTGAACTTGAATAAAGGAAAAATTGCGGCTCGTGAGAAAGGCGGGCCAGCAGCGGCGAGCAAACACCCACGACTCTCGCTCCCTCTTTGGGAGGCCGGGGCTTCAGCCCCGGCGTAAAGCCGAAAGAACGAATGGGCTTTAGCCCCTAAAGAAAGGCCCATGTTAGACTGCCGTTCATGGCGACTCACCGGCTCTATTACGACGATTCCTACGTGCGAAATTTCGAGGCGGAGGTGCGCGGCTGCGTGCCTGCGGAGCCCGTGGCCACCGATTCCGGGACGCGGCCCGCGTGGGCAGTGCTGCTGGACCAAACGGCGTTCTATCCATCGTCGGGAGGCCAGCCAAACGATTTGGGTAAGCTCGGCGAAGCGAACATTCTGGATGTGCGCGACGATGGCGAAGAGATTCTCCACATCGTGGACCGCGAACTCACTCCAGGCCAGGTGCAAGGTTGCTTGCTGTGGTCCCGGCGTTTCGACCACATGCAGCAGCATACCGGGCAGCACCTGCTTTCGGCGATGTTTCAGGAGCGCTACGGCTTGCCGACGGTGTCGTTTCATTTGGGCGGCGATCTCTGCACCATTGATTTGCGCGGGGCGGAGCCGTCCGCGGACGTGTTGCTGAGTGCGCAGCGAGCGGCGAACCAGATCATTTTCGAGGATCGGAGCGTCACGGTACGCTACGGCACCGCGGGCCAGCTTGTGCAGCTCGGCGTGCGCAAGGAAGTGGAGCGGGAGGGAATTTTGCGCGCGATTGAGATCGAGGGCGCGGACCTGCAACCCTGCGGCGGCACGCACGTGAAATCCACCGGACAGATCGGCACGCTGGTGGTGCGGCGTTGCACCAAGGTTCGCCAGGATTTTCGCGTGGAGTTTGCCTGCGGCAGCCGCGCGGAGCGTTTGGCCAGCGCGGAGTTCGCCTTGCTGCGCGCGCTGGGCGAGCGGTTGAGCTGCGCGCCGGAGGAGTCGGTGGCGGCGGTGGAGAAGGCTTTCGCCGAACGCGATGGGAACTTCAAGGCGCTGCGCGGCGCGCTGCAGCAATTGGCCGAAGCGCGCGCGGAATTGCTGGCCGTAGCGGCGGTGGGGGAAGGCGGCTCGCGCGTCGTGGCCGAAGTGCTGCGCGACGTTCATCCGGAGCTGTTGCTGCCGCTGGCCACCGAACTCGCCAAGAAGGAGCACACCGTCGCGCTGCTCGCGCTGGAGGTGTCCGGGCAACTCGTCTTCGCGCAGCATCCCTCGGCAGGGAAGGACCTCGCCGCGCTGCTCAAGCAAGTGTTCGCCACATTCCCCGGCAAAGGCGGCGGCACGCGCGATTTCGTGCGCGCCAAACTGAGCGAAGCCAGTTCGTCGGTCGCAGCCGTTGCCCTCGCGCGAAAATTGCTCCTCGGCTAGCGGGCGAACAAAGTCAAACTCCGACGGGCATCACCCTGCGCTTGAGGCGTTGCGGGCAAGCTGACACGTTGGGCTGTGATGAGCGGATAGAAGGCTGTGCAGCGAGGAGGGCGCGAGAACATGCTGCTTCAACTGGTTCTTGGAGTGCTGGCGACAATGCATCCCGGCCATGCTGCGGGCCATCCGGCGAAGGTTCGCGTGGCGGTGTGCCAGATACTGGCCATTGACGGGGATCGCGAGGGGAATTTCCGGCGGATCGAATACGCTCTTGCGGATGCCCAGGCGAAACATGCGCAGATCGCGGCCTTTCCGGAATCCGTGATTCTTGGCTGGGAGAACCCCGACGCTCACCGCATGGCGGCACCGATTCCCGGCGCTGACAGCGATCGCATCGCGGCGCTCGCTCGAAAGTACGGCCTGATGATCGCGATCGGGCTGGACGAGCGGGATGGCGAGCATCTCTACGACTCGGCAATTCTGGTGGACCGGACCGGAAAACTCCTCTGGAAGCACCGGAAAATCAATGTGCTGCCGGAGTTGATGACTCCGCCTTACTCCGAGGGCAAAGCGGAAGACATTGGGGTCGTGGAAACAGAATACGGGCGGATCGCGGTGCTGGTTTGCGCGGATACGTTCAGCGATGCAAACGTCGAGCGCATCAAACGAGGAAAGCCGGATTTGATGATCGTGCCGTACGGGTGGGCCGCGAAGAACGAAGAGTGGCCCGAGCATTAGCAAAAGCTGGTGGAACTGGTTGTGAAGCGGGCGAGGAAAGTGAAGTGTCCCGTCGTGGGAATCGATTTAGTTGGAGTGATGAGCGCGGGCCCCTGGAAGGGTTATACGTATGGAGGGGCAAGCCTGGTTGTGGAGGCGTCGGGAACGATACTTTCGACGCTACGAGATCGCGACGCGGAAGTGCAAGTTGTGGAAGTGCAACCAGGGCGTCGAGGAGAATGAGCCGGAAATACGAAGAGGCGGGTGACGCAGCCGTTGACGCGGAGTCGAGGCTCACATCGGCAGGATACAACTGTAGAAAATGACCGGGGAGTGATAGAAGTCAGAACTGGGTGGCTGTGGCTCTCATCGAAGGCCACGCGAAGGCGTGTCAGCGCTTTGAGCCCGCGCCATCCGCCGTCACCAGCGTGCCCGGTGGGCTAACTGCTTCAAGTACCTCCAAAGGAGCTGCTCATGGACGATCTGAAAGTGTTTCGCTGGACGGGCGCATTTGGGGTGGCGGTCTTCGTCCTGGTCCTGAAGGAGTTATCAGTTTTCAGTTGTGAGTTGTAAGTAAAGAAAGAGGGGAGGGGATAACGCAGAGGAGAGAGTTATCAGCGATCAGATATCAGCGATCAGGAGGCAAGAGAAACCTTGGCGCACTGGATGCGTCGGGATAATCGCCGGGCACAGAGAAGGGAAGAAAAGAGGAAGGGAGGTGTCCGATCATAAGAGCAGCGAGGGATTATGGCCTGGTGGTGGGGCTGCAGTTGTGAAAGCGGCGGCAAGCCGCCGCACTCCAAAGTGGTGATTGCGCGGGCATGGGGCGCAGCTGCATCGAAGATTAGGGTAAAGGTGCTGCGCTACGGGCGAGGGAGATTCGGGGGAAGGCGGGGAGGGTGAGTTGGGGTAAGTGATAACTTGGGGATGGGGGAGAGCATCGAATGGGCGGAGTTGGGAGTTTGAGGATTGGGGAAGACTCCGGGTTCGAAAAAACTGAGGAGAGCAATGATGGTTAAGAATTTGGTGGCGCAGGTGGGCAAGGCGGGCGGGGAGTTTGAGCTGGTGGAGCGGGAGATTGTGGCGCCGGGGCCAGGCGAGGTGCGCATCAAGGTGCAGGCTTGCGGGATTTGCTTTAGCGATCATCTGGTGAAGGATGGCTTGTGGCCGGGACTGGTGTTTCCACGCGTGCCGGGGCACGAGGTTGTGGGTGTGATTGATGAAGTGGGCGCGGGCGTGACGGAATGGAAAAAGGGCGACCGCGTGGGCGTGGGATGGCATGGAGGACATTGTTTTGTGTGCGCGTCGTGCCGGCGCGGAGATTTCGTGACGTGCGAGCGGGAACAGATTACGGGAGTGACGCGGGATGGGGGATACGCGCAGTACATGATTGCGCGGCATGAAGCGGTGGCGCTGTTGCCGGAGGGCATCAATTGGGCGGAGGCGGGGCCGCTGCTGTGCGCGGGGATTACGACATTCAATGCGCTGAGGAATAGCGGGGCGCGCGCGGGGGACTTGGTGGCGGTGCAGGGAATCGGCGGGCTGGGGCACCTGGGGATTCAGTATGCGGCGAAGTCCGGCTATCGCGTGGTGGGGATTGGACGCGGTCCGGAAAATGCGGCACTGGCGAAAAAGTTGGGCGCGTTTGCGTATATTGACAGCAAAGCGACCAAGGCGGCGGAGGAGTTGCAGAAGCTGGGCGGGGCGAAGGTGATCCTGACCACCGCGCCGAATGCCAAGGCGATGGCGGAAGTGGTGGACGGGCTGGGCGTGGGTGGGAAGCTGGTGATCGTGGGAGCGCCGTTCGAGCCCATGGAGATTTCGGCACTTTCGTTGATCATGAGGCGGCGGGCGATCCAGGGGTGGCCTTCGGGGACGGCGATGGATTCGGAAGAGACGCTGCGATTCTCGGAGTTTTCGGGCGTGCGGCCGATGATTGAGAAATATCCGTTGAACAAGGTGAAGGAAGCGTACGAGCGGATGGCGAGCGGCCACGCGGAGTTCCGCGTGGTGCTGACGATGTGAGCGGGACGCAGTTGTTAGTAATCAGTCATCAGTTTTAAGTAAACCGAAATTCAGAGCCGGGGAAGCGCGGGGTGCTTCCCCGGTTTTGCTTTTTGGGGAGAGTGAGATTCACGTCGCCGGCAGACGGCGCCGTCGCTCCGGTCGGGATGGGACATTGAAAAGACAGAACCCAAGAGTGAAGAGAAGAGAGTGCGGTGGCGTTGGAGCGTAAGAGCCCACCCTTCGCAAAAGACGCGAAGGATGGGGCACCCTCAAGTTTATGGGGGGTTGGCGTTAGAAGGGGATGTCTTCGTCGGAGATTTCTGGGCCGGGGGCGCCGCCGATGGGTTCCTCGGCGGGGGCGGCATGATCGACCTCTTCGGCGCGGGATGCACCGCCGGCGGATGCAGGAGCGCCAGCGGCCATGCCGTCGGAGCGGCCGCCGAGCATGCGCATTTCATTGGCGATGATTTCCGTGGTGTAGCGTTTCTGGCCTTCCTTGTCTTGCCACTCGCGCGTTTCAATGCGACCTTCGATGTATATCAGCGAGCCTTTCTTCAGGTACTGCTGCACGATTTCCGCGAGCTTTCTCCAGGCTACAATCCGGTGCCATTCGGTACGCTTCTGGCGCTCGCCGTTGCGGTCTTTATATGAATAGTCCGTGGCCATAGTGAAGTTTGCGACAGCCTGGCCACCGGAGGTGAAACGGACTTCGGGATCTTTGCCGAGGCGACCGACTAAGATGACTTTATTTACGGACATTGGGCTTGCTCCTAATCATAGAAATGGCGGAGGACGGGATCCTTCGTCGCGTTGCTCCTCAGGACGACGATCCTTGTCGGATCGTCGCTTTATTTACTGACATGTGATGCCCCCTGAAAAGGGAAAGATAACACGGCGGAGAAGAAAAGCGAAATGGAGGAAGTGTTCCATGGCGACCAAACAAAAAGGCGAAGCAAAAAGTTAACGCAGAGGGAACAGAGGAGAGACGAAGAGAAGAGAAGAAGATGATGCGAGGCGTCCCATCGTAAGAGCCCACCCTTCGCAAAAAGCGCGAAGGATGGGGCACCCTCAAGTACTTGAGTCAGTGGCGTGGCTAGAGAATTCAAAGATGTCAGGGGATCAGCGGGTGGCGGAAACGGCTACGCCGAGTTCCTTGAGTCTGGCGCGGGCGCGGCGCTCCTCTTCGGTGCCGGGATAGCGTTTGACGACTTCACGAAGTTCCCTGACGCCGGGATTTTTCTGGCCGAGTTCAATCAATGCCATTCCTTTTTTCAGGCGGGCGGGAGCGAGCTTGAAACTCTTGGGATAGTTGCTGAGGACCTTGTCGTACTCGGAGACGGCCTGCTCGTACTGTTTCTGGGAGTAGGCGATCTCGCCGAGATAGAACTGGGCATTGGAGGCGAGATCGGTGTCGCCGTAATACTTGAGGTAGTCAGCGAATTCGGAGCGGGCGAGATCGTATTTGCCGCTGGTGATGTCGCGGAGGCCGTTGGAATAGAGCGTATCGGCGGAGGGCGACGCACCGGCCGGAGCAGCGGCAGCGCCGTTGGGTGCGGAGGCGCCAGCGCCAGTGGGGGCGGAGGTGCCAGTGGGAGTGCCGCCGGCAAGGCGCGCGTCAATGTTCTGGACGGAGTTCTGTAGATCGACGAGCTGCTGATTGAGTTTGCCGATGCGGGATTTGATTTCCTCGAGATTGTCAGAGAGGCCCTGGACTTGGGTGGACATGGTGTCCAGCCGCGTGCCGGAATTGGCCTGAACGTCCTGGACGGATTTCTGGAGGCCGCTCATGGTCGTGTTGAGCTTGTTGACGCTGTCAGAAGATTGTTCGATGAGAGTGCGCTGGACGGTGTGGTCCTGGGTCATCTGGGTCTGCATTTCTTTTTGACCTTGCAACAGAGAGGTGACATCGCGCTGCAGCTCGATGATCTCGCGCGCCACGGCGAGGGCGGGGCGGGGCCCGACGAGGCTGCCGGCGACGGCGCTGACGAACATGGCGCCGGAGAAAAGAAGAATGTTACGCATCCGCATGGTTGTGTTCCTCCACGGTTACGGCCGAAAGCAAATGAAAAGGATGATGGCGTGACAACCTTCCAATGTAACGGGAGATTGGAATGGGAGCAAGTGGGGGTGAGGAGAAAGAGATATCAGGGATCAGCGATCAGGAGGCGGGGATCGAGGAACGAAACTCGAAGAGCGAAATTCGAAAAGCGAAGAGGGAGGCAAGGCCCAATGATTGTGCCGGGATCCCTCCACCCCGGCGAAGCGCACGGGGCGCACAAATCGCGCTACGGGACGCGCCAGAAAGTGGCGCGGAAGAAAAGAGCGGGTCGCTCCGCTCCCTCCTGCGGCGGGCAGGCGGGATGACAGTCGGAGAGCCGGGGGGGGGTGGAACGAAGAAATGCCCACCCTTCGCTTGGGGAGCGCGAGGGGTGGGCGAGGTTGCGAGCAGAGTTGTTGAGGCCGCGGGTTACTTGGTTTGGATGAAGTGGCCGCGGCGATTCTGTTGATAGCAGGCTTCGTCGGATTCGGTGCAGAAGGGCTTTTCCTTGCCATAGCTGACCGTGGTGAGTCGGTCGGCAGGAATGCCCAAGCCGACGAGATACTGCTTGACGGCGTTGGCGCGGCGATCGCCGAGGGCAAGGTTGTATTCGGTGGAGCCGCGTTCGTCGCAATGGCCTTCGATGGTGACGCGGAGTTGCGGATAGTTGCGGAAGAAGTCGGCGGTCTTGCCAAGGGCCTCGCGAGCGTCAGCGCGAATGTCCGCCTTGTCGTAATCGAAGTAGGCATCGCGGACTTCCTTGAGGAAGAGCTCATCGAGAGAAGGGGCCTTGGGCGCTTCCACGACGGGAGGAGGAGGCACGGTGACGGAGATGCGCACGCTGGCGTCGGCACTGCCGCCGGCACCGGTGGCGGTGATGGAGTAGGTGGCGGAGTCGGCAGGCGTTACCGTGGTGGAGCCTTGCGCGGTGACGGCGCCAACTTCAGGAGCGATGGAAATATTCTGCGCGTCGGTGGTGGTCCAAGTCAGACGCACGGATTCCCCCTTTTGGATGGAGGTGCGATCGGCGCTGATGGAGGCTGTCGGCTTTACGGCTACCGGAGCCGGGGGCGGCGGCGGAGGCGGTGGAGCAATCGGCTTCTTGCAGGCGGCAATGAAGAGTGCGACGGAACAGGCTGATATGAGCAATGCGCGATAGAGCGGGCGGTGCTGCTGAGTCATGCGAGTCCTCCTGGACTTTAAGATATCCCGTGTTCGACCCACCGGTAGGAATAGTAACACCGGCGGGCTGGGTTCGGGGGATATATCGTAATACGATATATTGTAGCGCGATTTGGGCGAGGGGGAAAGAGGGATCTGCGGGGAAGGTTATCAGCGATCAGGAAGCGGGGATCGGGGAGCGAAATTCAAAAAGCGAAGAGGGAGGCAAGACCCGACGAGTGTGCCGGGATCCCTCCGCCCCGGCGAAGCGCACGGGGCGCACAAATCGCGCTCCGCAACGGCAGAAAGGGCCGTTGCTCCGGTCGGGATGACAAGTTGCCGAAAAAACGAGAAGAGGGATTCATCGCACAAAAAACGTGCGATGGAAAACCGTACCTCGCTCCGCGGACTCCGCTCGGAATGACGGGGCATGAATAAATGAAGTGGCAAGAATAAATGAAGGGACATGAATATAGGATGCGGGAAGCAGAGAGCAGGTAATTGGAACGTGTGGGTTCATTTGGTGGACCAGTTGGGGGATTCGTTGTGGCCAGTGAAGGTGAGTTCGTGGGGCTGAGAGCCATCGGCGAGCATGGTCCAGATCTGGCGGGAGCCGCTGCGGGTGGACTCGAAGACAATGTGGCGGCCATCGGGCGCCCAACAGGGCCGCTCATTGCGCGCGGCGTCGCGGGTGAGTTCGATGATGCGGCGGGAGGCGACGTCCATGACGTAGATGTCGTAATTCCCGCTGGGACGGCGCCAGGAGAAGGCCAGAAGCTGGCCATTGGGTGACCATGAGGGATCGATGACGTAACCCATGTCGGGGAGATCGAGTTTTTGCGTGTCGGTGCCGTCGGCATTCATAAGATAGAGCTGCGGCAAGCCGCCGCGATCGCTGATGAAGGCAACGGTTTGTGCAGTCTTGGGATTCCATGCGGGCGAAGTATCGGCGCCGTTGGAGGCGTAGGTGAGGCGCTTGGGGCGATTGCCACTGGCATCGGAGACGTAGAGGGCGGGGCTGCCCTGCATGGAGGAGGAAAACATGACCTGGGAGCCGTCGGGGGACCAGGTGGGCGAACTGTTGGTGCCGCGATAGCGGGCGAAGGAGACGATGCGGCCAGTGTCGAGCGAGTACATGCAAATCTGCGCGCTGACGGCGCTATTGGCCGAAGCGAAGCAGGTGAACGCGATGCGGGAGGAATCGGGAGCCCAGCGCGGGGTGAGCGAGATGGATTTCAGGGAGGTCAGAGCACGCTGATTGGAGCCGTCATAATCCATGACCCAAAGTTCCTTGCGGCCGGTACGAGCGCTGATGAAGGCGATCTGCGTGGAGGCGATGCTGGCCAGGCCGCCGGAAAGTTTATTGATGATTTCGTCGGCGAACTGGTGGGCGAATGTGCGGACTTGCGCATCCGTGGGAGCGCCGCGATAGATTTTGCCGACGACCGCTTCCGTGGAAGCGCTGCGAACATCGTAAAGCCATGCGGAGATGACGACCTCGGCGGTGGACTCGGTGAGATTGCCGAAAGCGACGAAGTTGGCGTTGAGCGGGGGATCGGTCCAGGTGAGGAAGTGGAGTTCCTGGGGCTGCGAGGGAACTTGCGCGGGATAGAAGCTGGGGGAGACGAGTTCGATGATGCCGGAGAACGAGAGGTCGTCGCGGACGACCTGCGTGAAGAGACCGGCGTGGGCGCTGGGGTCGCTGGAACGCGCGGCGAAATCGGCGACGGCGATGCGGGGTTTTTCGACGTTGCCGAGGCCGGTGCCGGTGCGGAACCAGTCCTGGGCGAAGAGGGGGGAGGAAAGGAAAAGGCTGAGAGCGATCACGAAGGTGACTGCAAGGACGGTCTTTTTTGCGAGCAACGGTGCCTCCCGGAATATGGGGCTGAAAGAAATATTTTAGAACAAAAAGGAGGGTGGCGTGGGAGAAATTAGGGAGGGGTGATGTGGATATCAGCGATCAGTAACCAGCGATAAGGAACCGAGGATCGAGGAGCGAAACTCGAAAAGCGAAGAGGGAGGCAGGACGCGGGGACTGTGCCGGGATCCCTCCGCCGCGGCGAAGCGCACGGGGCGCACAAATCGCGCTACGCGGCCCGACGCGCCACAATTCGGCGCGGAAGAGAAAATCGGGCCGCTCCGGTCGGGATGACAGATTAGAGGAGACGCGGGGTGGCGCGCTCCGCAACGGCAGAAAGCGCCGTTGCTCCGGTCGGGATGACAGATTGGAGGAGACGCGGGGCTTCGGTCCCTTCGAGGCTCCCCTCGCGACTCGGGGCAAGCTGGGAAGACGGGATGACAATTCGGCGGGGAAACGACAAGAGGGATTCATCGCACAAAAAAGGTGCGATGGAAAAGCGTACCTCGCCCCGGCGAAGCGCACGGGGCGCAAAACCCGCGCTGCGCGGACTCCGCTCGGAATGACGTGTGGGCTTGCGGACAGAATGACGGAGCGAGAGTGCGGCGGGTCTGGCTGAAGCCAGGCGCCTACATAGGCCAAGCGAAGAGAGGTTACTTGGCCATGCCAAGGTCGAAATCGAAGATGACGTCGACATAGCGGCCGGAATAATCGGTGGGGAGTGGGGGAAAGCGATCGATGCTGAGCAGGGCGCGCTGGGCGGAGTCGTCCATGGAGCGGTTGCCGCTGGATTCGGAGACGCGAATGCTTTTGATGGAGCCGTCACGATTGATGGTGAAGGTGATCACCGTCTTGGCCCGGCGGGCCGCGCGAACGGAGGGGTCGATGGTGTTCTGCATCCAGTTCTGATTGACGGCGCGCTTTACAGCTTCGATATACCAACCATAACGGCTGGCGAAATCACCGCCGCCCTGGCCTTGGACGGCGAGGCCGCCATTGGCGGGGCCGGGGAAATCGGAGTAACCGCTGGGGAGAGTTGTCTGGCCACCCTTACCGTAGGGTACGGCATTTTCAGCGGGAGACGTTTTGCTTTCGAAGACTTTGGAAGGTTTGGAGGCGGGAAGCGGTTTTTCCTTATCAAATTTGGGGACCTTGGTGACGTCGGTTTTAGGCTCAGGCGTTGGTTTGGGCTCTTCCTTGTTGAGACCCTTGGTAGGGTCAACGGTGTTGCTTTCCAGAGAGGTGATGCTGGGCTGCGGCATCGGAATACCGGCGCTGCTGACAAGGCTGACTTTCACGCCGGAGTCGCTGCCTCCGCCGATGCCGCCCCAGGAGTTGCCCGTGCGCTGGACCCAGACTCCCACCAGCATCAGCGCAGTCAAGCCAATGTGAAACCACGCCGAGTAGCCCAGGAAGCGGTTGAAGCTGAAGTCGTCGAGAGTGAAGGTGGCTTGCGCCATCACGTTAGAACGTCCGTCCAAAGGATTCTTGCGGAGTGGGCATTAGCGCCTCCGCTCGGAGATGGGTTCGGTGACGATGCTGATGTTGGAGAAGCCCGCGACGCGCAGGGAATCGACGACGGTGGCGAAACTCCCGAAGGGCACGGTTTCGTCGCAGCGGAGGAAGATGGCGTCCTGGGGATGCTTGAGCTGCTTGCGAATTTTGTCGGGGAGCTGGTGGATGTTGACGGGATCGTTGCCGAGGTAGATGCGCTGAGCTTTGTCGATGGTGACGACGAGGCGCTGCTCGGTGATTTCCTTGACGGTGTGAGTTTTGGGGAGGTCGACCTCGATGCCGGATTGCAGGATGGGCGCGGTGATCATGAAGATGATCAGGAGGACAAGGACGACGTCGATGAACGGCACCATGTTGATGTCGGAGAGGGAGGATTGCGTGGCTTTGCTTAGTTGCGGCATGGCAGGCGCATATCAGGTGAAGGTTTTTTCGATCTGCGCGGCGAATTCGAGGGCAAAGGTGTCCAGACGCTGCGCCAGATCGCGAATGTGCTGGAGGAAATAGTTATAGGCAATGAGGGCGGGGATGGCGGCGAAGAGTCCGGCGGCGGTGGTGACGAGGGCTTCGGCGATACCGGGAGCGACGGCACGGAGGCTGGCTCCGCCAGCGGTGCCGAGACCGGAGAAGGCGTCAATGATGCCCCAAACTGTGCCGAAAAGGCCGATGAATGGAGTGACTCCGGCAGTGGTGGCGAGCCAGGACATGCCCTTTTCGACGCGGCGAACTTCTTCGGCCGTGGCGAGCTGCATGGCGACAGTGACGGCCTGGAGGCTCTTCAGCTTTTGCGGAATGGGATTTCCGGAGCCGGAGACCTGCGATTGGAGTTCGCGGTAGCCGGCGGCGTAGACATTGGAAAAGGGCGAGCCCGCGGAGACGAGGCCTTGCGGATTGGCGACGCCTTTAGTGGCGCGGAAAATTCTGAGGAATTGGTCGCTTTCGCGGCGGATGCGTCCGAAGATGCCGAGCTTCTGGAAAATGAGCGCCCAGGAGATCAGAGAGAAGAACAGAAGCAGCACGAGGACGAAACGAGCGACCCAGCCGGTTTGCGCGAGAAGATCGAAGATGTTGCCGATGAAGATGGCGGAGAACAGAAAAATGGCGTTAGCCCCTCAGGAATGCGAAATTTTTACCGACTAAAGGAACGTAACACACGGGTGGAACATGGTCAAAAGAATATAGATGCGGGATGAGGCGGAAGAGTTCACTGGGGGGAAGAAGATTTGGCTGTCGCGGAAGCAGTCGGAGAGTGAGATATTGCATCAATGTCTCAAATATGAGACATTGGAGGGGTGAAGGCGGCGATATTTCATCCCGCAGCCCGGGAAGCGATTCGATCGTTTCCTGCGGAGGTACGGAGGGAACTGGGGAAGGCCCTCTATGACCTGCAACGGGGTGAGGCCCTCTCCATGCCGCTTGCGAGGCCGATGGCTTCGATTGCAGCCGGGGCAGCGGAGCTGAGAATCCGGGACCGCACGGGGATTTACAGAGTTTTTTACGTGGTGAAATCGGCGCGGGGGATTCTGGTATTTCACGCGTTTGTGAAAAAGAGCCGGGCCACCCCGCGACAGGAAGTGGAGTTGGGAAGAAAGCGATTGAAGGAGCTGCTTGATGAGGAAAGTTAAGCCAGTTGTGACACGGAATGCCAGGGAGTTGGCGGCGGCGCTTGGGCTAACTCCGGCGGATGGGGCAGAGATCGAGTTGCGGAGCGAACTGAACTCAAAGATTGCGGAGATTGTTCGGCGAAAGGCGCTGACGCATGCGGAAGTGGCGCGGCTAGCGAAGACCTCGCGGACGCGGATTACCGCCATTTTGAACCGGAACACAAAGAATGTGTCGACGGATCTTTTGCTGAGGGTACTGTACGCGCTAGGTTATACGGCTAAGATTAAGTTCAAGAGAGCGGCGTGAGGGGCAGGAGCGGCGCCCCAAAATAGGCGTGTGGTAAACTGCGAGGATATGGGGAATTCGTTTGATTTTAGTTTGGAGAGGCTGGCAGGCGCCGGCGTGCCTGTGCCACAAGTGCGGCCCGCCCCGCAACCCCATCCGGGGCGCGAAGAGCGCGCCTCGGATGGCGGGCCCTACAAAGGCCAAACCGACGGAACCGACCTGAAGGTCGGCCACTACAGAGACGAAGAGGGGCTGGCCGGGCTAAAGCCCGGCACCTACAGGGGAGAAAACCCGGAAGGTGGGCTGAGGGCCGGCGCTGCCGAGGAACCCAAGAGCACAGACCTTTCGGGGCTCAAGGTGAACAGGAGTGTTTGTGCCACAAGCCCAGGCCCTTCGGGGCTCAGGGTGAACCGGAGTGTCTGCGCCACGACGTTTTATTTGGAGACTTTTGGGTGCCAGATGAATGACCACGACTCCGAGAAGGTGGCGGGCGTGTTGCTCGCGCGGGGGTATAGGCGGGTGGAATCGCCGGACACGGCGGCGGTGATTTTGTACAACACTTGTTCGATCCGGGAGAAGGCGGCGCAAAAGATATTTTCGCGGCTGGGCGAGTACCGGTTTACGAAAAAAGAGGGGCAAGTGATTGGGGTGCTGGGGTGCCTGGCGCAGCAGGAAGGCGAGAAGATTTTCGCGCGCGCGCCGTGGGTCAGCCTGGTGTGCGGGTCGGCAAGCTACCGGAAATTGCCGGAACTGATCGCGCAACTGGAGGCGGGGAACACGCGCATCACCGGCCTCGACACGGATACGGACGAGACTTTTGAGATGGAGATGACGCGGCGGGACAATCCGTGGCGAGCCTACCTGACGATTATCGAAGGTTGCGACAAGGCGTGCTCGTACTGCGTGGTGCCGTTTACGCGAGGGCCGGAACGCAGCCGGGCGAGCGCGTCGGTGCTGGAAGAGGTGCGGCAACTGGCGGATTTGGGGTACACGGAAGTGCAGTTGCTGGGGCAGACGGTGAATTCGTACGCGGACCCGAGCGCGCGACGGATGCGGTTTTCGGAGCTGCTGGTGGCAGTGGGCGAAGTGCCGGGGATACGGCGTGTTCGGTTTATGACTTCGCACCCTCGTGATTTTGGGAAAGACATTGTGGAGGCGATTGAGGCGGTGCCGGCGATCTGCGATCACGTACACTTGCCGGTGCAGAGCGGGTCCACGGCGGTGCTGCGGGCGATGGCGCGGACGTACACGCGGGAGGAGTACCTGGAAAAGATCGCGATGTTGCGCGGAGCGAAACGGCGCATCAGTATTACGACGGATCTGATTGTGGGATTTCCAGGGGAGACGGAGAGGGATTTTGCGGAGACGCTGAGCCTGATGGATGTGGTGCAGTATGATGGGGCGTTTTCGTTCAAGTATTCGCCGCGGCCGAATACGCCGTCGCTGGAGATGGAGGACGCGATTCCGGAAGAGGAGAAGTCGCGGCGGCTGGGGATTTTGCAGGCGCGGCAGCGAGATATCCAGATTGAGAGGAACGCGCGGCTGGTGGGGGAAGTGTTCGAGGTACTTGCGGAGGGGGAATCGCGGCGGGAGAATCAGTGGATGGGGCATACGTCGTGTAATCGGGTGCTGAATTTCACTTCACCGGGGAAGGAACTTCTGGGACACTACGTGCAGGTTCGGGTGACCAGCGCGGGGCCGAATAGTTTGGTGGGGGAGGCGATTTGCGGCAAGGAGATAGAGTAGGAAGAAAGAGAAAAGCTCAACACAGAGGGAACAGAGGGGCCGCAGAGGACGCAGAGAAGAGTGAAAGAGTAGAAGAGATTGAGTCAGATCGGCAGGGATGAGGGAGGGCGCGATGGAAGTGGAAATGAAAATACGCGGCCTGATGATGGATCCGGTTACGCAGATGCCGATTGTGGTGCTGAAGGATGTGCAAGGGCACGCGATCCTGCCGATCTGGGTGGGGGCCTACGAGGCGAACGCCATTGCGCTGGAAATTGAGAAAGTGCAGACGCCGCGGCCCATGACGCACGACCTGCTGAAGAATGTGTTTCTGGGGCTGGATGTGCGGGTGCAGAAGATCGTGGTGAACGACCTGCGGGACGACACGTTTTTCGCGCTGATCTGGGTGGAGAGGGAAGGCGAACTGATGAGCATCGATTCGCGGCCCAGCGATGCGTTGGCGCTGGCGCTGCGCATGGATTGCCCGATCTTCGTGGACGAGCAGGTGCTGAAAAGTTCGAAGGTGTCCACAGCGCTGGCGGAGCGGAATACGAATGAGCAGTTGCGGAATTGGCTGGAGGGATTGAGCGACGAGGATTTGGGAAGATACAAGATGTAGATTGCGATAAGAATTTGGATTTGAGGGGCGGCATGGCTTCGGCTGTGCCGCTTTTGTTTTTGGGGGGAGGAGAGAAAGACTTACGCAGAGTACACCCCGACCGGGTCGTGGTAAACGCCGGACGCAGAGTTCGCAGAGAAGAGCGGAGAGGAGAAAGGCCGGAAGGTCGCGCTAGGGGCGAAATCGTGCGGACATGGGGCGCAGGAGTTGGGGTGAACCCCTAGGATG